>JAJCYA010000016.1 GCA_029263095.1 Acidimicrobiia bacterium | reverse complement strand
CGGTCCCGAGTCCTGAGTGCTGGAGGTGGTGAGTCGAGTCGGATTGGAACCGTCGGTGCCAATGACATAGATCTCGAAGTCCCCATCCCTGTCCGACACGAATGCGATCCGGGTACCGTCCGGCGACCACACCGGGGCGTTGTCGACCCCCGCTGAGGTGGTGAGCCTGGTCTGATTGGATCCATCGGCATTCATCACGTAGATCTCGCTGTCACCGTCGCGTCGCGAGAAGAAAGCGATTCTGGAGCCGTCCGGCGACCACGTCGGTCCGATATCGCTCCCGGTGCTCACGGTCAGACGGGTCTGATTGGAGCCGTCGGCTCCCATCACATAAATCTCTCTGTCCCCATCCCGTTCTGAGGCAAAAGCGATCTGAGAGCCATCCGGCGACCATGCCGATCCGGCCTCCCAGCTCGGGGAGATGGTGAGCCGGGTTTGGTTGGAGCCGTCGTCGTTCATCACGTAGATCTCGAAGTCCCCATCGCGATCGGAAATGAAGGCGATCCTGAAGACTGCAACTGGAGGAGGCGGCTGCGTGGTCGCGGCGGTAGTCACCGCTTCGGTTGTGGTGACGGTGGCGGCCACGCCGCCGGTTGCGACCGTGGTAGCCGCGACCGCCGAATCAAACTTCGCTCCGTTGAGGATCGAATTCAGGGTGCTGCTTGCTGCCGACCACTGATCGGCGGGTGCCTCGAGGGTGAACTGCGACACATCCGCTCCGCTGCCGCCCACAAACACGATGCGGCTCACAACAAGGGCCGAGCCCACCTGCTCCTGGAGGCCGATGGAAACACCATTGCGACCGTCGATGAGAACCGTATTCGGCTCTTCGACCACCGTCGCCACACCTTCACCTTCATCTTCGCCTGTGACCAGGGGAACCAGGATGGTCTGTGTATCGGGGAGGCCGCCGTCGACCGATTCGATCCGCAGTCGGGCCCCCTGCGGCACCGGTGCGGTCAGGTCGCTCTGGAACTCTGCGACCACCAGCACACCGTTGCCGGTCGTCGAAGACCAGCCGGACGGGACGCGTACGGTGACTCCGGCTCCGCTGACCTCCGCTCCAACGACCTCGGTTCCGAATTGGATCGCGCTGTCGGAACCCCCACCGCAGGCTGAGGCGATAAGCAAGACTGCCATCACTGCGGGTGCAGCCCGAAGAAGCCTGCGAGGCCCGTCAGATAGGGAGGTCACCTGAGCCGGTCCTCCCAATTGGCAGCATCCATCGCTGCCAGCATTTCCACGAAACGGTTGGCGGTTTCCGGGTCGGAGAACTTCTTGATCACCGGCAAGGCTGTTCCGACCGACGGGAACAGCTCCGTGCCATCCCACGCCCGGAGTCCACTGAGCTGCACCGCGACGGAGTAGACACGAGCGCCATCGATCTGGCGTTGCGTCGGATTGGGGAGGGTGCTGGTGAACGTTGCGGCGAGTCTGGCCAGCGCCGAAACCGAGTCGGACGCACCGCTGCAAGCGAGATCGTCCTCGGGAGGTGTCTGCGCACCACAGTCGATGAACGTCCGGATATCTGGGAAGAGCGCACTCAGATTGGCGGTGCCGTAGAACACGTCTCCGTAGTCGAGTTCCGGTGCCGCCACTCCGGGCTCGACGGGCGGGGGCTCCGAGGCTGTGTCGTCCTGCGGTTCGGGAGCTGAGATGCCGAGCGCCTGGATTGCCTGATCAACGCGCTTGGCAAGCTCCAGTGCCGGCCCGAGACCCCCATCCAGGGGAGAGGTCGTCGATACGAAGAACTGGCCGCGTTGGAACCTGACCTCGCACCAGAAGACGGCACAAGCCCCCACCGCCACCTCACCCACTTCCGAGAGCGTTTCCCAGATCGGTCTCCCATCGGGGTTGACCAATCCGCGAGCCTCCGCAGCGTTCGCTCTTTGAAAGATGGCGGCGGAGGAACAGGTCTCGAAGAAGCCATCCGACCGGTCGCAATCCCCCCGGCGGCCCTCACAGCCGGATTCGGCCGGAATCGGCGCGATGGAAAACCCTTGATCCTGTGGCAGTAGCTCACACAGCTGAGCCGCACTCAGATCCTCGGCCCCGGCCGGAGCAGCAACCAGGAGCGTTGCGACGAGCACCAACACCACACCGACGATGGATCTACTCGGCATTCGAGGAGTATGGCAGCGCCGATCGTGGCGCGCCGCGAGCGGTTGGGTGCCGACGGACCGGGACTGAGGAGACGGAGCCGTCACTCAGGCAAGTGGAGCATGTCTCCAAGTCTTCGATTCCACGAGCGGGGTGAGATCCTCGACAGACCTCCGCCCTGAGTGAACGGAGTTCCCCAAAGAAGACCGATCCGTCAACCTCGTACAGGGACAGCATACAGACCGGTTCCTCAGGTGGTGATGACACGATAGACGGGGGAAGCGGTGATGATGACTTGTACGGTGACGCCCGCTACGAAATCGAAGACACGTCGACGGGCGGCGACGACACTTTGACCGGTGGCACCGGTGATGACGACCTGTACGGAGATGCGCCTGTCGTAGCGGCCACCGCGACTGCCGGGTCCGATACCTTCGTTTTCGATACCGCTACCGATTTCGGCGATGACATCATCCACGATGCGGGTATAGGTGGCGTGGAAGACACGTTGCAGTTCGAGGGTGTCGCTTCGATCGCTGCTCTGGATGCGGCGGGGACCGTGGTCGACGATGGGACCGATGTTGTTGCCACGATCACGGCGACCGGTGCGTCAGTGACCATCGAGGGCATAGGTATTGCCGCAGGCGTTGGCGGAATCGACTCGTTCGCCGAGTTGGACGCCACAGCTGAAGTCGCGGTGGTGACGATTCCCTAGATTTGCCTGAAGGAGGCGAGCGAGGAAGTAGGGACTCGTTTGAACTCTGTGAGTCATCGAGTTGCGTGGCAACTCGCAAGGAGCGCCAGAGGCGTTCCCGTGCCCGGGGCAGGATTCGAATCCGAGCTCACGAGAGGCACTGAGAATCCTACGCCTCTGGAGGTCGGACAGCCTCGGACACCCCTGGACGTTCTACACGAGTACACGAGCGTTTCCACATGTGTAGGTTTCGAGCGGGGGTCGGCCTCGCGACCCGGGGTAATCGCGCGGATCGGATTCCGATGGGTGGCTAGACCCGGGATGACCAGTACGCGACCGAGGGAGCAGAATGGAACGCGGCAACCAATCGACCGTGACCGAGGACTCCGGCGAGCTGGCGTTGCTCGAGCAAGACGATGAGGCAAATCAGGCTTCCGAGGAGTTCGGCGACGCCGATATCGAAGGGGCAATTCGTGCCGATACCTTGGCGATGGCTGGCGAGCAAGATGAAGATAGTGATGAGAGAGGTTCGAGTCACGTCTCGTGACCGGCAGTCGGTACGGAGCCTTCCTCGGATCGGCCCTTGTCGGTTCGAGACCGGCGGCAACATGGTGCGGATCGGATCCTGCCGATCCCAGACACATCGGCCGGCGTGCGCACTGTGATCGAGATCGGGATCGAGCACGAGTACATCGTTCGCCGGGCGGGGAAGCAAGTCGATTTCCGGGTGGTCGTCGCCGCGCTTGGACTGCCGGGTGGGGGGCTCGATCCCGGAGATCGTTTTGCCCACCGAATGCCGATCGGGACGGTGATCACGTGTGACGGCATGGAGGCCGAGGTGTCGATCCCGCCGATTCCTGTGCAGCCTGGCGTCGCTGTCGCGATCGAGGCCTGGACCGGAGCGGCGTCGGACCAGCTTGTGTCGTCAATCCCTGCTGCAGATCTCGAGGGGTGTTCAACGCACATCTCGGTGACCGCTCCGGATTCGGTCGCCGATGCGGCTGCTGGCGTC
>JAJCYA010000015.1 GCA_029263095.1 Acidimicrobiia bacterium | reverse complement strand
GTAGCGGGCATTGGCAACCCAGCCGGCTCCGAGCACCGCGGCGCGGATCATGGCTCGGTCCTGGCGGTCTTGGCGGCAGTCGCCAGGACCGCCCCGGTTCCGGCTCCGCATCGCTCCCACGAGAAGGCGAGGGAATGCTGGTGTCCGGCGTCCGCCAGGCGATCTCGGAGTTGCTCGTCCTCCACTACACGTCTCAGCTTGTCGGCCAGGTCCTCGACATCGCCGTGCCGGGCCAACAGACCCGTCACATCGTGTTGCACCATGTCGGCATTGGCTGGGATATCGGAGGCGACGATGCAGACCCCGGCGGCCATCGCTTCGAGCAGCGCCAGCGATTGGCCTTCGGTGAGTGAAGGTCGAATCAGTACGTCGGATGATGCGAGGGTGGTGGCAACGTCTGCGACTCGACCGAGAAAGGTGACGGATTGCCCGACACCGAGGCGAGCGGCTTCCTTGTCGAGACGTCCCCTCATTGGGCCATCACCGGCAAAGGTCAGTGTCGCCACCGGATCACCGAGCCGGGCAAATGCCTGAAGCGCCTCCATCGGACCCTTGTTGTGGATCAGCCGACCAACGAACAGGATGTTCTTGCGTCCTTTGGGTGCCTTGTGAGGCTGGAATCGGGTGTGATCGACTCCGTTGTCCACGATGGTGATCATGTCGCGCGACACCAGGCGGGTTGCTATGTGATCGGCGACGCTCTTCGATACCGCGATGACCCGATCCGAGGCCCGCAGGATGAATCGGCCTGTGGTGCTCTCGTAGAGGGTGGTTGCGGCGCGAGTCAGGAGAGGCAGAGCTCGAACTGAACCGACGTGGGCGGTCGTCACCAGAGGGAGTTCGGCCGAGCGAGCGATGCGAGCAGCGCTCACTGCACTCCGGAAATGGATGCTCGACGCATGCAGCACATCAGGCTGAAAGTAGGCGAGCATTTCACGCCCGACGGAAGTGACGTGTCGAGAGATCGTCACCTGCGCATTGAGGATGCGACTCAGGTCGTGCCCTTTGACGAGCATTGTGGGGATTCCGTGGACGGTTGTCTCGCCGGTCGCCGCTCCTGGGACCACCGAGACCACCATGACCTCAGCGCCTTTGGATTGGAGGTGCTGGTAGACCTCCTTGGCTACGATCTCGGCCCCGCCCCCCTGGACCTCAGTGAAGTGGTCGCAGAACGCCAGGATTCGCAGTCCCGGTAGGCCTGAGGCCGAGTCCGCGTTGGTGTTCTCACCCATCCGCCGTCCGATTCTCGTCGATCTGATCTTCAGTCGTGGGAGAGGGTACGAAGCGGAGCACATCGACGGCTCCGGCGTGTCCGCGGTACCCGACGTTGCGTACGACGATTCGATAGATCAGGCCGAACCCGATGAGCATGGCACCCACCAGGATCAGCGCCTGAGCGATACCGGCCAGCACCAGCCTGCGTGAGGGGGATCCGTCGGTCCCCAACCAGGCGGAGAACAGGGCGATCTCGACAAGGATGCCCGGTGTCAACATGAGTACCCCGGTCGTGGCAGAGCGGCTGGGGAATCGAGGGCTTCCGACGAACGCAAAGCGACGAGCAGAGGAGGGTCCCGACAGCGAGGAGTGGTGCGCCAGGACTGCTCCCGCCACAGCGCTTGCCGCCCCCAGGACGATCAGAATCGGGGCAAAGAAGATCGGTTGCCACAGCAAGGTGCCAATTGCGAACCCTTCCGGGTTGAAGAGCGACAGCACGCTGAGAGTGACGCCGGAGCCGAACATGACGATTCCGGGCCAGAAGAGGAGCAGCTGGGGGGCGAGTAGGAGGATCAGCTGTAGGTGGCGCCACCCGTCGGCAAAAGTGCGCAGCTTGGAGTCGCCGGTCCGGCGGCGATACCCGATGGGCGTCTCAGTGATTCTGAGCCCCTCATGGCCGGCGCGAATCAGCATCTCAGAGGCGAATTCCATACCGGTTGCCTTGAGGTCGAGAGCACGGATCGTCTCGGCTCGGAAGGCCCGATAGCCCGATTGGCTGTCTCTGACTCCGGTACCGCCTCCGGCACGGCGGAGCAGGAAGCTGATCAGTGGGGTGCCCACGAATCGGTGCAGGATCGGCATCGTCCCCAGGTTGGCTCCTTCGAGTCTGGAGCCGAGCACCATGTCGGCCTGATCGTCGAGGATGGGCCGGACCAGCTCGCCGAGTCGGGTCAGGTCGTACGTCTCGTCGGCGTCTGCCATAACGATGATGTCGCCCGGTGCTTCCCGGATGCCAACTTGCAGGGCACTCCCGTAGCCTGGTGCGGCGGCCGTTACGACGCGGGCGCCGTTCTCGATTGCGATCTCGGCTGATCCATCGGTCGACCCATTGTCGACAACCAGAACCTCGCCCATCAATCCCGCTGCAGAGAGGCCGGTTCGGGCGGCTTTGACGCAGGCTGCGAGCGACTGCGCCTCGTTGAGACAGGGGAGGACGACGGTGACTGTGGGCACGGCTAGTGGCGGTTCGTCATAGTGTTGGACCCAGTGTGGACCCTGCGTAGGCAACCTAGTGCAGTGTGTAGGCAGTTCGTTGCGAGTAGCGCCGAGCATAGGTACGGATGACTGACGCCTCGCTGTCACCGACCGCTCCGGCGGAGAGGCTCTGGCCTCGCCTCGTCCGGTGGGAGTGGATTCTGCTTGTGGTTGTCCTGGTCGCCATCGTGGTCACCCGTTTTCCCTCCCTCGACCAGCGCTTGCTCGAGACGCATGCCTTCCGACAGACGCAGACCGCATTCCAGACGGTCGGGTTCCACGAGTCGGGGATCGATCTGCTGCGACCGGAGGTCCCGGTTCTGGGTTCTCCATGGACGATTCCCTTCGAGTTTCCTCTCTTTCAGGCGTTGGCGAGCGTGCCCATGTCCTGGGGTCTCGGCGCCGATGCCGCTAACCGGGTGACGGCCCTCGGCTTCTTCGTAGTCACTGCCGGAGCGCTGTGGGCTCTGGTTCGGCTGGTCGCGAGTCGGCGGATCGCGGCGATAGCTCTGGTCGTCTTCTCGTTCTCGCCGTTTTCGCTCCTGTGGAGTCGGGCCTCGGTCATGGAGTACCTGGCGACGGCGGCAGCGCTCGGTTGGGTAATTGCGGCGGTGCGTCTGCGCCAAACATCCGATAACCGATGGGCGGTGGCGGGGGCTCTGCTGGGGGTGGTTGCGGCGATGGTCAAAGTGACGACTGCAATGGTCTGGGTGGTCCCAATCCTGCTGTTCGAACCGGCGGAGCGTGCCACTGAGTTCAGATCATGGCTTCGGGATCGGCTTCAGCCGACCTACCTGGTGGTGCTGGCGATTCCGGCACTGGCCAGCGTGGCCTGGACACTTCACGTCGATGCCGTAAAGGGGGCGAGCGCTGCGACATCCTCGCTGACCTCGAGCGCGTTGGCAGGGTGGAACTTTGGGGGCATCACCCAACGACTCAACATCTCCGACCTGGGTGCCGTGGTCGATCGGATCGATTCGCTGGTGTTGGGACGTGGCTGGGTTGTCGTGGGTGTCCTTGCGGTGGTCGCCTTGCGACGCCACCGGGCCATGTGGGTCGGAATCTCGTTGGTTCCGCTGCTGGCGGTCGAGATCTTCTTCAACCTCTACGTTGTCCACGACTACTACCTGATTGCGGTCACCCCTGCTCTGGCGGCCATCCTGGCCTTGGGTATCAACGCCTTGGCAGGGTGGGTTCGAATCCCGGCTCGGCGGCAGGGGATGGGACTGGCTCTGATCGTGCTGCTGTGGGTGGGGCTCAATCTGGCCCTGACCCAGTCGTATTGGAACGTCGCCTATGACGACTTCGCTGTCCCGGGAGCCTCGCAGGAGATAGAGATGCTGGCGGCACCCGGCGAATACGCGATGGTCCACCCCGACCACGACGACAGCGCCAGTTGGTCTCCTGCTCTTCTGTACTACGCCGATCGCCGCGGGATGGTGCTCGCCGACTTCATCACGATTCCGATCATGGCGAGCCAACCCGACCTGGATCGCTACAGCTTGCTGTGGACGGACGAACCAGAAGGTTCGACGATCGAATTCGCCGCACTGCGTCCGTGGTTCGCCCCTGTGAGCAGTCAGAGTCTTGTTCTTGGGGCGACCAGCGCAGATCTCGGCGACGTTGGGTTCCTAGCTTCGACCGGCGAGGTGCTGCCCGAGGGGCCGTACGAGCTGCTCTCGCTCGAACGGGACTCCGTCATCTGTGACGGCAAGGATGAGATCGAGATCCCCGCCGGTGCCGGTTCGGCATGGCTGAGCATCAGCACTCAGGGCGAGGCTCGGGCGCGGCTTCGTTCCGGTCTTGCCACCGTTCCCTCGGCCGCGAGAACTCTGGTGTGGAATCGGACCTCGGACGACGGAATGAGAGAGGCGCAGCAGCTCACCTGTGTCGGAGGCGGGAGCATCACGATCAATGCGGCGGTGGATCCGGTGTACGGGTTGCTGCGTGTTGCCACCGATCCTCCGGTTCCGACGCAGATTCTTGTGAATGGCGATCCGGTCGGCGACTGGGATTCGGGGTGGTTGAAGTTCTCCCCCGGCGACTACGAGATCTCGTTCGCAGATGTCGCAGGGTTTTCGACTCCGGTTGCACAAACGGTGACGGTGACCGATGGGGCGACAACCGAGGTGTCGGGGGTGTTCACGGAGCGGGGTTGGTTGCGAGTGGTCACCGATCCGGCAGTGTCGGCGACTATCAGTGTTGATGGAGCGGTGCAGGGCGACTCGGGGGTGTGGACGG
>JAJCYA010000014.1 GCA_029263095.1 Acidimicrobiia bacterium | reverse complement strand
CCGCGAGAACTCTGGTGTGGAATCGGACCTCGGACGACGGAATGAGAGAGGCGCAGCAGCTCACCTGTGTCGGAGGCGGGAGCATCACGATCAATGCGGCGGTGGATCCGGTGTATGGGCTACTGCGTGTTGCCACCGATCCTCCGGTTCCGACGCAGATTCTCGTGAATGGTGATCCGATCGGCGACTGGGATTCGGGGTGGTTGAAGCTCCCCCCCGGCGACTACGAGATCTCGTTCGCGGATGTCGCAGGGTTTGCCACTCCCGCCGCACAGATGGTGACGGTGGCCGATGGGACGACGGCCGAGGTGTCCGGGGTGTTTGCGGAGCGGGGTTGGTTGCGAGTGGTCACCGATCCGGCAGTGTCGGCGACTATCAGTGTTGATGGAGCGGTGCAGGGCGACTCGGGGGTGTGGACGGAGCTGGACGTCGGTTCGCATGAGGTCTGCATTCTCGATGAGGGCTACGTAACCATCCCGATTTGCCAGGCGGCCATCGTCACTGCGGGGGACACGGCCACGATCGGGTTTGGCTCGCTACGGGTGGCCACCAGCCCTTCGGTACCGGCGCAGATCCTGGTCGACGGTGTCGCCTACGACTCGTGGAGCCTCGACCGGCTTACTCTCGCCGAGGGGGACTATGAGGTGTCGTTCTCGGGTGTCAGTGGATTCTCCAGACCAGATGCGGTGACGGTGACGGTGGTGGCCGGGGCGACGACCGAGGTGACCGGCGTATTCGAGGCCCGGGGTTGGCTGCAGGTAGCCACCAGTCCTGAGGTCCCCGCGCTGATCCTGGTCGACGGGGTTCCCTACGCCTCATGGGGTCTCGATCGGCTCATGCTGCGACCGGGCGACTACGTGGTCTCGTTTTCTGATGTCGATGGTTTCACCACGCCCGATCCGCAGACGGTCACGATGACCGCGGGCGGAAGGACCGAGGTGGCCGGGGAGTTCGTACTCCAGGGCTCGCTCCAGGTGATCACAGATCCGGCGGTTCCCTCACAGATCCTGGTCGATGGCGTAGCGGTTGGAGAGTGGGGGGCGTGGATCGACCTGTCGGCCGGCAACCACGAGGTGTGCTTTGGAGAAGTGACCGGTTTGGCGGCCCCGGCCTGTGAGACAACCACCGTGGTCGCCGGGCAGACCGCAGTAGTCACCGGCGTCTTCACAGGTTTTCCCTAGGAGGGGGGTTTCAATCACTCCCCCCTCTGAACCACTCTCCCCTTTGGGGGGAGTCAAACGCAGTAGGCGTTTGGTGGGGGGTTCTGTCTTCTGACTCGAAGGATCCCCCCCCACCAGCTCGCTTTGCTCGCTGACTCCCCCTCCAAGGGGGAGTAGTTCAGAATGAGAGAACCAGACTGGCGACTTCTCTGCTCACTTCATCCCTGATCACTCCCCCCACCAGCTCGCCATCGGCTCGCTGACTCCCCCCTCTGAACCACTCTCCCCTTTGGGGGGAGTCAAACGGCGGAGCCGTTTGGTGGGGGGTTCTGCCTTCTGACTCGAAGGATCCCCCCCACCAGCTCGCCTTCGGCTCGCTGACTCCCCCTCCAGGGTGGAGTAGTTCAGATCTGAACCACTCTCCCCTTTGGGGGGAGTCAAACGGCGTAGCCGTTTGGTGGGGGGTGTCTTCTGACTTGACGCCTCGCCCGTTCCGGTGATCAGTGTCCCCGGTAGTACCACCACATGAAGCCGATACCGGCGGCTTCGATCACGATGATCCCGATGAGTATGAGCACCAACAGGTCCGAGTCGCCGGTCGGCTCTGGTGCGGGTTGCGGTGCGACGGTTGTGGTTGACGGCGTTCCCGAAGTGGTGGTCGCCTCGGTCGTCGTGGTGGTCTCGGCCAGCGTCGTGGTGGTGGTCGTTGTTGTGGTCGACCCTGTGGTCACGTCGCCTTCTATCGCAACACTGGCCGATAGGACCCTGGTGGCGCCGTCCTCGGTGAGACCGGTTGCGGCCAGCGTGTAGGTACCCGGGCTGAGCCCGTCGGGCAGGGTGATCGTCCCGGAGAGGATTCCCTCCGAGTCGACTTCGAGTGTGCCCAGATCGATCGCACCATCGGAGTCATCCTGGGTGAGTGTCAGCAGGACCGACGAGTCTGCCGCATAGCCATCACCCGAGAAGGTGATGACCAGCGATGAGGTCAGCTCGAGGTCGCCTGTCTCCTGGGCGTACTCCTGTGCCGACGCCAGCGGGGCCACCGTCAGAAGGATGGAGCCGAGGATCAGCAGACCCAGTACCGCAGAGCGTCTCATAGAGGGCATCGTCATTCCTTTATCTTCAAACAGCAAGGACCCAAGGTACTTGGCCTGGTGCATACCTGATCTAGGTGAAGTTGCCGGTGATCGTGGTGGTGCCGCCTGCGGTTATGACGGCGGGCTGGCAGGCGGGGGTGGTGAAGCCGGTCACGTTGCTAAAGCAGACCTGATACGTGCCTGCCGGGACGTCGGTCCAGACACCCCAATCGTTGTGTGGGTTGCCGTCTACGAAGATCGTCGCCGGCACCGCCGGGCTGGTGATCACCTTGAGCGTTCCTTGCTGGGTAAAGCTGCCGACGACGGAGGTGGTGTTCCCATCGGTAACGGTGACCGTCTGTGGGAGGGGGGTGGCGTATCCAGGCACATCGCTAAACGTCACCTCGTAGGCCCCGGGGGGGACCTTTACCCAATTGAGACCCCACGAATCGTATGGGACTCCGTCGACCGAGATCTGCGAGGGTCTGGCCGGGCTGGTGGTGACCCGCAGCATGCCGAATCCGCTCGGTCCTGGTGCACCCGGATTCGAGACGAACTCCCCGTCCTCGATGGTATCGCTGCCGGCGACAACGGTGGCGTCCCGGCAGGCGGGCGTGGTGTAGTCGGCGACGGCCCCAAAGCAGACCTCATACACGCCGGGGGCGAGATCGGTCCACATACCCCAATCGTTGCTGGGGACCCCATCGATCGAGATGGTGGACGGCACCGCACCCACAGAGGGATTGGTGCTGGTGGTGACTCGCAGGTTGCCACGCTGAGCAAAGCTGCCGGTGACCGGGGTGGTGGCACCCTCGGTGACCACCACCGTCTGCGGATCCGGGGTGGTGAACCCCTCCATGTCCTGAAACGACACGGTGTATGTGCCGCGGGGGATCTTGACCCAGTTGAGACCCCAGGTGTCTGCCGGCAGCCCGTCGATCGAGATCTGCGAGGGCCTAGCCGGACTGGTGGTGACCCGCAGCATCCCGAGAGGAGCCGCATCCCACACCGCTCCGGCATCGGTGCCGGATGTGCTGAGGCACTCCCATGGGGTCGCCGCCAGGGTTCCGTCGGCCAGGTCGGAGAAGGTCGCCCAGTTCTGGGTGGTGAACCAGACTGCAAACCCGCCATCCTTGAAGACGACCGGGTTGCTGCAGCCGATCGTGACCGCATTGGGGATGGTGCCTTCGTTGCGGTTGTAGGCCATAGAGCCGAGGATGTCGAGGTGGAACCCCCGCAGAGACGGCATCGGTCCGGTGTCCACTACGAACAGCGAGGCGGCAAAGGTGAGGATCTGATCGATGGTCAGGTCGGTGTTGACGTAGCCGTCCATGATTCCCAGCAGGCCTGGCGTGGATTGCAGTTTGAGGGGTTGGATGTTGGCAAGGGCCGCCTTGATCAACAGACCCTGCGCCAACGTCCGGTCATAGTCCCCCCGGGGTCGGGTTTGGCGTTCCCTGCCAAAGGAAAGCGCTTCCGAGCCGTCCACTGTGGTCTGACCTTCGTCCACTCCGCCCCAGGCAACGTCGTACGGAGCGGTAAACGAGAAGACGGTGCTAAACGCCGAGATAAAGGCATCCACCAGATCCGTAAAACCGGCGGGACCCCCGGAGCTGGCGCCAAAACCGGTGTGGAAGTATCCCTCCAGGTCGAGCCCGGTCTCCAGTTCCAGGGCGGTGACGGTGGTGGCCGGACCGCTGGGCAGACCTCCACCCTTTTCAAGCATGGTGAAGTTGATCCGGTCGCACTGCCCCTGGCAATGGGCGTTGATTTCATCGGCCCGTGCTTGAGTCAACGTCCCGGGAACCAGATCCTGGAGCTCCTGAGCGGTCCACCCGCTGACATACGGAACTTTCATGATCGTGTCGCGTGGGATGCCGACGATGGCGCCTGCTCCATCTTCGGGAACCATCGAGATGATGTGGATCGAATCGGCATGGTTGGTGAGAGGGGTAGTCGGGGAGGGGCTGTTGGAGCTATCCGTGATATCGGCTCCGATCACTCCGAAGAAGCGGGGGGACCCACCAAACCACCGAGCCTTGCCCTGACTGGAAAGGTGACCTCCGGCCACCCTCCAATTCACGTTGTCGTCTGAGGCCAGCAGGATCGTGTCGGCCCCTGCCGTCACCACCGAGACGTACCCTCCGAACGCAGCGGTGCCGGTGTACACCAGGTCGGTGAGCGTCGCCGTCTTGGGGCCGTAGGGCAGCCCGGCCAGGTTGGTGCGCATACCGGCGGGGAGGGTTGGAGCCACCGGGAATTCCAGGTAGAGGGACTCGACGACGTACTCCACCCCCATCGGTGCTGTGGCGGATGAACCGTCCCAGGTGATGGTGACGCCGCTTGTCAAGGGGCCAAAGAAGCCGGCCACCGGAGCCCAGGTGTTCACCCCCCAGGTGTAGGTCTTGTCGGGGGTACCGGCGGCGTTGCTGTTGTGGAGTTCGACCTCGATCGTCCCCGGTCGGTACAGGCCGAAGGTGTCGTCTCCGTCCCCGTCCCAGTCTCCCGTCAGGACCAGATCCCCGGATTGTCCGTATGTGAATTCGATGTCGGCCGTGCCGGCGTCAAGACTGTTGCGGAACGACAGGGTGGTCCCATTATGGACGCCGATCGTGTCGCTCCCGTTGCCGTTGAAATCACCGGCGAATGGGGTACTGCCGGGGGAGGTACCAAACAGGAACGTGGACTCGATCGTGCTGCTCAGATCGTTGATGATGTTGAACTGGCCCGACGACGGCTTGTACCAACTGACCGTGTCGTCGCCGTCACCGTCCCAGTCCCCGGCGATCGGAATCGTGTCTCCGGGAGCCGCCAGGAAGAACGGGGTGACGTCGGGCGAGCCCGCAGTGTTGGAGTTTCGCAGCAGTGCAAAACCGTCGGATTGGCGGTACATGCCGGGGGTGGCGACGCCATCGCCGTCCCAGTCGCCGACGAACGGGAAATACCCGGCGGTCCCGTAGTTGAACACGGCCGGGTCATCGTCACCGCCCCGGAGGTGCCAGTCGGCGGTGGTTGCGTCTACCAATCCCAGGCCATCGGGACCGGGGGGCGTCTCCAATTCGAGATTGCCGTACCCATACGTGTTGTCGGGTCCGGGGTCGCCGGCATCGACACCACGACCTCTGAGCAGGACTGCCAACCCGGCGGGGGTGATGCCGGGCTTGGCTTCGGACAGCAGGGCGGCCGCCGCCGCCACGTGAGGCGCCGAAGCCGAGGTGCCGGCAAAGCCGCCGGCGCCGTAGGTGGCACCGGAGACCCTGTCAGGTCCGGACACGTCGGGTTTGGTGCGAGCGTCGATGGTGGGACCCCGTGAAGAGAAGCTCTCAATGACGCCGTCGGCCTGGTTGGAAGCGGCGGCGGCAACCACCACCGGTGAAGTGGAGGCGTCGTTGAGACTCCTGGCCGTCACCTGGTGTTCGATGTCGGATCCACCGAGTGTGAACAGGTCTATGGATGGCGTCGTGGCCGGGCCCCCGAACTTGTCGATCACTACGTGGACGGTCGCGGTCGATCCGGTGGTGTTCTGCCAGGAGAGTTGCTCGTCGGGAGGCTGGGTCCCGTTCTGGGTGTCGGTGCTGGACGCCAGAACGGTGTCGAGCGCATCGTTGAATAGGTAGAGGTCGTAGTCGACCGATGTCGTCGGCCAGTCGTCCCATTTCATCCGAACGCTGATGACGTCCCCGTTGGCGGCCAGGACGTCGTTGGTCTCGTCGCCGCCGCCGGTGAATTCGTGGAGGCCGTCGGCGTCGAAGGTGTCGAGGAAGGTGCCGCTCCAATGCTGTTTGGCATAATTGCCGGCCGAGTTGACCCACAGGATTCCGTTGTTGCGGGCATTCTCCAAGATGGGTTGGAGTGACCCGGTCCCGTCGCCCCGGCCTGTGTTGAACCAACCGACGGAGTGACTGATGATCGTGATCCCATTGGCGATTGCATAGGTCACCGCCGAGCTCAGGTCCCCCAGACTATCCACGCAGATCAGATAGAGGGATGCATCGGGTGCAACCTCATGGACTATCTCGGCCACGGCGGTCCCGTGAACGGTGCCACCCGTGAATACTCCCGCCCCGCAGTAGTCCTGGGTCGTCACCGAGGCGGGGAGTTCGGTGCCCAGTAGGGCGCTGTATCCATTGAACCCGAGGTCGACGACGGCGACCTTTACGCCGGAGCCGGTCCAGCCTGCGGTCTGCCATTGATCGGCATCGATGACGGCGATGCCCTCGCCGGTGACGGCTTCGGCGACCGGGACGGAGGCCGGTTGTGCCCACTGCACCCGCGGGTCCGATCCGAGCGCTTCCAGCAGCGCCGCCGGTACGGCGACCGACAGCATGTCGCCGAGTCGTACCAGGTCGGTGGCGCCGGCCCCGACCAGGTAGGTCTCGAGATCGGCAAAGGTCCCGGCCGCGGGGAACAGTTCGACTGCGACCAATGTCGATCCGGGCGAGTATCCCTCGGGGATTGGCCCCTCACCCCGCCACACTCTGTTGGCGATTTCGGTGAGTCGGGTGTCGGTGTTGGCAGGTCCCGGGGAGCGCTCGTCGTCCAGGTCGACGTTCCGGAGATCAACTTCTTCTACTCGTGGTGGGTCCTGGTCGGATCGAGCCTCTACTTGGGGGGCCACCGTCAACAGTGAGGAAACGAGGGCGAGCGCGATCGCCAGCGGCATTCCCCTCAGTCGTAGGTGACGGTTGCTGGCCCTCAGAGGTGACCCCCATCGAAACCGGTGTCTCAACCAGTCAGATTACGGCAGATCGCGGATCTCGAGTTCAAACCTAGCCAAGAGACCCCCCTCCAAACGTCCTGCGGCCGTTTGACTCCCCCCAGAGGGGAGAGTGGTCCAGAGAAGAGGTCAGAGAAGAAGTCAGAGAAGAGAGTCGCCGGTCTGGTCTCTTCTTTCGGGAACTACTCCCCCTTGGAGGGGGAGTCAACGAGCGGAGCGAGTTGGTGGGGGGGATTCTTCGAGTCAGAGAGAAGAGCCCCCCTCCAAACGTCCTGCGGCCGTTTGACTCCCCCCGGAGGGGAGAGTGATTCAGAGAAGAGGTCAACGAGCGGAGCGAGTTGGTGGGGGATTCTTCGCGTCGGAAGGCAGAGCCCC
>JAJCYA010000013.1 GCA_029263095.1 Acidimicrobiia bacterium | reverse complement strand
CAGGACCTCGCCACGAGGGCCGCTGAATTGCTTAGACGGGCTCCGACGTTGGCACGAGCAATAGGGAAGCACTACCCATTGATCTTCGTTGACGAATACCAAGACACTCGACCTGACCAGTTCACTCTCGTGAATCTCTTGGTCGAGGCTGGTGGAAGTCGCCTGCGGACTTTCGCTGATCCGATGCAGGCGATCTTCGACATGGATGAGCTGGTCGATTGGGAGGACCACTGCAGGAATGCAGACGCCCTTGCAGCCCTGACCGAACCTCGCCGTTGGGATGAAGCCCCCGACCTCGGGGTTTGGACCTTGGCGGCGAGAGAAGCGCTCCGGCAAGGCGAGACTCTCCCACTCGATCTCGTTCCGCCTTCGGTCCGAGTGAGACGCATCGAGGGTCTATCGGGGTCGCCCAATCCCTACTCAAGACAGGTTCAACCGGAGCTCATCAGGCCCCTAAACGCCGTTGCCCGTAGCCCGAGTGGCTCGGTGGCAGTGCTCACTCGGTACAACGAGAGCGTCCGGGGCCTGAATGCGGTCCTAAGAGGCTCGCATCGCATCCAGGAAGGAGCAGAGTTCGGACCTGCCTACGGGGCGCTTGACCTCGCTGAGGAGTCGATTGGTGATCCTCGGAGCATGGCCTCAGCCATCGTTTCCTTGCTCTCGAGCACATGCACCGGGTTGACTAAGGCACTCAAAGCCCAGGTATCCCAATCACTACTTGTCGATCGGATTGAGCCTGGCAGGAAAGTACGGATTAAGCCGCTGTTGGATGCCCTCGTACCGCTATACGCGGCGCCCGACATCGCGACTTGGTGTCGATGCATAGAGGCCCTTCTCTCAAATCCACCCGATTGGCTGAAAATCGACCTCGGTTTGAACCTGCGCGTTCTCAGCTTGTTGCGTCCTGTTGCCGGCGAGTCGGCTACAGCATTGCTAGACGCCTCTGCCCGACGCCTTCGCGAGGGGGCGATCCGCCCACGAAGGTGTATCAGTACGATCCATAAGGCAAAGGGTCAGGAATACGATCACGTGGTGATCGTGCATTGCAGCGAGTCCGTATTCGATGACAGTATCGAATCGCGGCGATTGCTGTACACAGCCATTAGTCGGGCGAAGAGATCGGTGACGATCCTCGTGCCCGAGCACGCCTCTAGCCCCCTCGTGTCCTAGGCGGCGGCCCTGCACGCGATCACGCAGCCACCCTGATCTGGAAAGTAATGGTGGGAAGATACGCGCACGGGTGCTGAGGCCCTCGATCTCATACCCCACCGCAGATGTCTTCACCGCTGAGGCTCCGGCGAGCCGGGGCCTCCTGTAAGAGAAGAGGATGTTCATCACAAGGTCGGGGGCCGATGTGGCTGGCATACTGATCTGGTGCGATCTAGCGGTCGAGGTCGGTGGTCTGTGACGACTGGTGAGCACCGATGTCCCGACTGTGGCCTCGAGGGACGGGTTGTCACCGCCCCCGGCCGTTGGGCTCGGTTCAAGGGTTGGCTCACATATGGTCAGGCACCTTCGCCGATGCTGCGATGCACTGATGGGCATGAGTGGCCTGCTGGATCGTCAACATCCCTGGCTTCTCGAGGTGGTCGAATACCTCGGCTGTTGAGCCTTCCGATGCGAGCGATCCGTGTCCTGGTGGCGCATCGGACCGCGGAGCCAGTGCCGGTGTTCTGGTTGGGGGCTGCTGCGGTTGGCGTGCTGCTCGGTGCTCTTCTGGAGGTGATCGCGGGTTGGCCATGGCTGCTGGTTGCCGCCTTGTGGCTGGGATTGGTCTGGCTCGTATTCCTTGCAACGGCGTTGCGCCCGTCGGGTCGTGACGGGCTGTGGATTGATCTGGTTCGCACGGTCTGGCCGACGCGAGCGAAGCTTCTGGAGGTGAAGCAGCTGATCAGGTTGGCTCAGGCCGCTCCCGGGCCGGTTTACGGGCTCTCCGATTGGAGGGGTCGGCGATCTCTTGGAGGGTACGGACGTTCGTCGAAACGGCTCGCCGAGCTCACGCTCATGTACGGAAACGATCGCCCTCACCGCTCTGGCGGACCGTACTTGGAGGTGAGCACGAGATGGGACACACCGAGCTATCCCGACTCTGCGCCTGACCAGTACCGGGAGCCCCTCACCAGGCAATTGTGGCACCGTCAGACGTCGCCACCCGAAGACCTAACCCCGGGGGAATTCCATGACTGGGTGATCCGGACACGCGCAGAGATCGAGCGACGGCTGGTCCCCGAGTGGGTGCAGACTGAGCTGCTGGTCGACGGATGCCCTCACGTTGCCGATACCTTCTCAGAAGGCGATGACTGGGTAGCAATCGTCGAACTCGACACCTGTCTTGTGTGGCTGCACTCTCATCGGGTCCCGGCCGAGGGTGTCGTCCTCAACCAGATCCAGGATCTTCAGCCGTATTTCGAACACAAGATCGGCACCCACTGAACAGGTGGACCCAGCACCGCAGGAGCCCTCGGATCGTCGTGGCCAGGGCCGGAAGCCTGAATGCCACCTTTGCGGTAGTGACACTCCCGCGTCAACGCTGGGGTGGTAGTGCCTCACCGCGGCCAAACCGTGATACCGAACGGGACTCCGAGAGCAGTGAAGTCTTGACACGGGTGCTGAGGGACTCGATCACATACCAGCACACCGGTCTCGGGGTCGCAGTTTCGGTCCGTCGGAGAGCCGACGGTGGACAAGACCGACCCCTCCTGGAGGTTGAAGGCATGGGGGTCTGTTTCATATGGTCAAGGGCGAACCTTCGCCCAGGAGTCAGATCGACATGATGCTCAAGGCATGGTCGGAGGAGGAGGGGTAGGGAGCCGTCAAACGGAAACGCCGAGGTCGAGGATCTCGCCGGCTCGGGAGTACATCTGTGTGTAGACGATGACGTTGCCGATCCGGGTCCCCGTGAAGATCGTGTGGTCAGCGCCGGAGCCTGCGCCGAGAAGAGATTCGCCGCTCCACGCCTCATCTCCGAGGTCTTGGACGGGGGTGGACTCAGTGATTCCCTTGAACCACGTGAGCGGCCGTCCCGTTCCGCCCGACGCCGTACATCGCTCGAACTCATCGAGAATCGCTCGCATACACCGATCGGTGTGACCTGTTTCCGAAGACGGCAGCCGCCGTCGAAGCCATGCAACCCGTCGTCGAGATGGTCCACGCTGGCTGAGCCGCCGCAAGAGACACAACCCCACCCTCCCCCACTGCTCGTAAACGTCATCAGAGGAATCGAGGTGAACCCGCCAGACTCTCGGCAGGTTCAGTGGCGGGAGATATGTTCGGCGTCGTCGATGAAGCCGTTGACCCGAGGCGACGATTTCTTCGTCTGATTCGATCAATCCCGACAACCAGAGTGACGCATAAGAATGTGGATTTCTTGCGATGAGCTTCCTGGATCGGCGTCCAAGACGTTGAGGATGTCCCACTCGCCATCGCTGTTTTCGACGAACGCAAAGTTGTAGAGGTCAACCCCCGGATCCCACGAATCGAAGCTGCCGTTTCCGTCGTTGAGGTAGAAGTTGGGCGGCGCGCCCAGGAGCGTCGCCACGAGATCGTGGTCGCCGTCGCGGTCGAGGTCGATGAGATCGAGATAGCGGATCCAGTTTCCCGATGTTGATTGGCCGAGCCGTGCCGCAGTTTCGTCCACGAAGGTGCCGTCTCCATTGCTGATCAGCACCTGAATGTGACGTCCCGAATAGGAGCCCCGAGTGTGGACGAGGAGCACATCCTCGAAACCGTCATCGTTGAGGTCTGAGGCCTTGACGTCGAGCGCCAGATCGCCGTCTCCGAGGGGCGTCGGAGGGAGATCGGTCGGCACTCTGGAGAAGCGCCCGGTTCCATCATTGAGCAACACGTGCGAGTCCCTGCCGGGATCGCCGTGTCCGAGGATCAGATCTGGATCGAGGTCTCCATCGACATCGCCGAAGCCGGATGCCGTGTACCAATTGCTGGTCAGGTCGGTTGTCTCCGTTGGCAACAGACCCTGCGCCACCGTGAAGCCCCCACTGCCGTCATTCAGCCAGATCTGAGGACGGACTCCGCCGCCTCCGAGGTTGCCGATGTAAAGGTCCAAGTCTCCGTCAAGATCGATATCCGCAGCCGCCGCCGAGTGGGTTTGCTCCCACTGCTGGGGCAGCCCGCCAGTCGCGTCCACCAAGCCGCCGCCGGACACCGAGAGCACAAGCGTGTTCTGGAACCCGGGGAAGGGGTCTGCGTCCAGCCCTTGGTCGGCAATGAAGACGTCGTCAACGCCATCACCGTTGAAATCACTAAACAAGATCGCGGACGGATGGATAACCCGCGGAATGGCCCCCGAGAAGATGTCTTGTGTGGCGCGGGTCAGGCCACCCTGCTCATTGCCGACCACGACATCAATCTCGTAGGTGTCTCTGGTCTGGAAGACGCTGCGGGCGACGATGGCATCGTCGCGACCATCCCCATTCAGGTCTGCGGCACCGACCCGTTCGACCCCGGCGCTGGTGCTAATCACGAGCTCCGTTGGTCCCTCGCGCCAGGAAGGTAGACAGGGTCCTCCCGCCGCGGCGACGGAAGCCGGGGTCGTCCCTGCATCGGACGCCGGTACATCTGCTGCCACGGAGACGGAAGTCAGAGTCGACGATACGTCGGCTGTTGTCGATACGTCGGCTGTTGCCGATCCGTCGCCACAACCACTTGCGACCAGTCCCAAAGCACCAATGACCGCCAGATACCGACTGGATGTGCGACGCATGCGCTTCCCCCTCCGTGTTTGCCCTATCCACATTGAACTCCAAGGCCGACGCCGACAGAAGGGCCAATCGACCCTGACTCCCTTGGTTCTATTCGATCACCCTGGTTCTCGCGTCAGTGGTTCAGGACCGGTGGGAGGCCGTAGTAGACGTGTACGAGCCGCGACTTGATGTCAACGCCGGCCCGCCAAGGTGTCGAGGACACCAGGGCTGATCGTTCACCGATTGTGCTTGCCACAGTCGCTGACGACAGATCGAGCCAGACCAGCCCGCTTAGTTGATGCGCCACCAGGTCTGACCGTTGTCCCATTCGACTTCCCTGGGACGACCATCGGAGGCGAAGTCGACCACGGTGCCACGAGCCGATCCGGAAGCCCAGGCTGGCGGATCGGGGAGTCCGGGTCCCGTCATCCAATGCCAATCCGCTACCAGATGGTCGGTGAAGTCGAGGCCGATCGAACCGCTCTCACGTGTGGTCTGGCTGAATTCATCCTGGCTCCACCAGCCGAATTCACCGAAGCCGTAATCGCTCACGTGGTACAGCCATCCGTTGGTTCCGGTCCAGACACCTTCCATGTTGAAGTTCGTACCCGATCCGGACACGGTGACTGTCGCCTGATCTGTGACCGTCTGCCCGTTGAAGGTCTCCACCTCGAGGTAGAAGGTGACATCGGCCGGAAGTGACGGGACGTTCTCCGGTATCCAGATTCCGTCCTGCTGGGAGAACGGGAGCACGCTCTGGCCGAGTGACGGGCACAGCCAGGGATTTATTTCGTAAAGTGGCGCCTCAAGCACCGACCCGAACGACGCCACCTCCGCCCCGTTGTCGGAGCGCGTCACTCGCATCGAGCGAACGCTCCCCCCAGCGCACCACGACACCTGGGTGGGCTCACCTAGACCGGTAGTGCGAGGGCTTACATCGATATCGGCAGACACGGGGTCCTCGTACACCTGAATCGATCCGGAGCCAGTGGCGACCGACCCGTCTTCAAGGGTGTATTCGAACTCGATGGTCGCGGTGGCGGGCAGCGCGTAGGGCGGATATGAATCTGATCCGGATTTGAACGGAAACCAGTCCCAGCGCCACCCATCGCAGCCTCCACTCCCGCCAAGCGACATCCAGCCGCCGCCCGACTCGGTGGATCGGATGCGCGTTTGCTCGACGCAGATTCCCTGGTAATTCGAGAGGTCCGCGTCTACTTTGACCAGTTGGCCAAGAACCGGCGAATCAGTGCGGAAATCGATGATGACATCATTCTGTGATTGTCCCGAACCTGATCCGCCGCCGAGCCCGAACGCCTGGACTGTGGTCGATGACTCCGATGACGTCGTGTCAGGAGGGGCCGTTGTAGGTGTGGTGCCTGATGGTTCGTCCCGATCCGATTGTGGCAGATTCACTTCTGGGTCTCCTCCCTCCCCCAACCCCGACTCAGTCGTGTCCGTTGCGGCGGAACCGTTCCCAACGTCGCTTCCCGACTGGTTCGTACCGCTGTTGTCGGAGGGAACTGCCTCTGAATCTCTCTCACCTAGACCCTGGCGCCCGGCTACGTCTTCGTTCGAGTAGTCGGCAGCATTCGTCCGGTTCGCCTCACCACCGAATATTCCCATCGCGCTGGCCGCAGCTCCAGCTGCGACGACCAGCACGGCTGCGGCGGCAACGGCGACCGTCCGCGATGCGGACGTCGGCTTCTCAGCGGGTTGGAGGACTTCGCCAAGCGTCCCTCCGCACTCCTCACAGAAGCTGTAGCCAACCGGATTGCCGTGACCGCATTCGGTGCAGTCGACTCCAAGTAGCACTGCAGAAGCGACTGATTCGATCTTCTCGTCGAGAATCTCTGGGACCACAGTCGAAGGATCAGAGACGGTGGAGTCACCTGTTCCCACCTCTTCAACGGTTCCGGCAGCCGGGGACGGCAGCGACTGCCCGCACTCCTCGCAGAACTGATGGAGCGCCGGGTTCCCATGTCCGCACGATCGACAAGGCATGACGGACGCAGCTGCTCGGTCGGGGGCAGCGGCTTGTTCGACAGCCTCAAGGGCTGGTCTGCCCGCAGCTACGGCCGGGGTGAGTCGCTCGCCGCACTCCTCGCAGAAGCCAAATGCCGGATCGTTGGCATGTCCACAAGCGACGCAAGCGAGGACAGGTTCACCGCACTCCTCGCAGAAGCGAAACAGTCGATCCAGCTCGGTCCCACAGGAGCCACATACGGTCATCGCTGAACAACCGACTCCATCGACGCCGTCGCTCGACGCCACTCAGTACCCGACACAGATGAGACGAGCCCGTCTACGTCGCTCTGGTATAGGAAGCGAGCGTGGATCGAATCCAGCGACTCGTCCCCCGCTGCGAACAAGCACACGAAAGCACCAAGGTCGAGATCGACATGCTGTGCGACCCTATCGTAATTCGCCCCGACCTCAAGGATCGCCGGAGGACTGTCGTTCTCGTCACAGGCACCAGCAGCATCGTCGTAGTAGGTGACATCGACCCGATCTGAAGAGGTCGTCCCATCGATGAAGAGCCACATCGTGCTGCCGTCATCTTGGTCTGTCGCCCGCCAAGTCCCGATCACCGGATTGTCGGTGGCGGTGGCAGCCGTGGCCACTGGTGCGGTGTCATTGGGTCCGTCCTGGCCACTGCTCAGAGCCACGGCGCCGATGACCACAGCGACGATGGCCGCTCCCGCCAGCAAGACACCTAGCAGACGCCTCGAACCCCGATCCCTGGATGCGGCCGCTTCATGTGTCGGCTCGGGTTCCGGCTCAGGCTTGGACTCGGGTTCGGGTTCGGGCTCAGGCTCAGGCTCAGGCTCAGGCTCGGGCTCAGGCTTGGATTCGGGCTGAGGCTCGGGCTCAGTTAGTCCCAAGAGTCGAGTCCCGCAATAGCCGCACACCTTGGCGGTCTCGCGAATCTCCTCCGAACAATTCGGGCACTGCACTGGATCCCCCTTCCGCGGCCCTCGCCGGAGTCATCTTCTTCGGATATCGACGATCACCGATAGGGCACAAAGACCCTGAGCCTTCGGGCGATGAGTCAGACCAAGCGTGGAGGAAGGTGCCGAACCCTGGACAGCCTCGATGGCGACGACCGGGTTCATCTCAATTCTCCGTCGCCGTCAGCATGCCGACTGCGAAGTCGCCGGTCTGCTGGCCCGTCGCACGAGCTGTCCAGACGCCGGGCGGGTCTTCCTCGTCCCAAGCGACGCTGAAGAACACGATCCCGTCGGCGTCAGCGACATACGCGCTCGAGAAGTTGAGTCGACCCGCTGGATCGACGAGTTCGAACGCCACAGAGGCGCCCGGTACAAAGCCACTCACCCAGACGTCGAAGATGTTGGTGCTACAAGAGCCGCCGGAGCAGTTGCGGAGAGGGATCTCGTCGCTCCGGCCCAAGTCATCATCTACGAACCACATTTCGAGGCCAACTGTCGACTGAGGTAGCGGTAGCGAATCCTGAGCGTCATCATCTCCGCCGCTCAGCACTCTCGGGAGAACGGTCGCGGCAGCCACCACCACAACGCCGACCAAGACAAGGATCAGCCTCTGCCAGCTGCCTCCCCGTTTTGGCGCTGATGACGCAGCGGATATACCGGCGGAGTCAATCGGTACGGCACGGTCCTCATCCGACAATGCTTCGGAGTCGGCGATCTCACTGGGGGCCTCGGGGACGTCTGATCGCTCCTCAGGAGTATCCGGTACATCGCCTACTAGCCGCTCAGGCTCGGGTTCCGGCTCCGGCACCGCCGCCGCAATTGGTCCCACGAGCCGAGTCCCGCAATGGCCGCACACCTTGGCGGTCTCGCGGATCTCCTCCGAACAATTCGGGCACTGCACTGAAGCCCCCTTCCGCGGCGTTTGTCGGAGTCATTTTCTTCGGATATCGACGATCACCGATAGGGCACAAGGACCCTGAGCCGACGGTCGATAAGACCGACCCCAGGTGGAGGCTTAGGGAATGGGGAGCCAAGTGAACGCTAGGTGCGCCAACAGCGTCTTGGTGATGGCTGCTTCCCCTAAACCCGCGGGGCCAACAGCTAGACCGACCGAGTGATACCGCCGTCGACTCTGAGGTTCTGGCCTGTGATGTAGCTTGCCGCCGGAGAGACCAGGAAGGCCACCGCCGAAGCGATCTCCTCCACAGTGCCAGCTCGCCCGGATGGAATCCGCGCAAGATTCTCGTCGCTGACTGAGTAGCTCTCGATGAAGCCGGGGAGAACATTGTTCATTGGTATGCCGGTGGCGGCATAGCGGTCGGCGTACAGCTTGGCGAAGCTAGCCAGAGCCGCCCGGAGGCTGGAGGAGATCGGAAACCCCGGGTCGGGCTCGAAGGCGGAAAAGGTCGAGATGCTGACGATCGCCCCATCGCCGTGTTTCTCCATGATCGGTGTGACCAGGCGAGCCATCCGGACGACATTCAGGAGCACAAGGTCCAAGCCGTCCTCTCACCTCCCCAGTCGGAGGTTGAAGGAGAATGTTGGTGTGGCCGACTCGCGACAGAACCGCTGAGGGGCGGCCGATGGATCGAGTGCCGCCACAGCGGGTGTTTTCGGAGACGAGAGTTTCCTTGTCGCCCATCGCCGCGACCGTGCTCACGATCGCCGGGTTTGGTTCGACGCCCCGTGTCCGGCCGACTACCCGGACCAGCTCTGGCGTCAGAATCGATCCGCACTGGATTCGAGGTTCCAGATCGGACCCTCTAGACCGTGTCGGGCGAACATCTCCGAGGCTTCGTCCGTCGACCACTTCTGCCAGTCCTGGTCAAGATGCCGGCCATACCATTCGCGTGAGAACTCCCAGATCTGCTGGATCGGGCGCACGTCGCCGCGATCCTTGCCAAACCGGTTGCACCACTGTTCGACCGCCACACGGTCCTTGAAAAACAACATCATGCTGCAGGTGTATAGGACGTTGTCCCACGCCTGCGTCATCGGGATAGGGAAGTGGACGACGTAGTCGGTGTCGAGGAGCTTGCCGTGATCGAGGCGCAGAGTGACCTGTTCATCCGACCACGCCAGCTGAGTGGTGATAGTCGCCGAGCCGCCGAGGAGTTCGACCGCACCTAGCGAACACCAGGCACACGTGCCCCACCATTTCCCGTCATCAGTAGTGACGATGTAGGCCGTGGGTGCGAGCGAGAAGGGGTGAACTACCCAGATCTCCATCGAATCGGGGTGGAGAACCACTCCGTGGTAGTCCGCGAGTGCCTCCAATGCGGCGATGATCTCGCCGACGGGCCGCTCAAACCAGGCACCTAGCTCAGTATGCGTAGGGGCGTATCCGCGATCAACGACGGTGCTGAGGATGCGGTGATGAAGGGACGCGTTGGTGAGTTGCACGGTCACTCTGGTGATGGAGGAGCGGGTGCGAGCGCGTAACCCAGGAACCAACCAGGGAACGCCCGAGAGAGGTGGGATAGGCCTGAGATCTGGACGTCCCCGCTGGCCACCGCGGTATTCCAATCAAGTTCGCCCAACCACCAGCTGGCCAGCGCGTGGGTGGTCGTCGTTATGTAGAGATCGGTGGTGTACCCGCCGTCAGTCCGACAGAGTTCCGGCTGCCCTTGGTTGACGACAAGCCACATCCGTTGGTCGTTGGGTGGCCGATCCGACAAGGTGAACTCGATGGTCACCCGGCTTCCGGGCGCGGCCTCGGGGTTGATGCGCCGATGGATGTCCCAAAGCAGGACTTTCGGATCGAGGTGTTCGGGTAACAAGCCCCGGTCGTCCCATGTGAGAGACCACGAAGCGAGTTGGATCATGAGGGGGGCGAGCGCTTCCCCTGCCGGAGTCAGGTGATAGGAGGATGCCCCGGATTCCTCGCTCTGCCTCGTGGCGATCTTGGCGCGTTCGAGGGTTCGCAGCCTCTTTGCCAGCGTGTCGCGAGGTATGGCAGGGATCCCACGGCGGATCTCGTTGTACCCCGTGGAGCCCGACATCAATTCCCGCACCACCAGAAGAGTCCACCGTTCACCGATGACCTCTAGGGCGCGACCCATGGCACAAAACTGACCATACGTCTTCACTGGGCCCAACCTAGCCTCAGCACTCAGCCCAACTAGTCCGATAATTGGACCACCATGGGTTGCACTAGTCGCCAGTCCAGGAATCGGACTAGGCGCGCGATGGGCGCGGCACTACGTTCGAGCGATGTCATTCGCAACAGGGGTGTCTCGTACTTGACAGGCCGGTGTTGTTGGGCGCCAAGCATCACATGAACGTCCACGCGGTTCGCCCGTGGCCCGACGACCATGGGTTCTTCGGCGGTCTTGCTGCTGGAGCAGCACGTGTGGAACGTTCATGAGGTCACGCCAAGCACCACAGGCCAGCCAGTCGATCCTGGCGACAATCGGGGGCACCGCGCTTGTAGAGCTCAGCAGCGTTGTCCCTGCCGACGCCGGGCGGGTCTTTGTGAAACTCGAGGCCCAAAACCCGACAGGGTCCATGAAGGACCGCATGGCTCTCGCCATGATCGAAGCCGCCGAAGCCGACGGTCGTCTCGAACCCGGCGGAGCGGTGATCGAGTACACCGGAGGCTCCACGGGAGTATCTCTGGCTCAGGTGTGTTCGGCCAAGGGCTACCGAGCCCACATCGTCACCTCCGATGCCTTCAGCGTTGAGAAACGCCAACACATGAGGCTCCTCGGTGCCGAACTCACAATCGTTGCGTCGGAGGGCGGCGACATGGACGAGGCGCTCACTCGCAACATGATCGAAACAGCCCGCCAGATCACCCAACAAACCGGCGGGTTCTGGACCGATCAACTGAACAACACCGACCAAGTAGCCGGCTACCAAGCCATGGGAGATGAGATCTGGGTCCAGACGGGAGGACGCATTGACGCCTTCGTCCAGAGCGTTGGCACGGCCGGATCGCTCATGGGCATCGCAACCACCCTGCTCCGCCGCAACGCCGGCATACACATCACTGCCGTCGAGCCCGCCGAATCCGCGGTGTTGTCGGGTCGCCCCGGCGGAGCCCACCGGATCGAAGGAATCGGTGCTGGGTTCGTGGTGCCCCTTTGGGACCCCGAACAGGTCAACGAGATAGCACCCATCTCGACGGACGACGCCATGGTGATGACCCGCCGCATTGCCGCAGAAGAATCGATCTTCGCGGGCACATCGACCGGAGCCAACGTGTTGGGTGCCATCGACATCGCCCAACGTCTCGGACCTGACTCAATGACCGTCACCATCGCGTGTGACTCTGGCATCAAGTACCTCAGCACCCAGCTCTACGGCTCAAACGGGTGATGCAACCAACGATCGACATCTCCGAGAGATCCTCCCGGACATCGGACCGTTCTCGCATAGTCGGAGGAGCGGAGAGACTCCGGACGCGCCATGCTCACTGTCCGCTGGTAACTCCACGGACGAGTGAGACAGTGTTGCCTTCCGTTGGCGATAGCAACGGAGCACGGATCAACGCGGGCGCAATGCGATGAGGGCAACCGACGCGGGCGTCCTGCGGGCATGGTTTCGATGGGAGAGCGAACGGACCGCCGCCCGCGGCGTTCCCGGCCCGAGTCTTCTATGGTCCGGAGCCGGAGGTGAGGCGATGAAGACGGTGGCGAATATTCTGGCGGCGAAGGGATCGGAGATATTCGAGGTCGCCCCGGGCGTCTCCGTGTACGACGCCCTTCAACTCTTGGCCGAGAAGAACATCGGCGCTCTGGTGGTGACAGAGGCAGGCAAGCTCGTCGGGATCATCTCGGAGAGGGACTATGCCCGCAAGGTTGTGCTGGTGGATCGGAGTTCGCAGGACACGCTCGTGTCCGAGATCATGTCCAGGGACGTCGAAACCGTCACTCCCGCTGCATCCATCGAAGAGTGCTTGGAATTGATGACCGAGCGCCACATTCGTCACATCCCGGTCCTGGAAGATGATGACCTCGTTGGGGTGATCTCGATAGGCGACGTGGTCAAAGCCGTGATCGCAGATCTCGGCGCGCTGGTCGATCAACTCGACAGTTACATCCGTGGCGGATGAGACTGCGAATGATCTGGTGACGATCTCCTAATCAGAGTTCGGCGGCGAGTTCCGCGGCTGCCATGACCCCTTCGAACCGAGCTTGAACGGTGCCGGTTTCGTCGACCACGAATACCCAGGGTTCCGACGGAAGGTTCCACCACTCTCCGAGCACCGCAGGAGCCAGGTTTGTCGGGATCGGTGCGAAGTCGGGATCGGTGAGGTTCGTGTATACCTCGACATGCACGAAGTCGACATCGGGGTAGTTCGGGGCCTCTCCCTTGACGATGTCGAGCAGAGGACCGCACGTCGCCGTCTGGCAGAAGGCGGGGGTGCTGAACACCACAACCGTCCTCCGCCCGTTGACGAGAGCCTCGTCGAGGCTCAACTCGTAGAAGCTCGGATCCGGATCTGGGTCGGTGGTGATCTCATCGAAGGATGAATCGATCAGGGTGGGTGTTTGCGGCGCCGGGGCGGCCTCGCCGAGCGCAGGTGCAGCCGTATCGGCCAGGACGTTGAAGCCGGTCGGGGGCAGAGGATCCCCCGCTTCGGGTACAACGACGGCTCTCCACAGACCGGGGGAGCCAAGATCGAATTCCGCCCGGAACAGCCCAAATGCGCCCTCGATTATCCACGTGAAGATCGCCGTTTCGGTCTGAACCACATCAGGGCTTTCGGTATGGCTGACAGAGATCGTCACGCCGTCGGTGGGTGAGCCGAGCCTGCGCCCGCCCCCTTCGAGAATGCCGAAGAGCACTCGCGAACGGCCGACTCCGATGTCCGCGTTAGCGACGATCGAGAACGAATCGGCAGGGAAAGTCGCTTCCCCACCTGCAACCGTCGATGAACCGGCGCCGGACTCTGAGGCGGCGTTTGATCCACATGCCGCAACTACCAGCGCCAGCACGCCGGCGAAAGCTGCGGACCGTATGAGTCTCCTAGTCGTCATGGCTGTGTTCGCCTCCTCCGGCATCGCCGATCTCGATGGCCACCAGGGGAGCCTCGGCCGACGTCACATACGTGACCTGTACCGGGCTGCCGCTGACGAGGTGATCCCGCACATGACTCAGCGGTGCAACTCCATCGAAGAGCAGTCCGTCGGCCGGTACCAGCGTGAGGTCATTGCCGTCCTCGAGGCGGATCGTGAACGAGTTGGTACCCGCCAGTGTTCCATCGACGGCAATGACGACGCCGGTCACGGTCACTTCTACGACAGCGAAGAGGGTTGTGGTGGTCGTCGTGGTCGTCGTGGTCGTCGTGAATGCGGTAGACGTACTCGTGAGCGGCGCCGACGTGGTGCCGGGTCCCGTGGTGGTTGTGGTCGTGGCGCTCTCAATGATCGACGCTTCGGTGGTCGCCGAAGAGGCGGCATCGCCGCAAGCGACGGCCGCGAGCGACAACGCAAACATCACCATCACAGCGCCCCGGTGCATTGGATTGACGATAGGCCTGCTTTGGAAGTTGGGAGGCTTGGGTCGGTCGACTCGGCTACGGCGCAGTGCTCACCGTCGGCGCCGCATTGGAGGGCGTCGACACCAGGTAGATCTCACCGTCCAAATCAGTAAGCAGGTGGGTAGTCGCGACGACGCCGTTCGACACGGCCGTGGCGTCGCCTGGCAGCACGATCGTCTGTGCCGCACCGGACCGGTTGTAGACGGCGTAACCGTTGGTGAATTCGCGGATGAACAGGCCATCTACTCCGTCGAGGCGCTGTCGCTTGTCGCCGACCGGCTGGCCGAGATCGGCGTCCCAGAAGCCGTACCAGTTGTGGTAGTGATCCCATGTCGGTTCGGCGTTGTCGTCGCCAAAGACCACGTGACCGTCGGAGTGGGTCAGCGCGAGGGTCGTAAACACTCGCATCCACTGGCGATTCTCTGCGGAGTCCCGCTCTGCGACTTGGGCGGCTTCGTTGCCGTAGTCGTAGACGACCCTCCAACCCTCGAGACAATTGATGCGCGGTTCCTGGAGATCCTCGGATGCCCAGTACAGGGTGTCCTCGACGGTCTTCAGGTCGTCGACCGTGTAGCCAGCCGAGTAATCACCCTTCCAGACCTCCATGAACGTACCGTTCACGAACTGGGCGGAAAGGGGGGCGGTCTGCTGGTTGGTGTTGACCAAGATGAGGAAGTCGTCGCCGACCACTTCACGGATACGCCTCAGGATCGCCAATCGGGCTCCGATCTCCTCCTCGGCGGTCATGTAGAAGGTGGACCAATCGATGTACGACGCCGCGGTCCGATCGTGCTCGTTCCACCAGTCCAGGAAGATGCCATCCACGAGGCCGGTCTGTTGTAGGGCGTATGCCTTTTGGGCAATCAGTTCGATCAGCTCGGGCCGCCGGAAGTCGATCAGCGACGAGAGGATCTCATCGGATTCGATGGTGCCGTCCTCGTCGGAATCCTCGCCCCAGCCCGGGACTGGATTCCCCACGGCGTCTCTTATCCAATACGGCGAGTCGGGCGGAAGGTGACCGTGCTCCCACCACTCGAGGTCGCTCTCGTCTTCCACGTAGTCGCCTTCGCGGTAGAGGATTGCCACGAGCGTCCTGAGGTTGGGATTGATCTCCAGCAGCGAGGTCTTGATTTCCGCTGCCGTGGCGAGACTGTCGGTTCCCTCTGCGTCTGCGATAGTCGTCGAAAGACCCCGGTACGGCTGGTCCTGCGAGATCTGCCACATCAGCCCGAGGTCCCAGGTACCAGACCACATCAGATCGTGGGCGGCGACTCGTTCCAACTCGGAGAGATCCGGTCGGTTCTGGATCCCGTTCCAGGCTTGACAGGTCCGGGGAAACCCAGACGGCCCTGGTGGCTCGGTCGTTGACACCGTGACGTCGCTCGTCACTGGTGCTTGGTCGGCGCGACCTTGGGTCGTTTTGGGGCTCGCAGGGGGGCTGGCCGTCGTCGTCGGCACCGTGTCCGCTGCCGTCGTCCCGTCGGCGCATGCCGCTGCAGCGATGCCTAGGGCTAGAGCAACGACACCAATGGATCGCATCGAAAGCGAGTGTATTCAGCGAGAGTCGGAGATCCTCAGATCTGCCGGCCGGCGGAGAATCTAGGCAGCGGCAGGCACCCTCGCTCCAACCAGATTGCCGTTGGTTGCTCCGATGAAGGAGCGGTCTGCGACCTCGATCCAATCCTCGCGGGTCATCGGTTCTGAGGCGATGGCGATCGCCCGATAGCGGCTCTCTCCTGGTCCGTTGAGATGAGTGGCGCCGCACACCTCGCAGTCGGTCCGACCCACCCGTTCTGTCACGTACAGGCTGTTGCCCCATCGGCTGGCCCCGAGATGAATACCGTCGGACAGCAGGAAGTTCAAGCGCGCCGGCTCTGGCGTGATCGTCGCCGCTCGCTGGCCCAGCTCGGGCACGCCTGCGGCCAGTAGGTCCACGATGTGATTGACCGACCGGGCCCCCGATAGCGGATCGAGCCCGTGGTTGCGCATCCGACCGAGCAACCAGAGAAACATCAGCTCACTATCCGTCTCGCCGCGCTGTTGCCGAAGTAGGTGCTCGGGGATCTCGGCCTCCAACTCCGGTCTGAGTTCACCGAATCCCGCGAGGGTGCCGTTGTGTGCAAACAGCCAGGGGCCATGTACGAAGGGGTGAGTGTTGTCGAGACCGTTCGAGCCCACCGTGGCTGCTCGCACGTGGGCGATGACGGCACGCGAAACCACGCTCTCGGCGGTATCCCTGAACTCGACATCATGGGAAGCGGCGCGAGCGCTCTTGTACACGGCCGGGGAGCCGTGGTCGTAGATTCCGACGCCCCAGCCATCGGGGTTGGCGATGCCTCGTGAGTCCGAAGCGCTCTGCTTCAGCAGGGCGTTCTGGGCCTCGACCAAGGCGCATTCCACCCTGGCAGGTTGGTTGCCGGTAATCCCGTAGAGACGACACATGGCGGTTCCTTTCGAAGTCGCAAATGGAACAACGCCCGAATAGCGCACTGGGTGCGGAATCTGTCGTTTGGGCGACGGTCACGATCCGGGTTGGCGTCCTCGCCGATCGAGGTCTTGGGGAGATTCCGAGGAGCTAGTTGGGAGTCAGTCTGGAGAAGGTTGACCGCCAATCCTCGACACGCAGGTAGATCCGGTGTCCCAGCCCCGTGGTCAGTGTCAGTGGGACCAGTGTGTACACGATCAGGCTGGACGGTCTCATAAACACCGCTACCAGCCTGGCCGCCAACTCACCTGCTAGGGATTCCATGGGGAGATTGTCCACCGGGTGGCCCCGCCGGGCTATTGGGGATTCCCCTGAAACCACCCCGAGTACCCCGAGTCCCCACCGGGTCTCCACGCCTGGCTGCCGGTTATTGCCACTGGATGGAAATGGCTTGCACAAACCGTCAAGCGCATGGTCCTTTTCGACCGATAAATCAATAAGGACCGATTCAACCGACTAGACGATCACTACACATGGGAGTGGCCATGAACGGATCATCGGCAAACCAACAATCTGGCCAGGGGCGGCAGTTCGGCCGGGCCTCGGTCATCAGACTCCTGACACTCGGCGCCGCATTTGCGTTGACGGCAGTACTCGTTGTCACCAGCTCTCGGGCCGCATTCAGCGACACCGCCGACACAAGCTCCAGTGCGTTCACCGCGGGCGACGTCGAGTTGGTGGACGACGATTCAGGTTCGGCAATGTTCACCGTAACGAACATGGTGCCGGGAGACTCTGAAACCGACTGCATTGAGGTCACATACCAGGGCTCGGTCACCAATCCGAGCGCCGTCAAGACCTACTCGGGTGGTTTCACCGACTCCGGAGACTTCGCCGAATACCTGAATCTGACAATCGAGGAGGGGACCGGAGGGGGGTTCGGCGATTGCACCGGATTCTCGAGCGGAAACACGATTGAGTCAGGTGGCACACTGAACGACTTCGACACGACCCACACCAACTACGCCAGCGGCGCTGGGGTGTGGGATCCGTCGTCGACGCCTGCATCCATGACCTACCGGATCACCGTGGAGCTGGATTCGGCAGCACCGAGCGCCGAAGCGGGCGAATCGGTGACCGCTCTCACATTCACCTGGGAGATCCAAAACTGATTTGACTCTGTGAAGGAGTGTGGGCGTGGGACACCCGCGGTTCGACCAGATCGACTCGACCGCCAGTCTTCCCGGAGCTGTGGCGCAGTTCTTCGTCGGGCTTGTAGCCACCTTCGTGGCGACAATCGCGATTTCGCTCGCGGTAGTTGCGATTGCCGTGTCAGTGCTCGCCGGCTGGGCGCCGGTGGCGCTCACTTCCGGGTCTATGTCGCCCGTCTTGTGGACCGGCGACATCGTGATCGCTCAACCCCACGATGGTCTTGATCTCAGGGCCGGCACCATCGTGGTCTTCGATGATCCGGTCGGACCGGGGCAAATCACGCATCGGATCGTGGCCGTCAACCCCGATGGCGGCTACACGACCAAGGGAGATGCTCAACCTCGCCTCGACTCAACGCCGCTCTACCCCGAGAGCGTCGTCGGTGTTGGGCGAGTCGTGGTGCCCTTTGCCGGCATCCCCCTGGTGTGGTGGTGGGACGGGGCGTGGGTCAGGGTGGCGACCTTCGTTCTGACTGCCGCCGCCACACTGTGGCTGAGCCGCTGGGGCATGCTCGACAGATTCGACCCCTGGCGTCGCAGGGTCGACGGAGCGGTTCCTTCTGTTTCGCGGCCGGAGTCGGTTGGTCGCGATCGCGACCGTAGTCTCGGTCGGTATCGGGAGCGGACCATTTTCGGGGGCTACGTCGCTCTCACAGCCGGGGCAGCGCTGGTTTCGGCGCTGCTGCTGGGGGGTGTCGATCCGGTACGGGCTGGATTTGACGACTCCGCTGCAAACGCAGCCAGCAGCTTTGCGGCGGCTTCTGCGTTCTGCGAAGAGGCGGGGAGCGATACCGTCTACTCCGAGGCAGATACCTACGTAAAGGAGGGCAACCCTGAGGAGAACAACGGCACCGATACCGAACTCAAGGTTCGTTCGACCTTGTCGGAAGTGGAGGACGAGAGACGCGTCCTGGTGCGATTCGATCTTCCAACCGTCCCGGGCGGGTGCAGCTTGACGTCGGCGACACTCCGAATGTATGCGAATGAGAGCGACTCCGATCGGACGATCGCCGTCTACCGCAACTCGGCGTCTTGGACCGAGGATGAGGTCACCTGGGATGACATGCCCGAGTACACCGGTACCGCGGTGACCGCTTCATCGGAGCCGGGTTGGCAAACGTGGACTGTTACAGATCACGTCGCATCCATGTACTCCGGCAGCAATCACGGGTTCCTGGTCATGGATCTCGACGAGGGCGATGGGATGAGGCAGACCTACTGGAGCCGGGAGGGGTCTGAGTCGGAGGAGCCAGAGTTGATAGTGAACTGGGGATAGTGGCTGGTGTCCTAGCCGACCCTCTTCACGTACATGTCGTCGGCGTAGCACCACTTCCAGTCGAAGGCCCCCGGCTCCGCCGACACGGTGTTGGGATGGCCCGACTCGAGCCAGTGCTTGGTTCCGTGCGCCAGCTGGCTCTCGCAGCACCCGATGTGGCCGCACGTGACACACAGCCGCGGTTCCTCGGAGGAACCGCATTCCCTGCAACGAGGTCGGTATCCAGCGTCTGTGATCTTTGGATCCCAGTGGATGCAGGATTCGGGAGTGACCGGAGTCTTGATCGGATCGGGGGTCTCGGCCACCAGGCCATTGTCGGAGAGTATTCGTAGGTCGCCGTCTTCGGTAGCCAGGTAGAGGTCAGCCCCATGGAAAAGGGCGCGCCGCACCCATGCCGGGACGACCACCCGCTCGACTGCCTCGCCCAGCGGTGTCCAGACGGCTGCCGAACCGTCAGCCGAGGCCGTTACGAGGCGGTCGCCGGTCTCATCCCACGCCACTGACCACACCTGGTGGGTATGGGCGGGCACCACGATCGGATCACCACTGCTGACGTCGGCAACGCGCAGGCAGCGATCGCGACCCGTCCAGGCGACGCGACGAGCATCGGGGGAGAGGGCAACATCCCACAGCAGCTGCTCGGCACCCGGCACCGTGCGGCGCACAACCCCGTCGCCGTCGAGCAGGTACAGCGTGCGGTCCCCATTGGCAACAGCGATGACATCACCGCGCCAGTCAACCGAGTTGGCCGGGTAGCCCAGATCAATCCTCGTCACCTGGGCACCCTCGGGTTCCCACAGGCCGACGGTGCCATCCTCCGAGGCGGATGCGATCCTGGTGCCGTCGTCGGACCACGCCACCGACATCACCCAGTGGTCGTGCTCACCAACTACGTAGGTACGCGATGCATCCGGATCGAACAGCCTGACGGTCCGATCGCGTGATCCAGAGGCAACCTTGCCATCGGGACCGATCGCGACCGAGTTCACGAGATCGGTGTGTGCGCTGGAGGAACCTGTGTGTCTACCGGTGACCGACAGCACGCGGATGTTGCCGTCTGCTCCGCCGGTGGCGATGTGGCCGTCGACGATGTCGAGTCCCTTCATGGGCCCGGAATGGAGTTCGTGGACCCTGGCGGGGAGGAACGTCATGGGAGCTGGCAGGCCACAAAGACCGCAACGCCCGAACACACATCCGTGCCGGCACCACCAAAGAAGATGTTTATCGGTCCGCCACCCCCAAGAATGTCTGATCCCGCTCCGCCGTACACCCGGTCGATGCCGCCTCCCGCATCGACGCGATCGTCGCCCGGTCCTGCGCAGACGATGTCGTTGCCCGAGCCGGCTTGGATCGTGTCATCACCTGTACGACCGACTATTACGTCCGCCCCGTCGGTTCCCGTCAGGGTGTCATCGGCGGCGGTGCCGAGGATGGTGGCCCGCCTGCCGTCGCACGAGATCGCAGGCCAAGGGTCGGGTGCCAGGCGGACGTTCGGGGCATCGAGACGGAGAGTCCGTTCCATGGTGCGCTCGATCGACTGTGTGAGGACGTGCTCGGGTTCGATCCCGAAGCGGAGAGCATCTTGGGCTGCGAACACCTGGAGGTCGTCGAAGCGCACCCAGGTGGGTACGACATCGATACTGTCGACGACCGGCCTGTCGGCTTCCTCCACCACATGGATGAACAGCAACTGACCTTCATTGGTTGCGTAGTAGCTGGGGCCCCATCTTGGATGTTGATTCGAGATGTGGTTCCCCATGCTGTAGACGACGTATTTGTCGCCAACCATCCCGATCGGTTCCACGACGTGGGGATGGTGTCCCAGGATGAGATCGATCGCCGGATCCCCCAGCAGCGCGTCCGCGATCGTTCGCTGGTACCCAACAGGGTCGGAGGAGTACTCGACTCCCCAGTGCAGCGAGACGATCACGAACTCGGCTCCCTGATCGCGCGCCCACCCGGCATCAGACAGGATCGTCTCGACGTCGAGTTGGTTGGCGACCCAAGGTTGGTCCTCGGGAGTCGAAAGCCCGTTGAAATGTTGCGTAAACGACAGGTGGGCTACTCCGATGCCGTTGACTTCATAGAGGCTGGGAAGTCGTTCGTCGGGTGTGCGAGCAATCCCCGAGTGTCCGATACCACGAGCATCCAACTGGTCGAGGGTCGATACGACACCGTCGGCTCCGGCATCGAGCACGTGGTTGCTCGCCACCGAGCATGCGTCCCACCCGACGAATTGCAATGCCTCGGCTACCTGGCTGGGAGCTACGAAACGCGGGTAGTAGGAGAGGTAATCGTTGGTGCTGCTCAGGACCCCCTCGAGATGGCAGATCGAGAAATCGGCCGATGCCACCCAGGGCTCGATCGACTGCATCATCGGTCGAAAGTCCCAATCGCCGGGTTCTGTGGCGTTCCGCGCCGCCAGATCGGCAAGTCTCGAATGGATGAGCACATCGCCCGCCGCGGCGAGAGTAAACGAGCGAGGGGCGGACTCCGCCAGTGCCGGAGGGACCCGTGCCGGAGCCGCCAGAGCCACCGCCGCCGTCAAGACGACGAACAGGCTGCGCCTCAGCTCACGGTGCCGGAACAGGCTCCTGCTCCTGTTGCGGAGGCTCGGGCGGCGACTGGGGGACCGGCTCCCCCTCCTCGAGGGGTTCCGACTCCCAGACTCTCTTGGGTTCACCGATATCCATGTGTTTCCTCGGTGATCACCGTAGCCGGAGAAGCTCTGCCGGCTGCGTGACCCGACGAATCGAACGAGGTCTCCGCCGGATCAGATCGGTTCGTCTTCGACGGTTTCAATGAGGAAGCGCTCGATCTCGGCGGCGATCTCCTCTCCGGACGCGACCTCGCCTTGGGCGTCGTAGAGGGTCTCCAGCTGGGTGACGACCTCCGCCACGCCGTCCTGCTCGTCGATAGCGGCGTCGAGGCTCTTGCGTTGCTCTGCTGCGTCGTCAACCAGGGAACCGAGGGGAATCCTCACGCCTAGGTGGCGCGACAGTCGTTCTACGAGCGTCACCACTGCCGGGTGGTACACGCCTCCCACGTAGTGCGGTACCCGGGCCCACAGCCCGACGGTGGGGATCCCCCGATCCGCCAACACGTGACCAACCGCGCTGACCACTGAAGCCGGCACCCTCAGTACTCCCTCAGGGTGGTTGGCGTCGTCGCCGAGGAGATCGGGGCGAGAGGAAGTGGTGACGACGATCGTGGGACGTGTGTGGGGAGCTGCCCATGGGATACCTCCGAGCGAGACGTGCTGGACCACCCCGAGCTCGGAGGCCAGGTCGGCGACCGATGCGGCGAACGCACGCCACTTCCAATTCGGTTCGGGTCCGGTGAGCACAAGCAGATCGCGCCCATCGAGGTTGCGGTGCCGCACGATGGTCTCCGGCCATCCAATCTCCGTCGAGATGCCGTCTACGAACTCCAGGGAAGGTCGATTAACCCGATAGTCGTAGAGGTCGTCTGGCTCGAAGCGCGCGATGACGTCACCCTCGGCGACGATGTGCTCGGCGGTTGCAGTTCCGGCGGCACCGGCACTTACCCAGCCGTCGAACGCGGCGATGAGCGCAGGCGCGGTCAGTTCGGTGTGATCGAGCAGCTCATACATCTGTTGCCAGAGTAGGGGGGACGGCCGACGTGTGCCCCACCGCGCCGACGCCGCTCAGGTTTGCGGCCAGAGAGTCTCTTGAATCTCCGTCGGCGGCCGAGCCGCCTAGCCGTCGAAGTCCTGGCAGCCGTCGTCCCCTGCCCCGACATACCACGATCGACGATCGACGGCCGAGTCTCCGAGCTCGAATCCGGCGACCATCCGCTCCTCGAACTCGGTGAGGCCGCGCAGCTCGTCGAAGAACTCGGCATCTCCGTACTCCTCTTCGAACTCTTGCAGGCTCGATCCGAGAGTAAAGCCTTCTGCGGTGCCGAGACCCTGGGCTATCGGGTCGAGCATCGCGAGATCGTACGAGCGGTATGCGTATTGGGCGAAGAAGGGCGTCCCTCCCAGATCGGCAAAGTCGACCTCGAGCACAGCCGGGTGGCTCTCGCCGTCATCCGCGGCCTGGATGCGCCACGTCATGTGGCGATTGCTCCCAGAACAGCCGGCGACATCGCTAACCCATCCGGTGTCGGACCATGCGAGATCGAGCACAAGGGCAATCACCGCAATCGTGTTCTCCACGTTGTCGCCGATGTCGGCGATCGCCAGACCGTTGGGGGTGAGCTTCATCGGGCCGAAGTCCGAAACGAGAACGTTGGGAGATCTGGTCGTCACCGTGATCTGGAATGAAGTCTCGGCTACCGCCGTGATCTGGATCCGGTATTGCTGCGCCTTCGTGATCTCGGCTTCGAACGACCCGGTGGCGTTGTTGCTCTCTACGACCGACCCGTCTACTCCGACGACGCCGATATCGACGATATCTGTCGTCTGGAGACCGAGAATCTGGCCGTCGCGTCCGTCGATGATGAACACTTCCGCGTCGCCGGGAGTGGTGTTGCCGGCTATTTCGGTGGTGGTGACTCCTTCGGCAAAGTCGATCGTGCGGTCGTCGCGGCAGTCGCGGGCGAGCGATGCGAAGGTCTCCTCATCCGGATCGCCGGTCGGGATGCGCCGCAACTCTGCCTGGTAATAGGCCACAGCATCCGCCGTAATGGGACCGAAGGAGCCGTCGACGGTCACCTCGCCGCCGCCGGCTGAGGGCTGGCCGTGCCCCGTACAGACGAGGTAGAACTGGAGCGCTTCTACATACGGGCCCTTTTCTCCCTCGATGATGAAGGGAAGCCCATTGGCAGCCAAGATGACTCGCCCGCCGGGTTGGGTCGTGGTGGTCACCGCCACTGAGGTCGAAGTAGTGGTCGTGGGGACGGTCTCGGCCGAGCACGCCGAGGCGAACAGGGCGAAGCCTGCCACGAGACCAGCGAGTCGCATATGCCGCACAGGTCAACTCTACGACGCCTGGCGTCGCGGGCGTTACCCATCCGGAATGGCAGAACCCAGTTCGATGGTTATGGGAGTACCCACGGGTCGGCGTATCCTCGGGCCGAGTCACGAAAGGACATCTCAATGCGGGAAGCAGTCATCGCCTCAACGGCGCGTACTCCAATCGGTAAGGCGTATCGCGGAGCGTTCAACGATCTCGAGGCGCCATCGCTGGCATCGCATGCTGTAGAGACGGCCTTGCAGCGTGCCTCGGTCGATCCGAGCGAAGTCGACGACGTAATCATGGGAAACGCGCTCACGCAGGGCAGCAGCGGTGTCAACATCGGCCGTCAGATCGCGATGCGGTCGGGTATGCCCGTCACCGTTGCGGGGATGACGATGGACCGGCAGTGTTCTTCGGGAATGATGGCGGTTGCCACGGCTGCCAAGCAGGTCATGTTCGACGAGATGCCGATCGTGGTGGGGGGTGGCCTCGAGTCGATCAGCCTTGTTCAGAATGAGCACTTCAATACCTATCGGGCCATGGATCCGGCCCTGCTCGAGCTACAACCGAACATGTATATGCCGATGCTGCAAACGGCGGAGGTAGTTGCCGACCGATACGGCGTTTCGCGCGAGGCTCAGGACGAGTACGCCCTATCCAGTCAGCAGCGAATCGCCGCGGCTCAAGAAGCGGACCTGTTTTTGGACGAGATCGTCCCGGTCACCGCTACCAAGATGGTGAAGGATCGTGAGACCGGTGCGGAGTCCAGGGAGGAAGTGACTCTCACCCAAGACGAGGGGAATCGTCCCGGCACGACACCGGACGGCCTGGCGATGCTCAAGCCGGTATTCGACGGCGGGACGATCACCGCAGGCAATGCCAGCCAGTTGTCCGACGGTGCGTCGGCGTGTGTGGTCATGGAGGCTTCCGAGGCTGCCAAGCGCGGTGTCGAGCCGCTCGGGTACTACAGGGGTATGGCGGTTGCGGGATGCCCGCCGGACGAGATGGGCATCGGGCCGGTCTTTGCGGTCCCCAAGTTGCTCGAGCGCTTCAACCTCTCCATCGAGGACATCGATCTGTGGGAGCTCAACGAGGCGTTTGCAGTGCAGGTCGTGTATTGCAGAGACCGTCTCGGAATCCCCGACGAGATCCTCAACGTAAACGGTGGGTCGATCTCGATCGGGCACCCGTACGGAATGTCCGGCAGCCGGATGGTCGGACACGCCCTGTTGGAGGGCAAGCGGCGCGGAGCCAAGTACGTCGTATCGACCATGTGCGTGGGTGGCGGAATGGGTGCCGCGGGCTTGTTTGAGGTCGCCTAGCGAGTTCTAGGTTCGGCAGGCTCGATCAGGCCCGACCGTCGGGTCTGAAACTTCCGATTGTCGATTAGTCGCGTTGGTCCCACCGGTGTGGGACCTTGTCCTCTGGATGCCTAATGCATGAGCGGCATACGGTGCATAAGAAGCACTAGATGTATGAGATGCATGAGATGCATGAAGGGCAGAATGACCTACCTCACCACGAGAGACCTCCAGGACCTCATCAGGGTCGATAAGTCGACGATCTATCGGATGGCCGAAGACGGCCGGCTTCCGGCTGTCAAGGTGGGGCGTCAGTGGCGATTCCCGGAGGCTGCCGTCCGCGAGATGCTCGGTCAGCATCCTCTGCCCGAGCCCGTGAATGCAGCCGAGCGGCCGCTCATCGAGGCGCTGGACTCGTCGGCGATACAGGCCATAGCCGACCTCGCCGCCGACGCTCTGGGGGCCATGGTCGTGATCACCGCGATGGATGGACAACCGCTCACCGAGGTCTCCAATCCCTGTGGCCTCTATTCGGCCGTGGCGTCTCATCCGGCGGTGCTCCGGCAGTGCATCGACACATGGGCTCACTACGGAACCGTCCCCGAACTCACCCCGGCGTTTCGACCCAGCCAGTTCGATTTCCTATGCGCCCGCTCCTTCATCCGGGTGGGCAATGAATTGCTCGGCATGGTCATTGTCGGGGGTGTTGCTCCCAAGGTCTGGCCTCCTCAGGCGGTGCGGATCGCCGAGATCGCCACCGGGCTAGGTGTTGAGGCAGTTCTTGTGGCCGACCACATCGAGGAGGTCTTCAGGCTCGATGAGGACGAACTTGATCGGGCTCTGAGCCTGCTTCCACGGTTCGCGGTCGTCGTGTCCCATATGGCAGCAAGCGCCAATCAACTCGTAAGCCGCCTCGATGCGATCGCATCTCTGGCGGGCGATGTCGAAACAGCAAGGAGCACATCGTGAAGAAGCTCGTGGTCCTCGGCGCTGGTACGGCGGGGACGATGATCATCAACCGGCTTCGTCCCAAACTCGGCGATGACTGGCAGATCACTGTCGTCGATCAGGATCGGACCCACCTCTATCAGCCCGGATTCCTCTTCATTCCGTTCGGTATGTATGACGAGCAGGATGTCGTGCGGGAACGGCGCGACTTCATCCCGCAAGGGGTCGACCTGGTGATCTCAGAGATCGAGGGTATCGATACCGACCAGCAGACCGTGTTGCTGGCGAATGGTCCGGATCTCGAATACGACGAGCTCATCATTGCCACCGGGACCCACCCCACGCCGAGCGAGACGCCGGGCCTCGATGGTCCGGCCTGGCGTGACACCGTCCACGACTTCTACACGCTCGATGGCGCCGTCGCCCTGTTCGATCGCCTGCAGCGGTTCGAGGGCGGGCGTGTGGTCGTAAACGTCATGGAACTTCCGTACAAGTGCCCAGTTGCACCGCTCGAATTCGCCTTTCTGGCCGATTGGCACTTCAGAGAGCGCGGCATGCGGGATCGAGTGGAACTCGTCTACGCCACACCGCTAAGCGGGGCATTCACCAAGCCGGTCGCCAGCGCCAAGCTCGGCCATATGCTTGAAGAGAAGAAGGTTCTTACCGAGACCGACTACTACCCCGAGCGAGTCGATGCCGATCGCAACGTGCTCGTTTCATACGACGAGCGTGAGATTCCGTTCGATCTCCTGGTCACGGTTCCTGTGAACATGGGTGCCGGATTCGTCGGAGCCTCCGGCCTGGGCGACGAGCTGAACCACGTACAGGTCGATAAGGCGACTTTCCTCGCCGACGGTCACGAGAACATCTGGGCTCTCGGCGATTCGGCGGCCCTTCCCACGTCCAAGGCGGGGTCGGTGGTCCACTTTGCATCCGAGGTGTTCACCACAAACTTCTTGCGGCGCATCAGGGGGCTTCCGATGCTCGAGGCCTTCGATGGGCACGCCAACTGCTACATCGAGTCCGGCTTTGGTAAGGCGCTGCTCATCGACTTCAACTACGACACAGAGCCATTGCCGGGCAAGTTCCCGCTCCCGGGAATCGGGCCGTTCACGCTGCTCGGCGAATCTGAGATCAACCACTGGGGAAAGATGATGTTTCGTTGGATCTACTGGAACACGTTGCTCCGGGGCAAGGATCTTCCTCTTCCCAGCGAGATGCTCATGGCAGGAAAGGAGCGTGAGGGATGACGGCTACGAAGACTGACCGAGATCTCGTCACCCGCATCGATGATCTGACCGAAAAGGTCGAGGAACTCACGCGAGCCATCGAGTTCGACCGAGTACACAAAGCAGCCATGGGTGACCTCGTCACCGAGACCGTCCCGCTCGCCAGATCGGCGTACGAGCAGATCGCAGGGCGACTCGACGAGAGCTCGATCGATATCACCTCGGTGGCGTCGCTGGCGTTGCGGTTCAGCGAAGCCGCTCCTGATCTCGAGCGAGCGCTCGACATGCTGCAGGCGCTCACTTCGCTGACAGACGATGTTGGAGGGCTGTCCGGCGAAGCCTTCGCCCTACTCATCGACCGGGTCGGCGAATTGGAGCGGCGCGGCTATTTCACGTTCGCGAAGGGTGGGCTCGAGGTGATCGACCGCATAGTTACTTCGTTCGACGATGACGATATCAAAGCACTCGGCGACAACGTCGTGCTCATATTCGACACGGTCAAGGAGATGACCCAGCCCGACGTGATGCGAATGCTCCAACGCTCGGCCCGCATGGTCCGCGAAGACGTTGATCCGCAGAAGTTGTCCATGTTCCGTCTGCTGCGCGAGATGCGCGATCCCGACGTGAAGCTCGGCATCCATCGAATGCTCACGATGCTGCGTGGGATGGCCATGTCGGACGACGACGAACCGGACTCCGCACGCAAATACACGACAAACGACCATTCCGAGAAGGAGGAATGATGACAACCGCACTGCTGGGGGGCCGCGAGGTCCACATCGACGATGAGGGGTTCATGACGGAACCCACAGAGTGGAGTGAGGAGCTCTCAGAGATCCTGGCCAAGCAGATAGGGATCGACACCTTGACGGAAGCGCACTGGACCGTGCTTCGGTTCCTGCGCCAGGACTTCGAGACCGAAGGTGAGACACCCACGCTACGACGAATCTCAACCCAGATAGGCGTCTCCACCAAGGAGCTGTTCGGCCTGTTTCCCAAGAAGCCCGGCAAGAAGATGGCCTATGTGGCGGGGCTCCCGAAGCCCAAGGGCTGCATCTAGGCGAGATCAGGAAAGGAGACAGCTGTGACCAGCACGATGGAATCAGAGGTGAAGGTTCCTGCCTTTGCCCAGGACACCGACCGCAGGCTCTGCATCATCTGTAGCAAGGGCACGCTCGACATGGCATATCCGGGCCTTGTGCTCGCAAACGCTGCCTTGCTCGAAGGGATTGAGGTCAATCTGTTCTTTACGTTCTGGGGCCTCGACATGATCACCGAGAGGCGAATGGATCACCTGAAGGCCACACCGGTGGGCAATACGGCGATGCACATGCCGCAGGCGATCGGGCCGATCCCCGGGATGACCACGATGGCAACGAAGATGATGAAGAAGGAGATCGCCAAGCTCGGCTTCCCCGACGTGCCCGAGTTCCTCGACACGCTCGTCGATGCCGGCGCCAGTCTGTGGGCTTGCCAGATGTCGATAGACATGATGAAGCTGGAAGCAGAGGACCTATACGAAGGGGTCAGCGGCATCATCGGGGCCTCGGAGTTCATGGAGATGAGCGAAGACGCTCAGATCATCTTCATTTAGGGGGCGCCTTCTGTTTTGGGGCACCCGGTCACATCTGAGGGAGGCCGGGTGCTTAGGACACCCGCTTTCGTTAGCCTCAGACGCAGGTCACGATTGGAGATTCGATGAGACGTCTTGCCGCGCTCGCACTTGCAGTCGCCCTCGTTGCTGTCGCCTGCGGGGACGACGATGCGGGCAGTGGCACCACTGAGGTGGCCGTCGGCGCCCCGACGTCGACCACAGCCACCACCGCCATGACTGCCACATCGACCACTGCTCCAGCTACCACGACGACCGCGGTGTCCGCGACCACGACCGAGGTTATGAGCAACCCGCTCCTTGAAGCGGCATCGGCATTCGCCGGTGACTATGCGGGGCAGTGGAACAACACGACGTTTGGCTCGACGGGCGCGGTGGTGACCACGATCGAGGTGGACGAGGAGGCTGAAACCGCCACGGTGACAATGGATCTCGGTGGATTCGTGTTCGGTGGGGACGACCCTGATCCCATCGTGACGGTCATGGATCTCACGATGGAGCCGCCATATGAGACGACGAACCAGCTCCTGGGCGACGCCACCGTCGAATTCGCCGTCGACGGGACACTGACATTGACCGCCCCGGCCGTTCCCGGGTTGGATGGACTGACACTCATTGTCGAAGGCGTACCCGATCCCGCCGGCTTTGCGATGACGTACCGGATTGATAGGTCCGACGGTTCCGTCTTCGCCGAGGGGATCATGGATATGGCCCCGATCGGCTGAGCGAGGGGTAGTTGCGGCCATGTCGGGCCTCCACCTCGTGGTGGCGGAATGCCGTTGAGCGTCGGTCGGATTCGGCGTGTCAATCATAGATACCAGCTACCCGTTGTGGCCAGGAACGCGCGGACCGCGCGAAAGATCCTTGGGTCCACGCCTGTGGACAACTACCTTCATGTCGAGGAACTGAATCACAACCCTGTGATTCGGAAGGTGGAGATCATGTACGAACTATCGGATTGGGGTCGGCCGATGGCGCCTCCGGAGTTCACGAACCGGGAGAAGCTGGCCGTTCAGTTGCCGCACAGCCTGGTACGAGTACTACGAAGTCGGGCTCGAGCCCAGGGGGTGTCTCTCAACGTGCTCATTGATCAGGTTCTGCACGAGGCCCTTGCCCTGCCGCGGCGGCATGGCGCCGAACAGGCGAGCGTCGTCTCAGCCTTCGACTGATCAGGCGGCTGCATCGAGGCTGCTCCTATCAGTCACGCCGATCCGCCCATTTCCGGCGAGGTTATCGCGAACGGCGAGCAGATTTGGAAGCTCTCGGCCCCAATAGAGCTGCCCAGCAACGCGGACGAGTCCAGCGCCCAAGACGAAATCAGCGCGCAGTCTCGTGTGTCTCGTTGTGGACTAGGGCCGGATTCTCCGTGGGGAACGGGTCGGGCGGGAGCCCGGCCGCAGGCGGTTCGGCCCGCTCTAGCGTCGCTTCGAAGATGGTGAATTGCTCGGTGCGACGGTATGCGATCCGACCACCCATTCCCTCGGCGAGAACCTTCGAAATCGAGAGGCCCAAGCCCACGCTCCCGACGATGAGCGGTTGATCGCCGCGGTGGACGAATCGTTGGAACATGCGGTCCTTGACGTCCTCGGGCACACCCGGTCCGTCGTCGACGACCTGGACGGTATAGCTGGCGCCGTTGAGCCGACCTTTCACTCCAACGCGACCGTTGCCGTACTTCGCTGCGTTCGAAACGAGGTTTCGCAGCAGTTGCCGCAGTCTGCCCGGGTCGGCCATGACGATCCCGGGCGCGACTGCAGTGTCGATGCGGGCGTTGAGCCGGCTGAACTCGTTCTCGAGGCCAGCTATCAGCGACGCGAAATCGGTCGGTGTGAGGTCGAATCGAAGTCGGCCGGCGTCGGCCTGGGCAGACACGAGGAGATCCTCGACCATCCGGGTGAGATCGGCAGATTGGTCGATGATGACATCGGTCAGCTCGCGAGTGAGATTCAGATCGACAAAGCCTGCATCCTCTATCGCGAGTGCCGATGTGTAGATGCCGGTGAGGGGGGTGCGCAGCTCATGCGAAAGATTGGCAATGAGTTGATCCTTGGATCTGTTGAGTGCGCGCTCTTGATCCAGCTCAATCGCCAAGCGTTCCCGTTTGCGCCGTCGTTTGGCAACGATGAACGCGACTGCGACAGCCACCGATGGCACAAAGAAGGCCACCATGAAGCGACTGGCGGTCGCGATCGATCCCGATTCCGTCGCAGCCCCGGCAATGTCGACGGCGAGGTCGTTTCGTAGCGTCGAGACCCTATCGACGAGCTGCGTGAACGATGTTGCGGATGCGCCTGTGGCCACTTTGCCCGCGCTCTCCAAGTCCCCGTCTGCCACCGCGTCGAGGACCGCAGCAGCATCGGATAGTGCGAGCGTGAGGAGATCCTCGAGTCCGGCAGGATCGGCGAGGCTGTCTGCGACGACGACCATGCGCTCCTCCATTGCAGCCAACACCGATTCTGCTTCGGCGATAGCAGCCGCGGTGAGAGTTGGATCATCGGTGGAGCCAGAGAGCAGGAGCGCCTGACCGACGGCGTTACGGGCCGACGCGGCGGCACCGAGCGCCGATTCGGCGTGCTGCTGGCGTCGAGCATCATCAGCGACCTGGGTCACTCCGGTCGCATTGGTGTAGACGAGGGCAAGCGCGGCGAGGAGTCCAGCGATTGCCACGAAGGTCCCGCCGATGATCGCACGCCAGTGAGCCCGCTCCGGCTCGTACCCCGTATCCATTGACTAGACACATCGGAGCAAGCCGGATAATCCTTGAGTATCGGCACCCCTCGGGTCGATATCACCAGTAATGCTCGAGATGCCACGTCGCCTGGGACGCGCTGCTGTCTTCTTCCTTGTGGGAGCACTGACGCTGCTCCCGATCAGCGCCGGCGCCGCCCCGCCTGAAGACGGCCTCATCGCGCCGGGACTCGGGATCAACAGCAATGGCAATGGGAATTCTGCGGCAGGCCAGGACAACGGGAACGGCCAGGACAACGGGAACGGGAACGGCCAGGACAACGGGAACGGCCAGGACAACGGGAACGGGAACGGGAACGGCCAGGACAACGGGAACGGGAACGGGAACGGCCAGGACAACGGGAACGGCCAGGACAACGGGAACGGGAACGGGAACGGCCAAGACGCCGATGAAGCGAACGATGAAGACACTTCCGGCAATGCCGACCCGGGAGGAGTAGTTGGTGGCCTCGGCGGCGGACCTCCGAGTGTCACCCCTTCCGGGGTCACCCCGACACAGGGCGGACTCGGATCGGTGGATGCCCGGCTACTTCCCGCCCATCTCGGAGCCGCGATCGTGATGTTTGATCAGGTTGATGGAACCCTTGTCCCCGAAAGGGAAGCTGTGGTGGCTCCGCCGATGGGCATCGTGTCGGGAAGTCTCATCAGATCCTTGGCTCCCGTCCTTCCGCCGGGAGTTGTTGACGTTGTGGCAGCTCCGATCGTCGTGATCGAGGCGCTCATCGAGGCGATGGCATCGAGTGGACAGGCTCTGGTCATCCCCTTTATCGCTGGTGCAATTGGGCTCTTTGCCCCGAGTCTGCGCCGCCGGGACCTCATCGCCGAGGCCTTGGAGAGTGGCGCCGGCACCTGAACGAACGTGGAGAGATTCCCATCCTGATTCTGGCTGGTCTTGTGAGCGGGTGGAACAGGAAGAACGTGCAGGCGCTTCGACAGCCGTGAGACACATCGGCGCGATCGTGTGACTCCACAGACCAGGAGGAGCGGTGGGGATCGAGCTGAGCCGGATGATTGCCGAGGTTGTTGCTGCGGCCGGCCAAGGGGCCGAGTCTCTTCGGCTCAGCGGCACCCAGGTCGTGCTCGAAGAGTGCAGGATCGAAGTGGTGTTAGATGATGACCCCGCACCGTCGGCGCATGTCAGCGTCAGTTTCGGGCGACAGGCTGCGACCAGTCAAGACCCGTAGACGTCCCCGTCGGTGAAGAATGCCGCCCAGGCGAACCAAAACTCGTTGCGATGGATCACGGGCTCGAGTACCTCCCCAGCCAGTGGGCCGTCGGTGGCCTCACCGAGGATATTCCAACGGCTTCCCGTCTCCTCGTCCTCGTAGACGGAGTCTGAGATCGAAACGAAACTGAGGATCGTTCCGTCGACAACAGGGGAGTAGGCAACCGCGGTACCGATGGCCTGGGAGGTGGCAATCGAGCCACCGTCGAGGGCATCGGCGGTGTCGCCACCCCAGAAGACGACGACTTCGGTTCCGGCGACGACGTCGTTGACGGCGCCCTCACTTGAGATAACGCTGAATGGGTAGGCCTTTTCGACGCCGTCGATGCTGACTCCGACGACCCGCTCGAGTGCTGGGAAGCGGTCGTCCAACTCTTCGTCGAAGAAGCCGAAAGGCGTTTGTCGCGACGAGTAGAACTCGTACGGATTGAGCCCATATCGGCGCTGGAAACCGGTGTCGCGTGACATCACCTCGCCGTCTGGGAACGACTCGACGAACTCCGAGAAGGACACGATCGAAGATGGAACGAATGTGAGTTGGCGTCCGGCATGAGTGCCCACGATGCCGTCACCCGTTATCTGCTGCCACAGTGAGTGCGTGAGGTCGTCCCACATCACCAGATCACTTTTGCGAAGCAGACCGGAGACGCCGAAGCGGTGGATCGTTCCGTCGATGCGACGGTCGAAGACGACGCCGGTATTGCACAGCGGACAGTACGTGACTGCCACCGGAAGATCACCGAGTTCGTCGTTGACGATCTCGTGTTGGGTGAGGATTGCCAAGGGGTAGAAGCGGGCTCCGCGGTCGAACCGCACCAGCAGGCCTGGATCTCGTTCTCCGAGCCATTCCTCTCCGGCGGCAACCGATTCGAACACCGGATCGTCGATGGGAGCGATTACGTCCCGGGGATCGGATGCGAAGATCCCGATCTTGAGTTCATCCAGCACGACTGTGGTGCGGGTCCAGTCGGTACCCCACGCGCCGGTCACAGCTGGAAGGTCCCCAGGGAGCTGGCTCGAATCTGCGACGCCGGCGAGCAGGGCGGCGTCGGTGGGGGTCGGTGCGGTGGTTGTAGTGGCTACGGCACTGTCGGTCGGTCCTGCCGACGGGGCGCTTGATGTGGTGGAATCGATCGACCCACCTCCTGTACAGGCGACGGCGACCAGAGAAGAGGCGGCGAGCAGGGCGAAGATGCGGCGAGGAGTCATGATGTGGAGAGACAACGGTCGGGTGGACGATTCTGCTGCCGAACTGTCGGACTGGCGACATTCTCAGCTGGGTATGCTCGGTCGGGAGGTGATGGCATGAGGATGCATCTGCTTGGCGACGATGGACCGCTCGTGAGCGAGTTGGCTCTCGGGACGATGGTATTCGGGGAGGGCGGTGATCGTGGCACACCCCCTGAGGAAGCCGGCCGGTTGATCGGCCGTTACTTCGACGCTGGTGGCAACCACATCGACACGGCGAACGTCTACGCAGACGGTCGATCCGAGGAGATCGTCGGGGCCGCGCTCAAGGGGCGGAGAGACGAGGTTGCTCTGGCGACCAAGGTCCGGTTCCGTACCGGCGAGCACCCCGACGACGAGGGCCTTTCAGCAGTCCAGATCCGCCGCTCGGTGGATGCCAGCCTGGCCCGGCTGGCGATGGATCACATAGATGTCCTCTACTTCCATGCATGGGATCCATGGGTACCGCTCCAAGAGTCGATCGGCGCCGTTGCCGAGCTGATCGATGCCGGCAAGGTCGGGTATCTCGGCGTCTCGAACTTCAAGGCGTGGCAAGTGATGAAAGGGCTTTCGCTGGCAGATGCCTTCGGAGGCCCTCGGTTCGTTGCTGCCCAGTACCAATACAGCCTGGTGGTCCGTGACATCGAGCGTGAGTTCACCGACCTGTGCCAGTCGGAAGGCGTTGGAATCGTTCCCTGGAGTCCGCTGGGAGGCGGATTCCTCTCAGGCAAATATGATCCAGGGACGCGTCCCACCTCCGGGCGCATTGCTACTCAGCCCGAGAATGATGAAGAAGCGTGGGAGCGTCGCAGCACCGAGCGAAACTGGCGGATCATCGACGTGGCGACGGCTATCGCTGAAGAGATCGGTGCGACCGTGCCGCAGGTCGCCCTTGCATGGCTGTTGAATAGACCTGCGGTGTCGTCGGTGATCCTCGGGGTCCGCACTATCGATCAGTTGGATGACAATCTCGCATCTCTCGCCCTCGATCTCGATGAGGCGACCGTCGGTCGGCTCGAATCGGTCAGCTCGCTCGAAGAGAGCTACCCCTACCGGTTCATCGAGGCATACGCGTCGCGCTGATTGGTCGGTCCCTCGGTATCGAGCGGTCCGGTTGGGAGATCAGTAGTCGACCAGGCAGGTGGCACCACACACGGTGCATGCTGCGGTCGAGTCACATTCGCCGGTGGCCGTGTCGCGATGCCGATTGGCGCACCCAGCGCAGAATGCGGTGGTGCAGTTGGGGCAACGGAGCCACCCGGTTGAGTCCTCGGGCACTGCTTCGGTGCAGTCACGGCAGCGTACGATCGTGGTCGGCGTCATGGAACCTCCTCGTTCCCATCGTGACAATGGTGCCTGTACCACCCCAGGGGCAAATGGCCCTTCGCCAGACTGGAGTCAACCGTCGTGGGGCAGCGAGCCGCGAGCAGCTCGCAGGTATGCGAACGGTGTCGCCTCACCGAAATTCGACACCCGAGATGTGTATACATCGGCGTACCGTTCCACCTGCCTGGCGAAGAGGCTCTTGTCGCTGCCGGACCGCATGAGTGGTCCCCACGCGGCGTTGCGCTGTCGGCCCGAAGCCTGAGCCAGTGGCCCGATCTCCTCGTCGATCGCGGAGAGCGATTCCCGGAGTTCGGCAATGCGATCGTCCGGCGGGGCTAAGTGGCCTTTCGGCTCTGCGTAGCCGACCTTGCTGCGGAGCTGATCGAGTCGCGCTGCGGCAAGGGCTCGCTCCAGATCGGTCTTGCGATCCATGAGCTCGCGGAGCTGCGCTTCGTCCTCGGCGAAGGCCTCTGCGGCCTCTATCTCTGATTCGAGTTCCCGCAGGATCAGCGCAGTGCGCCACCGGAGTAGAGCCTTTGACACCGATACGTCGGAGAACAGGTGGTCACCTACATAGAGAATCTCATCGCCGTGGAGTCCTAGATGGTTCTCCAGGTCGGGTGCGCAGCCGCCTACGAACACGCTGTGCGGATCGAGCGGACCCATTTGGGGGCGCATCACGCCGCTGCCCTCATCGACAATTCTGTACAAGGGGCGGTTTGCTGTGAAGAAGGCCGGTTTGGCAGCCGAAACGATCACCGCTTCGAACAGGTCGCGCCAGCTCGATCCGGGTGGAAGGTGCGGGTCGAAGGCGTAGTCCATTATTCGGCTCGTGTACTCCCACTCTGAGTTGGTGATGAGCAGCAGACGCTTGCCCGCTTCGAGCTGATCTCGCAGGGTCAGCACGACTTCGGGGTCCTGGATCACGAAACGATCAGGATCGGCCAGGATCTCTTCTTTGAGTCGTCCCGGCATGTGGGCCTCGTTGATCGTGTCGCGCACTGCCTCGTACAGATCGGAGTAGGACATGCGTCCCGGGAGTTCGTCGCGGTCGAGTCGCTCGACCAGCTGTGCGAACAGCGACGCCTCGCTGAGCGAAAAGAGCGTGTTGAGGAAGATCCATCGGTCTTCGGCGAGGTCAACGAATGTGCCCTCGTAGGCGGTCCGGAGCTCGTCGAAGTCGAGTCGTCGGGTCCCGTGGGCCCCTCTGATGACGTACCCGAACCGGGTCGGCTTTACGAGATTGCCGAGCTCGGCGTCGATGGTGAGACCACGTATGACTCCGGCAGGATTGAATTCGAGATCCGACACCGGCCATCCGGCCTCAACCAGGCGATCCCGGGTGTGGTCGAACGCAGTTCGTTCCCACTCCTCCACGTTGTAGTGGATGAGCGTGTAGTCCATGTCGTAGCCGATCGCCTTGATCGACCGCATGTTGAGGGTGCGGTTTCCGAATATGCGATGTGACCGCGCCGGCTGTGCTGGGATCTCCACAGCCCCAAATCTAGACCTTCGGGGCTGCCGCGACTCCCGGGCGTCAGGGTCGATAGTGTGCCGGCATGGCTCCAGAACCTTTTGTGGCGTATGAAGATCACGACGCAGTGGGCATGGGGGAGCTGGTGGCGGCCGGAGAGGTTCAGCCGGCGGAGCTCGTGGAGGCCACGATCGAGCGCATCGAGCGCACCAATCCGGACATCAACGCCGTCGTCGCTACCGACTACGACGCCGCTCGCTCCCTCGCCACCAATCAACCGCCCGCTGGTCCATTCGGCGGCGTGCCCATTCTCATCAAGGATCTGATGGCGGTGGCTGGCGACAACGCGACCTTCGGCTCGGTGTTCTTTCGCGACTTCGTGCCCGAGTTCACCTCGGAGGTAATGCAGCGAATACGTAGAGCCGGGTTCATTCCGGTTGGCCGCACCAACTCACCCGAGTTCGGCCTCCTACCAACAACCGAACCGACTTTGCACGGCTCCACACGCAATCCGTGGGACCTCACGAGGTCGCCTGGTGGATCGAGCGGTGGCGCGGCAGCTGCCGTGGCCGCCGGAATCGTGCCGTTGGCGCAGGGAAGTGACGGAGGCGGGTCGATCCGGATCCCCGCCTCGGCGTGTGGGTTGTTCGGTCTCAAGCCTTCGCGGGGGCGCAACCCAAGGGTCCCTGCTGCATCCTCGGACTACCTGGCGGTCGACCTCGGCCTCAGCCGATCGGTGCGTGACAGTGCGACGCTGCTCGATGTTATTCATGGGGCCGAGCCAGGATCGGAATACTGGGCTCCGCCTCCGCCGGCACCGTTCGCGGCGGCGCTCGATGTAGACCCGAAGCCACTCACCATCGCCTATTCGACGCGCGACTATCGCGGGCTTCCGGTTCATGCGGACTGCGAGGAGGCGGTTCTCTCCACTGCGCGTCTGCTCGAAGAATTGGGGCATCGCGTTGTAGAAGACGCGCCCCCTCTGGACGGCAGCGTCATGGCGGAGGCCTTCATGGAGGTATGGGCCTCGCTGGCCGCAGGTGTCTTCCAGCTGATTCTGGATGAGGCCGATGACCATCGGCTCGTGCGGTTGATGCGTCGGGTGTTTGGTGACTGGTGGACGATCAAGATCATCGCCCGTCTCGACCGACGCAGGTCGGGTCTCGACGCCTTCGAGCCGTTTACTTGGGCCCTGGCCAATCTGTCGCGTAAGCGATCTCAGGCACATCTCGATCGGGCCAAGACCGCGTTGCAGGGGATTTCGCACCAAATGGGAGTGTTTTTGGAGCAGTACGACGTGGCTCTGTCTCCCGTTCTAGGGACACCGCCGGTCCAACTCGGCCAGATCGATCAGAGTCGGGACTGGGACGAATTGATCGAAGAGCTGCTCATCTACGTCGCGTTTACTCCATTGGCGAACTTCACCGGGCTGCCGGCGATGTCGGTGCCGCTGCATTGGAACGATTCCGGCCTGCCCATCGGAAGTCACTTCCTGGGACGGTTCGGGGATGAATTCGGGCTACTTCGGCTGGCCGGTCAGCTGGAGAGGGCGCGACCGTGGTTCGATCGACGACCCGGCTAGCCACCGTTGCTCAGCCCGGTGAGGGGCTGGCGACCGGCCGGTGCTCGACGGAGAGTCAGGCGCCCTCGGGGGCTCCCCCTGCCGGAGTGGCCGGGGTTGTGCGCTCCACGGGCTGAGGAACCGATTCCGCCTCGATCTGATGCAACCAGACGGTGCGCTGCGGGAAGGGAATGTCGATCCCCTCAGCGTCGAAGGCATCCTTGAGTCGACGGCGCATCTCACGCCCGGCGGCGAACTGCTCCCCCGGTTCGACCTTGAGGACGACCCGGATTGCGATGGCCGAGGCTCCGAGTTCCTCCACACCCCAGATCTGTGGTTCCTCGAGCACGGTGGCGTTCTCCAACTGATCGGTCCACAGTCCGTCGGCGACTTCCTTGATCACCGCCGATGCGTGGTTGATGTCGGTGTCGTAGGCGACCTCCACGTCGAGTACGGCCCGAGCCCACTGCTGTGACTTGTTGCCGATTCGGCGGATCTCCCCGTTGGGGACAAACCACACGGTTCCGTTCACATCGCGGATTCGGGTGGTGCGAAGGCTGACCTCTTCGACGACGCCGGCCGCCTCTCCTACATCGATCACATCACCGACGCCGTACTGGTCCTCGATGAGCATGAAGATGCCACTCAGAAAGTCCTTGACCAGCGTCTGCGCGCCAAAACCGATGGCGACGCCGACGATTCCGGCTCCAGCGACCAGGGGACCGAGACTCACGCCGAATTCGGCCAGAGCGATGATGGCCGCCATTGAGTAGATCGTTAGTGACGCAATCGAACGAAGCACGGTCCCGAGGGATTCGGCCCGCTGCTTGGAACGCGTCGATTGAACGGTCAGAAGCTGTGCTTTTTGCTTCGCCCTACTGTGGAACGCGGCGAACCGTCCGTCTTCCACCTCGTCACGTTGGCGTTCCTCGGCTTTGTGGGTTCGATCCTCAACGAGGCGATCGACCAGCCGTCGGATACCGCGCCGCACCAGGCGGTTGACGACGAAGGCCACGAACAGGATTAGGAGCACCTTGACGGGCTTGGCCACCACCCATTCCGAGAAGCGGGCGAGTGTGCCGTTGTCGGTGAGGTCGAATACCCACTCGCAGGCAAAGCCGGGATCGAGCCCGCATGCCTCGGCGAGGCTGTCGGTGGCCTGAGCAGTCAGTAGCAGTCCGATCATGCTGTCTCCGGATCGATAGGAGGGTGACGGTACCCGGTCGGCGTGTCGGTACGCTCCACGACCGTGCCGCTCGACGAATACCGCGAGGCGAACCGCGCCAATTGGGGGGAGCGGGTTGCCGGTCACTGGGAGCCCGATGGGTATGACGCTCCCGGGTTCATCGCCGACCCTCGACGGATCAGCCCCGTCGTCCAATTCGACCAGCCCTATCTGGGGGACGTGGCCGCTGTGCCTTTGGCTCTTCGGCTGGTGCCTCATCGCGGTGCGTCGTGGGTCCCTGCCCGCGCCGCTGCGTTCCGCTGCTTGTGTTTGGTTTGCTTCTAGTGGAGTAGGAACGAGGGCAGCGGATCGCTGTCCTCCAACGTGAATTCGGCTTCGCCGGTGTAGTAAGACTCACCACCGACCTCGACGATCCACGCGTCGCGCTCACCCGACCGGGTGGCGGCGATGGCTTTACCGGTGAACTGGGAACCCGTAACGCTTTCGAAGATGCGCTCGGTACCCATTGCGATGAGGCCCTTCGAACGTTGGATGGCGATACGGCCGGTGACTCCCGAGCCGGTCGGTGACCGATCCACTTCGCGGTCGGCGAAGACGCAGACATTGGCTGTTGGCTCTGGACTCCAAGCGTCTCCACCGTCGGTGAGGATGGTCCCGTAGAGGAAGGCGAGGTCGGTCTCGTCAGGGTGATCGATCGCGATGGTGGTCTTCACAGCCTCGGTGACCGCCCATGCCGCGTCGACCAGCTCCCTGGTCGGCGACGACCGAACGTCGAGTCCGAATCGTGCGGCATCGGCAAAGGCGTAGAAGGCTCCGCCGTATGCGACGTCGACCGACACTGTTCCGTAGCCCAAGGCGTCCACATCCGCGTCCAGAGCGGTGACGAAGGCGGGGACGCTGTGGAACTTGACCCGCCCCGTCACTCCTCCCGCGACCTCGACCTCCAACCGCAACAGCCCAGCAGGCACCTGTAGAACAACCTCGGTAGTCGGCTCGGTGCGGGTCACGATGCCGGTATCGATTGCCCACCGGCCGAGTGCGATGGTGGCGTGACCACACATTGTCGAAAGGCCTTCGTTGTGGATGAAGAGGACGGCGAGGTCGGCCTCGGGATGATCCGGAGTCACCGGGAGCACGCCGTACATGTCGGCGTGGCCGCGCGGTTCGTGCATCAGCATTCGACGAATATGGTCCAAATGGTCTGCGACGTACCGGCGCTTGGCGAGGATGGTGGCGCCCTCGATCTGCGGGAACCCATCGGTGACGATGCGGACGGGCTCGCCGCCGGTGTGCATCTCGACGGTGTGGATTCGGATGGACACGATGAGCGAGTCTACGGAACGTTCTCTGAGGTAGCCTCGCCCGATGCCCGAGATAGCAGTTGTCGGCAGTCTCAACCTGGATACGACGGTGCGCGTTTCCCGTCTCCCCCTTCCGGGGGAAACGGTTCTCGGCTCCAGCCACTTCGACGATACGGGCGGCAAGGGCGCCAACCAGGCCGTCGCTGCAGCCCGGCTCGGTCGGTCGGTGGCGATGGTTGGCATGGTTGGAGGAGATGACGCGGGGGGACGGCTACTGGAATCCCTCGGCTCCGATGGTGTCGACACCACGGCGGTGGCAATCGGTGGGCAGGCGAGCAGCGGAATCGCCGTCATCACCGTCGATGACGCCGGCGAGAACATGATCGTTGTCGATCCCGGAGCCAACGCGATGTTCTTGCCCGATGTGCTCGACGAAGTAGCGGATCCGGTCAAAGCTGCAGTCGTCGTCCTCGTCCAGTTGGAGATTCCCCTGGAGACCGTCGCGGCGGCTGTGGCGATGGCAACCGGCACAGTGGTCCTCAACCCCGCCCCCGCCGCCGAACTCGACCACGCCGTATTGAGTGCGGTGGATGTCTTGGTGCCAAATGCGACGGAGCTCGCCCGGCTCACAGGATCCCGCATTCCGGCGTCACCGAGTGAGGCGATCGCGATGGCGCGGCAACTGGACGGCCCCAGGGCGATCGTCGTCACGCTCGGAGCGGACGGGGCGGTCGTCGTCTCCAGTAGTGACGAAGCCCATGTCCCTGCGCCTCGGATCGACCCCGTCGACCCCACCGCGGCTGGCGACGCCTTCTGTGGGGGACTCGGCGATGCTTTGGTCAGGGGAGACTCGTTGCAAGAGGCGGTGCACTGGGCGGTCCGGTGCGGTGCAGTGGCGGCGACGCGTTGGGGTGCGCAGGGCTCGCTGCCGACGAAGGACGAAGTGCTGACATTGGAAGGAGCCGGATGACCGCTCGCAAGATCATCATCGATACCGACCCGGGACAGGACGACGCGGTCGCCATCCTTCTGGCGCTCGCATCTCCCGAGGAGCTCGACGTGGTCGCGATCACGACCGTGGCCGGCAATGTTCCACTTGCCCTCACCACTCGCAACGCGCTCACAATGTGCGAGCTGGCCGGGCGCACCGATATTCCGGTCCATGCAGGATCCATCCGACCGATGGTCCGGGACCTGGTGACAGCGGAGTACGTGCACGGCAAGAGTGGTATCGACGGAGCGGGTCTGCCGGAACCGACGATGGTCGTTACCGAGGGGCATGCAGTAGATGCCATCATCGAGCTGACCATGTCGGCAGATGTTGGCGAACTCACCATCTGTCCGTTGGGTCCGCTCACCAATATCGGTCTGGCGTTGCTCCGAGAGCCGAGGATTGCTGAGAGGCTGCGCGAGATCGTTTTGATGGGGGGCGGATTTTTCGCGGGCGGCAATCGAACCCCGGCCGCCGAATTCAACATCTACGTTGATCCGCACGCCGCCGATGTCGTGTTCCACAGCGGCATTCCGATCACCATGATGCCGCTCGACGTCACGCACAAGGCACTGACATTGCCCGAGTACGTAGCCCGGTTTGCCGCCATCGACACTCCTGCCGGACGAGCGGTGCACGGCATGCTCGATTTCTTCGAGCGGTTCGACATCGAGAGATACGGAACCGAGGGCGGTCCGCTGCACGACCCGTGTGTGATCGCCTACCTCCTCGACCCCGGCCTGTTCGGCGGCAAGCACGTGCCGGTTCGCATCGAAACGACATCGGAACTCACGATGGGCATGACCGTTGTCGACTGGTGGGGCGCCACGGATGATGATCCGAACGCCACGGTGATGCAGGAGATCGACAGCGCAGGGTTCTTCGATCTTCTTGTCGAGAGGATCGCTCGGATCTAGGCGTCCACTAGTCGGTCTTGGGCGAGAGGGTCAGTACCACGGTGAGTGCGGCGATCGCCCCCACCGACGACACCAGAGCGTTGGCGGGAAGGCCCTGCCATGTGAAAAGTATGGGGCCGATCACATCCCCGACGCCTCGGCCGACGCCGAGCGCCACCATGAGCAGGGCCAGGTACCGACTGCGCGCTCCTGGGGCGACCTCCGATGCCAGGGGGATCGTCGACACGATCGTGATCTCGAATGCAACGAACGTGGCGGCCAGTGCCGCGAGTCCCAGCGGGAGGGAGTCACTCGCTGGAGCCAGGACCGCGTATCCGATGGCGGACGCTCCGAGTCCCCACATCACCATCCGTGCCTTTCCGATGCGATCGGCGAATGCCATCACCGCTCCCTCGCCGGTCATCTCGGCGAGTGCGATCAGAGTCGAGGCGAGTCCGAGAGCGGCCAGAGAGAAGCCGAAGCCATCTTCGAGCCAGGCGCCGAAGACTATGAACGTCGTCTCGGCTGCGAACGAGAACAGCGCGGCCGCGATGAGTAGCGCCCAACGTGTGCGGTCCAGTGTCAAGCGACTGCGGGTGGAGCGATCCTGGGGTGCATCGGCTTCCAGCACAGACGGCGCTGCGATCATCGTGATCGCGAACAGCACCCCTACAACCCAGAACGGTGCCTCCCATCCGAATCGGCCTATAAGCCATCCCGCCAAGGGGGCACCGATCAGCAACCCCCCGGCCCAGGTGAGTTCGAGGATCGACATGTATCGGGCGCGCCGCTCGTATGGCGTGCGGTCGGCGATGTACGACTGAGCGGCGGCGTCGAACGACGGCTTGCCGAGTCCGAGGAGGACGAATCCGACGAAGGCCCCGGCGTATACACCCGTCGCCGCCGTAATGAGTGCGCCGACAGACATCATCCCGAGTGCCCACGTTGCCAACCGGAGCCGCCGTTCATCCCGTCCCGCGCTGGCCACGATTGCAGGGGTGGCCACAAACGACACAGAGCGGGCCGACATGAGGATTCCCCCCTGAGCCAGCGAGATCCCGAGACCACGGCTGATGGCCGGGAGGAAGGGGAAGACGAACCGGTGCGCCGTGTTTACGACGAGGCGAGCGGCCGTGAGGAAGGCGATCGCAGCGCCGAGAGAGCGGGTCTTCACGTGGTGTCGGTGAGTAGGCGGGGATGGAGCATCCACCGCAGCCAACCGGAACCGGGAGTTGCCGGGACATGCGATTCCATGCACGCGACCGCCGCCGTCACCATGTGGATCGCGCCGCCCCCAATGATCGTCGCGACGGTCTCCGACCAGGTCGGCTCATGGCCGACGGCGAGCACGCGGCCGGGGGCCGTATGAGAGGCGAGTGCATCCAGCACCGTCCCTACTCCCGTCCCGTAGAAGTCTTCGACTGTCACGATCGGGCATGAGAATCCGCCGCTATCTCGTGTCAGCGTCGCAGTGTCGTGCGCCCGTCGAGCCGGCGATGTGAGAATGAGATCGGGCGCCGCGTTGAAGCTCTGGATCGCCCTCCCGACCGCGATAGCCGACCGCTCGCCGCGCCTCGAAAGCGGACGATCGCGATCGATCAACCCGGGGGGATGATCCGATTTGGCGTGGCGCATCAGTAGGAACTCAGCCATCGGGGACGAGACTACCGACGCCGCCCTTCATGGCTCTTCGCCTTCTACTCATTGCTGGTGGGCCTGGGTCCCTTCTCCCAGGACCCGGCTGCGCCTGTCGGCGCCGCCTCTGGTTTGTTGGCTCTTCGCCCTTGCGGCTCATCGCTGGTGGGCCTGGGTCCCTTCCCTGGCCCCGGCTGCGCCTGTCGGCGCCGCCTCTGGTTTGTTGGCTCTTCGCCCTGTGGCTCATCGCTGGTGGGCCTGGGTCCCTTCCCTGGCCCCGGCTGCGCCTGTCGGCGCTGCCTCTATTCTCTCGGTATGAACACGACAGCGTCCCAGGGCTTGTCGCAGCGCCTGGCAGCCATTTCCGAATCCGCCACGATGGCTATCACGGCCAAAGCAAACGCACTACGTGCGGCGGGCCGCTCGGTGATTGGGTTTGGGGCGGGGGAACCTGATTTCCCGACGCCCGCTCACATCGTCGAAGCTGCGATAGCGGCTTGTTCTGATCCGGTGAACCATCGCTACAGCCCAGCCATCGGACTGCCCGAATTGCGCGATGCTGTGGTCGCCTCGACGCAGACACACTCGGGGTTGGCGATCGAGCGGGCCAACGTTGTCATTTCCAACGGAGGCAAGGGCGCTCTGTTTGCCGTATTCGCCGCCCTGCTCGATCCCGGAGACGAGGTTCTGCTGCCGGCTCCGTACTGGGTTACCTACCCGGAGGCGATCGGGCTTTTCGGTGGTGTGACCCGAGCCGTACCCACCACAGTGACGGATGGCTTCCGGGTTTCGATAGACGCGCTCGACGCCGCTGTTACCGAACGAACGAAGGCTCTTGTGTTCGTCTCGCCCTCCAACCCGTCGGGCGCCGTCTACCCCCCGGAGGAGGTCGCCGAGATAGGTCGGTGGGCGGCAGAACGCGGCATCTGGGTGATCACCGACGAGATCTACGAACACCTCGTATATGGCAACGCTCATCATGTCTCCATGCCTGTGGTGGCTCCAGACATCGCCGAGCGCTGCATCGTCGTAAACGGGACGGCCAAGACGTACGCCATGACCGGGTGGCGGGTCGGCTGGGCGATCGCGCCGCCGGAGATAGCTGGAGCGATCGGCCGGTTCCAATCACACTCGATGTCGAATGTCTCGAACGTGTCACAGCGAGCCGCCATCGCAGCCCTCACCGGACCTATGGAGCCCGTCGAGGAGATGCGTCAGGCTTTTGACCGCCGCCGTCGCGAAATGCATCGCCTCCTTAGCGATACCTCTGGTGTCGAGGTGACCGAACCGGAGGGAGCCTTCTACGCATTCCCGTCGGTTGCCGGGCAATTGGACAGTCCGCTCGGTGGGCGAACGGCATCCTCGAGTATGGATTTGGCCGCACTGCTTCTCGAAGAGATCGAGATTGCCGTGGTCCCAGGCGAAGCCTTCGGATCACCCGGGTATTGCCGCCTTTCGTTCGCCCTCGCCGACGCGGATCTCGTCGAGGGTCTGGAACGCTGGCGGGAGCTGGCGCGCTAGTCGGCCAGGATCTCGAGGGCCCTGCGGTATCCGTCGATGCCCTCACCGCTGACCGTGGCGGTGCAGGCGGGCGAGATGACCGATTTCCGTCTCCACTTCTCCCGGCTGGAGATGTCTGAGATGTGGACTTCCACCACCGGGAGCCCGATGGCCGTGATCGCGTCGTGGAGAACGTACGAGTAGTGGGTCAAGGCACCGGGGTTGAACACGACTCCGCCGTATCGGCCGATCGAGTGGTGGAGTTGGTCGATCAGCTCGCCCTCGTGATTGGACTGGGCCGTTGACACGCTGAGACCGAGTTCGTGTCCCCAGCGCCGGCATTGGTCCTCCAGCTGGCGCAACGTGGCTGTGCCGTAGATGTCGGGCTCCCTGGTGCCGAGGAGATTGAGGTTTGGTCCGTTGAGAACGAGGATTTGCACGCTGTCAGGGTATCCGGGGACGGTGGTCGGCTGCGAGGCCATTCGCCAGCTCCAGTGTCTCGGGCTCGAACAGCGTGGGTTGAAGCGAGTGATCAGCTGCGGTGAATGCCGATGTGAGAGCCATCGTCACCTCCTCGACCGATCGGCCGATCCATCCGGTGACGTCGGGGTTCCAGTCGTATCCGAGCGCCCGATAGGCAGGTATGAGAGGACGGTTGACCAGCTCGGGCGAGTGCGCCACCAGCACGCAGCCGACGTGGGCGGCTGCTTTGACCAGCCGCTGACCTACCCCCATGACCTTGCGGCCATCCATTTGGATAGAAAATCTGCCGGGGCAGTACTCGCCAACCGTCTCGCCGACTGATGCCGTGATGTCGAGGCGAGCCAGGGCATCAATGACGATCGCCGTGATGCTATCGAATCTCTCGTCGATGCCGATCTTTGGGTCCTGATGCGGCGTGGACAACCCCAAGGCAATCGTTCCCTCGTGGAACACCGCGGCCCTACCTCCGGGAAGCCGCTGAACTGCCGAGAAGCCGAGGCCGTTGACAGCCTCGACAGCTGCGGCGTAGCCGGGGCGGGTTCGATCCTGGCTGCCGAATGCGACGACGCGACCCGGGGTGAACATGCGCAGAGTCGGACCGATCTCTCCAGAGGAAATCCGGTGCAGTAGCGCCGCCGAAAGAGCAGTGTCGAGCACCGGATCCGGGTCTTGGTTGGTGACAAGTCGCAGTGGCGGCATTGGTCACGAGGGTAGAGGGGTGAAGAAGGTTGGTGATATGTGCTGACTTCTGCAATTGGCAAAGGATCGGCAGCTGCGCCGCCTTCCGCAATAGGCGAGGGCCTATTGCGCCCCGTGTGGCTGGGTATGTGGTTCCATACTCACGATGCACGTGCGCACCTTCGCCGCCCTCGTGGCGCTCATTCTTGCGGTAGCCGCTTGCGGGGATGCTCTGCAAGGCGTAGGCGACCTGTCCGCAGAGATTGTGGCGGGAAACCAGACCTCCACGACCACCACTCAACCCGGGCAGGTTGATTTGAAGCTCGATCCAATCACGACGGTCGTCTGGATCAACGATGAGCTCGGGGCGGCGACGGCGGGACTCACCCTCGATGACCTGTTGCTCGCAGTGTGGTTGCGCGGCGATCAGATAGACCAATCGGTTCAAGCGAGCCGGCGCGAGATTGCCGACATGCTTCCCGGCATCGAGTTCCCTCAGTTGGCACCGGAAGGTGTATCGCACGTCTCGAGCCAACTCGTGTATGACGTGCAGACGGCGTCCCTCGGCGTGGGGACGGCGGCGGCCTTTGGATTGTGGGTCGGCGAGCCGTATACGGCGGCCCGCAGCGAAGCCCAGCTGGCGGTGCTGCGAATCGGGCTCAAGACATTCGACGACGAGAGTCTGGACAACGAAGTGTTCTCGTTCAGTGTTGCCGACGGGAGGGAGCTCTCGTGGGTCGACGGTGAATACGTGTACCAGCTGTTCTGTCGCACAGGCGTCGCACCCGAGGCGTGTGCGGCCATGGCCGATTCGACGATCCCGTTGTCGCTCCTCGTCTCACTCCCATCACCCACCGGTGGCTGAAAAGGGAGCGATTCGGCGCGAGGCACTCGCCGCGGGAGGCGCCTCAGCTGGTGTCGCCGCAGACCGCCGATACCCTCTGACGTTCGAGAGGTAGGGACGCACCCATTTTTCATTCCGGCGGCTGGTGGTCGTACATCAAATACGACGAGGAGCAGGATCGACCGCGAGTCGACCGCAAGCTGCTGCGACGCGTGCTCGCCTACGCGGTGCCCTACCGGAGTCTCCTCGTCATCGTCTTCGTCACGATCGTCGTCATCACGTTCGTGTCGCTTGTTCCTCCGTTGCTCATGCGGGACCTCATCGACACGGCAATCCCGGGAGAGAATCTCGGTCGGGTTACCTGGCTCGGTCTGGGGATGGTCGCCGTGCCGATCGTCAATGGAGTGGTCGGTGTCATCCAACGCTGGGCTTCGGCCCGGGCCGGCGAGGGGATCATCTACGACCTGCGGACCGGTCTGTACGCCCACCTGCAACGGATGTCATTGGGGTTCTTCACCGCGACGCGACCGGGCGAGATGATGTCGCGGCTCAACAATGACGTAGTGGGAGCTCAATCGGCGGTTACAGGAACCGCTGTGTCGCTCGTGTCGAATTCGCTTTCGGCCGTGGCGACGCTTGCTGTGATGTTGAGCCTGGAGTGGCGGCTCACTCTTGCCGCGGTGGCGATCCTTCCGCTGTTCCTCTTTCCGAGCCGTCGTGTTGGCAAGATCCTGCGCTCGATCACCCGCGATCAGATGGATGCCAACGCCCGGATGAACGCCACGATGAATGAGACGCTCAATCTGAGCGGAGCTCTTCTCGTAAAGCTGTTTGGCAGGACGAGCGATGAGGACGCCAAGTTCGGTGGTCACGCCGCAGAGGTTCGAGACCTTGGTGTGCGGAGGGCGCTGATCGGTCGCTGGTTCTTCATGGCTCTCGGGGTTGTGAGTGCTTTCGGTACGGCCCTCGTGTTTTGGTTGGGAGCCGTACTGGTGATCCACGGCTCGCTGACCATCGGGACCATCGTTGCTCTGTCCGCATACCTGGTGGGGCTGTACGGACCGCTGTCTGCACTTTCCAATGCCCGGGTCGAGTTGGCCACATCACTCGTCTCCTTTGAGCGCGTCTTCGAAGTGATCGACATGCCGCGCGACATCGACGAGCCCGACGACGCGATCGAGTTGGACGAGGTGGAAGGCCGGGTGACATTCGATGGAGTCGCCTTCGACTACCGGCAAGTTGCTTCGCCCGCCCTCGATCACGTCAAGCGGTTCTCCTGGCGCAGTCAGTCAGAGGAGGCAGGGGCCGCTCCGCCCGAGATGGTGGGGAGGGCGCGCGCCATAGACAGGCTCGACTTCGAAGTGGAGCCGGGCCGCCTGGTGGCACTCGTGGGACCGAGCGGTGCGGGCAAGACGACGGTGACGTACCTGATCCCGCGGCTCTATGACACAACCGAGGGTCGGGTGCTCATCGACGGCGTCGATGTGAGGCGCCTGTCGCTCCACTCGCTCGCCGATGCGATCGGCGTCGTGACCCAGGAGACCTTCCTGTTCCACGACACGATCGCGGCGAACATGCGATACGCCCGCCCGGATGCATCCGACGACGAGATCGTTGCGGCGGCCACTGCGGCGAATATCCACGACTTTGTATCGGAGCTTCCCGATGCGTATGAGACGCTGGTGGGGGAGCGTGGCTACCGACTCTCGGGCGGGGAGAAGCAACGGGTGGCGATCGCTCGGGTGATCCTGAAGGACCCGAAGATCCTCGTGCTCGACGAGGCCACATCACACCTCGATGCGCGGTCCGAGGCTCTCATCCAGGAGGCACTAGAGAGGGTGATGGCGGGACGCACCTCCTTCGTCATTGCCCATCGCCTCTCGACCGTGCTGGCGGCGGATCGAATCTTCGTGCTCGACAGGGGCCGCCTGGTCGAGGAGGGACGGCATCAAGAGTTGCTGGCTCGCGAAGGTCTGTACTCCGATCTCTTCAGGACCCAGTTCTCGGCTGCCCCCTGAGGGGCGATCAGTACCCGCGAGCCGCGAGCAGCGACGGCCACACCTTGAACATCTCCGACCGGAATAGAGGGCGCGCCGATAGGCGCGGACTCGGTGGCCTGGGGCTGGGGCCCCGGGCCACGCAGCGATGAGCCGTATGGCGAAGAGCCGTGGGAATCACCCAAGAGATTCCGCCTATTGGCGGACGCTCTTAGGTCGCCGCTGTATCGTGGCGCCGTGCTCCGCTTGGTCGTCGCCGTCACCCTCGGACGCCTCGCCGGTTTTCTGAGTCGCCTCGCCGGCAGGGGCGGCTCGGCCATCCCGGGTCTCGTGGCCGGGAAGCTTGATCCGCGGGTCATCGACAAGCTGGTTGCCTCGTTCCCTGGTGGTGTCGTCGTCGTCACCGGCACCAATGGCAAGACGACTACGACGAAGATGCTCGTGACAGCGCTCGAGCGCTGCGGGACTCCCGTGCTCACTAATCCGAGTGGGTCGAATCTCGCTAGGGGAGTGGCGACCGTGCTCATTTCCGCATCGCGGCGGGGCCGCATCCTCGGATACGAGATGGCGGTTCTCGAGATCGACGAGGCGGCCGTAAGTGGTCTCGCTCCTCGGCTCGACCCGCGTCTCGTAGTCGTCACCAACCTGGCTCGAGACCAATTGGATCGGTACGGCGAGCTGGACACGACGGCGGCGCACGTGGGGGTTGCCGTCGCTGCGGCAAGGCGCGCAGTGTTGAACGTGGACGATCCCGCAGTGGCGGAGCTCGACGCGGGTCGGACCGCCTGGTTTGGGGCTGTCGGCGAGATACGTCGCACCATGCCTCATGACAGGCTGCTTTACGGTGCCGCAGATCCCGAGGACCCCATCGCCGGTGCGGACGCCTTGCTCGAATCGACCGAGCCCGATGGAGACGGCCAGCTGATCAGAGTGGTCGTCGGTGGGTCGGCATACACCGCGGCCCTTCGGGTGCCTGGTGCGTACAACGGATACAACGCGGCGGCGGCGGTGCTAGCCGCAGTCGAATTGGGAGCGGACCCGGCGGCGGCGGTGGCCTCCCTCGAGGAGATGCCCCCGGCATTCGGTCGGGGTCAGGTGGTCGATTTCGAGGGACGAAGGGTGAAGCTGCTGCTCGTAAAGAATCCGGCGGGATTCAACCAGGCACTGCGGCTTCTGGTGGATGCTCCCGCCCCGGCGCAGGTGCTTATGGCCATCAACGACAACCACGCCGATGGCCGCGACGTCTCCTGGTTGTGGGATGTCAGATTCGAGGAACTCGAGGACCGTGGCCACACCGTCGGTACCAGCGGCATCAGAGCGGCCGATATGGCGCTCCGACTCAAGTACGCGGGGGTCGAAGCGTGGTCGGACTCGGATCTGACCGCCGCGTTGCGTAGGGCCGTCGCGGCGGCGGGAGAGGGCGAGCTCGTCTACGTGGTTCCGACCTACACGGCGATGTTGTCGCTCCTCGATTTGCTGCTGCCGGGAACGGCGCGTTCGGTGGCTTGGACATGAGCGAAGTCGTCATCGCCCATCTCTTCCCGCATCGGATGAACATCTACGGCGACACTGGGAATGTCATCACGCTGAGCAAACGGCTCGAATGGCGTGGGATCCCCCACAGGGTCGACCTTGTTCCAGTCGGTTCCGACTACGACCTACTCGGAGCCGACGTTGTAGTCGCCGGCGGTGGCGAGGACATCTCCCAGATCGAGGTGGCGCACGATCTGGTGGAGAGGGCCGACAACGTTCGGTTGGCGGTCGAGGCCGGAGTTGCCTTCCTTGTCGTCTGTGGGAGCTACCAGCTGTTTGGACGCCGGTTTGTCGCTTCCGATGGTTCGGAGTTGGCAGGGATCGGAGTGTTCGATGCGGAGACCGTGGGTGGCAAGGGGCGACTGATCGGCAACGTGATCGTCGAATCCGACTTCGGGCGACTCGTCGGATTCGAGAACCACGGGGGTCGCACCATCCTGGGCTCTGGTCAGGCGGCATTGGGGAGAGTCACCAAGGGCAGTGGTAACAATGGTTCCGGTAGCGATGAGGGAGCGGTGACCCACCATTGCTTTGGTACCTACCTCCATGGTTCGGTGCTGCCCAAGAATCCGGGGTTTGCAGACGAACTGCTGAGGCTCGGTATGGAACGGCGCCACAGCATGGTCTCGCTCGGGGAACTCGACGACGCGATCGAGGTGACTGCGGCGCGCTCGGCAGCGACACGCCCGTGACTCAAGTGGCTCAGGAGGCGATGCGCCCCGCCCCGTCATCGATGGCGATAGCGAACTCGAGACCTTCAGGCGTCGATCGCAATAGGTACATGGCCTCGATGTTCATGCCGGCATCGGCCAGGCTTCGTGTCATGGCGGCCACCGATCCGGGGCGATCTGGCAGCATCGTCGTGATGACTCGGCGTTCCTCGAAGGTCAGTCCGTGATGTTCGAGGAGCCGGCGGGTGGTGACTTCGTCGTCGACGATGAGCTTGACCGTTCCGGAGTCGTCGATTCCGATGGCGGCGAGCGCCTCGATGTTGATTCCGACAGCGGCGAGACGCTCCGCCAGGTCGGCCAGCGAGCCCGGCCGGTTCGACAAGTGGACCGTGAATTCGGTCATGGACCAACTCTAAGCCGATCCGCATCGTGGTGGGTCGCGCTTGGCATCCTTCTGGTTGCCTGCGGGCCTTCGGCTCCATCCTCGGTCGAGCAGTGCGCCGATGTGATCGCAGTGGAGATCAACGATGCCGGCGACGGAACCGCAACGTTCTCGGTGACCGTGCGTTCCGACGACTCCGGATGGGACGGATACGCCGACCGTTGGGAGGTGATCGAGGACGGGGAGTCGATCGCGGAGCGAGTGCTGACGCATCCGCATGAAGACGAGCAACCGTTTACGCGTTCCCAATCAGGCGTCGTCGTGCTCGGCGAAGAAGTCCTCGTGAGGGCACACCACTCTGTGGGCGGATTCTGCGGCACCGAGCTGAGTGTGGCGACTGATTGATCAGGTCGGGTTCGGGTAGCTACGTTCGGTTCAAGAAGGCGACGATCGCGCCTGCGACGGTTTCGGGATAGTCCTCCTGAAGAAAGTGCCCGGCTCCGGCAATCACCTCGAGCGGCCCGGCTCCGGGGATCGCCTCGGCGAACCGCTCACCAACTCGGGTCGTGAATATCGGATCCTGATCGGAGAACAGAACGAGGACCGGTTCAGACCACGAGCCGAGCGCCTCACGGACCGCGAGCATCTCTGCCGCTCCGGGATCGTCATCGGTGAGGGGGACGATGAGCGGCAGACGCCAGGCACCCACTTTGTGCTCCTGGCTGGGAAACGGTGCCTCGTATCCGGCCAAGACCTCCGGTGTCCATTCCCGGCCTGAGGCGTTCCGCATGATCATTCCGACCGGTAGATCTGGGGTGTGCTCCACGAAGGAGCGCCATGCCTCGAAGGCCGGTGTCACTCGTCCCGGACCGCTGTAGAGACCGGTGTTGAGGATGACGAGTCTACGGAAGCGATCACTGCGGTCGACCGCGGTTCGGAGTCCAATCGGTCCCCCCCAGTCCTGCACGACCGCCGTGGCATCCTCTAGGTCGAGGGCGTCACATAGATCCACCATCGATTGCACTAGCCGGTCGTATGTGTAGAACGTCGGGTCTGTCGGCTTGTCGGATCGCCCGAATCCCGGGTAGTCGGGGGCTATTACCCGGTATCCGGCCGTCACCAACCGGGGGACTATCGAGCGGTAGAGGAACGACCACGTCGGCTCTCCATGGAAGAGGACGACAACGGGACCTTTGCCTTCGTCGAGGTGGTGCAGGCGCATTCCCTCCCACTCGGTGAAGCGAGGCTCGAATGGATAGTCGGGGAGTCCGTCAAACCGATCGTCCGGGGTGCGGATCACTGCGGTATTTCGATCTCGGCGGTCGGCAGATCCATCTCACCTGTGTCGTCTCGGTGCGCCGTGGGAACCACGAGCACTGCTCTGCCCGTCTCGCGCATGACTCTCACCGACACGCTCTCCCAATGGGACTCATCGAACAGCTGCTTGGTGGCTCCGAGCACGACTAGATCCGCGTCGAGATCCTCTGCCGCCCGGATGATCGTCGTGGCTGGATCCTCCCCTTCCAGGTACACCGTCTCGGCCTCGACGTCACGACTGTGAAGCGCTGCGAGGATTGGATCGGTGACGTGTGCTCCGCGTTCTTCTACGTAGCGGGCGATGACGCGATCCTCTTCGGTCGTCCACTTCGGGGAGCTGTCGGCCAGCGGGTGCCATTCCTCTGATCTGATCTCATCGAGGAATGAGCGCGGTACTTCGATGACCGTAACCACGTAGGCGATGCCATCTTCACCGATGAGTTGGGCTACAAAACCAGCGACCGGCTCGGGGGTAAGCACGCCAGTCGTGGCGATGAGGATTCGCACGGGCCAGAGACTATCGGCACCACTCCCGGCGCGCTCGACTGTCCGAAAATTGGCAGGTGGGGAGGCAGGTCCCACCGTTGCGTCGGCGTTGGTTCGCGTCGTGCGACCGCTATTCAATCAGGCCCTGAAGGGCCCAGACAATCTCGGTCCGCTGCGTTCTGGTCAGCGGTGTTCCGGCGTGGCTCCAGATCACCTCAGGGATCCGTCCACCGGGAACGACTCCGAGTCGATCCAACTGTCCGTCGGTTCCGGCGATCGCGGTGACCAGTAGCGGGTAGGCGAAGAACCGATGCCCGACGCGTTGCCGGAGGTCATGTGCCGCCATGAGAGCAGCCTTTACGGTCCTCGTGACTCGCACCCCGTCCCGGTATAGGCCGTCCCATTCGACGGTGGCCGGCTCCGGATCCGAGTCCACAGAAACGGCGAATACGCCATTTGGACCTACGACTACGTGATCGATGAGGACGTCATCGAGGACGATCCGATCGATGGTCAGCCACTCGGAGGGCAGCCGGCTCAGCCCCGCATGGTCGCCAGGAGGGGCGTGCGGGGTTGCCAGGGCCAGGTCCGATGCCCAGCTGTCGGGGTATGCAACTGCTTGTGCCATCGCTCATGGCATCGGCCGACCGAACCGTCGCCTTGAGATCCATGGCATCCGTTCGAAGCGCTAGATGGGATAGCCGGGTTGGCCTTCTTCCACCCATTGCTCGAAGGCCTCATCGTTGGGGACGTCACGTCCCAACCCGGCGGACAGGAGGTACCTGTGGTGCAGGAAGTCGCAATACGCCTGGACGGGATCCACCGTGCGGAGGTCACCCAGCGAGCGCAGGGAGGCCATCATGGGCTCGAACTGCTCGGCGCGCCACCGGATTGCGGCGATCTCGGGGGAGAGCTCTTCGCGGTTCGCTCTGTAGTGGGAGAGATCGTTGAGGATCTGGCGCGACTGTTCGTCGGAGGCTTCGACGCCGGTCAGGGCGCGCAGCCGATGCTGATGGAAGGTCCGCCCGCCCACAGTCACACCAATCCTCAGGCGGTGGCCGCCGTCCTCGGCGGTCAGATGGAGATCCTCGACCTCGAATCCGAGATCGTTGATGCGGAGGATCCTTTCGTTGATGCGGAACCGTTCGTCGACCGGGATCACCTCGTCGTGGGTGAGCTCTACCCACAGGTTCCGGTACCGATCGGCGATGTCCTCTCCGAGAGCGAGGTCGGCGTGGTCGAGGTCCAGGTCGCGCGACGCCGCGATGTCGGCCATCCCCCCGGCCACGTTCTCGACCATGATTGCGAGATCGTCTTCGCGTCGGCCTTTGCTCAACCTCGGGACCAGTTCGGCCGTTTCGGCATCGACCATCGTCACTGCAATCTGATCGGCGTCGTAGTGGTACAGGACGTTGGAGAGAGAGCAGTCTCCCCAATAGCAACCCAGCAGATGCAGTTCGACGAGCAAAAGAGCGAATGCGTCGAGCATCTGGTTCCGTCGGCCACCGAATCCGGGGCCGGACAGCAATTCGCGATAGGAGAATGCATGGCGGAGGTATTCGGTTATCACTGCTCCGGACTGCTCGTCGTTCTCATCGATCCAAGGCCGCTCGACAACCCCCACCGGCACGACGGAAGGTGCTTCGATCTCTTCGAGTCGGCGCAGGATCTCGAACTCGTGGAGGGCGGTGCGGGCGGATATCTCCTTGACGGCGTAGACACCGGTGTCGTATCCAAAGAATCGGACCTCGTGCCGCGAGATCCCCTTTGGTAGATGCAGTCGCCGCGGGTGATCCCATTCGGTGAGCGACTTCTCCCAGGGCAGGTCGAGGAAGTCCGGGTGACCACTGCGGATACGGAGATTCGGCGTGCTCATGGGCTCATTCTCGCGGCCTCGGCGGCTGGCCCGGCACGGGTCCAGTGGATTTGATAGCCGGTAGCCTGCCCGAATGGACGCAACACACCGCATCGATCGATCTCGGAGCAGCGGCACGATCGTTGCGGACCGCTGTTCGCAGCCCTTCGGAAGAGCGTTCGCATGACTGGGCTGTCTCCCCCCAACGGTGCCACGGCGACCTCGCAGTATTTGCTCGACCGTTCGCTTGGCACACTGCGCGACAGCGCGGTCGGGTGGTCGCGACGAAGCATCGACGACCGGATCGCCGACCTGGCTGCGATTCGCGTCAGAACGATGGAAGCTGCTCCCGACCTCGTTGCGGATGCGTTGCGAGCCAAGGGCATTGGGCCGGAGATGGCGGGCGAGGAGTGGGTGGCCGGCCCCATGGCCGTGCTGCGTACATTGCGATTCCTCCAGGGCACGCTCGAGGGAATCCGCCGCAGGGGCGAGGTCCCGCTTCCCGACAGGGCGATCAGGGAGCTACCGGACGGCCAAGTAGCCGTCGACGTACTGCCCGGTGATACGTGGGATCGCATCCTCTACCCGGGCTGGACGGCATCGGTGCGAATGGACCCCGCTATTGGTCGCGGCCAGGCCCGTCACCATCTCGGCGGTATCTACACCAAACCCGACACCGTGGATTCGGGGGTTGCCGTGGTCCTCGGAGCCGGCAACGTCTCGAGCATCGCTCCTCTCGATGTAGTTCACAAGCTGTTCGTCGAGGGGCACGTGGCCATGCTCAAGTTCAATCCGGTCAACGACTACATCGGGCCGTATGTCGAGCACGCGTTCGCAGATCTCATCGCGTCGGGGTTCGTCCGCACTTCGTACGGAGGGTCCGACGTTGGCGACCATCTGGTGATGCACCCGGAGGTCGATGAAATCCACATCACAGGATCGGAAGCGACGCACGACGCCATCGTGTTCGGTACCGGTGCCGATGGCGCCGCCCGCAAGGTTGCCAACAATCCGCGGATGAAGAAGCCGGTCACCAGCGAGTTGGGCAATGTCAGCCCCGTGATTGTCGTTCCGGGGGTGTGGAAGAGAAGGGAGTTGTCGTACCAGGCGGAGCACGTGGCAACACAGCTGCTGCAGAACGCCGGGTACAACTGCAACGCGGCCAAGGTCATTGTTCTCCCAGAGGCCTGGAGCCAGCGCCAGGAGTTCATGGAACTGGTTGGCGAGAAGCTTGCTTCGCGACCTGATCGGGCACCGTATTACCCGGGGTCGATCGATCGTTATCGCCGAATCATCGATGCTGGGGGCGATGTACAGACGTTCGGCTCCTCGGTCGAGGGACTTCCGGCGACGGTCGTTGGGGTGGAGGCCGACGCCGATCATCCGGCGTTCAACGAGGAGGCGTTCTGCCGTGTGATGGCCTCGGTCGCCCTTCCGGGGGATGATCCTGCCGCGTTCCTGCAGCGCGCAGTCGAGTTCTGCAACGATCGGCTGCGGGGCACTCTCAACGCGACGCTGCTCGTCGACAAGGCCACGCTGGAGGTAGACCGCAAAGCGATCGAGCGCGCTATCGATGATCTCCGCTACGGAACTATTGGCCTGAACATTTGGGGTGCCATCGGATTCCCTCTCGGGGTGATCCCATGGGGAGCCTTCCCCGGGCATACGATCGATGACATCGGCAGCGGGCGCGGCTTCGTTCACAATGCCCGGCTGGTCGATCGACCTCAGAAGACGGTGGCTCGGGCGCCATTCATTCTTGTGCCGAAACCGACGTGGTCGGTGTTCCATGGTCACTCCGCGACCGCCTTGCGACGTGCGACTGCCTTCGAGGCCAGACCGGCGTGGCGTCGATTGCCCGCGCTGCTCGCCGCCGCCGTGCGGACCTAGGATCCGCGCAGACTCATCCCCTTGTATCCGGTGGTGAATCCGGCGTCGGTGAGAGCGGCACCCAGCGCCGACTCTGCAATCGGAACCCCATCGATTCGCTCGATGGTCATTCGCTGGATGCGGCGCCTGGCCACCTCGGCGACCGCTGCAGCCACCCGGGTCGGCTCCACTTCGAGGTCGGGGAAGGTGACCAGGGATCGCCCGCCTCGCTCGACGAATGCAGCTGGCCGGCCGTCTACCAGTGCGACGTACGCTCCGGCGGTCCGAGACGGTCGGCCCGGTGACGCCGGCCACGGCACGGACGCCCCATAGGGGTTGGCGGGATCGGTTGCGGCGATGACCGTTGTGATCGATTCGGTGGCTCGCAGCCGATCGACGGCCCCGGGGAGGGCGAATTGGGCGCCACCGCGACCGTCGACGAAGTAGCCCCGTCGGATCCTGCCCGCTTCCTCAAGCGCCGAATAGACCGGATACAAGCCTGCGAAGCCACCAGGAATCTTCTCCGCGAGGACGGCCTCGCGCACAACGACTCCGTGGCGTTCGAGTAACTGCTCGGCCCTGGCGGCCTGTTGCTCGGTGTGAGTGACATCGCTCATGAGGTCGGTGGTCAACGACCAGCGACCGCTGGCTGCCGGGGGAGACGACGAGCTCGGAAGCGAAGGCTTGCCGGAGCGGCGGCTGCGGGCGCGACCCCAGAGGAAGGCGCGCAGGGGTGCGATCGTGTCGTTGGTGATTTCGCCTGCCCAGGCGAGATCCCAGATGGCCGCCACTACTTCGTTTGGGTCGCCTCCTCCCGCCGCCCGGTAGAGGTCGGCGAAGAAGGATGCCCCTCGATCTGCGAGGTGTGACCTGAGCCGGTCGTGGATCGATCCTTCAGGATGATCGAGATCCAGCGGCCACAGCAGGAGAGGCACTTGATCGCGCCGGTACAGCGCGATTCTCCCGTCGCGCCCGGCCAATGAGCCCCGTCCGATCCAGACCACATCGCCGGAGGCGAGCAACGAATCCAGAAGGTCCGGTGTGTAGTCGAGGCGCGACGCCAGGACATCGCGTTCGAGTGTGGAGGCCGGCAGCGCGGCGCCCTGGAGGCGACCGACGGCTTCGAGCAGTCGTCCCGGGGTCGAGCCTGCGCCGCCGATCCCGTGCCATTCGGGAAGGAACGACCCGAGAGCCTCGGCGTCTACCGCTTCGACCTCGCTTCGCAGCACAGCCAGGGAGCGGCGACGCAACCGGCGTAGAACTCCCAGGTCTACCCACTCGGTTCCGCCGCCATCGGGGTGGAAGGCTCCGCTGGCGACTCGACCCCGAGCTTCGAGATCGTGCAAGGCAGCATCGACCGCCGCCAATGGAAGGCCGAGTTCGGTTGAGGCAGCGTGTGTGGTGAATGGTCCATGAGTGCGGGCGAACCGGCCGACGACGTCACCCAGCGGATCATCGACCGGTTCGAGCAGCGCCTCGGGGACGCCCCGCGGGGGTTGCACGCCGAGGGCGTCTCGCAGGCGTGCAACATCTTCGACGACTGCCCAGTGCGGCTCGCCACCGATGACGACGTCGACGATGCGCCGCTCCGCGACCAATTCATCGAGCAGGCCGGCGGCAGCTCCGCTCTCGGTACGGACCTCCACTTCCTCGGTGGTGAGGGGTCCCAGAGATCGAAGAAGATCAGCCACGCCGTCGCGGCCTCGGGTGGCGGTACCGTCGGCGAGCCGCTGCAGTTCTAGTTCGACGGCGGCTACCACCTCCGGATCGAGCAGATCCCGAAGGGTCGGCTCTCCTAGTAGCTGTCCCAGGAGTTCGCGGTCGACGGTGAGAGCCATGGCGCGCCGCTCGGCCGCGGGACCGTCGTATTCGTACATGTACGAGGAGACGAAGTCGAACATGAGTGACAACGCAAAGGGGCTCGGTCCCGGGGTGTCCACCGCAACGAGGCGTATACGACGGGCCGCGACATCACCGAGGAGGCTGGTGAGCGCCTCGATATCGAAATGCTCCTGGAGCACCTCGCGCATGGCTTCGAGGACCACGGGGAACGTCTGGTAGCGCCGAGCCGCTTCGAGGAGATCGGTGGAGCGTCGTCGCTGTAGCCAGAGAGGTGTTCTGTTGCCCGGTCGGCGGCGGGGGAGGAGCAGCGAACGTGCGGCCGCTTCGCGGAACCGGGCGGCGAACAGAGCGGACGATCCGATCTCATCGATGACGAGCCCGGATGCCTCCGCTGGGTCGATGACGAGTTCGGCTGGGTCGGGAGCCTCATCGGCGTCGGGGAACCGGAGAATAAAGCCGTCATCGGACCACACGGCATCGACGGCGATGCCATGGTCGCGTCGTATTACTGCCGCGGCGGCCATCGACCACGGGGCATGGACTCTGGCTCCAAAGGGGGAGAGGAGGACAATCCGCCAGTCACCGATCTCGTCGCGGAACCGTTCGGCGACGATCGTCCGATCCGTTGGCAACGCACCGGTCGCGGTGCGCTCTTCCTCCAGATAGCGCACGAGGTTGGCTGCGGCACGCTCGTCGAGGCGGTGTTGCTCGACGAGGGTTGCCGCAGCCCCCTCGGCGTCGAGCCCCGCCAATTCGCGGGTAAAGGCGCCCAGCGCTCGACCCGTCTCGAGTGGGCGGCCCATCGTGTCGCCGTGCCAGAAGGGGAGTTTGGCGCCCGGCCTTCCCGGTGCCGGGACGACGACGACTCGATCGGGCGTGATCTCTGTGATTTGCCACGTCGATGATCCAAGGACGAACACGTCACCGGCCCTGCTCTCGTAGACCATCTCCTCATCGAGTTCGCCCACCCGCCCCCCTTCGGGCAGATTGACCGTGTAGAGGCCGCGGTCGGGGATTGTTCCGGGGTTGGTGACCGCCAGCATGCGGGCGTTGCCGAGGGCGGTCAGTGTCCCCGCTACGCGATCCCAAGTGAGCCGGGGGCGTAGTTCAGCGAAATCGTCGGAGGGGTACCGCCCGCTGAGCATGTCGAGCACCGCCTCGAAGGGCTCTCTGGCGAGCGATTGATAGGGAGCTGCTCGGCGCACCAGGTCGTAGACGTCCTCCACTGATCGATCGGCGACGGCCACGGTCGCCACGATCTGCTGCGCAAGGACGTCGAGCGGGTTCTTGGGCACCCTTGTCGCCTCGATGAGCCCCTCGTGCATTCGTCTGACGATCACAGCCGCCTCGAGCAGATCGCCACGATGCTTTGGGTACACCTTGGCGCGGGAGGGGACTCCCACTTGATGGCCGGCACGTCCCACCCGTTGCAGGCCGCGGGCGACCGTGGTGGGAGATTCAACGAGAACGACAAGATCAACCGCATCCATGTCGATTCCCAGTTCGAGTGAGGAAGTGGCGACCACACACCGGAGGGAACCGTCCTTGAGTCCACCCTCGATCTCCACTCGCTGATCACGAGACACCGAGCCGTGATGAGCACGGGCGATCTCCTCCCCCGCCTGCTCATTGAGGGCAGCCGCCAGGCGCTCGACCAGACCTCTGCTGTTGGCGAACACGATGGCCGACTGGTGTTCTCGGACCAGCCTGACGATTTCCGGGTAGATCGACGGCCAAACGGACTTGATCGGCGTCCCAGCTGCGTCCACCGCATCGGGCTTGGTCATGTCGTCGAGCGGAACGACGATTTCGATATCGAGAACCTTGTCGCGCGGGGCATCGACGATTTCGACCGGCCGCGGTGTCCACCCCTCACCAAGCGGAGTACCGCCACCCAGGAACTCGGCGATCGTTTCTAGCGGCCGTTGCGTGGCGCTGAGTCCGATTCTCTGGGGTGGTGTCGCAGTCACTTCGGCTAGTCGTTCCAGCGAGATTGCGAGGTGGGTGCCCCGCTTCGAACCGGCGACGGCGTGCACCTCATCGACGATGACAGTGCGAACCGAGGCGAGGACCTCGCGCGCCTGGGAGGTGAGCATGAGGTAGAGGCTCTCGGGGGTCGTTATCAGGATGTCGGGCGGTCTGCGCAGCATGGCGCGCCGCTCCCTGGCGGAGGTGTCGCCGGTTCGCAAGGCCACCTCGACGTTGGGGAGTGCCTCTCCGGCAAGCTCGGCCTCCCGTCGGATACCGCGCAACGGCGCCCGCAGGTTGCGCTCTACGTCGTAGGCGAGCGCCTTGAGCGGTGAGACGTATAGGACCCGGCACCGCTCCTGATCGGCGGGCGTCGGCTCTGCCATGAGACGGTCGATCGACCACAGGAAGGCGGCCAGGGTCTTGCCCGAGCCGGTGGGGGCGTGGATGAGGGTGTCCCTTCCGGCCGCGATCGCTTCCCAACCCAATTCCTGAGCGGGGGTCGGAGCCGCAAATGCACCGTTGAACCAGGTCGCGGCCGCGGAGCCGAAGAGATCGAGAGACGCCATGAGGCGGAATGTACCTTCTGCACGTGACGAGAAACCTGGGAATATGGCCGGGTGCCTCCTCGATCTGCATCCTCGATCGGATACCTGCTGTTCGTCGGCCTGCTCTGGGTGGTGGTGCTCCCGGCCGTCCTAGTTGCAGATGCCGGCGGCGCCGTGTTCCCGTGGCGGGGTCCGGTGGCAGTTGCGGGCGCCGTCGTGATCTTGGGTGTCGGTCTGGCGATGGTCGACCTTGGAGCCCGCACCTTGGCCGTCGAGGGTGTAGGTCTGATTAGCGTTCGACCCGGTGAGCGACTGGTCACGAGAGGCATCTACGGCCGGATCCGCAACCCAATCGATGTGGGGACATTGGCTATCGCAGTTGCCACCTGGCTGGCCCTCGATCTCACCCTCGGGTGGGTGATACCGGTTGGCTCTCTGGTCTCATCCATGGCCGGTGTCGGACCGTACGAGGATCGGCTGCTCCTCGAGGCGTTTGGTGACGACTTCCGAGAGTATCGGTCGGCGGTCCCCAAGTGGCGGTGGTCGGGGACCTAAACGCCGAGTGAACGTCGGGCCATGCCATTGAGCAGTTCCAGCACGACCCGGTTGGCCAGGAGGGCCGTGATGTCTGCGGTGTCGTAGGCAGGGCAGACCTCCACCACATCTGCGCCGACGACGGTCAGCTCGTGACCGAGGCGGCGCACCGTATCCAGCAATTGCCGCGGTGTGATGCCGCCCGGTTCGGGAGTACCCGTCCCGGGAGCGGAGCCGGGATCGACAACATCGACATCCACCGACACAAAGACGCCCTTGGCGCCCTCGGCCGCATGAGCCACGGCGTCGTCCACTACCGCGTCGAGACCTCGCTCGGTGATCTCGCTCATGAAGTACGACTTCATCTCGTGGTCGCGCATCCATTCGACGACGTCTGGCGGTGGCCAGTAGCCCCTCAGGCCGATCTGGACGAAGCGGTTGCCTGGGACCGCACCAGACTCGATGAGGCGGCGCATAGGTGTCCCGTGTCCGTGGAGCATCCCGTGGTGGGTGTCGGCGGTGTCGGCGTGTGCATCGAAGTGGATGAGTGCGATGTCTCCGTGCCCGATTACATCGGCGACACCACCGGCATCGGGGAAGGTGATGGTGTGGTCTCCGCCGAGGACGATCGGGACCGAACCGTTGCGAGCGATTGATGCCACTGCGCGCCTAATTCGATCGATGCTCTCGTCCATGTATCCCGGCACGACGTCGATGTCGCCGGTATCGACTACCGAGAGAATGGCCAGCGGGTCGATACCCGTATCCAGGTGTGGGCGGGAGCCGGTGGGGCCGAGGTAATCGGTTTCGCGAATTGCTCTCGGGCCGAACCGGGCTCCCGGTCGGTAGGTCGTACCCCAGTCGAACGGGGCCCCGACGATTACGACTCCGGCATCTCCGAGCTCGTCGAGTGTCCGCTTCGGTACGCCGGCAAACGACCCGCGGGCACCGAATGAGAGGTCGTCGAAGCTGGTCACGGTTAGAGAGTATCCGCTACTTGTCGGCTTGGGTGAATACGCTCAGACCGGATCACGTTGACGGGGAGCACATGGATATCGCAGTCAATCTGGTGGAGAGCTACCTTCGGCTCACCGGCTACCTCACTCTCAGCGAGTTCGAGGTCCAAGCGCGGCGCGACGACGGGAGCGGCGGGTTCGACACGATCACCGATATCGACATCATGGCGATCCGGTTTCCGGGACCGATCTACGCGGGTGATCCCCACGGCGGGAACGACTCGCATTTGCTCCTGCTCGACGATCCGGCCCTGCTGCTGGAGGAGGGTCAGATAGACGTGATCATCGGCGAGGTCAAGCAGGGTGCCGCCGAGTTCAACCCGGGGATCAGACGACACAAGGTTCTCCATTCGATCCTGCGCCGGGTCGAGTGGCTCTTCGAAGGTGGAATCGAGCAGGTCGTTGAGGATCTGAGCTCCCGACAGGTGTGTGAGGCTCCCGCTCGGGGCGGGGGCACGATCAGGGTGCGATTGGTGGCCTTCGGCCGAGCACCGGAGACGGATCTTCACACGATCACTCACACCCACATTGTGGAGACCTTGATGGGCTTCTTCTCGGGAATGGATGATGCGTTTCGGCCGGTGCAATTCCGCGATCCGGCGCCCGCCATGTTGAGTCTGCTCCTCAAAACCGGTTTCGATGTCAGCAAAGGAGCGACGCCCGATTCACCCCCGACGGCTTGAGCGACCACTCAGGGAGCCGGCTCGATGCGGACCCACAATGCCCATCCGAATAGGGGTGTCTGCTTAACCTGAGTTGTGTTGGTTGATCGCAGGGGCCGAGATCGGAGTTTCTGATGAGGCGGCTTCTCTTTGCTGTCTTGGTGACCAGCTTGACGGTGGCCATAGGGCCGGCGGCGTGGGCACAGTCGGGCCTGCCCGCCTGTGAGGACGGTGATCCGTACCCGGTCGGTCCGGACCGGTTGGATGGCGAGCGGATCCTGATCCGTTACACCGACCATGAGAGCGATCCGAAGGTCTTCGAATTGGCTGTCAGCACGGCTGATGCGGCGGAGATCATCAACTTGACACACGACTTTGGCATAGCCGCCGAGAACGGAACGTGGGCTCCCGACGGATCGCAGATCGCCTACACGTCGGATGAGGGCGGTGGTCATCACATCTGGATCATGGACGTGACCGGCGAGAACCGGCGTCAGTTGACAGACGTATCCGGGAGCTGGCCGGCTTGGTCGCCGGATGGGACGACTGTTGCGTTTGCCGGACCCGGTTCTGGTTTGTGGTTCGTGGACGTCAGAGGGTGCGACGAAAGGCTCGTCGTCGAGGCGCCCGGCCAGATCAAGAACGTCGCCTGGTCTCCTGATGGTTCGTCTGTCGTGTTCGGCGTCACCCCCAGCGGAGTCGACCCTCAGATCTATTCGCTCTCGATACCGGGCTTCGAAATGTCACAGCTCACAGACGAGCCGGGCGGTGCCATCGAACCCAGCTGGGCACCTGACGGCTCTGAGATCGTGTTCGGAGCCTTCTCGCGAAGCGTTTCGATCTGGGCGATGAGGGCAGATGGTTCTGGCGAATACCCGTTGTTCAATGCGGACACCAACGACTTCCATCCGTCGCTGTCCTCGGATGCGTCTCGGGTGGTGGTCCAACGGATCATCGATGGTGCGTCGGTGCTGAGCGTGATCCAGCTAGCTGATGGCGTGATTGCCGACATCATCGTGTCTCCGTTTGGCGGTCCCCGCTACGAAGCCCCCCTATGGGCACCCGGTCCTCCGCTCGAGTCGGTGACACCCGTACCCCCGTTTGATGGGTCCGAGGCACCGGCTGCGACCGTGACGCCGCCGTCCACGGCCGCGTCAGGCTCGGCGGACGTATCTGTTGGGACCGCAGCATCAGCTGCCTCAACCGATGCTGCGCCTGCAAGCGGGGCATCGGATGGGATGCCGGTGGTGGTGTGGATCCTGGCCGGCGCAATCGCACTGCTCGTGGCCTTCTCCGCGGGTGTGCTGGTACAGGCGCGCAGGCAACCAACGGCGTCACCTACGCCGCCTCCACCTCCGCCGCCTCCACCTCCGCCGCCACCGAAAGCGAACTGAAGCCGCTCGGGTACCTCCGGTGAGGTGACGTTGGGGGAGGCCAGAGGGTGTTAATGTTACCGTATGGTTTCTGCTGCTGCGATCTATGCCCGTATCTCTTCTGACCCGGCCGGGACCCGGTTGGGGGTTGGACGCCAGATAGCTGACTGTGAGGCTCTGGCGGAGCGGCTGGGTTGGCCGGTGGCCGAGGTGTATGTCGACAACGACGTCTCGGCGTATTCGGGTGGGGACCGTCCTGAGTACCGGCGGATGTTGGAGGATTTGAAGCACGGCACCCGTGACGCAGTGTTGGTGTGGCAGTTGGATCGGTTGCATCGCCAGCCGAGGGAGTTGGAGGAGTTCTTTGACCTGGTGGCCGCTGTGGGTATCGCTGAGAATCTGGCGACTGTGACCGGTGAGTACGACCTGTCGACTGGGGAGGGGCGTTTGATGGCGCGTATCGTGGGGGCGGTGGCCCGCAAGGAATCAGACGACAAGAGCCTCCGGCTGCGGCGCAAGCACGCCGAGCTGGCAGCAGCAGGGAAGGTATCGGGTGGTGGTTCGCGTCCGTTCGGCTACGCCGATGACAAGGTGACTGTGGTGGCTGCTGAGGCCAAGGTGATCCGAGAGATGGCCAGCCGGGTGCTGGCAGGCGATTCGCTGCGTTCGGTGTGTGTGGATCTCAATGGCCGTGGGGTGCGTACCTCCTTGGGTAACGACTGGACCACTTCGGGCCTGAAACGAAGACTGATGTCGCCTCAGGTTTCGGGCCGAACCGAACGCGACGGCGAGTTCTTCGAAGCCCAGTGGCCCGGCATCATCACCGCCGAGGAGTCGGATCGGCTGCGTCACAAACTGGGGTCGCGTACCCGTTCGGGGCAGCGTCCGCCACGGCGTTATCTGCTCACTGGGGGCCTGTTGCTGTGTGGCCGGTGTGGGGCTGCGATGGTGGCCCGCCCCCGAGGAGATAAGACCCGCCGCTACGTGTGCGCCAAGGGTCCGGGCCTACCGGGGTGTGGCCGGATGTCAGCGACCGCTGACCCGCTTGAGAAGCTCATTGTCGAAATCGTCGTCCACCGGCTCGGCACTGCAGAACTCGAAGCGGCGTTGAACGATGCCCGACGCCATAGTCAACAAGCCGCCGAACTTGAGGACCAGGTGGCTGCGGACCAGGAGATGCTCAACGAGTTGGCTGACGATTACGCCAACCGCCTCATCGGGCGTCCCGAGTGGCTCACAGCGCGTGAAACCATCCAGCGCCGGATCGACCATACCCGTAGCCGTCTCTCCCGTCTGTCACCGACCACAGCTATCGACGAGTACGCAGGCCACGCCGATCTCCTAGCCGCCGCCTGGCCCGATCTTGGGCTGCCGCGTCGTCAGGGGATCGTGCGGGTCATCATCGACCACGTAGTGGCCCAATCAGCGGTACCGGGCCGGGGATTCGACCGGGAACGATTCGAGCCGGCATTTCGCCTCTAAGGCCCCCAGACGGATTCACCGTCCGAGTGCGAGACGCTATTCGGAGGCGACGAGGATGAATGGTCCCCCTGTCGGTAACGGCCCCAGACGCTCCCAAGGTGGGGTCGTCGGAGGCGGGGCGACAAGAGCACCAATGGGGGCTACGCCCCCATACCCCCGTACCCGGCGACCTACTCGGACCGTACGGTCTCGGGTGCCGTCCGCTGCGGGTGGCGTCCCTCCTGCAGGAGCGCCGCCACCCTCTCAACCGCGGCGGAATCGGTGATCTTGACCTCCACGCCTTGTTCGGCGCACAGCCTCTCAATCCACGCAACCACCTCAGGACCAGGTCGGAACTCTGGGTGTCCGATCGCACTCCTCCAATACGAAGGCCCGGGGCCAACAAACGGGCCACCGGGCTCAGGTATCTGCAATCGAAAAGCCGGGGGCCAAAAGGAAGAGAGGGCCACCGGGCTTAGGTCCTGTTTACCAACGCTTCTCGCGCTAATCAGAGCTTAACAAACGCCTACGACACGACTCGAAGGGTCGGGTCAGACTCTCACCGAATCTGCGGCCAGATTCCTCTCTCAGAACCAAGCCCCCTAGTCATCGAATCACGCAGCCGAGACCACCGCCGACCTTCCAGGATCTAGGCGAGAAGTAACAATATTGTGATGTTTGCCGTCTGTCAGTAAGCGGCAAACTGAAACCCAAACTGAAACCCCGCCCAAAATCCACCAGATTCCAGCCGAGAAACGAGCCGAATCCATGTCGATCAGGCTCACCTCAGCAACCACGCATCAACGTCGAATCTCGTTGCATTCCTCAAGTCAAGAGGAACCGACCTGCTCAGTCAGCATTCCTCAGAGGTTCGATCCCGAAGTCCATGGATCCATACGGCGGGCTATCGGGCTCAAGGCTTGCCTTCTCCCTCAGAGCTGTCTCCCTGATCGTAGATCGAGCTGCAGCATCAATCTCTCGCAGTCCTGCTATTTCCACTTCCGCCAATTCAGCTGCAGCAAGGAGAAGCTTCATGTCGATGGCGTACACCGCCCAGGTCAGCTGTCCGAGCCGCCACGGCTGAACTGGTGAGATACCGACGTCGATCGTCACACCGTCATGTACGAATGATCTTGTCGACTCGTTGAGAGCCGCTACACCGAAGTGAACATGAGCCGACTCCCACCGGTATGCAGCAAGCACTTCAAACTCGTTGGCACCCTGCAGAGTGTCCACGACATTCACCTTCTTGCTTTCCACACCGAGGAGGTTCTTGGTTGAGCCGTGAGATTCCAGCTCAGTACCCACGTCAGCCCCAGCACGCTGGGCTGCCTCAAGCGCCATCACTTCCTGGTCAATGGACCGCGCAAGCTGTCCCCGTAGCTCGGTGTCCGGGTCGTCCGAAACGGCAATGGCCATCACCCGCGCGTACATGTCTGCCGCCGAACGGATCAAGAGACTCGACACGGCCGCGTGAGCGTGTACGCGTCCCGTAGGTCCGAGAAGAAAATGGGCATCGAATAGGTTTGTGACTGCGCGCCGTGCGTAGGTGAGCATGACCCGGGTGAGTTGCGATGGAGGAGTCGCGAACTCAATCAGTGAGAGCTGGTACAACGCAGCATTCGCAGCGGCGCCAAGAGCGTCCCTGGCTTGAATCTGCCGCGGGTCCTTAGGATCGGGACTGATAATCCCACTGAGTGCGGTCGCTTCAGCTGCAGCAATACGATCGGACTCTGAGAGATTGTCTCCGGTCAAACCGCTTCTCCTAGATGGACCTCGGTGCCCCAGACGCTACCCATCTAACAAGAACGCGGACCCAGCCCCTGTCATGCTGCCCGAAAGTGCTGCGATAACGCATCCATCTGCAGCCCCGTCATAAGTCTTGGCAGATTCTTCTGGGCGACATTGCTGCACGCTGGCCGACGACACGGCGCTCTCACTGACCTTGCCACCAGGAACTACCATTCAATTCGAGGGGCCAAATGTAGTTTGAGGGTGCTGTGATACAGAGCACGCACCCGGCCGACGCCGTGACGAGTTCTGCTGCATACTTCAGATCAGGAAGGCGCCACCCTGGCGCACAACTATTGGAGGTGGCGGCTTGGGAGTCATCCTTGCCGACCTTGAGGACCATGAGCACGACCTCCAGGTCAACTGGTGGACCTGGAGGCCTACGGCGCAACTCATCGGGCGGGTCCTACGGATGAGGTCGGATGCCATCGAGAGGCTTCAAGTGAACGGTATTGGAGCGCAAATCAGTCGGAGGCAGGCTCGCCGGGTCGCCAGGCACATCCGCCGCCGACTCCTTCCAACAATGGTACCGGATAGTCGACTTCTGCTAAACGGCGAAGTGACCAACCAACCCCAGCCGTCAACCGTGCAATACACCCCAGATGGACCCGTCGCCGTCGACACGGACGGTCAGGGCACTCGCCCTATCACTAAGGAGGAGGAGTTCGCCCTGTGGTCCGCAACATCCCCGTGGCTCGGCGACTTCGCCTCATTCTGCGAAAATTGCTCGGGGTTCATCATCCGTTGACCCCTCAGAGAGTGCGTGCCTGGGAATCGTTGCCCAGCGTCGCCGACAGTCATCCCTCCCAAGGCCTGATCCGCCACCCAGGGTCTAACTCACCGGCCGTCGGCTCCCCTTCGGAGGGGGTGTACTTAGCCACCGCTGGCCGATGCCAACGTGATCACCCCCCGCACCATCTGCTGATGTTCACCTCCGTGCGTTCGGTGACGGCCGACGACATTGCCGAGTTCGTGGCGTGGCGATACGAGTCACCGTTTGACGTATACAACCTCACGGAACCACTGGTGGAGGCCGCCGAGTACTTCCGTTCGCCGGCCATTCAGTGCCACGTGGTGACAGCCACAGAAGCATCATTTCCGCCCGCTGGCCGATGGGGGGTCCAACCGCGGACTGGGCAGCGCCTCCTACTGGTGGGAGCGATGACGCCGCTGGTTGGCATCATCACGTTCGCTCAGCCGCCGCTTCTCCGCCTCATCGTGATCCAACAAGCGTTGTTTCTCAGCCTCTTCGTGATCGCGTCGTTGTTGCTGTTCGGGCGTTTCATCGACCGAAGGTGTTGGCTGGTCTTTCATCTCTTTGACCACCGGCTCAGTTCGGGGAGATTCGCCGCTCAGCGAGCGTGCTCTGTCTGCGCGTATTCGCTACAGGCGCACCTGGGCACAGTACATCCTGCGACCTCCTGATGTTCTCCATGGGGATGCCCGCACCCTTTGCACCGCAGTCGGCGTCCGTCGACCGGTTGAGAAGTCGTTGCACCCTTCAATGAGATCGGTCCTTGGCAATGCCCACGGTGAGGTCACGTCCATCGACGTTCTGCCCATTGAGCAAATCGATCGCGGTCTTGGCGATCTCCGGCGTCGCCAACTCGACAAACCCGAAACCGCGCGATCTTCCGGTGTCTCGGTCGGTAATGACCTGGGCGTTGGTCACTTCACCGTGTGGAGCGAAAAGAATCTCGAGATCGGCCGATGTCGTGCTGAACGCGAGGTTTCCGACATGGAGTTTGGTGGAAATGGCGTGCTCCCTTCGAAGTAGTGCACCGTCAGGGCTGACGCCCGGGCGAGATATGCCTTTGCGGTGTCAACGCTTGTTGCGTTGGCGAGCGTCGGCAGGTCTTGCACTGCTCCGTGGACGGGAACAAGGAAACGGAACGGGCGCGCTACGCGGTAGGCGTACGCTGTCCGTTTATCAGTGTATCGGTTTGGTGCCGCCATCGCACGGTGAGAGTCGGGGTGACAGCACGCTGGGCGAAGGTCGTGTCGTCGCCACCGTCAGCGTCGTCACCGAACCTGGACGATTCTTCAGGTGACATTGCTGCGCACTGGGGGATGCCAACGCTCTGACATGTGACAGGTCATGGACCAGTGCGTGATCTGTCAAGCTGCAAGCTGTGGTGATGCACGAGAATGAACTGAGCGTGACCGTCGACATGGTCCGCAGGCTTGTCGCAGACCAGTTCCCCGAGTGGGTGTCCCTTCCCATCGTCCGGATTCCTTCGGAGGGCACCGTCAATGCGATCTTCAGGATTGGCGGCGAACTCGCGGCGCGGTTCCCGCTTCTACCCGCGGACGTCGATACGACGCGCCGGTGGTTGCTTTCAGAAGCCGCGGCTGGGCGTGAATTGCTCGACGCCACACGATTCCCCGTACCCGAGCCCGTAGTCATCGGGGAGCCTGGTGCCGGGTACCCGTTGCCGTGGTCAGTGCAGACCTGGTTGCCGGGCACAACGGCCGGCGAGGAGGACCCCTCTGACTCGATGGAGTTCGCCAGCGATCTCTCCGAATTCATTCAGCAGGTGCGGGCAATCGACACCCGCGGCCGAACGTTTGGTGGCAAGGGTCGCGGCGGCGATCTTCGGTACAGCGAAGCCTGGATGGAGACCTGTTTCGAGCGAAGCGATGGTCTACTCGATGTCCCCCGGCTCCGGCAGGTCTGGGCTCGACTCCGCGAGCTACCACGGGAGGCGCCTGACGTCATGACTCATGGGGACCTGACACCGGGGAATGTGCTCGTGTCGGAGGGTCGGCTGGTTGGAATCCTCGACGCTGGAGGTCTTGGTCCAGCCGACCCCGCCCTCGACCTCGTCAGCGCTTGGCATCTGTTGGACCTGAAACCTCGGCGGGCTTTCCAAGCCGATCTGAGTTGCGACGACCTCGAATGGGAACGCGGCAAGGCGTGGGCATTCCAGCAAGCGATCGGGGTCGCCTGGTACTACCGGAACACCAATGAGGCCATGCACAGAATGGGTCTACGCACGTTCAAGCGCATCCTCGCCGACGAGCGACAGCGCTGACGGGACGACATCGAGCAGTGGGCTGCTCCGGTGACATGCCCGCACGCTGGGGGATGGTGCTGTCCTCACCTTCACTCGTCCGAGTCAGGGCCCGGCGGCGCCTGGATTTCGAACCCTGGGGAACCACTGCAGCATCGATCTCTAACAACGGTAGATATGCGGGGTCAGACACGGGGATGCGGGGTAGCTGGAGGGGCCGGCATACCGTGTGGGTATGCGCATGAGCCGCCTGGTCCCCATCGACGACACCATCATCCGCTTCCTGCGGCGGTGGAGCATCACCGTGCTGCGGGTCTCGATCGCCGTTGTGTTCATCTGGTTCGGGGCTCTCAAGGTGTTCGACGTGACCCCGGTCTCCGACCTCGTCGCCGACACCGTGTACTGGGTCGATCCTGAGTGGTTCGTGCCGCTGCTCGGAGTCTTCGAGATCGTCGTCGGAGCCAGTTTGCTGGCCCGACGGGCGCTGCGGATCATGCTGGGCCTCTTCGCCCTGCAGATGGCGGGCACATTCCTGGTACTGGTCTTGCAGCCAGACGTGGCCTTCCAGGACGGCAATCCGTTTCTCCTGACCGTTGAGGGTGAGTTCGTGATCAAGAACCTTGTGCTGCTCTCGGCCGGCATGGTGGTGGGAGCCACGGTCCGGCGCCGGGAGGCGATCGCCCGCAGCGGCTCATCTCCGCCGGAGGCCACCTTCACCAACGTGTGAGGATCAGGGGACCCTCGGCGCCGCTTACCTGTCGGCTAGGGCTCATGTAACAATTCCGAACCCTGGGGGACGGCGCGGTGTTGTCACATGATCACTGCCAAGGGCTCGCGACGATGATCGGGGGGAAGACCCTGAAAGGGCCGCATCGACAGCGATTGGTCTAACGGTCTGTGGTGGCGAACGCGACGGCAGCTCCGATCAAGGCAAGGGCTCCGCCGGAGCTCAGTCCTGGCGTCAGTGATGAACCCGAATACTCGATTCCCAGCAGGCTGCGGCACGACTCCGAAGTCGAAACTTGGGACTCCAAGATGGATTCCGCCACAGCCGTACATGACCAGGGGACCCAGAGCAGGTAGCCGGAGAGGAACCCGACGACGAGGGCCATGCCCGTTCGGAAGATCCATGGTGAAGACCGAAACGGTCTGAGGATTGCCAGCGCCATTCCGATCGCGAGGAACACGAACCCAATGCTGAACAAGGCGATGCTGCCGAAGGCGAGCAACGCCGAGACCAATCCCCAGTACGTGTTGCGGGACAATTGAGACGCCTTGTCGATCGATGCACCTGGCTTCTGAGGCTACTCCGCCAATCCAGTTCAAAAGGCAGATCGAACCCACCACCTCTGATGACAATTACGAGCACTGGCCGATCGTGCGGTGCTGTCGCTCGTAGGAACACCCGAGGTTGACAGCCCGATCCGCAACCTTTATGTTGCATACAATACGCAACAGTATCATTGCGCATACGAGGGAGGATTCCTAGTGGACAAGGTCGACACGATCGTGAGGGAGATCACTGTTTCGAGCCCGATCGACAGGGTGTGGAGGGCGTTGACGGTCGCTGATCAGCTCACACAGTGGTTCGGAGACTCAGCCGAAGTCGATCTGAGACCAGGCGGTTCATTCAAGGTGGGATGGTCGGAGTATGACTCCGTTACTCAGGGAGTTGTCGAGCTGGTCAACTACCCGACCACGTTCTCCTATCGCTGGGAAGCGGGCTCGACTGAAGACGGGACGGTGTGGACGACCAGAGTCACGTTCACACTTGAGGAAGCGGACGGGATGACGACCGTAAAGGTGGTGGAGTCCGGGTTTTCCGAGCTACCTGACGAGCTATACGTCCGCACCGTGAACGAAAACAGTTCAGGGTGGACTGCGGAGATGGCCGATCTCCAGCGTCACCTCGAACGAGCCACGGCACCGTGACACGTTCCGGATCCCTAGCCACCCTCTGGGCGCTCTCAGACCCCCTCAGAGTCGAGATTCTGGACCGCGTGTCGACAGGCTCCGAGGTCACCGTGAGCGAACTGGCGGCCGTCGTACCGATCACACGCCAAGCGGTCACCCGCCACGTCAAGACTCTCGAAGAGGCAGGACTGATATCGGGGTCTCGACATGGACGTGAACGCCGATACCGCATGGACCTCAAACCGATCGGCGAGGCTGGCCAATGGCTCGCTGCCCGAGCAAGAAGTTGGGACAAGGCTCTGAACCGCCTGGCGCGCTACCTAGAGAACCCAGTCGATGACCCGACCCGGACCCGTGACCACCCACGACGACCAACCGACTCAAAGGGCGGCAGGGTGGCGAAGCCGAACCACCAGTGAGGCTTCACCAGGACCGCTTCAGTACCCGTGCAACGACCACACGCGGCATTTGGCTCAGGTCGTATTCGCTCGTGGTTTGTGCCTCACCTTTATGTGACAGTTTCGAACGCTGGCTGAGGTGATGGAGACGTCGCATGAACGTTGGCTGCTATTCGATGATTCGGTCGTTTCGGTGCTTGCCGAAAAGCTCTGCGGACCGCCCGCCAAGCTCAAATAGCATCTTCGAACGCTGGCCGATCCCAGGGTGTGCCGCTGTCCTCACTGGTGGCGATTCATCCGATCGTCACCAGTGACTCGACCGGCACCCAGCCGACGGAACCGTCATCGGCTCGGCACCGCCACCAGCCACTCTCGTCGTCGCGCTCGAGTACAGAGACCTCCTGGTCTGCGGCCAGAGCGAGTTCGGTCGTGTCGTAGCCGATCGTTACGACAGTCGCTCCCGAATCGTCCGAGAGGTTCCGAGACGGAACCCAGCCCTCGCCGTGGGATGAGACGACGAAGACGAAGGCTGGCCAAGTGGTGTCGCGGTCTCCGACGGTGACCGACTCGCCCTCCGAGAGCACGAGGGGTGCTCTGTCTGGAACATCGTGACCCTGAGGTGCATGTGCTCGCATCTCGGGATCCTATGCACGAGGACGCGACCCGGTCAGTTGCTGAGAACCTCGCGTGAGGGACGGTGCGGTTACCTGCGTCTTGAGTGGAGCCGACCAAGTGCAACCTCGAAAGGTGCTTCGGGGTTCTATTGGCGTGAGAGCCTTCGCATCACCTGTAGAGGGACCGTGAGAGCCTTCGCATCACCTGTAGGGGGATTTGACTCGTGAGGTCAGGACACTCCAAACGATTCCGGCCTCTCGGGCGGCCCTTCTGGACCGTCTGGACCGCCGCCACCTCGAGCAATATCGGTGATGGCATCGTGCTTGCTGCGCTTCCACTGCTCGCCGCCAGCATCACTCGTGAACCGGTGGCAGTCGCAGCAACAACGATCGCCATACGCCTTCCGTGGCTGGTGTTTGGGCTTTTTGCGGGGGTCATCGTCGATCGCACCGATCGGCTAAGACTCATGATTGCGACCGACCTCGGTCGAGCTGTCGCTTTCGCCGGGATCGCGATCGTCGTGGCAACCGACAACATGACACTGCTGATTCTCTACGCAGCTGTCTTCGGCGTCGGTGTTCTCGAGACCATCTTCGATACGGCAGCGATGAGCTTGACCCCCTCGCTGGTGGATGCCGATCAGCTCGAACAGGCCAATGCCCGCATCTCCGGTGCTCAGATCGCCGCCAATGAATTTGTGGGCCCACCAGTAGGCGCCGCCCTGTTTGCGATTGCTGCTGCCGCACCGTTTGGCGTCAATGCCGTCACTTTCGCCTTGAGCGTGGTGGTGCTGTTGACCGTTGGCGGCCGATTCCGACCTCCAAGGACCAAACGGCGGTCAGTCACCGGAGACATTCGGGACGGTTTCGGGTTCTTGTGGCGAGAGCCAGTCATCCGTGCCTTTTCCATCGGTGCCGGGGTGATCAATCTCGGCTTCACGGCGGCAGCCTCGGTTCTGGTATTGCATGCGCAAGACAACCTGGGCCTTGACGAGATCGGCTTCGGACTGCTTCTCGCCTCGGCCGCCGTAGGTGGTGTCTCCGGCGCTCAACTTGCCCCACGGGTGATCCGTCGGTTTGGACGCGGACCCAGTGTCTTGACTGCGGTGGGGACGCTGTCGGCTGGCATCGCCATCATGGGTGCGGCCAATAGCCTCTGGATTGCCGGGTCGGGCTTCGCCCTCTTCGGATTCGCCGGCGAGATCTGGAACATCGTCTCGGTCACCTATCGGCAAGCGGCCACCCCAGATGCCATGCTCGGACGGGTCATGAGCGGGTTTCGGGTCATCGCCTATGGAGCGTTTCCCATCGGGGCCGCCGTCGGTGGGCTCATCGCCTCAGCCGTCAGCCTTAGAGCGACCTTCTTTATCGGCGCCGGTCTCGTCGCAGCTCTCCTTCCGTACCTCATCCACACCACAAATCGACACGGCCTTGAGCCAAGGCCGTATCTGTCCGACTGAGCCGGAGATCTCCCAGAGATCGACGCCTCTCGAGCCGGTCTGCGCTCACCTCCGATAACCAGCTACATGCCGAGTCTCCTCATATAACCTTTTCGTATGCTGGCGGAGGCGTCGGCTAGGGCTCATGTAACAATTCCGAACCCTGGGGACGGTGGGGTTGGGCGATTGGACTCTCGGGACTCCTATCAGAATCATCCGCTCCTTGGTTTCAACATCACACTTGGGGTCTAGTGGCGGACCCAGAGTGCCCAAGCCTGGGTGGGGCGGACCTACGCCCGCAGCTTCTTGACTCGATTCAGCTTGGTGATTGGTAGCGTCGCGAGATGCGGCCGAAGAGACCCGCGGCCAATCAGCCGTGTCAGGTTTGCGGAAAGGGGACGGCCAATCTCGCGACCTGCTGGGTGTGTCAATGGGGCTGTGCACGTCCTCGAGCAAGGCGGCTCCGATGGACCCAACTGCACCTTCGACCGGGAGATCGCCATCCGGCTGGCGGACAGCTGCTATCTGTGCGGGACGGACGCCATCGAGCACGCCGACCGTGTGATGCCAAAGAGCCGCGGAGGATCCGACCATTGGGCGAATACCGGGTCCACGTGTGCGAAGTGCAACCTCTCAGAGCATGACCGGATCATTTCTCTGTCAGCCGATCAGAGCCGCAGGCTGGCTAGGGCCGTAGGGGGACCGATGACACTGTGATGTCGACATCGGAGTAGCCATTGGCGGTCAAAAGCAGTTCGAGTGATTTGGACGCTGTTTCCGTGTTGATTGTCGGGCCCTGGACGATGTGTCGCATAGGGAGGCGGCCGTCGGGGTCGGTCCCCATCGGCAGTGATATATACGGCACAGCGATACCGCCGTGGGTTCGGAACTCAACGCCATCGAATTCACCGTCGGGAAGCACGTGGACCGCCCGCCACTCTTGTTCCTCGGTCCACGCAGGATCTTTGAACCCAAAGGCGAATCCGACAAGCTCTCCCATCGCAGAGAACACCCGCGCTCGCGATTTGGTCACGTCCGATTCAGCCGGATCGACGATGCCGAAGAGTTCGAGCATCGCATCTGCCGCGTCTCGGAGAAAACGGAGTTGGATGTCCTCGTCATAGATGACGCGATGCAGGAATCTCTCGGGCTGCGGATGGGGCGACGGCGGTTGAACTAGACCCTCTGGGTCGAAACCGATCGCATATCCCCCTCCGGATGACCCGTAGCCTCTCCATTGGCTCAACAGGTCGCCGTTTTCGGTGAATGACACCGAGTAGAAATCGGGGTAGCCGGCCCACTCTGTCGAGGTCGCTTGCTCGATCTCATCGATGAGGTCCAGTTGGGCGGGCCGTGTGGCCCTCTCCTTGGCTTCAGTAAGGACACCGCGCATCAGCTTCCATGCGTGAGTCAATTCCTTGGCATCGTTCATGAAGCGCAGGTTCGTGGCGCGTAGCGACCGCGAGGCGCAGATCCCGATAAGTCCCGCTGCGTCCGTGTAGTGGTACAGAAGGGCAGGCGTCTCGCCTTGGAGTTCATTCCAACCCTCCAGAGCATCGGCGAGACTGCCAGCGAGTGCGGATTCGAGCGGATCTCCGGTGTCGGGTTCCCGTGGCATGCCGGTGAGCGTACCGGTTTGAACCGATCTCACTCCCTGGTGCTAGGTGGCTCGCCCGGCATCTCAGGCCTGAGTCTTTCGCTGTGCCCAACGCTTCCAGGGGTCTGAAAGCTCAGGCACTTCAAGGAGTCGTTGGACCTGCTGCTGGTCGCTGTCGACGATGCGAGCGATATCAGCGACGGTGAGGCCGTGTATAGGGGGCGGCCCGATCTCGATGTGGTCACCGGCGGTGAGTGAGCCTTCCTCCACGATCCGAAGATAGGTTCCGGGGCGATCGGCGGCCGCAAATAGCGCGGGAAACGCCGGGTCGTCCATGCGGATACCGAGTTTGTAGCAGGGCATTCGGGGTTCGCTGACCTCGAGAACGACATCGCCAACATGCCAACGTTGACCAACTACTGCGGCGCCGACGTCGACATCTTCTGTGGTGAGGTTCTCGCCGAAGGTGCCCGGGACGAGTGAGCGGCCAAGTTGTTCACTCCACCACGCGTAGTCCTCAGAGGCATAGGCGTAGACCGCTTTGTGAACACCGCCATGGACTCTTCGGTCAGCTTGATCATCACCGACGAGGTTGACGCCTTCGACCCGGACCGGACCCTCGACGGGGGACTTGTAGATTCCGGTCTCCACAGTTTGTCCCCGGAACTCAATGGCCTGCGATGCTCCAACGTTGACCGAGATGATTCTGCTCATGGGACTCAAACCCCCAGACGGTGGATTACATGCCGAGGAGTGAACTCTTCTCGACAAGAATTGACGAGATCAGGGCGATCCAGGGACGATACTCTTCCGGAAGTTCGTGAACCCGGGAGGCGTCTCCTCGTCGGAAGGGGCGAATCCGATCCGTAGAAAGAAGTCGATGGCTTGACGGCTCTCCGCGAGGGCGCCGACGATCATCGCGTTGGCCACATCGCAATACTCCGATTCGAGTGCGCGGAATACTTGACGCCCGATTCCTTGCCCTCGAGCCCCGGCGAACAGGATCATGGACTGCACATAGAGTGTCGGCGGGCGCAGGTCGAACCACACGAAGCCTGCCCTATCACCGTCGGCGAGGACCGCATGGACCTCCCCTGCAGTTCTGAACAACTCAGCGTGTGACTCCCAGGTAAGTCCGAGGTTCACAACGGCTATCTGCTCCTGGTCGATAAGCTCGCTGCGGAGTACCTTGTGGAACTCGTCTCGTTCGTCCTCGGTGGTTGCCCGTAGTTCGATCATGCGACCGTGAGCCCTGCCGCTGTTGGATCGGTCAAACCGACTCCCAGACCTCTGCCTATGAAGCTGGAAGGTAGCGGGTTCCAAAGGCGGGCCGCTCGTTGGGGTAGGGACAGGTTCCCGGTTGACGCAGATCACGGTTGACGCAGATCACGGTTGACGTTCCGACCCCTCCGACGGCCTATTCTCGTGCCATGCCTGAACTGATCACCGACTTCTACCGGCAGAACGAGTGGGCGAATCTGGCTCTCATCGAGACCTGTCGCGCTCTGGACGACGAGCAATTGGACGCCACCGCCGTCGGCACCTTTGGTTCCATCCGGGACACTCTCCGACACATCGTTTCGTCAGAGGGAGGGTATGCCTACCGGCTCGGCAACGAGCCGTCCCTGCGACTCCAACGCGATGACCCCTGGCCCGGATTCGACGCTCTTGCGGAGATGATGTCGGCCGCCGCCGACGCCCTCGCCGGTGCGGCGCGGGACGCAACGGATCGGACGATCCGAGTGGGCTCAGACGCTGAGCCCTACGACGTCGAAGCTGCGGTCATCCTGGTTCAGGCGTTCCATCACAGCACGGAGCATCGGAGTCAGGTTCTCACGATCCTCACGACGCTTGGAATCGAACCTCCCGAGCTGAGCGCATGGGACTGGGGTCTCGCCGTAGACCGAATGCGGAGAGCCTGAACCCTGGAATTCTCATCTTTGATGCGCTAGCCGACCAGCCGGTAGAAACGTCAGAGTTCGGCTCAGAAGGCCGCGGCCATTAGACCCTTCCTGGGCACGCGCTTTGGGCCGTACGATGGTGGTGCCGATCCAAGGAGTCACTCATGGACAGTGAACAGCGCGAAATGAGAGACACCATCAACGTGAGCCGCCGCGGGATTCTGTTGGCCCTTCTCGGGATGGTGTTCCTGCTGTCGGCTTGCGCCGCCGGAGCCAATCCCGATGTGGGGCTGGCCGACGTCGACGGCGACGTGGCCGGGTTCTGGCTCGGGCTTTGGCACGGGGTCATCGCTCCCATCACGTTCATCATCTCGCTGTTCAGCGATACGGTGAATGTCTACGAGGTCCACAACACCGGCAACTGGTACAACTTCGGCTTCGTCTTCGGTGTCATGTTGATACCCGGCGGATCGCACGGGGCGCGTCGCAGCGACGGCTAGGCGAAAGGTGTTCCTGGGGGACTTCCCCGGCGATACGAATCGCGGACTGGCGGCATCAACCTGTTGCGGTCCCTATCGTTTGACGTGTGAGCTTCTTCGACGGCCGCCGCTTGGAGCCTGAGCCTGATCCGGTCCCCGAGCGCACTCCTCCGGAGTGGACCGGGCCGCCTCGCGGGGTATTGCCGGGCTCGTCCCATCAGAGAGCAATCTTGTTCAAGACCGACCAGGCCATCCTGCTCGTGCACAGGTTTCTTGCCTTCCCGAACGGTGCCCAGTTCTCCCTCGACCTCTGGCTGCGAGCTCCCGACCACGAGATGCGCGATAGGCCTTGGGATCGGCACCTGCGGTCACGTTCAGAATCTCTCCCGGATGACTTCCTTCGGTTCGGCATCCTGTTCCCCGACGGTGCAAAGTGGACCAACCTGGACTGGCAGGAACCGCGCGGTGAGGATCCGCCCCTTGGGCCGGTCGTTCTGGCCAAAGGCGGTGGCGGCGGCGGCGGTGATTGGCGGACGGACTACTGGCTGTGGCCTCTTCCGCCCAAGGGGCCCCTGACCTTTGTCGCCGCGTGGCCGGCCCACGGGATCGCCGAATGCACGGTGACCGTGGACGGCACCGAACTTCGCAGCAGAGCCGACGACGCGGAGATCATCTGGCCCGATTGAATGTCGCGTTGTCGGGCGTGGCGGTGGTCGGAAGATGAAGGCCACCCTCTCCGGCGTTTCCGCCCAGTGACCGGCGACGAGTTCGATACACTTGCCCCGTGGGACTCCGCTGCGCCGGGCTCGTCCTCGCGCTTCTCGCATCGGCCTGTGGATCCGGAGAGACGAACCGGACGACCGACGACAACCGTCCACCCCCCTTGCGCGATCACGGCTTCGCACGTTTGTGGTCAACCGATGACGCCGACCCGCCGACCGATGAGATGCTTGCCGACGACATCCTCGAGTTTCGGCTGCCGATTCTCCTGATCCCGTCGGCGCCGCCTGGAGGAGAGATGGGGAAGGTGTCGTTGAATGTCAACAACGTGGGGTTTGACCGGTTCGTGCTGGTCAGTGCCAGTTCCGCCGAGACGTCGTCATGGCTCAGGGTGACCAGCACCAATCAGACCGATGCGGTGGACTGCGGCCCGGGGGGCGTGCCCGTCACCATCCGAGGCACAGAGGGTTGCTTCGGCTCCGAGGAGCCCGGCCGGCTCATCCTGTCGTGGGAGGAGGAGTGGGTCCATCAAGCCCGCTGGACACAGTCCGCAGACGGGCCCCCAGACCAGCATCTCGACTTCTTTCGCGACTGGCTCAATGAGTGGACGGCTCACAGGTACCGGCCTTCGTGAACTCCACTGATGAGTCGCTGAGCGAAGGAGATCGGCCGGGTCAGACCTTCGGCACCCCGCTGCCGAGCACCCAGAGATTGGTGGTCTGAACGAAGTTGAGGGGGCCCGGCGAACGGTGCTGTGTCGAAACGTACTTGAAGCCCGCCTTCTGCAAGGTCCGATTTGGAGCGGTGTTGAACGCGTTGGGCTCGCTCAGAAGTCGCTCGAATCCGAACACCTCGAAGAAGACCGAAACCGACATACGCACGAACTCCGCTCCGTGTCCGGAACCCCGCCTGTCGGGATCGACGATGTGGAGGTGCATATACGCATGGTCACCGAACTGGATGCGGTCGATCGAGGAGAACCCGATAGGAGTACCGTCCAACTCCCACGTAACGCCGTAGTACTTGCGTGTCTCGATTGGGCGCTGGAAGTCCTCCTCATACACCGCCAGCCAGGCATCGGGCTCCGGCAGCTTGGCCGAATCGACACCCATGAGGTCGAGTAGGTGCGGCGGAGCGTTGCGGAGATAGTCGATGCGCAGCGGCATGTCGTCCAGCAGCATCTCCCGGACGTTGAGTTCGTGGCCCATCAGCTCATGCTTGCAGGCGGAGGTGGAAAGCCAACTCGATCACGCCCGGGCGCACCCCAACGCACACTGGGGGTCCGTTGATGGATCCAAAGCTCTGAGACCGTTAGGTGGCGAACCGGGTGACACCATCCGCGTACTTGTCGGTGAAGAGATCTAGGACCTCACCGGGGTTGGCGTGCCGGTCGGTCGAGTGCTTGGAGTACAGCATCTCGCCGTCGACGGTCACGTCGAATACCCCCTTGGACCCTGTGGTGAGGGTGAGGGATTCGATGATGTGCTGGTAGTTCGACAGCAGATCCGATGCCGCGCTCACGGCGCGGTCCAGATAGTTTCAGGGAACGCAGTAGGTGATGTCGATCGTGTGCATGACGGTCCTTCCGATCAGGAGAAGGCGTGATCATATCGCCCGGACCGCACTGCATCCGTGGATACCACCAGAAGATGCAATTGAGTTCGATCCGACAGGTGACCGACTCTCGAATCGAATCGGGCGAACTGGCAAGGCTTCAGGAGCCCCGATCGGTTGCGCGACAGAATCGGCCTACACACGTAGCGAGGAATGAGCGGTGTTGGGCCGCTGTCGCGTTCAGCCGATCGTGTTCTGCCTGCCTGCGCCCTTCTTTGCCCGCTTGGCGGCGCGTTTCTCCTTGAGGTTCTTGGCAGCCACCTTCTTGACGTGCTTGCCACCCTTGTCCTTGTTGCCCATCCGTACCTCCAAGTTGCAGCGTTACCGAATTGTCTCACTGTCTGGCCCATCGCGCTGAACAATCGGGATGAGATCCGTAATACCGCTTTCTGCGGCGCCTCGGTGAACGTCGCACTAACCCCGCACGGTCACACTTGGGACGTGTGTCTCGTCGGGCCCCGCTGCGCGGCGGCGGCGCGTCCGATTGACAAGGAACTCTCCGCCGATGAGGGTGGCGCCACACAACCGATCGAACGGGAGAGCCGTGCTCACCTCACTCACACAGGGTCGTCGAGCCGGAGGCATCGCGGTGGTTCTAGTCCTGGTTGCCGCGGCGTGTGGCGGGAGCGACACCCCCGAGGCCGGCACCCAGGCGCCGACCGCCACCACCGCGACCCAGACAACGGGACCCGCGTCAACCTCAACGGGCGATGCCACACCGAGCGATACGACCACGACGTCTGAGCCGTCCGAGACGACCACTTCGACCGGCGGCGGCGACGTGCTCTCCGCAATGACTGCCGATGAGCTGTGCGAGCTCCTGCCAACCGTCGAAATCGGGGTGGTGCTGAACGCGCAGAGCGCGGTGAACACATTCGCCAGCCCGTCTGATGACAGCACTATCTGCCTTCTCATGGTCTTCAACGGTGAGACCACCGACAACGTGTCCTTCGAGCTGGTGAGCAATGGCGGCGATGCCGGTTTCGATGAGGAAGCAGTCTTCGTGGCGAGCATCTTCGGCGGGTCGTTTGAGATCGAAGGAGTCGGTACTAGAGCGGTGGGTTTCACCAACAACGCGACTCAGATCCTCGTCCTGGCAGGTCAATGGGTGGTGCGCATCATCGGTGAGCCGGTTGAAATGTTCTCATCGTCGGAGCAGGCAGCCGAGATTGCCGGGCTTGTTGCCGCTGCGCTCCAGTAGATCTGGCCGGCCATCGCTTGCAGGTCAGCGGTTGAGACTTCAGCCGCCAGCAGTCACCTGCGCCGATCGAGGAAGTGGGTGCTGCGGCGAGGAGTGTCTCCCGTGGTCCAGTCAGTCGTCGCCGCGGCCGGAGCGTCCCATCGCGTAGGCCCCGCCCAACAGGATGGCCGCCACTAGTGCTCCAAACACCACCCACCCGACCGGTGAACCTCCGCTGTCGCCCACGGGCGGCGACAGCGTGGTGGCCGGGGAGTTGGTCGTTGCGGGTGCGTCCGTGGTGATCGTCGTGGCGACCGTTGTCGTAGTGGCCGCCTGAGTGGTAGTCGACGCCGGAGCGGCGGTTGTCGTTGTGGTCGGCGCCGTCGTGGTGGTTGTCGTTGTTGTTGATGTCGTCGTGGTCGGAGGCGGGCTGGTCACTTCGAACGTTGTCGAAAAGCTGGACCCCAGATCGCCGGTGAAGTCCAAGGGGTGACTCCCAACCGGCATGGAATCGGGAACCGTCCAGGGAATCGAGAAGTCGCCGCTCGCATTTGCGGTGGCGTATTGAAGGTCGCCACCGAAGAAGATCTCGATTACTTCGCCCGGCATCCAGCCCGACCCGGAGAGGGTCACGGTGGCGTTATTGGGGGCAGACGGAGGGGTCGCTGATGCCATCGCCACCAGAGACATGGCGTGGCCGACGATCCCGATCATCATCACAAAGACTGTGACCGTGACCAGAATCAATCGTTTCCTACCCATGCCCTTCTCCCAAACCTCTAGGCGTACGGTACTCGGATGGGTGGCCGGGAGAATCGGCTGTCAGGTGAGCGCTGAGGGTTCGGTTCGGCGGAGCACTACGCTGCCGTCGTCTTCCTTGGGAGGAAAGATTCATGCGATTTAGAACATTGACGATCGTCGTACTCACCTTGGCTCTGGTGGCCGCGGCGTGCGGAGACGACGACGCGGCCGATGGCGGCGGCGGCGACGTTTCGTGCGCAGTCGGTGATTTGAACCTGGTCACACCGGGCACACTCACCGTTGCCACCGGTGAGCCGGCGTTCCCGCCATGGGTGAGCGGCCCGAGTGGTGACAACTTCGACGATCCAGAAAGCGGTACCGGGTTCGAAGCTGCCCTTGTGTACGCACTAGCGGCCGAGATGGGCTTTAGCGATGATCAGGTGACGTGGGTGCGCACAGGCTTCGACGAAGCCATCGCTCCCGGTCCGAAGAACTTCGACTTCAACCTGCAGCAGTACTCGATCACCGAAGCCCGCGAAGAGGTCGTGGACTTCTCTGATCCCTACTACGTGACGGCGCAAGCACTGGTTGCCTTCCCGGACTCGGCAGTTTCGGGTGTGACAACGTTGGCCGACCTCAAGGACGCCAAGCTCGGTGCCCAGATTGGGACGACCAGCCTCGATTTCGTGGAGGACGTCATCGACCCGGATAGCGCAGCTGCTGTGTACGACACCAACGTCGACGCCAAGTCGGCGCTCGAGGCTGCGCAGATCGACGGCATTGTCGTTGATCTCCCCACCGCGTACTACATCACGGCCGTGGAGATCGAGGGCACGGAGATCGTTGCCGAGTTCGAGACCGCGTCGGCCGCACCCGATCAGTACGGCCTCCTGTTCGCCGATGGCAACTCGCTGGTCGGATGCGTCAATGAGGCGTTGTCGACACTGCGCGGTAGCGGTGCGCTGGCGGCGCTCGAAGACGAGTGGCTCGTGTCGGCGGGCGGCCTCGTGTCGATTTCGGGGTAGGTGAATCCGACACCAATCGAGAAGGTTGAGCGTCGGGGCCCACAGGCATTGTGGCCCCGACGCTCGCCTCATACGCGTGAGGAGGGCGCTCGCGGAGCGCTGATCGCCGCCACCTCCACGGTCATCGTCTTGGGCCTCATCCTTTTCGTGGTGCTCAACTCGGCGGCATGGCCGAAAGTCCAACGGCAGTTCTTCAGCTGGTTTCACTTCAAGGAGAGCTTCCCCAAGGTCGCATCCGGGTTCTGGCTCGATATTCAGATGTTCCTTGTGGCCGAGGTGCTCATCCTGGCAATTGCTCTGGTCGTGGCCATGATTCGGGCGCTCAGGGGGCCGGCGTTTCTGCCGCTTCGGATCATTGTTGTCACCTACATCGACCTCATTCGTGGGATTCCGATCCTGCTGCTCATCCTGTTGATGGGGTTCGGGATCCCGTCGCTTCAGTTGCCCGGCGTACCGCGCAGTCCCTTGTTTTGGGGGGTTGCAGCGCTCGTCATCAGCTACTCGGCCTACACGGCGGAGGTGTACCGGGCGGGGATCGAGTCCGTACACGAGAGCCAACGAATGTCGGCTCGTTCGATAGGGCTCACCCAGGGCCAAGCACTGCGACACGTGATCGTGCCTCAGGCGGTCCGCAACGTCATTCCTGCGCTGCTCAACGGGTTCGTGAGTCTCCAGAAGGATGTGGCGTTGGTGTTTGTTCTCGGCGTGCGGGAGGGTCTGCGCGAGGCCGATATCTACAACGCACGCACCTTCAATTACACCAGCTACATAGCCGCGGCCGTTCTCTTTCTCCTCGTGAGCGTGCCCGTTGCCCGATTCACGGATTGGTACACCGAGCGTGACCGACGCCGCAAGCAGGCGATGAGCTCATGACCGCCAAGCTCTCCATCCAGAGTGTCCGCAAATCGTTCGACGACAAGACCGTCCTGCGCGACGTGGATCTGGAAGTCGCTGCGCACGAGGTCGTATGCCTCATCGGCTCTTCGGGTTCGGGCAAGTCGACGCTTCTCAAGTGCATCAATCTCCTCGTCCCGATTGACGCCGGGGGAATCCTCCTCGACGGTGAGGACATCACCGCGGCCGACGTCAATCCGAACCTAGTGCGTCAGACGATGGGGATCGTGTTCCAGGCCTTCAACCTGTTCCCGCACATGCGGGTGATCGACAACATCACCCTTGGTCCTCGCAAGGTGCATGGGGTGCCGCGAGATGAGGCGGAGGAGCGGGCACGGGATCTGCTTTCCCAGTTCGATCTGCTCGACAAGGCGGAGGCCTACCCGGGACTTCTATCCGGCGGCCAGCAACAGCGCGTAGCCATCGTGCGCGCTCTGGCCGTCGAGCCTGAGCTGATGCTGCTGGATGAAGTGACATCGGCGCTCGATCCCGAGTTGGTGGCTGAGGTGCTCAACGTGATCAAGGATCTCAAGGGGGGTGGGATGACGATGGTCATCGCTACCCATGAGATGGGTTTCGCACGCGATGTCGCCGATACCGTCTGCTTTCTCGACGACGGCGTCATCCTCGAGAGGGCGGCGCCCAAGGATCTCTTCGGCAACCCGCGGCAGCCTCGCACCCAGCAGTTCCTCCAGCGGATCATCGACGCCGGCAGGCTGTAGTCCTCGCTGTCGAGCCGAGGCCACCGCCGGGACGGCTGGCCTCTCAAGATCTTCCGGTAGAGGCCGATTGTCGAGATGAGAGGGGATCGTCGACGCCGGGAGACAGCCGGTGGCCAGACGGAGCACCGAGAAGCTGATTCACCTGCTCGTGACCGCCCAAGTGGTGGTGGGAGTTGCGATCCTCGCCATGCTGATTGTCGGTGTGTTTGTCCTGAATGCCGTCACGCATCGGACCACCGAATCGGTTGTTCTCTCCGACATACACCGGGACTCGATGGTGATCGGCGACCGTCTACAAGGCTGGGTCGGAGGGGAAGGGTTCTTCCTGTTCGAGCCGCTGGATATCGCAGAGCCGGCGCAAGACATTCGGTTGGGGACGGATGCGTTGCGGACATTCGGCACCGGCGACCAAGCCAAGGCTGATGAGATCGAGCAATGGCTGGATCTGACGCTGGCGGCTGCCGAACGTATGACTGCGGCGGATGACCCCACAGCAATCTACGCACAGGAGGTGATGGCGCTCCAGCAGACCCTTGCAAATGTCGCCCTCCAATACCAGCTTGCCGAGATGGCGGAGATGGAAGCTTCGATGGGATTGGTGGAGGCCACCGAGCGGATTCTTCTCTTTCTGGGACCCCTGCTCGTCATCCTCGCCTTCCTGACGGTTCCGGCTCTCACCAAGCTGAGAGCACGCGCCGACCGTGCCGAATTGGCCGAGGACCTTGTCAGGTCCAAAGACGACTTCCTCGCAAGGATCAGCCACGAGATTCGCACGCCGTTGACCGGGATTCTGGGCTTGAGTGAGGTACTGAGGGACGAGGGGCTGGAGCACAATGAGGCCTCCGAGTTGGTCTCGACCATTGCAGATCAGAGCGCCGAACTGGCGGGAATCGTCGAAGACCTCCTGGTGGCGTCGGTGGCCGATATCAAGGAGCTCCCGGTGCGTCTGGTGGAGGTGGATCTGCATGCGTCGGTGGTTGCCTCGGTCGCATCCTTCATGGAGGGTGAGTCGGTCGTGATTGGCGCCGCAGGTGGCTGGGCCGTCGCGGACCCGGCTCGGGTTCGACAGGTGCTGCGCAATCTGATCTCCAACGCCTTTCGACACGGTGGCGAGCACATCTCCGTCGACGTTCGCCCCGCTGACGGCTTTGCCGATGTAGTTGTCATGGATGACGGCCCCGCGCTGGCGGCAGATACGATCGACGGGCTGTTTGAACCGTACGCGACCCCCATCGGTCGCCGGGAGAGCCCAGGCGCGGTGGGGATCGGGCTCTCGATTTCGCGAGATCTGGCGCGGCGAATGGGCGGTGATCTGACCTACCGTCACACCGGCACCCACAGTGAGTTCGTCCTCACCCTTGCCGCTGCGAGCGATCGGCGGTCGGGCGATGTCGAATCCCACGTCGACCAAGACGCTGCGTGACCTAGCGAAGCCATCAGCTGGTCTCACACCCTGAATCAGGCATTTACAATTGGCGCGTGCTCGAAACCCTGCGGTCGGTGCTGCGGTTCAGGCGATTCGAGGTCGACCCGGTAAAGCGACGCTTGACGAGAGCAGCCAGCGTGGCCGATCTGCGAGCGATCTCTAGACGGCGTCTTCCGGGTGGTGTGTTCGACTACATCGACGGCGGGGCCGAAGACGAGATCGCCCTCGCCAGGAACATCGATTCCTTTCGTCGTCTCGAGTTCCGACCCAGAGTCCTGCAGGGTGTGGGTGAATCCGATCCCTCGACGACGCTCCTCGGTGCCCCATTGGCTTTTCCGCTGGTGCTTGCGCCCACTGGGTTTACTCGGATAGCTCATCCGGAGGGTGAGCTGGCGGTGGCCAGATCTGCCGAACGGTCGGGTGTTCCCTACGCCCTCTCCACTCTGGGAACCCGTTCGATCGAAGAGGTGGCATCCGTGTCTTCCGGAAGTCTCTGGTTCCAGGTGTATGTGTGGCGGGATCGCGGTCTGGTGGAGGACATGGTGGCTCGCGCGGCGGCGGCCGGCTATCAAGCTCTGTGCTTGACGGTGGATGCGACAGTCATCGGCCGGCGAGAGAGAGATGTTCGTCGTGGTTTCACCCTGCCACCGAAGCTGGGCCTCGACACGATCCTCGACGGGATCCTGCATCCAAGCTGGACGTGGGCATTTGCCAGGTCGGAACCGATCAAGTTCGCCAATGTGACCGGTCGGGCCGTCGGTGACGGGACAGATGCGGTTTCGCTGGCCGAGTACGTCAACGGACAGTTCGATCCTGAACTGTCATGGCGCGATCTCGAGTGGCTTCGGTCGGTGTGGGACGGCCCAATCGTCATCAAGGGGATTCAGACGGTCGAGGACGCGGTGGACGCTGCTACCGAGGGTGTCGATGCGATCGTTGTCTCAAACCACGGGGGCCGCCAGCTCGACTCGGCTCCGGCCACTCTCGAGCTGATTCCACCCATCGTCGATGCGGTTGGTGATCGTCTTGAAGTCGTTGTAGACGGTGGCGTGCGACGTGGAGCCGACATCGTCAAGGCGCTGGCGCTGGGGGCACGTGCCGCCATGGCCGGCCGTGCGTATCTGTACGGACTCGGCGCCGGAGGGGAGCTCGGGGTGGACCACGTCCTGACAATGCTCGACGCCGATGTGCGGCGAACCATGGCGCTTGTCGGGGCGGCGACCGTCGCCGACCTCAACCCAAGTCACGTCTCGTGGAGACAGTCGACCTAGCGGGCGGCTCTACTTCGACAGCGTTCCGCCCCACAGGCTGAGGGCGGTGCAGTCGTCGGGTTCTCGCACGAGGGCGGGACCGAGCAACTCTTGGATGCGGACTTCGAGCGCCCACACGGTGGTTCCGGAGTTGAGGTGACCACCCACGGCGTTGCCTGCGGCGTCGGCGAACGCCGCGTGAGTGTGAACGAATGGTTCGTCGTCGAGTAGCGACACGTTGCCGACTCCCGAGAGAACTTCGAGGTGCTCGGCCACCTCGAAGTCGCGGTAGACGCGCTCATCCTGGTCGTAATAGCGCAACGACGCTCGAGAGACCGCGCCGAGGTACGTGAGCCATGCTGCTTCGATTCCGGCGTCCGACGCAAAGCTGGTGATTCCTTCGAGAAGGTCCTCTCCGGTGTTGAGGCGGACCAGGTGGATCGAGCCCGGTTCCATGCGGTAGGAGATCATCTGGCTGCCGCCACGATCGAGCGCGCTCTTGCCGGATCGACGGCGTTGGTTGTGACTCCGTCTACCTTCGTAGCGGTACCCACGATTGCGCCCGCGCACACGGAGAGGATGTCGGTCACTGTGTCCTCGGTGACACCGGAACCGGCGTACAGCGGTGCATCGGGAGCCGCCCGATGAACTGTGTCGAGGTCGCCGTGATCGAGCGGATGTCCGGTGCCGGCCCCACTAATGATGATGCCGTCTGCGCCCGCCCGTTCCCACAGATCAGCTGCAGCCTGCTCCAACGTGAGTCCCGGTGGCGGCGACGCGTGTTTGACCATGACGTCGGCGAGGATCTCGATCTCGGGGGAGAGGGCCTCCCGGAGTCGGGATAGCTCGGCGGCCCTGCCGACGATCGGCCCCTGATCTGTCGACATCGAACCGGACAGGACGTTGACCCGGATGAATCGAGCTCCGGTCACGGCGGCCACGGCCATCGCCCCCAGGGCGTCGTTGCGGAGCACGTTGACGCCGACGGGGACATCGACCGCACCGGCAATCGCTGCAACCGCCCGCGTCATCGCAGCGATGGTGACCTTGGGTACGTCGTCGGCGTAGAACGGGGCGTCGCCGAAGTTCTCGACCATGAGGGCGTCGAATCCGGCTGCGGCTAGGTCGGTCGCATCTGAAACGGCTCGGCCGATGGTGTCGTGCAGGGGAGCGGCGTGCGGCGACCCTGGGAGCGGCCCAAGATGGACCATACCGATGAGACCTCGGATCATGGCCTGATGTCGGCGTTACGCAGCGCGGCCTCGGCGAGCTCGCCGGTGGCAGCGAGGCTCTCGGTGTCGGCTGCGTCCATGAACCCCACTACGACGCGGCACCAATCCGAGGCTTGACCCCGGATGACGTTGTCGGCATCCTCAGGTCCAAAGACCCAGCGCGCATATCCCGGCCCGACGAGTTCAACTCGGACCACCTCGGGGTAGCTCTCGTTGACCCGCTTGAAGGCATTGGGAAGCGTGGCCCATCCGAGCCAGGCGATGTGGCGCAGCCGGGGCGTGTCGATGATCTCCTTGTCGAGGGCAGTGAGAATCTCGAGTCCATGGGCCCACGTGTCGGCCAGGCGCATCGTCGCGAATGTCTGCGCCGAGACCTTCCCGTCGAGCCACGGGATTCGATCATTCTCTCTGAGGCGGCTCAGGGCATCGACGACGTCGGCTCGTGCAAAACGCCACTGCTCGATGATCTCCTGCGGACGCTTTGGCTTGGCATTCTCCACGCCGGCCTGCTCGAAGGCTTCCACGCTGCTGTGCTCTTTGAGGACCTTCTTGGGAACGATCTCGTTGGTGAGGATCCCGGCTACGTGGCGTTCCGCCCACCACAGGTAGGCGATTGTGTCTTGGGCCGTCCAACCGCGACTACCGACCTTCTTCTTCCAGTCACGGTCTGGGGCGCGCTGGAGCGATTGGTCGAGCCCTTGTTGCTCGGCGACGAGGTCGGCCAGGATTTCTCTCATGAAGGTGTAAGGCTAATCGCTGGATTGTTCGCCTTCATCGACGGGAAAACTGTTGATGGCATCGATCAATCGGCGCAGACGGCCGAGGCTCCGACGATTGAAGTGAAGGGCAACTCGTGGCAACTCGGGATGATCATCGGATGAGATCTCGGCATCGGTGGCTTCTGTGACGTCGATCGATCCCGAAACGACGATGTCGGAGAACTCGTCGTTGAGCTGTTGGATCTGCCCGGGGGTGGGCGGTCGTTTGATCCTCAACACGAGGCGATCGCCGACAAAGCGCTGAGAGTGATAGTTCTCATAGAAGTGGTAGACCTCGTAGGCCGCTTCGGTGGCCGAGTTGGTATGAGTGAACAAGGCGAGATCGTCTGGGGCGATCATCCCTTGTTCCATGAGGGTTCCCTTGACGAAATCGAGCCATCCCCGCCAATACGAGGTTCCCGGGGCTTCCACCAGGACGATCGGGCTGATGGGGCTCTTTCCTGTCTGGATGAGCGTGAGGAGTTCGAACGTCTCGTCCATGGTGCCAAAGCCGCCGGGGAATAGGGCGAAGGCGTTCGATTCCTTCATGAACATCAGTTTGCGGGTGAAGAAGTACTTGAAGTTGATGAGGCGACTCTCATGAATGTACGGGTTGGCCTCTGCTTCGAAGGGCAGGCGGATGTTCACGCCGAATGAATCGTCGACTCCTGCTCCAAGGTTGGCTGCCTCCATGATTCCCGGCCCGGCCCCTGTCACCACCATCCAGCCGCGCTCGTCGGTCATTTGAGATGCGAATTCAGCCGCCAGCTTGTACCCGGGCTGGTCTGGTTGGGTGCGAGCCGAACCGAAAACGGTCACTTTCGGTACATCGCGATAGTGCCGAAATACGAGGAAGGAGTACCGCATCTCCTTGACCGCGCTGTTCACGAGCTTGAGGTCGCCTCGATCTGCGTCGTCGCGATGAAGCTTGAGGGCGCTCACCATGAGCTCGGCGACGATGTCCGCACCATTGTGCGCGCGACCCGCGGCGTGGGCCGCAACAGCGTCCTCGGCGAGTTCGTGAATCCGTGCGTCTAGTTCCGGATCGCCGGTCTCGTACGGTCTCATCGCTTCTCTCCTGCGTTCTGTGCGGCGGTACTGGGGGAGTAGGTCATATCTAGAGTCGCCGCGTGGCTCATGTCATCTGGGACTGGAACGGCACCTTGTTCGACGATCTTCCCATCGTCGTCGAAGCGGTCAACGCGTGTCTCAGATCTCAGAGTGTGCCGCCCATTGATGCGGAGACGTATCGAAGCAGGTTCGTGCGTCCGCTCAACGGATTCTACGAGGCATTGCTCGGTCGACCTGTGGACGATGACTTTCTGCTCGAGCTCGACCATGTGTTTCAAGATGCGTACTGGGACGGTTTCGACGACGCCGATCTCAATTCTGAGGCGTGCGAAGCCATCGGGTCGGTAGCGGCCGCCGGGGCAACTCAATCGATCGTGTCGATGCTGTGGCATGACATGTTGGTGCCAACGGTGCGTGGGTTCGGGCTCGATGAGTACATGCTTGCGCTGGACGGGAACCGGGGAACGGTCGGCGAGACCAAGGATCAGCACATGGTTCATCACATTGGTCGGCTCAGGCAGATGTATCCGGAGCTGGCCGATCAGACCATCACGGTCATCGGGGACATCATCGACGATGCAGGAGCGGCGAGAGCTGCGAAGGTGCGTTGTGTCCTCTTCGACGGCGGGAGCCAACCGCGGGAGCTTCTCGAGAGTCAGGGAGTCCCGGTTTCCGGCTCGCTCATGGAGGCGGTGTCGATCGCGATGACATCGAGCTAGACGCTCTTGCCCGCTCAGCCGATTTCGAACGCCTGCTGCAGCAATCCCAACAACTGCTCGGCGGAGATTCCACCGCGCTGGACGTGGACGATCTCTCCGACATCGTCGTAAACCACTGTGAGCGGCATGCCGCGCATCCCGAACGTCGCGGTGCTCAGATTGCTGCCATTGGTCCCGCCGATGTCTCTGGCGAGTCGCCACCGAGTGTCGATTCCCCATTTCTCGGCGTCGCGTACACCGGCCCCGTTGTCCTGGGTGTTGATGCCAACCCAGTCGACCTGATCGCCGAGCTGGTCGCTCAACTGAACGAAGCCCGGCATCTCCGCCTCGCACACGTCGCACCACGATGCGAAGAAGACGGCGATGGTGGGACTTCCCTGATAGTCGGCGAGCGTGATGCGTTCCTCGGTGTCGGAGAGAGCTGGAAGATCCCAGGTGGTGGCGCCGGTATCGCCCGTGAGTGCAGTGCCGGTACCTCCCAATGAGAAGAAGGCGACGACAAACACCGCCACGGCGACGAGAGAGATCGCCGAGTTACGCAAGATGCGATTGCGACGGGCTAGGCGCTCTCGCTCTGCCTTCTCTGCTTGCTTCTGGGCGGTCCGGACGCGTTTGGATCTGCTCATTGGGCGGGAAGAACGTCGCGAGCCGCCGAGATGTTCCCAAACTGTCTGGATTCGGCTTGCGATTGCTGTTTGACCTCTCGATCCCCGACAGCGATTTGTTCGGTACCGTGTGACTCACGATGGGATCTCGACAGGAGGACGCGGCAAGTCTGGAGCCTCAGCGATTTCCCATTGCAATCCTCGCTTCTGGGACCGGGAGCAATCTGGCTGCCATCCTCGAGGCAGCCGAAGCCGACGAGTTCGCAGCCGAAGTTGTGGTCGTGATCTCCGACCGCACCGATGCGGGAGCGCTGGACATCGCTCGAGCTGCCCGTATTCCCACGTCGGTCCTGTCCGGTAGCAGGAAACGGCAGGCGCTCACTACGGCGATCTGTGACGAGGCCGAACACTACGGGGCCCGGGCCTTGGTACTTGCCGGCTTCATGAGGATCCTCGGCCCCGAGGCTGTTGTTCGGTTCCCGGATGCGATTCTCAACACCCACCCGTCGTTGTTGCCTTCCTTTCCCGGGATGCATGGGGTCCGGCAAGCCCTCGAGCACGGGGCGAAGCTCGCTGGCTGCACTGTCCACTTCATAGACGAGGAGGTCGACACCGGACCGATCATCGCTCAAGAGGCGGTAGCCGTGCTCGCCTCAGACACCGAGGACGCCCTGCATGCCAGGATCAAGGCAGTGGAGCACAGGCTCTACCCCCAAGTGGTCGATGCCTTTGCCCGCGGCCGGTTGGTAGTGCAAGATCGCGTGGTGCGATGGCTTGACGAGGTTGACGCAACGATTGCAGAGGGAGTCGGTCGGTGAGGGTTCTGTTGCTCGGCGGGGGAGGTCGCGAACACGCCCTCGGCTGGAAGCTGGCCCAGAGCAGTTTGGTGCGGGAGGTCGTATCCGCACCAGGCAACCCCGGCTTGGAGGAGGTCGGCCCGACACTCCCGGACTTGCGTATTGACTGTCCGGAAGCCGTCGCCGAAGCCGCCACCGCATTCGATCTCGTCGTTGTCGGTCCGGAGGCGCCGTTGGCGGCGGGTGTTGCCGACGCGGTCGCGGAGGTGGGTATAGCCGTCTTTGGCCCGACGCAGCGGGCGGCCCGGCTCGAGTCCTCCAAGACATTTGCCAAGGAAACCATGCGACGAGCGGGAGTCCCGACCGCCGACAGCGCGGCGTTCGTCGATCCCGGGGCGGCACGAAGTCATCTCCATGGGTTGCCGGCGCCCTATGTGGTCAAGGCGGACGGGCTGGCAGCCGGAAAGGGTGTGGTGGTGACTTCAGATCGCGACGAAGCTCTGCGTTGGGTCGACCGATGCTTCGCAGGGGACTTTGGCGAGGCTGGCTCCAAGGTCGTGATCGAGGACTACCTCGAAGGGCCCGAAGTATCAGTGTTCTCGATCTGCGCTGGTGGGGAAGGCGTTCCGCTGGCAGCGGCGCGTGACTATAAGCGGCTCGCTGACCGTGATGCAGGTCCCAATACCGGTGGCATGGGTTGCTTTTCGCCGGTGCCGGATGCGCCTCCCGACCTGGTCGAGGATGTAAACAGGCTGATCATCGAGCCAGTGCTCGGGCAGCTGGCGGCAGAGGGAACTCCGTACGTCGGCTTCCTCTACGCCGGCCTGGTCCTCACCGGGGAGGGTCCCAAGGTCATGGAGTTCAACTGTCGCCTCGGAGATCCTGAGACCCAAGTAGTTCTTCCTCGAATGACCTCCGACCTGGCGGCGGTCCTGGCCGCCGCCTCCCAGGGCGAGTCGGTCGATATGGAGGTCTCGTCGAGCACCGAGGCGGCCGTCGATGTCGTGCTTGCCTCCGATGGCTATCCAGGCCGCCCGACGACCGGATTGCCCATCGACGGAGTGGACGATGCCGGAGCCATCCCCGGGGTGCTGGTCTTTCACGGGGGTACCGCCAGGAGTCAGGGGCGGTTGGTGACGGCAGGTGGAAGGGTGCTGAACGTGGTGGGACTGGGGTCGGATCTGGCAGCAGCGCGCCACCGGGCCTACCAGGCTGCCGAGGCGATACGATTCCCGGGCATGCAATACCGCACCGATATCGCAGGAGGTGTTTGATGCCCGATCGGCCCCGGGTCGCGGTCCTGATGGGATCGGCCAGCGACGAGCCGAAGGTGACACCTGCCGTCGAGATCCTCGACGAGTTCCTTGTTCGCCATGAGGTGAGGGTGCTGTCGGCACACCGGACGCCGGACGATGTGGTGGAATTCGCCAGATCCGCCAGAGGTCGGGGGCTCGCAGTCATCATCGCCGCCGCCGGCAAGGCGGCTCACCTCGCCGGCACGGTGGCGGCGCACACGACGCTCCCCGTGATAGGGATCCCGATTGCTTCCGGTGGCCTCGGAGGTCTCGACGCGTTGCTGTCGACCGTGCAGATGCCGAGTGGTGTGCCAGTGGCGACCGTGGGCATCGACGGGGCCAAGAATGCCGCACTGTTGGCCGTGGCCGTGCTCGGCTTGACGGATCCTGACCTGGCAGCGGCGCTCGAGGACTACCGAGATTCATTCACGGGCGATCGATCCCGATGACACCAAGGCTGGAACAGCCGCCGCGGCGCGAAGCAGGCGTTACCATCGCCGCCCAGTGACGTTGGCACACCACTTGGATTCGGGGAAGGTACGAGAGATCTTCGCCGTCGATGAGGAGACCCTTCTCATCGTTGCAACCGACCGTATCTCGGCGTATGACGTCGTCCTTGCCGACCCGGTGCCCGACAAGGGAAGAGTATTGACCGGGCTATCGGTCCATTGGTTTGACCTCCTCGACACTCCCGACCATCTCCTGTCGACCGATGTCGCCGACATGCCCGACGTTGCCGGGTGGGACCGGGAAGCCCTTGCCGGTCGCGCGATGCTTGTTCGCCGAGCTGAGGTTGTCCCGCTGGAGTGCGTCGTCCGCGGCTATCTCTACGGTTCGGCCTGGCGCGAGTACACGGCGGGGGGCGGCCCTACCACGGCGGATCTCCCTGTTGGAATGGCCATGGCGGACCGCCTGCCATATCCGGTCTTTACGCCCGCCACCAAGGCGCAGGAGGGTCACGACGAGAACGTAACCGAGTCCCAGGCGCGTCAACTCGTGGGTGACGACGTCTACGAAGAGTTGCGGCGCCGTAGCATCGAGTTGTACCTGGCTGGCGCGGCCTACGCCGAAGAGCGGGAGTTCATCCTCGCCGACACCAAGTTCGAGTTCGGAATGGCGGAGGGGGAACTCATCCTCATCGACGAGGTCTTGACACCCGATAGCTCTCGGTACTGGCCGGCGGGCGAGTGGCGACCTGGATCCCCGGTTCCTTCCTACGACAAGCAGTTCGTTCGCGATGCTCTCGACGCCCAGGGTTGGGACCACTCGCCGCCGGCGCCACCACTCTCGACCGAGACAATCACCATGACCGCTGAGCTGTACCGGAGTTGTTTCGAGCTTCTCACTGGAGGCACATTTGTCGATTACCTTGCCGCCGTGAGGCAGCAGTGAAGGTGCAGGTCGAGATCACTCGACTTCCCAGCGTCGCCGATCCGGAGGCAGCGACGATCGCCGGGGCCCTGCGCGGCCTCGGCTTCACGGATCTGGTTGCGGTCAGCATGGGGCGCTCCCTGGTCATCGATGTGGAATCCGACGATGCCACCAAGGCTGAGGCATCGGTGCGCCGGATGTGTGCGCAGCTGTTGGCCAATCCCGTCATAGAGGACTACTCGGTGCGGGTGCTCGCGGAGGATGAAGCCGGTTGAGTGTGGCCGTCGTCGTGTATCCGGGTACCAACTGTGAGCGTGATGTCATGCACGCGCTCCGAGATGTCGGCGCCGAGGCGGAGCTCGTCTGGCATCGCGAAGAGGATCTCTCAGGATTCGAGGGTGTCGTGCTTCCCGGGGGATTTGCTCACGGCGATTACTTGCGTCCGGGCGCTATCGCCCGGTTCTCACCGGTGATGAAAGGAATCGAAGAGCTGGCGGAAGCCGGCAAGCCGGTTCTGGGGATCTGCAACGGGTTCCAGGTGCTCTGCGAGGCGGGGCTTCTGCCGGGAGCTCTCGTGGAGAATCGTGGCCTCAGGTTCATCTGCCGGTTTGTTCACGTCCGGATTGACTCGACTGACACGGTGCTCACCAGGGCGACCAGGCTCGGTCAAGTGCTGCGGATACCTCTCAATTCGTACCGTGGGAGCTATGCAGTCGAGTCGGCCGGGGTCGAATCCGGCCTTGTTGCGATGCGCTACTGCGACGAAGCGGGTGAGGTGGATGCTGAGCACAATCTCAACGGGTCGGTGGACTCGGTGGCCGGCCTCGCCAATCAACGGGGCAACGTGGTCGGCTTCATGCCACACCCGGAGCGGGCGAGTGACCGGGCGCTTGGGTCCGGCGACGGCCGGGTACTGCTCGAGTCCTTTGTGGCGGCGCTCGGCGATGCCTGAGCTGCACCACGAGCTGGGGATGACCGATCTCGAGTACACGGCCGTCATCGACACGCTCAATCGCGAGCCGACCGAGGCCGAGCTGATGATGTACTCGCTTATGTGGTCCGAGCATTGCTCCTACAAATCGTCACTTCCGCACCTACGAGATCTGCCGAGCGACGGCCCGCAGGTGGTGGTGGGCCCCGGTGGTGGAGCCGGCGTAGTGGATCTGGGGGGAGGCTGGCTGGCTGCACTGCGGATCGAGAGTCACAACCATCCTTCCTTTGTCGAGCCGTATCAAGGCGCGGCGACTGGTGTGGGGGGGATTCTCAGGGATGTGCTGAGCATGGGGGCGCGACCGATAGCATTGTGGAATCAGATCCGGTTCGGTGAGCTGAGTGACCCGCGCGTTCGGTATCTATTCGACGGGGTCGTCTCCGGAATCGCCGGGTACGGCAACGCTGTTGGGGTTCCCACCCTGGGAGGTGAGGTCGCCTTCGAGCCGTGCTTCGAAGCCAATCCGCTCGTAAACGTGATGTGTCTCGGGATTCTGAGGTCCGACGACCTCGTTCCGAGCGGTTCCCTGGACAACGGCGACGTTGCCGTGCTGTTGGGGGCTCCCACGGGTCGCGACGGCATCGGGGGAGCATCCATCCTCGCATCGGCCAGCTTCTCGGAGGAGGATGTGTCGAAGAGGCCGGCGGTCCAGGTGGGCGATCCGTTTGCCGCCAAGAAGCTGATCGAGACCTGCCTGGAGCTTGCTTCCAGGCGCTTGCTGGTCGGGTTGCAGGATCTCGGCGCCGCAGGAATCGCGTGTGCCGCCTCGGAGACTGCAGCCGGTGCCGGCTCGGGGATGGATCTGGCACTCGATGCGATGCCGCGGCGTGAAGATCGGATGAGCCCTGCCGAGTTGCTGGTGTCTGAGTCCCAGGAGCGAATGCTGGCAGTCGTCGCCATCGCGGACCTGCCCGCTGCTCTCGAAGTGGCTCGCCGTTGGGAGATCGAAGCGTCCCCAGTGGGAACCATGACCGCGGGCGGGACCCTTCGCGTGTTTGACGGTGATTCGATAGCCGCCGAGGTCCCGGCCGAGTCCCTTGCCGATGGGGCGCCGGTGGCCTCTCGCCCTGCAGCCAAACCGGGTTACATCGATGAAGTATGGGCTGCCGCCGCCGAGCCTCAGGCGCCATTGGACGTGGGGGGCGCTCTGCTCGGTCTTTTGGATCAGCCGGCGTTGGCGTCAAAAGCATGGGTCTACGAGCAGTACGACCACATGCTGGGAATGGGAACCGTTGTCGGTCCCGGACATGACGGGGCTCTGCTTCGACTTCGAGGCACGCAGAAGGGTCTTGCTGTGTCCACAGACGGCAACTCCCGTCGCTGTCTGTTGGATCCTCGCCGGGGCACTTCCCGGCTTGTATTCGAGGCGGCGCTCAATGTGGCGGTGACCGGAGCGAAGCCGATCGGATTGGTCGACAACCTCAACTTCGGTGACCCGGAGCAGCCTGGAGTGATGTGGCAGTTCGTCGAAGCGGTCGCCGGACTGTCTGATGCGTGCCGGTCGCTGGAGATTCCAATTGTCGGGGGAAACGTCTCCTTCTACAACAGCAGTGATAGCGGAGACATCATGCCGACTCCCGTAATCGCCATGCTTGGACTGGCAGATCCCATGCCCGAAACACCACCGCGGCTGGATGCGGCGACCGACGGCATGGGGCTGTGGCTGATTGCAGGTGGGGGAGATGTACCCGATTTCGCCGCCAGCGCCTATGCGAAGTTGATGGATGGGGAACTGGTAGGCCGACCGCTCCCGGCCGATCCCGTCTTGGGCAAGGGTGTGATCGACGTGGCGCTGCAACTCGCCGGAGGAGGCCATGCCGCGGTGGTGCACGACATCTCAGAAGGTGGCCTGGCTCTGGCTCTAACGGAGATCTGCATGATGTCCGGGGTGGGGGCCAAGGTGGATATCCGGGACTGGCGGATTCTCTTCGGCGAAGCTCCGCATCGGGTGTTGGTCGCATCCGATCGGTCGAACCTCGCCGACCTGGTGGACCTTGGTGACGCGGTGCGGGTGACACCGATAGGTCGGTTCGGCGGAGACGTCATCCATTTCGGCGATGCCGCCCCAATCGCGGTGGTGGAGGCCGCCGCTGTGTGGAGAAATGCCATCCCGCGACGGATGGCGGGGCGATCAAGATGACCTCGGCCCCCAGGCAAGACGGACCGAAGGAATCCTGTGGCGTGTTCGGGATCTTCGTACCCGGTACCGACGTGTCCCGACTCGCCTATCTCAGTTTGTTCGCTCTCCAGCATCGGGGCCAGGAGAGTGCCGGCATCGCCTCATCGAACGGGGAAGCAATCGTGCTCAAGAAGGACCTGGGGCTTGTCGCCCAGGTGTTCGACGAGTGGTCGCTGGCGGCCTTGAAGGGTGATCTCGCCATTGGCCACACCCGGTATTCGACTATGGGCTCGACTCGTTGGGAGAACGCCCAGCCGACCCTACGCCGTCTGGACTCCGCTCAGTTTGCCCTTGCTCACAACGGGAACCTGACCAACACAGCGGTACTGGCAGCCGAACTCGGCACTCAACTCGCCTCGACCGACACCGACCTGATGGCCGAAGCGATCGCCGAGGCGTACACGGCGGCCGGGGGAGAGGGTGGCATCGCGCTGGCCGTTGCAGCCTCGGTTCCCCGGTTCGGGGGCGCGTTCTCTTTGGTGATCATGGATCAGGAGCGAATCATTGGTGTACGGGACCGGCACGGGTTCCGCCCACTCTGTCTCGGCCGCTTGGATCACGGGTGGGTGCTCGCATCCGAGACTGCCGCGCTGGATGTGATCGGCGCCGAGTTCGTCAGAGAGGTCGAGCCGGGGGAGATGGTCGTGATCGACCGCGCAGGTGTGAAAAGCTCACGTCCGCTGGGAAAGGCAGATCCTCGCCTTTGTGTACTGGAGTTCGTGTATTTCTCGCGCCCCGACAGCGTGCTCAACGGCACCAACGTTCATCTTGCCCGGCGGCGGATGGGGGAGGTCCTGGCGGCCGAAGCACCCGTCGATGCCGATGTGGTCGTTCCCGTGCCAGAGAGCGGTGTGCCGGCGGCGCAGGGATACGCGGTAGCGAGCGGTATCCCGTACTCCGACGGCATGGTCAAGAACCGCTACGTTGGGCGGACATTCATCCAGCCCGACCAAGTCGACCGTGATCGAGCCATCCGCATGAAGCTCAACCCGATGCCCAGCGTATTGGCGGGACGGAGCGTGGTATTGGTGGACGATTCGATCATCCGGGGCACGACAACGCGTCAACTCGTCGACTTGGTTCGTGCCAGTGGTGCGACTGAGGTACATCTGCGGATCTCGTCTCCGCCTTACCGGTGGCCGTGCTACTACGGGATGGATACGCCCGACCGCGCCCACCTGCTCGCCGCCGCACGGTCGGTAGCCGAAATCCAGGACTCCCTCGAAGTGGACTCGCTGGGCTACCTGTCCCTGGATGGATTGCTGGAGGCCACCGGCGCCGGTTCCGGTGGTATGTGTTCGGCCTGTTTCTCGGGGGATTATCCGACGTCGGTTCCGATCGACGCCGACAAGCTTCTCCTGGAGCGGAGTGAATGAGCACCTACCGGGCCTCCGGCGTAGACACCGGGGCGGGGGATGGTCTCGTCGACGCGATAGCGGACGACGTGATGTCGACATGGTCCGGTGGAGTGATAGGACCTTTTGGCGGGTTCGCCGGCGGATTCCTGATCCCCGGGGAATACGACCGTCCCGTCTTGATGATGACCACCGATGGGGTGGGGACCAAGGCCGAGTTGGCTGCCCGCGCCGGACGTTTCGATGGGATCGGCTACGACCTTGTGGCGATGATCGCCGACGACTTGGCAGCAGTGGGAGCGAGGACGCTGGCAGTCACCGATTATCTCGCCGTTGGGATGATTCGCCCCGAGCGGGAGAAGGCGATCGTGGCATCTATCGCTGCCGCGTGTCGTGAGGTTGGCTGTGCCCTGATCGGCGGTGAGACAGCACAGCATCCGGGCGTGATGGATCCGGACCGGTTCGACCTGGCGGGGGCTGCCGTAGGTGTCGTGGAGCTTGGGAGCGAGGTGACGGCGGCCGACATCGAGACGGGCGACCTTCTGATCGGGTTGGCGAGCCCCAACCTGCGCGCCAACGGCTTTTCGCTCGTCCGTTCGGCGGTCCTGCCCGGACTCGAATTCGACGGGCTCTTCCCGGGCACGGAGCGGACGGTGGCGTCGGTGTTGCTCGAGCCATCGGTGCTCTATTCACCGGCGGTTCTCGAAGTCGTGCAGGGCGGCGGGGTGTGTGGGATGGCGCACGTGACGGGCGGCGGGATATCCGACAACCTAACGCGGATACTTCCACGCCACCGTAGAGCTCGCGTCGACCTCGGATCGTGGAACCCGCCCGACGTCTTCGCCACAGTGGCCGAGTTGGGAGAGGTCACTAGCGGGGAGATGTTCGCGACGTTCAACATGGGAGTCGGATTCGTTCTCGTTGTGCATCCGAGTGAATGCGATGCGACGCTCTCGTCGTTCAGCGGCTCCGGTCATGAGGCCTGGGTGATGGGAGAAATCATCGAGGGCGATTGCGGCGTGGACTTGGCCGGACCCGCCGGTTGCTAGGAGTCCTTGAACGATGCGTGTCACTGATCTCGACGTCCATCGTTCAAGTCAGTGTCTGGCTCCGGCGTTCGGGCCCGGCTCGGCCTGGAACCTCTCGGTATGGTCGGGCGACACTTCGCGCGACGCCATGATCTACTTTGCGATCGGCGCGCCCGGTCGCCGATGTGAGCAACGGGGCCATTCAGCAGACTTCTAGCCGAGTGCCGCGTGGTACTCCTGAAGGCTGCTGACTGAGATCATCGGCTCATCTGCAGAGAGGACCCTGGACACGGCTTGAGCCCCCTCGACCCTCGTAACGCAGGGAATCGCGGCGGCGTGAGCGGCCCTCCGGATGAGCTTTCCATCGCCTCGGGCTCGGCTTCCACGTGGCGTGTTGATGACCATGTCGATCTTGCCCTCCTCGATGAGGCGCACAGGGTCCCACGGTCCGTCGCCCACCTTGTCGACATGAGCCGCCGGTATGTTGTGAGAGACCAAGTAGGCGGCAGTTCCGCTGGTGGCGAGCAGGCGGAATCCAAGTGTGGCAAAGGCGCGGGCGACACCGAGACCCCGTTCCTTGTCGGGATCTGCCAGGGAGAAGAACACGGTGCCCGTCCGGGGCAACTCGATGCCCGCACCGGCGAGCGCCTTGGCATAGGCGCCACCCAGGTCGGCCGCGATCCCCATGACCTCTCCGGTGGCGCGCATCTCAGGTCCCAGGACAGAATCCTCCTCGGGGAACCGGGCCCAGGGGAGCACCGCCTCCTTGACGGCAACGAACTCGGAGGGGCTCGGGTTGGGAAGCAGACCTGCGGCGCGGAGCTCGCGCAGTCGCTCGCCCATGATGACTCTCGTGGCCAGCTTTGCCAGTGGGACCCCAGTTGCTTTGGAGATGAATGGAATTGTTCGGGAGCCTCGGGGATTGGCCTCGAGCACGTAGACCTCGTCGTCTTGCACCGCGAATTGGAGGTTGATGAGACCGAGCGCTCCAAGGCCGCGAGCCAATGCTTCTGTGCTCTCCACGATGCGCGCGAGTGTCGCTTCCGAGAGGGTGGGTGGGGGCACCACACAGGCCGAATCGCCCGAGTGCACTCCCGCCTCTTCGATGTGCTCCATCACGCCCCCGATGTAGATCTCGTCTCCGTCGAAGATCGCGTCGACATCGACCTCTGTGGCACCGTCGAGGAAGCGATCGATCAGGATCGGCGCCACCGGGAGCTTTGTGGCCGAATCGGCTCCCACTTCGAAGAGCTCCCTCAAGTAGTGATCCAGATCCTCCGGCGAAGGCACGATCCGCATGGATCGGCCACCGAGGACGTACGAAGGTCTCGCCAGCACCGGGAAGCCGATGGATCGGGCGACTGCGACGGCTTCATCCACCGACGTTGCCGTTCCATGTGGGGGTTGGCGTACCCCGGAGGCCTCGCACAACGCTGAGAAACGCTTCCGATCCTCGGCGATGTCGATCGCATCCGGCTGGGTACCAGCGATTGCGACTCCGGCCGCCGTCAGCGCGGGTGCCAGATTGAGTGGGGTTTGTCCACCGAATTGGAGGATGACCGCCTCCGGTTGTTCGATGGCGATAACTGCCAGCACGTCCTCGGTCGTGAGCGGTTCGAAGTAGAGGCGGTCGGAGATGTCGTAGTCGGTGGAGATCGTCTCCGGGTTGCAGTTGATCATGACTGGGTGGTAGCCGATCTCTCGCAGCGCCAGGGAGGCATGAACGCAGCAGTAATCGAACTCGACGCCCTGGCCGATGCGATTCGGCCCTGAACCCAACACGATCACGGTCCTTGCGTTGCGTCCCGGTGCTTCGTCCTCCTCTTCGAAGGTCGAGTAGTAGTACGGCGTCGCTGCCTCGAACTCGGCTGCGCAGGTATCGACGGTCTTGAAGGTCGCGGTGACCCCCCATCCGAGTCGGCGCCGACGCACCTCGTCTTCGGTCCAGCCCCAAGCACCGGCCAGTTGGCGGTCCGAGAAACCGAGCCGCTTGGCATGCCGTGCTGACTCCGCCGAGGGTGTCACCGTCTCAATCATCTCCCCCGCTTCGACAATCTGGTCGATCTGGTCGATAAACCAGGGGTCGATATGAGTCGCCGCAGCAAGGGTGTCCACCGATGCCCCCCGCCGGAGGGCCGCCGCGACCCGCCGGACTCGGTCGGGACGAGGCTGACTGCAGGCTGCGATCATCTCGTCGAGCCCCGCCTCGGTGTTCGGGTCGGATTCCAGTCCGCTGCTGCCGTCTTCGAGGCTTCGCAGACCTTTCTGAAGTGCCTCGGGGAACGTGCGCCCGATTGCCATGATTTCGCCGACGCTCCGCATGGATGTCGACAGCTCGACCCCGGCGGCAGGAAACTTCTCGAAATCGAATCTGGGGATCTTGACGGCGACATAGTCGAGTGCCGGCTCGAATGACGCTGCGGTCTGGTTTGTGATGTCGTTGGTGATCTCATCGAGGGTGAACCCGACGGCGAGCAATGCCGCGATTTTGGCGATTGGGAATCCGGTCGCTTTCGACGCAAGCGCCGACGACCGCGAGACGCGAGGGTTCATCTCGATGACGAGGCGCCGACCGGTAGCGGGGTCCACTGCGAACTGGACGTTGGAGCCTCCGGTCTCCACGCCGACCGCCCGTAGACAGGCGATCGCCTCGTCTCGCATTGCCTGGTATTCGCGGTCGGACAGCGTTTGGATCGGGGCGACCGTGATCGAATCTCCGGTGTGGACACCCATCGGGTCGATGTTCTCGATCGAGCAGACGATGACGGCGTTGTCGGCCGAGTCGCGCATCACCTCGAGCTCGAACTCCTTCCAGCCGTGGAGGGACTCTTCGATCAGGGCCTCTCCGACGGGAGACGCTGCGAGCGCCTGGGCGACGACCCGCTCGAGGTCGTCGGGCGTGGCCGCGAGTCCGGTTCCCTTGCCACCGAGAATGTAGGACGGTCGGACCATGACCGGGTACCCGATGTCGGTGGCAATCCCGCGCGCCGCGACGACCGACGTCGCCATCGCGGCTCGAGGGCAGCTGAGTCCTGCGCCCTCCATGATCTTCTTGAACAGGCCGCGGTTCTCGGCGGCAGCGATAGCATCGATACCTGCCCCAATGAGTTCCATGCCACTGGCCGCCAGCCGACCAGACTCATGGAGCGCCACCGTCGCATTGAGCGCCGCCTGGCCACCCAGAGTCGGGAGCAAGGCGTCGGGTTGTTCCTTGTCGATGATGGCCGAGATGACATCGTGGGTTATCGGTTCGATGTAGGTGGCATCCGAGAGGTCGGGGTCGGTCATGATCGTGGCGGGATTGGAGTTGACCAACACGACGCGGTAGCCGTGCTCGCGTAGCGTCTTGATCGCCTGGGTACCGGAGTAGTCGAATTCGCAAGCCTGTCCGATCACGATCGGGCCGGATCCGATGACGAGGATCGAATGCAGGTCGTTTCGCCGCGGCATCAGGCACCCGCAGCGATCAGTTGAGCGAACCTCGAGAACAGCGAGATCGACTCGTGCGGGCCGGGGGCAGCTTCAGGGTGGTACTGCACCGAGAACGCTGGAATATCTCGGCAACTCATGCCTTCCAGCGTGCCGTCGTTGAGGTTTTGGTGGGTGGCAACAACGTTCCCAAAGTCGGTGAGTACGGATGCCGGTAGGAGATCGGGCGACGGGATCCCGGTTCGGCGGGGTGGAGGGGAGCCTTCGAGGGTCCAAAGGTCGACGGCGAAGCCGTGGTTCTGGGATGTGATGGCGACGCTGCCATCTGCAAGGTCGCGTACCGGGTGGTTGCCGCCGTGATGACCGAAGTCGAGCTTGTGAGTGCGTGCTCCAAGAGCAAGGCCCATTATCTGGTGCCCGAGGCAGATCCCGAAGATCGGGACCCGGCCCAGCAGCCGGCGTACCGATTCGATGGGTCCCCTCAGGGGTTCCGGGTCACCGGGGCCGTTGGACAGAAACACACCGTCGGGGGCCAACGCCAGTGCGGCATCGGCGGAAGTGGAGGCGGGCACCACCGTCACCTCGAACCCGTGACCGCTCAGTTGACGCAGGATGTCGCGTTTCAGCCCAAAGTCGTAGGCAACGATTCGACCGAGCTGCTCACTCTCAGCCGGCACCGTGTATGACTCCTCAGTGGTCACCAGGTCGACCAGGTTCTGACCCGCCATGGTCGGCGCGTTCGCTGCGATTGAGCGAAGCTCAGCCTCGTCGACGTCGGTGCCCATCGAGGCCGGCATCGCACCTCGGTGGCGCACATGCCTGGTCAATCGGCGAGTGTCTATCTCACTGAGAGCGACCAGGCTCGACTCCACGAGGTACTCGCCGAACGGGCCCGATGCACGCCAACTCGAGTGCCGTCTCGCCAGCGATCGCATGATCATCCCCGAGCAGTGCGGGCTCGTTGCCTGCTTATCGTCCTCGTTGACACCGTAGTTTCCGATGTGGGGCGCAGTCATGACGACGATCTGGCCGGCATACGATGGATCGGTCACGATCTCCTGATAGCCGCTCATCGCCGTGTTGAAGACCACCTCGCCGGTAGCGATGCCGTCTACGCCGACAGAGACGCCGGCAAAGCTTTCTCCGTCGGCAGTGACCAGGAGTCCCCGTCTCATGGACTCACGGGTGCCAGGGTTTGCGTCGATTGCAGAATCGCTGATCGGGAGCCGAGCGGTGATGCCATCGAGGAAGTCACGATGACGACAGGGAACTTGCGACGGAAACCCCCACAGATCGTGTCGATCCCTTTCGGAGTCTCCCGATCGAAACTGTGGGCCATAGCTGGGACCACACCGTAACAGTCGGCGGGACGCCGACGGCGCATGACGTTGGAGGCTTCCCCTTCTTGACCGGGTCGTGGTCGGTTGCTACAACTGCGGCCACTCAGCTCACGATGGAGATCATGTCGGCAAGCGATACTCCTTCAAGTGTCAGGCGAGCCTTGCTTTCGGTATCAGACAAGACAGACCTCGTCGAGTTCGCTACGGGTCTGGTCGACCTCGGCACTCAGTTGATCGCATCCGGGGGCACGGCAGCCATTCTTCGGGGGGCGGGAATCGCTGTAGTAGACGTCGCCGATGTCACCGGACACCCAGAAATGCTCGGCGGCAGGGTGAAGACGCTCCACCCGGCGATCCACGGTGGGATTCTCGCCCGGCGTGACGTAGACAGCGATCTCGACCAGCTTGCTGAGCAGGCCATCGGCGTCATCGATCTCGTGGTGGTCAACCTGTATCCCTTCGAGGAGACCGCAGCCGACTCAACCGCCGGTAGAGCCGCTGTTGTCGAGCAGATCGATATCGGTGGTCCGGCCATGATCAGATCGGCCGCCAAGAACTCGGCGCACGTGGGCGTCGTTGTCGATCCGACCGACTACACGGCTGTGCTTGACGAGCTTCGTGTGGGCGGGTCGTTGTCGTCCGCAACTCGTTCTCGGTTGGCTGAGAAGGCGTTTGCCCGCACCGCGGCGTATGACTCGGCGATTGCCACGTGGCTGTCCAGTCGGGACGGAGCGGCAGATCCGCTACTCGATCGGATTCGGGTCGAGATGCCGCGGGAACAGGTCTTGAGATACGGGGAGAATCCCCATCAGGCGGCTGCCCTATACGGCCGGTCCTTCGATGGAATCACTCAATTGCACGGTGCTGAGCTGTCGTACAACAACTTGCTCGACATCAACGCCGGCGTCGCCCTGATCCGCGACATCAGTGAACCGGGGAGCGCTGCGGTAGCCATCATCAAGCACAACACACCATGCGGGGTGGCCCGTGCGGGCACTTCGGTCGAGGCGTACCGTCGAGCTTTCGAGACCGATCCCCTGTCCCCGTTTGGGGGGATCATCGTTTCGGATCGGCCCATAGACATCGATGTTGCCACTGCGATCGATGAGATCTTCACCGAGGTCGTCGTGGCTCCCTCGTTCACGGAAGAGGCGTTGGGTCTGCTCACCCTGAAAGGGAGAAGACGCCTACTCGCATCGAGCGATGCGGTACGCCTCGTTCCCACGGAAATGCGTTCGGTCTTGGGAGGGGTGCTGGTGCAGGAATCTGATCACGCTGTTGAAACAATTGCGAAGGCCGATATGGTGACTCGTCGCCGACCCACCTTGGAGCAAATCGAGTCCCTCGACCTTGCCTGGAGGGTGGCAAAGCACACGAAGAGCAACGCCGTCGTGTTTGCGCGGCGACACCGCACCCTGGCCATCGGCGGGGGATGCACCTCCCGCATCGACGCCGTGCATTTCGCGGTAGACAAGGCGACACGGCTGGGCATTTCGCTCGACGATTCGGTCGTGGCGAGTGACGCCTTCTTCCCCTTTCCCGACGCCGTCGAAGTAGCCGCAGCCGCCGGAGCCGTGGCAATTGCACAACCCGGCGGGTCGAATCGCGATTCCGAGGTCACAGCCGCCGCGGACCGGCTCGGTCTCGCCATGGTGCATACGGCGGTGAGGCACTTCCGGCACTGAGTTGGGGCGATCGGCGAGTCGTGATCTCCGTTTGTGGGCCGTGTCGGCCCGTTGATCGAACCTGCCCCTGACCGACCCGAGGGCTCACCATTTCGCTATTTCGGGGCAGGCTGAGGGCACGATTCCTAACCGTACGGCGGTCCCTCCGGACCGGTCCGAGCCACTGCCGACCAGACGGTCTCGTAGTGATCCTGATCGAACGGGTCGATGTGGCTGAGGACGAACTCATCCCAGGCACGCCTGAGCGGATCCTCGGCTTCGGCGTACATCCAGAGCCCCGCCGGGATTCGATCGAGCACGGTACGCAGGCTCATCGGAGTCCCGACCCGGGTGCGAGCATCGGACGACGTGAACGACTCGTTGACCTCGACGGCCAGCCGGGCGATCGTCGTGATGAAGGGGGTCTTGAGATTGTCGTATCGATGGCTCAACATCGCTTCGATTTGGTCGGTATTCGGAAACACCTTCTCCCAGATCACCCACCTGTCTGCGAACGCCTTGTTCAACGTTTGGGTGCCGGCATAGTCGCGTAGGTCTGTCGGGTTGAGGGTTCCGAACACGCGAGTGTCGCTACGGAGGCGAACCGTCTCCCCGGTAGGGAGATCGATCGCCTGGTAGCGGTCGAGCAGGCCGTGGAGAGCGAACAGCGTCTCGGCACCTGCGGCGTTGAGTTCGGACATGTTCAGCAGCGCCGGCCCTCGAAGCGCCCGGGTGATGTCTCCGTCCTCCCACCGTGACTCGGTGCCGCCCTTACCGTCGCCGTGGAGCTTGACCGATCCGATCAGGGTGATGTCCCGCACTTCGCCGGTCAGTGGAATCCGGTAGTAGGGGAGCCTGAGCAAGGCTGCGAATTGCTCGAGGTCGTGGTCTTTCCCAGTGCCCATGTGTCCGCGCAATGCAACGTGCAGAGGAGTGTCGACCACTCCCGATCGGCGGACCTGTTCGATGGCGGCCAGCCGGTAGAGCATCCCCAGATCGACGTAGTGCGGGTCCGGTTCGGGGATCTTCTCTCTGCGCTGTTCGTAATCGGGAAGCTTGCTGTCGACTTCGAACACTTCGAGTTCGATCGGCTTTCCTTCCTCGGTCGGGTCGGTGAACATGGTGGTGTCAGGCATTGGTGGGACTCCTCAGGTTCGTGTCATCGTAGAGAGCACTTTCGTGGCCCCACCACGTATCGCCTCCGGCGAGAGTGATGCTCTTGCGAAGTGCGGATCGGACGCCGTCGACCATGGCCTCGGTGAGTACCTCCGGTCTTGCCACCACGCGGTGGCGCGAATAGGTCGCTTCGACCGTTGCGTCGCCGATTCCGATGCCGAGCACGGTGGTTCCGGACTGCTCCACGGCGTCGACCGAGGCCGCCAAGCTCTCGACCGATCCACGGGTCATACCGTCGGCGAGAACCACGAGCAGCCGCACCTGGGAGTGCCTCGCTGCAAGCCGCTCGGCGGCGTGGCTCACGTTGAACTCGTCCACGTTGGCTGCCTTTTCGAACATCGACACGGGGGGAGACTCGGGGGCGTTGCGGCGAGCTGCCTGCGCGGATTCCTGCGGCTTGGCTGCGGTCCAGAACAGTCCGGCGATGGAGGGCTCGGCCGCTTCCCACCGTTCGTCGAACGTCTTCAGGACGTAGTGGTTGACGGTTCTCGTCAACCGATCCGCCGCGCCGCCCTGGCTGCGTCGTAGCGCCCCCCGCGTTCCGTTGAGGCGATCGACGTAGGTCTTCTCGGAATCGTCTGCCCGGGCGGCAAACGCCCGATTGAAAAGGGCCACTTCGAATTCGACTTGGAGTTCGTCGCACAACCGAGCCAGTGTCCAGGCCCCCAGCGTTGCCGCCGCCAGCGCCCATGGAGCCTTGATCCCGCCCGGGAGTGGTCGCGGCTGAAGCATGCTGGCCGACCCGTCTACCAACAGACTTACAGCGTACGCGCGGCGAGTCGGCAAGGATCGCCGCTCGAACATCCGCTGATAGAGCCCGCCACCGAGAAAGAGCGCCGCATAGGGGGAGAGGTCACCGGCGTCGTAGCCCGACCGCAACCCACGACGTTGGTTGGCGATGAAGAGCGGATACAGTTCGCCGGAGATGTGGCGCTGCGTCACCGACCACTTGCGGGCTGCGTCTTCGATCGCTTCGCGCCCCTCCGGAGCGAAGGAGGCGAACCGGAAGGGCATTGGGCTCACGACAAGCTTGCCACCCTGGCCGGTAGGCAGGTAGACGTCGGGTGCCTCGGACACTCGCAGGATCTGATCGGTGGCCGGATCTCCTGCCTGTTCTGTCTCCCCTTTGCGCCCCTTTTCGGCTTCGATGGCCTGCGCTGCCCGCCTGGTTTGATCGTACGACTCGGTGTCTTTGAGGATCGGGCTGACCATCCGGACCGCATCGACGGCGTCGTTGATGTTCTCCTGCTCGTCCTCTTCGCGGGCCTCCCTCTGCGTCTTGGTCTCGGTGGCTGACGCCTCGGTGAGAAGACCTTGTTGGCGAGCCACAGCGAGCAGCCCGAGAGCGACACTCGCGGCTTCCCAAGGCCCATCGGCTGCCCGGGCCTCGTCTATGAGCGCCGATCCTTCCTCGAGGGCGAGCGCTACCACCGGGTCGGCACCCCGTTGAGTCTCCTCGAGCGTCTGGTAGTCGCCGACGACGAGGAAGCACGACAGAGCGAACTGGCCCATCGGTCTGGCGCGTCCGATTGCGGCCGGTGCCGCAGCGCGGTAGAGGTCTCGGAGAACCGAGCGCGCTCCGGGATAGACGTAGAGGTGCTGCGCTTCCTGCCGAGCGTCCTCAACCGAGAGGAACATGGCCTCGGCGGCCGGGCCACCTGCACGATCGAGAGCTTCGAGGAGGGCGACCGGCTCCAGCGGGAGTTCGTCTTCACGGTCTGGAAACCACTCTTCGGGCAGAGGCCGTTCCTCGTCGAAATCGGTGACGACCATGTGCACAGCCTCATGAAGAGCCGATGCCAGCGCCACCTCTGCCGGGGTCACCGGAGCGCTGCGGGCGTACGCGGCTTGGAACACTCCGGGATCGAGAACGATCTCACCTCCTCCGGCCGAGGCATGTGACCCGAGTCTGACTCTGAGGGCTTCGTCGTCGGCGAGGGATCGGGCGAATCGGGTCACAGCTGGAGCGACCCGCTGGTACCGGGCGACGACGGACTCGATCGCCCGCTCTTCGGGCGGCAGGATCTCACTCAGGAATGCTTCGTCACGGTCACGCATGGCCGGTCATTGTCTCATCTCGCGGAAATGCCGGGTTGCGCCCGGATGGCTACACTCCCCGCACTCTGAGCCGGGGCGTTCCCTTGGCTCGGTTCCCAGTAGGGAGGGAATGCAAGAAATGAAGAAAACGATGAAGTTTCGCCACCTAGGGGTGCTCGTCATCGTCTTTGCGCTCGTCGCCGCTGCCTGCGGCGACGATGACGAGACGGGCGACACCACGGCAGCGACGACTGCTGATACGACGGCAGCCGTGTTTACGCCCGGTGCTCTCGGTGCGGTGACCATCGCGCCTGGAGGTGCGGTTGAGATTCGTGCTCTGCAGGCGATCTCTGGTGACGTGGCGTTCCTTGGTGATGACCAGGTGCGCGGTATCGAGCTGGCGATCGAGGATTACGGTGACATCAACGGTCACTCGGTGAGCCTCGGTACTCCTGAGGACGACCTTTGCTCCGCTGAAGGCGGACAGGCCGGTGCTCAGGCGATCATTGCCCAGGAGGGCGTGATTGGTGTTATCGGGACGACTTGTTCGGGTGCTGCGGCCGCTGCGTCGCCGCTCCTGTCGGCTGCGGGAATGGTGCTCATCTCGGGCTCCAACACCTCGCCGTCACTCTCGTCGGATCTCGAGGGCACTGCTGGTGAGAACTACCACTCGGGTTACTACCGGACCGCTCACAACGACCTGTTCCAGGGTGCGACCGCGGCGCAGTTTGCCTTCGATGAGCTGGGCCTGACCACGGCTGCAGCAGTCCACGATGGTGATCCGTATACCGATGGTCTGGCCACGGCGTTCGCAAATGCGTTTGCTGAGCTGGGCGGCACGGTGAGCGTCTACACGGCGGTCAACAAGGGCGACACCGATATGACTGCAGTCCTCACCGAGGTCGCAGCTGGTGCCCCTGAAATCGTGTACTTCCCCATCTTCCAGCCTGAGGGTGACTTCATCATCCAGCAGGCCGGTGGTGTGGCAGGACTCGAGGACACGATCTGGTTCGGTGCTGATGGTCTCTTGGTGGATGCCTTCTTGGCGCTGCCGGAGTCC
>JAJCYA010000012.1 GCA_029263095.1 Acidimicrobiia bacterium | reverse complement strand
CACGACACCTGCGTCAAGCCCTGCCCAAGGTACGATTTGGACGTCCTCGTCGTCCCATCCACCGTGATTGGAACACGTACTGTAGGTGGGTCCCCAGGAGTCGTAGTATCCGCTGGCGGACGAGTACGTCGCCAGTGGACCGTTGAGCTTGAAGATGCCGGAGCAGGTGCCGCTTCCGCCGAGAATGCCCTTGTTCCAACCCGAGACGTCCACCAATACGCAGTCGCCGTCTCGTGAACGATGCCAGCCCATCCAGCGGAGAGAATCGCCGTCTTATAGTTCTGCGCTGGACCGCGTTCTGTTGCGAGACGAAACACATGGATCTGGCAAGGCTCGGTTCGTCACCCACCGTGGCTTCTTCTACCGGCCCAGAGTTTCCACTTGAGAGATGATGTCCACCGCGAGGTCAATCATTGCCTCCCGAGACGTCACCCCTTCCAAAGACCAAAGCCATCCGCGTTGCTCCCACGCCACCTCCACCACCTCCGTGGTGGTGGAGAAGCCCACAACGACCGGACGGTCCATTCCTTCGATCAGCTCGGGTCGGTTCATCGTGTATGCGAAGTCAAGCAGTCGGTTCAAGAAGCCATCGACGATCAGTAGTGTCATGCCGTCTGCGTAGATGACGGCCTGTGATCCTTGGTTCGTGGCGCGGGGCTCTGTCGTTGGATCGAATAGCGAGTTGGCCAGCTCGTCTTCCGACAGCGCTTCGAGGTCAAGACGGCTGTCGTATTCGCCGATCAACGCTTCACGGTTAGCTACGCCCGGAACAGACACCATGATCTCAAGCATCTCGTCCTCAGTCACTGACTTCCCGATCAGATCCAATATGTAGAACTGAGCCAGCGGGAAGGCCAACTCAAGGCGGTCTGGTTGCGTGGGGAGCCACACTGCGCCGCTAGAAGCGGGAATGGGGGTTCCGCTGCTCAACTGCACCTCGTGTGATTGCCTTAGCGCTACCTGGAGCCAGCGGTCCTCAGATGATTCGGAACAGAATCGATCCGAGTCACCAAGCTCTCGACCTTGGAGACATTGCTTGAGATCGGACGGCAACAGCGTGGGGAGAAACAGCACCCTTGTTTCGAGGTCCGTGGCAATCAAGGATGGGGATGAACTGCTAGGTGTGGCTGCTGCTACGGCGAGGGTCGTGGTCGCGTCATCCCTTGAATCGGAATCTGAGGTGGTTGGTCGGAGTATGGCGTAGCCCGCCCCGAAGACGCCGACCAGGATCACGACTGCCGCCGCTGCGATGGTGATCCTGCGAACCGTCGGCGACACGTTAACCACGCGCCATTCGGTGCACGGGATCAGGGCCGACATATGGCGGGCGCTCTTGACCTGTGGCAAGCGCGTACCGAGCGACTCCCAAGCCGCTCAGGCATGCACCTACGACGAGTGCGAGCACGGGAGATCCATGTGCCCCGCCGAGAGCGAGTGTCATCCCGACAAGAACAAGTACGAGGTTCCGAACGAAAAGGCTCGGCCCAACGGCGTGTGGGGTACCAAAGCAACCGCAGTCTTCGAGTCGATACCCACGCGCCCACCGGTATCCGAAGAATGCCGTAAGGGTGGCCAGATAGACAGCGCACAGGAAGCCGCCTACCCGCGGGGCGAGAATAAGCGCACCAACCAGGAAGGCCTCGCCAGCGACCGCCGGAAAGCCCACCCACCCGGGAAGGTCGAGAGCAGCGACCACTGCTCGATGACGTGCAGGGTCGCGCAGGGTCGCCAGCGTCGCTAAGGCAAACAGGAGCGCGACCGCAGCGGCAACGATCAAGAGGCCACCGTCAAGCACGACGCCCACACCTCCTATCAGCGTTCGGTTCCCAGTTTCTCACGAAACGGCGCAGCACCACTTCGAGTAGTAGGGAGACATCCACCACTTCACGCCGCCGTAGCACTGTTTTGGTTGGCCGCAACAAGGACCGCCCGTCGTTCCGCTGCAGACCTGGGGACTACCCGTGTTGTTTCTCTTCACATGCCACTTATCCTGAGCGAAGCCGGGACCCGAACAGCAGCCGGAGTTGTATGACGTCCCTCCGTGGCACGTTCCCCCCGACTGGCAGATCGCTGATTGGGTCGGGAAAATCGTGAGCGTTGCAGCTTCCGCCCGAGCGGCGAATCGTGTTCCCAACGCAGTGAACCCGACGACCCCACCAAGCGCCGCCACCGCCCGTTGAAGGAAGGTTCGGCGACTGACGCCACTCGTGTCATTGGATTCAGCTTTCGAGACCGATTCCCGTCGAATCGTTCCTCGTAGCATCACATCACGCCTTTCTGGATCCGGTCTGTGAGTCGTGTTGCCGTCGCGAGATCGGTTCGAGCGACAAAGTGGAAGAATCGGTGTCGCTGCCACCAAAGCAACTGTGAGACGCTGGAACCCAGCGCGCCCCCTACTGTGACCCGTGGGAGACCGTCAACAAATCGAGGCCTAGGAATCGTCAAGGCATAATCGCGCACCGAGTTCGCCTCGGCGTCAGCAATGCAGAACCCCATCTCTATCGCACCTTTCGGCACGTTGATCTCAGCAGTGGGCACACCGGTGTGCATGCCGCCGGTGATCTCAAGTTCAACCTCGGCCGAACCTACCTCAAGCCACTCTGCGATCTCACGGGTGCTCGGTATCTCGCTTCCGAGGGTTTTGCCATCGGCGGACGAACCGAAGGCCGCTGATCCACCCACGGCCGGAATCGAAATCACTAAGGGCTCGAATTCGGAGGCCGTAATGCCTCGAGACGACACTACGAAGCTCTTCCCCAAATCGAGGTGAGAGGCGAAGCTCAGACCGCGCTCTTCGGACCCGAAGACCGACCCCGCGAAACCCCAAGACACCGCAGATCCGGCATCCCAATCGATCTTGTCCGTATCTATGAGTTCGATCGAAACCTCACGACCCGAACCCGAGGAATCAGTGAAGGTCTCTGATCCGCCGAACCAAAGATGCAGCGCCTCCTGGATCGGAATCAGGCCAGCACCTTTCGCCGGTCTGTGGACAGCAACCCCATCTCCAATCATCATCACTTCCTCCCAGCTGGTCTTTGCCTCACGCACGGGTCACCGGGGCCTCGACCTGGCCAAAACAAAGCAACGGGTAGTGCCTCGGACGCACTACCCGAATTCCGAGTATCCCACAATTCCCCAGCTGTTGCTAGGGCCAGAAGTCCTGGCCGCGACCAGGGAAGGCGAGCCCACTCAAGCCACCGGCATCATCGCGACCAGAGACGCACACCCTCTTGCCGAACGATCAACCGAGCGGCCAAGCGAAACAACCTCCGACCAGGGGAAACGGTGTGGGAACGACGACGGTAGCGGGCCTAATGGGGGTGATTGGTCTGTTTCATCAAGATTGAGTCCGACATCAAAAAGGGCATCTGAATCACCACGTCGGAGGGCATATGCCGTGCCAAGCACTGCGCCGCCCCGTCGCGCACCATGGACCACCTGGCGCTTCGATCGGGAACCACTTCGTCCCTGTCCTCCGGACCGCCCCCGTGGCATCCCCCCGCCACGCCCGGAGGGACTCGAACCTCATGCGCCCACTCAACGGTGACCACAGTGGACCCACCGAACCGCCACAACAGGCCAGTTGTCAGGCGACAAGAATCACAACCACCAGCCGAGCCCACACCACGTCGAACCGTTCGAGGCCGAGTAGGACTTGAACGGAGAGATGCTTGGCACGCCCGGAGGGACTCGAACCCCCAACCTTCTGATCCGTAATCAGACACTCTATCCAATTGAGCTACGGGCGCATCGAGGCAAAGGTACTAGGGCGGCACCGGAATCGGAAGCCCGACGGCGCGACCTGTATCGTCCACTCGTTGTTCTCCAAGGAGGCCTCGTGAACGAGCAGCTGAGTGCAATCGCCGAGCGATTCTGGGATTGGGCGATGGAGGAGTCGCCGATGTGGGCCACAATCCTCGGCGACCATCGCTTCGATTCGGAAGTGGAGAATCTCTCCGCCGAACATGAGCAACAGTCGATCGCCGACCTCACCGCACTGCGGGACGAGGCCGAGACAATCGACCCGACCGGCCTAACCAAGGACGACCGGATCACCCGGCACGTCCTCATGTCGGAGGCGGACGGATACATCGGTGCGATGCAATCCCGGCAGCACGAATACCTGGTTGACCCAATGCTTGGGCTCCACATGGACGTCGTCCAAGGGATCTCCCAATTCCGCGCCAACGAGGACGCCCACGCGTGGGCATTCGTAGAGAAGGCGTCGAAGGTGGGCCGGCAATTCGATCAACTGATGGAGCGCCACCGCCAGGGCGTAGCCAACGGCCGCACCCCGCCCCAGGTCGCGGTAGAGAAGGTGCTTGCTCAGCTCGACTCCCTAGTGGCGGCACCGGTGGAGTCGAATGCGTTTCTTCAGATAGCCCTTCCCGAAGACATGACGGACACCGAGCAGCAGCGGTGGAGCCAGGCCATGGCCGATCAGGTAAGAGAGGTCGTCAACCCGGCCTTCGCGCGCTACCGAGCGATGATCGCCGATGAGGTACTCCCCCACGCCCGACCCCAGGCGAAGTCGGGAGTCTGCTGGCTGCCCGACGGCGAAGAGGTCTATGCCCGCGCCGTGAAGCGGTTCACCTCGCTCGACATGGATCCACGCCAGATCCATCAGATCGGACTGGACGGGATCGCCTCGCTGGAGGACGAGTATCGGGAACTCGGCGACGGGGTGCTAGGCACCACCGATCTCGCCGAGATCTACCAACGGCTCCGCAACGACCCGTCCCTCCGATTCGAGACGGCCGACCAGATCCAGCAGCAAGCCGAGCGGGCGACCGCCCGGGCGATCGAAGCCATTCCGGATTGGTTCGGGAGGCTGCCGGTCGCCGAGTGCATCGTTCGGCCGATACCGGAGCCCGGCGCCAAGGACGCCACGCTCGCCTACTACCTGCCGCCGGCCGATGACGGTTCCCGGCCTGGGATATTCTTCATCAATCTGACCGAACCCACCACTCGGACCAGGTATGAGTCGGAGGCGCTCGCATTCCACGAAGGTGTCCCCGGACACCACCTTCAACTGTCCATCGCCCAAGAGCTAGAGGGGTTGCCTTCCTTCAGGCGCAACGGCCTGGTGACGGTCTATGTAGAGGGATGGGGCCTCTACTGCGAACGCATGGCCGACGAAATGGGCCTGTACAGCGGCGGTTTGGAGCGCTTTGGCGTTCTGTCGTTCGATTCGTGGCGGGCCGGCAGGCTGGTTGTGGATACCGGGATGCACACCCTTGGCTGGAGCCGTCAGCAGGCAATCGATTACCTCATGGAGAACTCACCCCAAGCTCAGAACAACATCGAGAACGAGGTGGACCGCTATATCGGCTACACCGGCCAGGCCCTGGCGTACAAGATCGGTCAGAGAGAGATCTTCCGGCTGCGCGATGAGGCGAAGCGCACCATGGGCAGTCGCTTCGACATCAAGGGGTTCCACGACACCGTGCTCACATCAGGTCCGGTACCGCTGGATCTCCTTGGCGAGCTGGTGTCCGAGTGGGCGACGAGCTGAGGCGCTCGGTCGGCTGCCCCCCTTGCAGCCACCTGAACCGATCCTGGATCGGAATCCCCTATCTGAGGGGGGACCCCAGTATCACCGGGAGGCGCTCTACCCGTCCGTCGTGAATGACCGTGATCGTCACCTCGGTCCCGGCCCCCGATCCAGTGATCGTGGCCGCCAGGTCCTCGACAGAGAAGATCTCCACACCATCGACGGCGATGATCACGTCATCGAGAGCGATGCCGAAGTCATCAGCTGCCGATCCCGGGAACACCTCAATCACGGTGACGCCCTCGAGACCGTCCACGACTCCGACGCCCAAGAAACCGGGCTCTGCCGGGATCTCTTCGGCCGGTGGTGAAACCTCCGGGGGGAACTCGTCACCTGAAAACGGTCCGCGCTCGAACGGGAATCCTTCGGGGAATTCGAAGTCGTCGGGGAAGGTGAATTGACACCGGATACCACCGTGGCCGTCATCGGAGTCGGTGCAGTCGAAACCGAATCCGAAGGCCCCACCCTCTCGAGGAAGCTCGAAGTCGTCGGGGAACTCAAAGTCGAACCCACCGCGGGGACCCGGCGGGAACTCAAAGTCATCGGGGAACTCAAAGTCGAAGCCGCCACGGGGACCCGGCGGGAACTCAAAGTCATCGGGAAACTCGAAGTCGTCGGGGAATTCGAAATCGAACCCGCCGCGGGGTCCGGGGAACCGATCGCCGGGGCGATCATCGCCACGGTCCGAACGCTCATCGAAGGGTCTGCTTCTGTCCAGTTCCTCACCGAACAGGACATCCGAACCGACAAACGAGTCATCGTCATTGGAATTGCCAATCGCGTAGCCGCCCACGAACAGAGTGACGGCTGCGAGCACCGCACCGGCGCCAATCAGGCGCTTGCGTTCGGTAGCCCCGCGCTCTGCCTCAGCCTGCGCGGTCGCCTCTGCGGCAGCCTTCTTCTCGGCAGCTGTCTTCTTCTTCTCAGCCATGGTTGCTCCTGATGAGGCGCGTCAAACCGTTGATTTGTCGCCCCAGGATCTCACGTCCACATGAATACGGGATAAGAACCAGATGTGATTTCGGAGAGATCGAAATCAATCCTGATGACCCCTTTGCCAATGACATGGTCGGCCGATCACGCGCCTCCGCCGCCGCAATCGCGATGACGGTGCTCTCCTGGCGGCGCTGCCCTCCCGGTACGTCTTCCACCGCACCGGCGAGTAGCCCGCCGTTCCACACTCGACCTGACCCGTCTTGTGTTGGGATGACCATGTGTGTATGTTTGGTCATATGCCCAAGTCAGATGACCAATCTGCAAAGGATCGGATCCTGGCCGCTGCGGTAGAGGAACTGGCAGACGTCGGGTGGAGCGGCAGCCGGACCAGGTCGATCGCCAACCGAGCCGGTGTCAACAAGGCGCTGGTCCACTACCACTTCTCCTCGATGGAGGACCTGCTGATCGAAGCGATCGCCTCCACCTTCTCCCGACTCGCCGAAGCGGCGACAGATTCGCTCACCGCCGAAAGCGTTCGGTCGGGCATGGACGAGATGCTCGACATGCTCGCCGACATTGACCCACACGACACCTTCTGGAGGGTGCTGATGGAGGCAATCCTGCAGACGCCCAGCGTGCCCCGACTCGGCGAATGGACGCTCGGACTTCTGGAGACGTACCGAAAAGCAATGCATCAGCGGCTCGACGCCGCAGTAGACGACGGTGAGCTCCCCCCGAACGCCGACACTGAGGGTCTCTCACTCGGACTGATGGCTCTGCTCGACGGGCTCGGAATGTACGCGTTCGTCAACCCCGATTACGACACTCGCCGCGCCGGGAAGGCGATCATCACCCTGCTCACGAACGGAGAGTCAACCGCATGACCGGAACAACCGCCGTCAGCACCCGGGAACTCACACGAGTCTTCGGTCAGGGGGAGGTGGCCGTCCGCGCCCTGGATTCGGTCGATCTCGAAATCGCGAAGGGGGAGTTCGTCGTGCTGCTCGGACCATCCGGCTCCGGCAAGACGACACTCCTCAACCTCATCGGCGGGATCGATGAGCCGACGAGCGGCGAGATCACAGTCGACGACATCTCACTCGCCGAGCTCGATGGTTCGGGTCGAACCGCGTTCCGACGCGACCACGTTGGATTCGTGTTCCAATTCTTCAACCTGATCCCAACGCTCACCGCCTACGAGAACGTTCGGCTCATTACCGACATCGCGGGGGCGGATGACGATGCAGCGGCGACGGCGCTTGATGCGGTCGGCCTGAGCCACAGGGTCTCGAACTTCCCAGCCGGCTTGTCCGGAGGAGAGCAGCAGCGGGTGGCAGTGGCCAGGGCTGTTGCCAAAATGCCTCCCCTGTTGCTGGGCGATGAGCCAACCGGATCGCTCGACCTGGAGACGGGCCGCCAGGTGCTGGCACTACTGCATCGGCTCAACCGGGAACAGGGCATCACCATGTTGCTCGTGACCCACAGCGCGGTGATTGCCGAGATGGCAGATCGCGTTCTGAAGCTGAGGGACGGGCGAATCGTCGACGACATCCGGGTGGCAGCACCCAAGCCGGCCGACGACCTGGTGTGGTGATCCGGTGAGCGTCCTCACCACCAAACTGCGGAGGGACCTCGGGCGCAGCAAGGGCCAGTTCATCGCCGTGGTCGTCACAATCTTCCTGGGGATCACGCTCTTCGGCGGCTCCTACGACTCATATCGCAGTCTCGAGGCCTCCTACGAGCAGCTGTACGAGGATCTCGACTTCGCCGATCTCTGGGTGACTGAGGGCGACATCGTCGGCTTCGCCTCCGTTGCGAGTGCCGAACCCGGTGTCGGCGCCGTCAGTACCCGCCATCAAGCCGATGCCGGAATCCGACCGGTGCCGGACAGGTCCCTCTACGGACGGCTTGTCGGCCTACCACTATCAGCCGAGCCCGATGTAAACCGCATCCTGCTGCTCGAAGGTGCGCAGCTCGCATCCAACGACTCCGTTGTCGTGGACCACCACATGTCCGAGCACTTTGGGTTGCTGGTCGGCGACACGATCGAGATCGCCGACGCCGCGGGTGAGTGGAAACCGTTCACGATCAGCGGAATCGCTGCGTCGGCCGAGTATCTCTGGCCCGCACCCAGCCGGCAGCAGGTGTTCGCCCCGCCCGATGACTTTGGGGTGGTGTTCATCGCCGACAATGCCGTCGTCGAACTCGCCGGACCCGGTGCAGTAGCGCAAGCCACGGTCCGCTACGACGGCTCCGTCGAGATGTCTCAGCTCGACACTCGGCTGACCAATCTGGCAGTGGAGTTCGGCGCAGCCGACACCTTCACCCGAATAGAGCAGGCCTCGAACTCTGCTCTGCAACAGGATGTGAAGGGCTTCGGCGACCTCGCCTTCATGTTCCCGGTCCTATTCCTCACTGCGGCGGGGCTCGGGGCATGGGTGATGTTGACGCGGCTCGTCATGACACAGCTCCCCGTCATCGGAACCCTGATGGCGAGCGGCATGCGGCGACGCAAGATCTTCGGTCACTACCTCAGCTACGGCGTCGTAGTCGGATTGACCGGGGCTATACCCGGTGTCATCGCCGGTGCCCTCATGGCGTGGGGAGTCGCCGGGGTGTACACGGCGGCGATCAACGTTCCCATCACGGTGGTCAAGATCGACATGTCCACGCCACTTCAAGGCTTGGCGTTCGGTCTCTTCGCCGGCCTCATCGCGGCCGCGTTGCCGGCATGGCGTGCCATCAGCCGGTCCCCCGCCGATGCACTGAGGGGTGCACGTCCCACAGGAACCGCCAAACCGACACTGCTGGAGCGCTCCATTCCACCTCTGCGCCGCCTTCCAACGGCCAGAGCGCTGGTGCTCCGCAACGTGTTCCGAAACAAACGGCGCACGCTGACAACAATGCTCGGCGTTGTCCTGTCGCTCACACTGATACTCGTTTCGTGGGGGATGATCGACACCGTCGACGTGCTGCTTCATCGCCAGTTTGGAGAAGTCGACCGGAGTGACGCACAAGCGGTCCTCATCCAGCCGGCGGGACCGGCCACGCTCGACGCCTTCCTGAGTATCGAAGGTATCGAGGACGCCGAGCCCGTGGTTTCGGTCAAGGTGGCGGTAGCGGCGAATGGAGAGCGGTACGGCACCAGCTTGCAGGGGTTCGACACGGGTACCGACATGCATGGCTTCTTGGGCTCCGACGGGGAGATCGATCTGCCCGCCGACGGGGTCCTGCTTGGATCGTCGCTGCAGGATCTATTGGGTGTCTCCGTCGGGGACACAGTGACGGTTCATGTTCCCTCTCTCGGAGTCGCCGTCGAAGAAGGGGTCTCAGGATTCGTCGATGAACCACTGGGAACGTTCGCCTACGCGTCGAACGAGCACCTGACGGGGACGCTCGCGTCATCGGCGGCCGATATCTCTGTCAGCGAACTGATGTCGGGGGCCATCGAGTTCGGAGCCGCGTTTCGGTTCGCCGACGGAACCGATTTCGATTCGATCCGGGCGGAGATCGAGTCGGTACCCGGAGTAGTCGCAGCCATAGATACGCGCGCCATCGAGGACACACTCAACTCCTTCATGGCCTTCTTCTACGCCTTCGTAGGTGTGATGCTCGCCTTCGGAGGCATGCTGGCCTTCGGGATCATCTTCAACACGATGTCGGTCAACCTCGCCGAGCGCCAGGTCGAGGTGGCGACCATGGAGGCGGCCGGAGTCACCGAAGGCACGATCGCTCGACTCATCACAGCCGAGAACATGCTGGTGACTCTCATCGGGATTGTTCCCGGGCTGCTGTTCGGGTTCCTCATCGCCCAGGAGTTCATGGCCGCATACGACACCGACCAATTCAAGTTCACGCTGTCGATGCGCTGGACCACCCTTGCTCTCTCAGCGCTCTTCATAACCCTGGTGACACTGGTGTCTCAATGGCCCGGTCTCCGGGCAATCCGCCGCCTCGACATCGCCAAGATC
>JAJCYA010000011.1 GCA_029263095.1 Acidimicrobiia bacterium | reverse complement strand
ATGCCCTCCATGCACTGCTCAGAGGTGATGACATGCGCGCCCGCCTCCATCAGGTCCGCCACCGAGCGGCCGTCGCGCGCGCCCTCGACCACGAAATCGGTGATCAGCGCCACCGCCTCGGGGTGGTTGAGCCGGACGCCGCGTGCGAGCCTGCCGCGCGCCACCATGGCGGCGACGCTGATCAGCAGCTTGTCCTTTTCGCGGGGGGTGAGGTTCATCGCGTGTCTCTCCTAGTTCTGCCAGACGCGGGGCAGCGGGCCGGGGCGCAGGGCGCTGACCAGACGCATGATCTGACGGCGCAGCGGCCAGCCGTCACCGGCCATGAGGCGGATCACCAGCTTGCCGTCAAAGCCCGAAGCCCCGCCCGAGACGTCCGGCTCATCCAGCATATCCCGCACGCGGGGCGCGGCATCCTCGGCCCCTTGCGCGACCAGCGCCAGCGTGGCGAAGGCACGCGCGCCTTGCAGGACCGCGAGGCCTGCCGTGAGGGCATCGGTGGTCAGGTGGAGCGGCTCAAGGAGAACCGGCTTGCCTGCGCGGGTGATGCGGCGAGTGTCGCGAAGCGCGGTGCGCGTGACGGTCTCCCCCATGGCGGCGCGGCCTAGGACAACCGATTCCAGCATCAGGCAGGAGGCGTCTTGCTCAAGGTCTATGGTGGTCTCGCGGGCCACGTGGCTAGCGTCGAAAAGAATCGTTTCCTGCGGTAGCCAGTCGAGATGTGCGCCCGCCTCAAGGCGGTGATACACATTGACCTGCGCCGCGTCGCCGGTGCTGCGATAGGCGCGTTCGGCGGTCTGCGTGGTGCCGGTGGCGCGGCACCCCGCCGCCAGATCGAGCCGGTAGGACAGAAGGTCGCCACCCGTCAGCCCGCCCGAGGTGTTGAGCAGGACGATCTCGGGGCCGGCAGGGCCGGGATGCAGGAACGCCTTGGCCGAACCCTGTTGATGCAGCCGATCGAGCCGCCCGCCATTCGGCCCGGACAAGAGCGTCACATGCGCGGCACCTTGGCTGCGCTCATGTGCCGGGGATGGGGTGGGGAAGGCGATCATGCGGGCTCTCGTGTCAGGGTCGGCCCGAGGCTATAGCCCCTGCGCGTGACGGCCAGCGGTCGACGGTCGACAGGCGTGCAGGTCATGAACCTGCGCGCCCATGCGCCCGAAAAGAAGGCATTCTGCCCATCAAATGGACACTTCACGCAAGAGCCTCTCACGCTCCACCTTCGCCGCAGGCTCTGACAGCCGCACCTCGCCGCGATTGAGCACCACGAGGTCGTCGGCCAGATCATAGGCGAAATCGAAGAACTGTTCGACCAGCACGATGGCGATCTCGCCCTCGTCGCGCAGAAGGCCGATCACCGCGCCGATCTGCTTGATGATATTGGGCTGGATGCCCTCGGTCGGCTCGTCGAGCAACAGCACGCGGGGCCGGGCGATGAGGGCGCGGGCGATGGCAAGCTGCTGTTGCTGCCCGCCCGAGAGATCGCCACCGCGCCGGTCACGCATCTGTTCCAGTACCGGGAACAGCTCGTAGATGCGGGGCGGGATGGTGTGATCGGATTTCGGCAGGCAGGCAAAGCCCGTTTGCAGGTTTTCGGTGACGGTCAGCAGGGGGAATATCTCGCGCCCCTGTGGCACATAGCCAATGCCCGCCTGTGCCGCCTGTGCCGCGCTCAGGTGGTCAAGCACTGCCCCGTCAAGGGTGATCCGACCGCCCGAATAGGGGTGCCGCCCGGCGATGGCCTTCAGGAGGCTGGTCTTGCCCACCCCGTTGGTGCCCATCACCGCCGTCACCGCGCCGGGGCGAGCGGTGAGTCTGACATCGTGCAGGATCTGCGAGGCACCGTAATGCAGGGTGAGGCTGTCCACGCTCAGCATCGCTTATCTCCCGAGATAGACATCTATGACCTCGCGGTTCTGCGTGACGTGATCGAGGCTGCCCTCTGCCAGCACCGAGCCCTCGTGCAGCACCGTCACCTTGCAGCCCAGGCGGCGGACGAATTCCATGTCATGCTCGATCACCACCACGGCGCGGGTCTGCGCCGCGCGCTTGAGGATGTCGGTGGTGTGTTCGCGCTCGGCAGGGGTCATCCCGGCGGCGGGCTCGTCGACCAGTAGGAGCCGCGGATCCTGCGCCAGAAGCATGCCGATCTCCAGCCATTGCTTTTGCCCGTGGCTTAGATTGCCGGCGCGGCGGGGCAGATCATCCGCGAGGCCGATTTCCTCGGCCAGTTCCGCAATGCGTGCAGCCCCCTCTGTCGAACGGCGATAGAGCAGCACGTCAAACGGCCCGCGCTTGTTTTTCAATGCCATAGCGAGGTTCTCGCGTACTGTCTGTTCCTCGAACACCGTCGGCTTCTGGAACTTGCGCCCGATGCCCGCCCGCGCGATGGCGCTTTCGCTCATCCCAAGAAGCGAGATGTTTTTCTCGCCCCAGATAACGCGACCCTCGTCGGGACTGGTCTTGCCGGTAACGATATCCATGAAGGTTGTCTTGCCCGCGCCATTCGGGCCGATCACGGCGCGCAATTCCGGCTCCGCGATTTGGATCGAGAGGTTGTTGATGGCGCGGAAGCCATCGAATGTGACGGAAACGCCGGAGACTTCGAGAAGGGTGGTCATGGCTTCCTCACCAGCATGTCGAAGAGCCCGCCGATACCGCGCGGGAAGAAGAGCGTGACGGCAACGAATCCAAGACCGAGAAGCACCAGCCACCAGTCGGTCCAGTTGATCGTGTAGAAACCGAGATTGACATCGGGCGCGCCGCCGCCGGTGAACCAGCTCGAGGCGAGAGAGACGACCGCCGCGCCGATCACCGCGCCGTAGAGCCGACCCCGCCCGCCGATGGCGACCCAGACGGCGAGGTAGATGGAGGCGATGGGGGCGATCTCGGCGGGGTTGATGATGCCCGCTTGCGGGTAATAGAGCGCACCGGCGAGGCCCGAGACAACCGCTGTGAGCGTGAAGACCACCAGCTTATAGCTTTCGACATGATAGCCGAGGAAGCGCACGCGGCTTTCATTGTCACGGATGCCGCGGATGACCGAGCCGAACTTGCCCGAGATGAGCCAGGCGAAGAAGAGATAGCCAAGCCCAAGGGCTGCGGCGGAGGCCCAGAAGAACCACAGCGCGAGGGTGGATTGCGGCAGGTGCAGAAGGCCGGGGATGTTCTGCAGGCCCGACAACCCGTTATTGCCGCGCAGCCCGGTGTCGTTCTGGAAGAGGTAGAGCGACAGCGCCAGCGTCATCGCCTGCGTCAGGATCGAGAGATAGACGCCGGTCACGCGGCTGCGGAACGCCAGCCAGCCGAAGATGAGCGCCAGCAGCCCCGGCACCAGCACCACGAAGAGAAGCTGCATGAAAAGGCTGTCGGCGAACGCCCAGAGCGCGGGCAATTCATTGCTGCCCACCACGCCGAAAATTTGCGTCGCGATGGCGTCGTTGATTTCCTCTTGCGTGGGGGGGATAGGGGCGCCGGCGAGCGAATCCACCACGATGCCTTCGGTGCGGGCATACATCAGCCACATGCCGATGGCGTAGCCGCCCAGACCGAAAAAGGCAAAATGCCCGAGACTGAGGATCCCGCAATAACCCCAGACCACGTCCATTGCCACGGCGATCAGGCACAGGCACAGCGTCATGCCGAGGATCTTGACCATCGAGGTCGAGAGCAGCGCCAGCCCAAACCCTTCGGCCAGCACGGTGACGCCGAGGGTGAAGAGGCCGAGCAGGCCCAGGAACCACATCACCGAGGGGTTTTCGGCAAGAAAGCGGCGGCGCGGCGTCATGTCGGGTTTGCTCATGGCTCAGTCCCCCGCCGCACGGCCCTTGAGGGCGACTATGCCCTTGGGCCGGAATTGAATGAAGAGGATCACGAAAAGCACCATGTAGGTCTGAGCCGCCAGTGTGTTCGACGGGTTGAACCACTCAATGCCCTTTTGCAGGAAGCCGATGAGCGAGGCCCCCGCCAGCGTGCCCCAGACATTGCCGACGCCGCCCACCACAACGGTCATGAAGCTCTGAACGATGTAGTTGGCACCCATCTCGGAGGTGACCTGCGCGTAGAGCCCGATGGCGACGCCGGCGATCCCCGCGATGCCGGAGCCGAGGCCGAAGGTCAGCATGTTGATGCGGTCGGGGTTGATTCCCATCGAGGCGGCCATGCCGGAGTTTTGCGTCACTGCCCGCACCTCGAGCCCCAGGCGTGTGCGCTTGAGGATATAAAGCAGCAGCGTGAGGAAGATGAGGGCGAGGACGAAGATCGCCACGCGGATGGTCGAGATGCTGACGATGTCGTTGAGGGTGATCGCCCCGCCCAGCCAGTCGGGGGCGGTGAGGGGACGGGCCTGCGTGCCGAAGATGTTCTTGGCCAGTTGTTGCACCGCGATGGAGATGCCGAAGGTCGCGAGCAGCGTCTCTAGCGGTCTTGTGTAGAGGTGGCGGATCACCAGCCGCTCCATCGCGACGCCCGCGCCGAAAGTGACGGCAAAGGCCAGCGGCAGGGCGATGAGCAGGCTGACGGTGTAATCGGGGATGAAAAGCTGCACGACATAACCCGTGTAGGCACCCATCATGATGAATTCGCCATGCGCCATGTTGATCACGCCCATGACGCCAAAGGTGATCGCAAGGCCGATGGCGGCGAGAAAGAAGATCGAGGCGAGTGACAACCCGTCGAGGACCAGGTCGGCGGTCTGGTAGAGGCCGAGGGTGCGGGCAGTCGCGGTGAGCGCGTCTTCGGCGGCCTGCGTGATCTCGGGGTCGGGTTGCAGGTATTCGGCGTAGAAGACGTGGGAAGCGACGGCACGGGCCACCTCGTCTGGGGCGGCGCGGGGCGGCACGGTGCCCGCCTGTTCCAGCGCCTCATAGGCGCGGGCGCGGGCGGCGGTGGTATCAAGCTGGTGCAGCGGCACGCCGCCGATGGTGCCATCCACGATATGCTGTGCCAGCACGTCGCGCAAATCGGTTGCTGTCTGGCGCGGCGGGGCGAGGTCTGCGGCGACTAGCCGGTCATGGGCCTCAGTCTCGGTCAGGTCGGTGCCGACCTCCAGCACGCGGGCAATATTGGCACCGTTCGGCAGGGTATCGGCCACGCCGTCGCGTGTGGCGGTGAGCTGGTTGAGAACGCTGCGCGCCTCGATACTGGTATCACCGCCCAGCCCGGCGATGGCGTCGAGGCGTTCAGATTTGGTCGCGCCGAATTGCGCGATCAGCAAGGTGAGCAGGCGCTGCTTGCGTTTCTTGAGGGTGGGGTCGGTCTCGCCTTCGATGCTGCCTGCCAGCGGCGCAATCTGGCTGGCATCCGCGCTTCGCGTGATAGCCTCCAGTGCCTCTGCGCGGCGGGCGGGGTCGAGGGCTGTCAACTCAAATGGCACGAGCGCAGCGGCGAGTTCGCGGCGCACGCCCGCATTGGGACGGATCTGATCAACGTCGCGGCTGCCCACCTCGGCCACAGCGTCGCCGCTGTCGATGTCGATGAGGCGCAGATTGTCGCCCGCCTCCTCGGCGTAGAAGAAGAACCCGCCTTCGGGGCGGATGTAGACCTCGCGCGCCTCCCATTTGCGCAGAAAATCGGCCATGCCGGGGTGATCCGAGGCCAGAAGGGCGGCGATCACCGGGCCGATGGTGCGGCGCGACGGCTTGGCGAGGTCGGCCTGGTGCTCTTGCAGGAGCGGCTGCAACGC
>JAJCYA010000010.1 GCA_029263095.1 Acidimicrobiia bacterium | reverse complement strand
TGCCCACCTCAATCACGATGATCCTGGACGAAGACGGCAACTTCGTCATGCAGGGCGATCCACCTTGGGTCGAGCTGAATGGGAGCTTCGACACAGATGGGACCGTGACTGGTGCCGGGACCGGCACCGTGGCCGGATTCGGAGGCACCTCCGCTGGCATAGATGGCAGCATCAATGCCTTCGGGATAATCACCGGTGAACTGTCATTCGGCGCGGCAGGGGAACTTCCCGGGGGATGCCCAATCACCTGGGCAATGGCATTCCTCAGCGGTCCGGAGCCGGCGCCGGAACCCACGACAACCACGACCTCTACGAGCACGACAACAACGTCGACCACGACGACAACCACCACCACTCAGCCTCCCGAGCCCACAAGTTCCAGCATCCAGACACCCGACCCGACGACTGCACCTGAACCGGTCGAAGAGCCAAAGCCGGCCGGCGAAGGCGGGCTCCCGCCCTGGGTGTGGATCCTTGGCGGCGGCGTGTTGATCGGAATCGGCGGATTGGGGCTGGGAGGTGTCGGGATGCCCCCGACACCTCCCAGCGGGGGCCGATCTCCCACGCCGCCGGGTAGCGACGGAGACGGCCGCATCCTCAGTGATCCGCTGAATCCGCATCGGGATCCCCGGGATGGGCTGATCGACCCGATTCCACCAAGCGGAGGCGGCACCCCAACACCGCCGGGCGGAGACGGTGGCATCTTCATCGACCCGACCACACCGGGTGAGCTGATCGACCCGATTCCACCGAGCGGAGGCGGCACGCCTACGCCCCCCGGCGGCGAAGGTATCGGCGATCCGGGCTGGGAAGTGCCCGATCCGATTCCACCAAGCGGAGGCGGCACGCCTACGTCCCCCGGCGGCGAAGGTATCGGCGATCCGGGCTGGGAGCTGTCCGATCCGATCGAGCCGGAACCCATCGGCGGAATGGGTCTCGAGGGCGGAGCGGTACCCATCCCCCCGCCCGGCGGACCGATCCCTTCACCAGGCGGAAAAGCAGCCGGCGAGAAACCCAAATGCGATTGCAAGATCGAGGTCGGCGGCCATCACCTGGGGGGTGGGATCTACCACACGTTCCTCCTCTTCACGGCACCGGATTGCAGGCAGTGGGTATTGCGCGCCGGACCCGAGGCCCTTCGACTCATCCGTCGAAAAGGAACCGGCCCGCTGGATGACCTCAAGGCCTGGTGGAAGCTCGACGGGCTGTCCGGACCGGTAGCTGTGGAGCACACGGCGTGGGCGAAGGGGGAAACCGTCGATTGGACCGAGAAGCCGGATACGGTCCTCGTTGTCGAAGGTGAGAAGGCGTGCAAGGCCTGGGACTGTCTGAAGGAGAAGGCTGAGTACTTCAAGTCCAAGAACCTCGACTATGAGGGCATTCCTGGCCCGAACTGCAACACGTTCGTGGGGAGCCTGCTCCGTTGGTGCGGCTTTGATTTCAAACCGACCGGGAAATCCTGGACAGACGTCACCGATAGATTCATCGGCTGGGACCACCACGTCGACGCCAGCGATTGGGATGATTGGAAGGACGCGCGGGACAAGGCGAAACCGCAACCCGGCACAGGCGCAAAAGGCGGTGGCTGATGGCTGAGCAAACTAGATGGTCGGACCTCGAGGATCCTGCTGCACTCCGCGCCTCAATCGAGGCTGCAAGCCCGATCGGATCGTCCATTGGGTCGGTCCGATCCTTCATCGAATCCCTGGATCTCGAATACGTCGAACTGGCGGAGATCTCCGACGACCCGCTTCTCGAAGGTTGGGGAAACGAACAGCAGGATACGACGCCGGGGGCATCCGAGATCGCTGACTGGCGAATAACGACGCAGGTGGAGATCCCAATGGGCGAGGCTCCGATCAGAGCCTGGTGGCACGTCGAATTCGGATTCATTGACGACGTGCTGCAGCGAGTCAGAGTGCGTCCGAGCGTGATCGCTCGCTGACTCCGTCGCCGACAACGAGTTGCGGCAACCGTCATCGTTGGCGATTTGGCCGGATACTTCCCGCCGGACACTGCGCCAGAACTCCCCCTACCCCGCCAGGCCCAGTCCCGCATCGATCGCGTTGACGTTCTCGGCCTCGAAGGGGCCGCCGGCGGCCGCTCGCAACGCCTCGGGCGGGAACATACCGGTCCGGACAACCGCAGCAGCGAGCAGCGCCAACCCAAACTGGGCTTTGGGTACCCGACTGGTCCAGCCTTTCGGATCGATCAGCTCGACCCGAGCCTTGGTCTCAACCTGAGCAAACTCGGGTAGCGCCACCACCAGCTGGTCGGGGCCCATCCCTTCCAACATCTCGCCAACCTTCTTCAGACCATCCTCGGACAGCAGCACGAGCACATCCGGCACCGAAACACCGACCGGTGGAATCTCCTCCGGGCTGAGCACTAGCTGGGAAACGCTGTGGCCCGCCTTCACCGTCACCGGAAAGTCGTCACGCTGGGTGACCCACAGACCGGAACGGATCCCTGCCAGGCCAACTAGACGGGCCGCCGATCGCACCCTGGCTCCCGCCGATCCCGCAGCCACTATCGACAACGGCTCATCGATCCCCGACTCGTATTCGATCGGGATTGTCACCGGTGCGTGCCTCTTGCCCATACGAGACGCCGCCTCGCGGTATGCCTCCGTGTATTCGGCTACCTCTCGCTCAAAGAGCACTCCTGCATCGAGGCCGAGCCCCTCCATCGTTGTGTCCAGCCCCTTGCGTCCCAGCTTGTTCTTGGGAACGAAATAGGCGGTGCAAAGATCCCAGACATCGAGAAGTGCAAACCCGGGATGGCGAATCGCATCCACCATCCGCTGCGGGAGATCCTTGTCAAACGAGGTACCCCGGTACACGTACCCGGCGCCGTTCACGCCCACCGTCCCGCAGATATCGAGTGGATGCTCCAGATTGCCACCCGGGGTTGTCGACGTAATCGAGCCCTCAGGAGTGGTGGTGGAGTGCTGTCCCCCGGTCATCCCAAAGTTGAAGTTGTTCATCACTATGACCGAGATCCCGACATTGCGACGGGCTGCGTTGATGAGGTGGGTCCCACCGATCCCGGTGCCACCATCGCCCATGATCACGACCACCGTGAGGTCAGGTCGCCGCAACTTGATACCCGTGGCATAGGTAGTCGAGCGGCCGTGCAATCCGTGGAACGCCGAGGTTGTGAAGTACTGGTCAGAGAGTCCGGCACACCCGATGTCGGAGACTATGACGACCTCCGCTGGGTCGAGTTCCATCATCACCAGCGCTTCGTTGAGAGAATCAAGGACGCTGCCGTGGCCACATCCGGGGCAGAACGGGTAGGGGTCCTCAGTGCGAAAGGTCTCGAGAGGAGTGACGGTGATGCTCATCCAATCACCTCCAAGACCTGCTCCGGTGAAATCAGATCACCATCGATCTGTTCGATGCCGATGACATCGATATCGCCGACGATCCGCTCGATCTCCCTGCGGTACAAGCCGACATTCAGCTCGGGAACGACGATCCGAGTGACACCTTGCACGGCTTCTCCGATGGCAGTCTCGGGGATTGGCCACAAGCTCTGCACGACGAGCCCTGACAGCGGAGTTCCAGCCGCTCGACTCGTGGACACCGCGGCTCGGACCGCTCCGCCAGTGACTCCATATCCAATCACCAACGTGTCGGCAGACGGATCGAGATCCGCGTCGACAAGCTCTACCTCGTCCCGATGTTCCTCGATCTTGTCGATCAGGTGTCGGTTGAGGGCATTGACGACCGGTGGGCTCTTCGTGATGTAGGCATTCTCATCATGGGTCGACCCGGTGAACCTGACCGGCTCACCCTGCCCATACTCATGGAGGGCGGTTACCTGATCGCTGGGTTGGTACGTGTGCGGAGGTCCTCCGACGGCAGTTTCTCGGTCACGCACCGACACTTCTCCATATGCAGAGACGTCGACCGTTGTCAGCGACATGGCCAGCTCCTTGTCGGTGACGAGAAAGACCGGGCAACGGAACCGCTCTGCGAGGTCGAAAGCCTTCGCGGTGAGCCAGTACGACTCGGCGACCGTCGAGGGCGAGAGGGCGATCACAGGAAACCCGCCTCCCGTCCCCCAGCGAATGAACTGGACGTCGCCTTGACTCACCGTGGTTGCGGCCCCGGTCGAGGGACCCATGCGCTGAACATCCACGATGACCAGCGGCACCTCGCCCATGATGGCGAGACCGATGCTCTCCGAGTAGAGGCTGATCCCCGGGCCACTAGTGGCGGTCATGGCCCGAGCCCCGGAGAGGGTGGCACCTATGCACATCCCGATGGAGGCGATCTCATCCTCCCCCTGCATCGCTACTCCCCCGGTCTTCGGGAGATCGCGCATCATCTGCATGAGGATTCCCGAGGCAGGCGTTATCGGATAGCCGGCGAAGAAGGAGCATCCGGCGTCGAGCGCACCCCGGACGATTGCGGTCGTTCCGTCGATGAATTCGCGCATGCGCCTCCTCCCGGGTCGGCGCCAGTGTGGGCCATCATCCGGGGCTAAGCAAGGGGATTATGGCCGGGCGATGTCGCCTGTCAGCCTCGGGCCGTCGCAGAGCGCGCCAGTAGTCGACCTGGGAGCCGAACGATCGACTCGACAAGATCGAGGGCGCCTCCGACGGATACGCCGACGATCCGAAATGGGACGCTCAAGAGCCACACGATCGGGTACAACACCAGCGCCAACAGAGCCAGCGGCCAGGAGATGACGAGCAGCAGCAGCCACAAGAGAAACTTCATTCCTCCACCTTGGTCTCGGTTCTCATACACAAAGTATCCGCCGGTTGTCGCCGACCTGCCATCGGGTATCTCCCTCCCCCAACCCTGAGAACCCTGGGGCCGGCCGCGCCGAATCTGGGAGGCCCGATGGCTCCCGATCGGCCCCCGACCAATCCTGAAGGACCCGGCCACCTCCGGGCGGTCAGTCGTCGACTACGAAGACCTCGTCGTGGACCCGAGTCCTGTCTACCACCTTGATGCCTATTGAATCGCCGGCGCCGGCTTCCTCGACGTGCTTGTGGTCGATCTCGATCGAACCCACGGTCTGAGTGAAGTCTGAAGTGTGACCCGTGACATGGATCAGGTCTCCTACGTGAATCTCATCGGTCACCTCGACTCCGGCAACCCCGATCTCGTTGAAGAAGTGGCTGATCTCTCCTACTTTGTGTTCTGACATGCGACCTCCCAAGGTCACTACACAACGTATCAAATGAACCAAGGGGCGACATCCCCATCCGCGACGAATCGCGACTCTCGAGGGCCGCCCCACCGAACCTAGTGAGCTCGGTATGGACAGCGAACCCGGCCGTCACGAACACCTTTGTCCGGCGCAGACGGTGATACCGGCTCCCTACCCGATTCGTTCTCGAACCTTGGCCAGGATCGCAGCCTCTTGTTCGCCGGCCATGTCCTCGAGTCGGGCCGCCCGATCGAGATAGGCGGTCCGCTCTGACTCATCGGCGATGCCGGCCACGTTGATCTGTACATTCAAGTGAGCACCGCGAACCGCGGTGCGAAGCATGAGTGCGCCAACGCCGGCATCGGACACCGACGACTCCAGACCGCGCCCCGCCATCGCCGCAACGACCTCCATCGCCTCAACGGATCCCTCCATGACGGCCAGCGGGATCTCGATTGCACCCCGCGTTGCAGCCTGGATTGCCGCCTCGCGCTCTGCATCCTCCTCACCGGACCCGGAAGGCATGCGGTATGCCTCCATCAGGGCACCAAAGGCGTCAGTGTCGGCATCGACGAGTGCCAGTAGGCGGGTCTGGAGATCCTTGCCGCGAACAGCCCAGTCGGAGAACTCCTCCCAGCGGTCGTCCCAGCCTCGCTTGTGGGCCGATAGGTTGGCGACCATCGTCCCCAAGGCGGACCCAAGTGCTCCGGCGAGCGCTGCCACCGACCCCCCGCCGGGGGCGGGCGCTTCCGACGCCGCCTCCCACGCGAACTCGGTCAAGCTGCGCGAGACCAGCCGTGTGTCTTGCTGCCCCACCCGCCACTCGATGATCTTCGCGGTGGGCTCGAAAGGAGTCAGATCATCGAGACCCATCGACATGGCCGCGATGTGAACGATCTCCTCGTCGGAGATCCCGTGGGACCGTTGCTGTCGAGTCAGATAGTGGCGACCGGCGTCCAGCATCGCCTTTAGCGGCACCATTCCGACGATCTCAGAACCAGTGACCCGCATCCCGCGAGCCTTGGCACGCTCTCTCACCGCGTCGAACGCAACGTGGAGCGGGGTCACTGAGAGATCCGTGAGATTCATCGACACCTGCGCCTGCCGGTACTCGTCGATATACCACCCGATCGCCTTGACGGCCTCGAGCGTCCCCGGCTGCCACAGAGGCTCACCATCGACGTCTCGGACGATCTCGCCGGTCAGAGGATCTCCAGCGCGTTCGACACGGCCTCGCTCACGCACATCGAATGCGACGGCATTGGCGCGCCGGGTAGACGTGGTGTTGAGGTTGACGTTGTAGGCGACAAGGAACTGGCGAGCGCCAACGGCTGTTGCGCCGCCACGTTCATTGAGCTGGGCCGGACCAAAGTCCGGTTGCCATGCGGAATCGAGGAGCTTGTCTGTGAGGCCCTCGTACTCTCCTGCGCGCACGTCGGCCAAGTTGCGGCGATGCGGTGCCGACGCCGCATTCTCGTACAGGTACACGGAGATCCCCGCCTCGCCGAGACGACGACCCGTCTCCCGAGCCAGCTCGGCAACCTCCTCCATTGTGATCCCTGCGATCGGAACGAAGGGACACACGTCCATCGCCCCAAAACGGGGATGCTCTCCGTGGTGGTGGCGCATGTCGATCTGCTCGGCAGCGACGATTCCGGCACGCACCGCGCCCTCCACAACGGCGTCGGCGGAGCCCACGAATGTGACGACCGTTCGGTTGGTCGAGGCTCCGGGGTCCACATCGAGCAGAACAGTGCCATCTACCGACTCGATCGCAGAAGTGATAGCCGCGATCACGAGCGGGTCTCGCCCGTTCGAGAAGTTGGGGACACACTCGATGAGAGGCTGATTCACAGGTTCAGCGTATCAGCGCACCCAATCGCCAGATGTCGCACCGCTCAGTCGGTTCGAATTCGTTGCCTCCATCGAGAGGCCCAATCGGCAAACCATTCCCCGCGTACTGGTTCAGCGCTTGGTTCCGTACCCCATGTAGCTGATACTCATGTTGCGGTGGGTCGTGAACCGAACCCGCCGGCCCGATTCGGCGTGCCCTATCCGGCCTCGGCGCAGACTCCAGTAGGCACGCATGGCCGCCATCAGATCACCCCATTTGATGCCCAAGCCGACCGTCTCCTCGACGGCGACGTCCACCTCAGCGAGCATGTCCGACATCTCGGAGGGGGTTATGAAGGACTCCCAGCGATGCAGATTCTCCGGTAGCACCGCCGACCAACGCCAGCGCTGAGCAAGATCGACGAGTGCAAGCCGACTGAGTCGGGTCCTAGATGGCCCTGCGAAAAAGAAGATGCCGCCTGGACGCAGGATGCGAGAAGCCTCAGTCACAACCGCCATCGGATCCTGAACATGTTCCAGCACCTCCATGGCGACGACGACATCAAATGCTCCATCGTCAAATGGCAGTCGATCGGCGAGCGCGGCGGCGTACCGAACGGTGTCGCCGTGACCCCGGCCCTCCGCAACCGACGGAATAGAAGCATCGATACCGGTCACGATCATCCCCAGCTCGGCAAGGGGCTCCGACAACAGGCCACCACCACATCCGATATCGAGGGCATGCTGTCCGACCGGTCCTGTGCCGCGAGAGGTCAGAACCCTATCTATGTAGGGCACTCGTACCGGGTTGAGCAACGTGCCGATGCCGTGGAGAAACCCGTCGGGATCCCACCAACTGTCGGCGAATTCGTCATAGAGCGCGGCGTCGTTCACTCAGCACACCTCCTGACTACCGGGGCCTAGTACCGACAGAAACGACAGAGGGTGCCGTCTGGTGAATCGCAAGAGGTGGTCGAACCGGTCACTTCCGAACCCTACAACCGGTGCCGACACACGGTCTAGAAACACGGATCCAATAATGTCCCACATCTCTCGGCCCACCGTGGCCGACAGAACGAGGGGAAACACATGAAGAGCGCGACAACTCGCGTGATCGTCCTACTCCTTGCCTTCGCCCTGGTGGCTGCGGCATGCGGAGACGACGACGCAATAACGACCCAGGCCACGACGGCAGCCACGGATGCACCCGCGGCTACCGACGCACCGGCCCCCACCAACGCACCGACAACGACTACGCCACCTACGACAACCACAACCACGGCAGCACCCACCACGACGCAGACCGCGGCCCTGACCGCTGAACAGGTCATCGCCGATCACATGGTTCCGCTTCAGCCCAACACCGAACTGGTATCGGTCGAGGAGATGGATGATGGATTCCGCGTCGCCGCGATCGTCGATGCTCCGCCGCCACCGGGCTATGCCGCCACGCTCACCGATGCCGGCTGGGATGTTCTGGACGTGCGGTTCGGCAGTGAGGCAACCATCGCCTCCTACACCACGGCGGCCATCTGCTTGATCGCCTACGCCAACTACGACGGTGCCACCGACCCCAGTTACTGGATCTACTTCTGGATCTACACCGGTCTGACGCCGCAGGACTGTCTGAACGTCGCAGACGACATCATCTCACTCTCGAGTTCCCTGGGTCGTCCGTAGCGACCCATCAACACGGATGTTGTGGTGCCCCGGATGCTGCCGGGGCACCACAATTCCCAACACCTGTGGCCCTCCGCCGAGCACTAGCCCCGCGTTAGGTAGGCGACGGTGCCGTCGAGCGGGTTGCCGCTCGTGATCTCATAGAGCACCAAGTGAGGGGTGTCGGCTCCGTCGAGCACGAGGGACACGAGCTGTCCCAGAGCCAAGTCGGCGGTGACGATCTGCTCAGTCTCCCAACCGGTATCTCCGCGCACGGAGTACCAAACGCCTGAGGTATCCGAGAAGGCGACGTGGGCGCGGCCTTGACCATCGAACGCCAGTGAGGAGTTGCGCCGGGCGTTGCCCTCCGAGAACGCGGTGAGCTGCCCAACCGTCTCCAGCACCCAGTCGGCCCCCTCATTGAAGGCGAACAGGATGTTCCCGGCAGTTCCCGATGTCTGCTCGAAGAAGGTCACCGCAGCCCTGCCCTCTGCATCAAAGGCCAGAGATGAGTATTTGCCGACGTCGCCTTCCGACGCCACCGTCTCCAGCGACCACGCTTCCCCGACGAGGGTGGCAATGATCAGATCCCGGTCACTGTCGTCGTAGTAGGTGAGGGTCGGCACACCGGTCGGATCGAGGGCAAGGCCTACGTTGTACTGGTACGGGATCGGTCCACTCCCAACCGCGGTCACCTCCCAACCCGAACCGGCGTTCCGGTAGTACTCGACCCCGTCCTGCCGCCCGAATTGCGCCGGGTCGACCCCGGCGGCATGGACGACGCCGTTGGCACCAATGGCGACGGTGCTGTCCCACCCGTCGTGACCATCATCGGTGGCGGTGTCCTTCACCCAGCCGGAACCGTCCCAGTAGAGACGCACCAGGTCGCCTAGTTCCGGGTCAAAGTTGTCGGCCTGGTGGTCGTGAATCACGATGTTGGGAATGTCCGAGGGGTCGAATGCGAGGTCGATCGGGCCGTAGAAGTAGCCCTCCAGCACCAGCTTCCGTTCCCAGGAGTCGACTGCGGTGGAGAACGCGACGAACCCTTCGCCAATCTCCTCGAAGATCCAGGCCACGCCCGGGGCACCGGAACCGTCGAGTGCGATCGCCGGCTTTACACCAGATCCCAGTGCGGTCGCCGACCATCCTCCCGCCACCGTCAGCGTGAGTGCCGAATCCGCTGGGACCTCAGTCGGCTCGCTCTGATTCGGAGTCACCGTGGTAGACGTAGTGGAAGCGGCGACGGCTGCGCTGGTCGTGGTCGAATCGGTCGCCGTGTCGCTCGTCGAAGAACAGGCGGCAGCGACAAGAGCGAGAGCGACGATCGCAAGCAGGGGTTTGGACACATGTGCTCCAGATAGTGGTCCTGATGCAACGCGCAGCCGGCTCCAACTGTTCCGCAGATCCAGCATCAGGGAAGCATCCGGGTGTGGCGCCGGTTGAGGAGACCGTGCGGTTTCTCCTCACTCCGTTTCTGATCTTGCTGGCGGCCTGTGGTTCGGCTGCGGCGTCGGTCGCACCGATCGCCGCGCCGCCGGAATCGATCCACCTGCCCGTGTCTCTCTATGTCGTTGTCGGCGACACCGGGCCGTCGTCGGTGCGGACGCCCCAAGACGTAACGACTATCGGCGCCAGGATGACCGAGATCTGGGACCAGGCAGGGATCGTCCTCGACATCACGGTGGTAGGCGAGATCGAAGTCCCGTCCGACGTAATCACTGCAGTTGCGGCCCGCGATGGGAGGGCGTTTCTCATCGCAGCCAATCGGGGGCGCTTCGAGATTCCCGACCCGGGAGCGATGATCGGGTTCTACGTTCCCGACGCAGGCGGGGCCAATGGGTTTGCCCCCCTCGGACTGCGAACCTTCTTCGTGAGTGACGTGTCGACGGTGCACGACGAGCGAGTCAGCAGCCACGAGATCGGCCACATTCTCGGCCTTCATCACGCGCTGGACGATCCTGATCGGCTGATGTTCTCGGGCACGAACGGCATGACACTGACTGCCGACGAGATAGCGGTCGCTCGATACATCGCACAGGGGATCCTCGATGGCGTCCGCTAGGTGGTTGTTGCCATCTCTAATCTTTGCCGCGTGCTCAGCAGCGGCGGCACCCGCTGTGACCACCGATACCGCCGGCTTGGTGCTCCTCGTCAACGAAGGAGGACAGCTCGAAGGTCACACCCCACGCGGATTTGCCGGCATGGGGACGGGCCTCTTCGTAGGGGACAATCTCAACCCGAGCTTCCCCGACGGAGACGGCGTCCAGGTCTATCTGACCTTCGAGAGACCCGGTTCCTTGTCGAGCGTATCGTCGGCCGTGCTCTCTTCGGACGTACTGACCGTGCGCGGGGCCCCGTTTGAGGACCTAGGCGGGTTCCTCGCAGAGCCGGTGCTCTACGAAGCCTTCGGGCCGAACCTGTTCGATCTCCCGGCGACCGGAGCCCCGGTGGCCTGTGAGCGGACCGATGCCGGACTCACCTGCGACGTGACCGAGACGGTTCGTGACGCGCTCGGCGCCGACGAACCGATGCTCCAATTCAGACTGCGATTCGAAAGGGCAGGCGACAGCGATGGTCAGCCCGATCTCGCCATGTTCTTCATCACCGACTCCAACACCAACGAACCGGGTGTCTTCACCCTCACCCTCGTGCCCTGATCGGAGCAGAACTCAACAGGCGTAGATGAGTATCTGCCAGCCGACACCGTCGAAAGAAGCCTCGAATCCAACGCCCTCCATGATCAAACCGGCATCCCAGTCGATCGGGATCGCCTCGGTGTATGCCATCCCTCCGCATCCGTCACAACCGAAGTTCATCGACCGGATCGTCTCCACTCGAACTGCCAGCACCCCGGCCGGGACCGAATCGGGAGCCGCCGTTGGTGGCGGTTCTAGTGCGGCCAGAGCAACGGCTCGATCGACATCACCGGCAAAGCGATCGGCCGAGAGGCCACCATTCTCGAGGCAGTCGAGGGCAAACGGCACCTCCGAGACGTTGCCGTTGAGCAGTCGCACCGCTCCCTGAAGGGCTGCGATCCGGCTCTGCAAATCGGCGAGCACACCGAGCACCGCCGTCTCCAGCGACAGCGAGAGACCCGGCGGGATCTGCGATACCACGGGGGACGCGTCGAGTGCGTTGATTGCGTTCGCCGCGACACCCGAGATCGTGGCCGCATCTCCGTCGTATCCGGCGTTGAAGAGATCGGCCGCCGCCCGAATATCTGCATCGAGCGCGGTCACGGCCGCAAAGAATCCCGCCAGAGCATCCGCTGCAGTAGGAAGCGGTGATGTGGTTGTAGTAGTCGTGGGAGGCGCCGTGGTAGTCGGGTTGGTCGTCGTAGTAGCTGTCGTCGGAGCCGTGGTAGAGGAATCCCCCACCAGAGTCGTTTCCGAGACGACTGTGGTACCGGCCGCGATGGTTGTGGATGAATTGGTCGCAGCCTGTGAAGCGAATGGCACCGTTTCATCGTCACCGCATGCCGATACAACCAAGACTGAAACGATCATCGCCGCAAGAATCGACCGGGCGCGCACAAACCACCTCCCTGACTTGCCCCAAGTGTCGCGATGGCCGCTGTTGCGGACCAGGGCCGAATGGCAGAGGCGAAACGACGGCGCCGCACAAGCGTCAGGCGGTCGGCGACCCGGGTACGCTCCCGGGACTTGATGGAGACGAATCCACCTTCACAATCCAAGTCGCTCGCCCGCGAGCTCGGACTGTATGCAGTCTTCACCGTGTCCCTCGGGGCGATGATTGGGAGTGGCATCTTCGTGTTGCCGGGATTGGCCACGAAAGTGGCAGGTCCCGCTGTGATCGCTGCCTACTTCCTGGCAGGCCTAGTCGTATTGCCGGCTGCATTCAGCCAATCGGAGATGGCAACCGCGATGCCTCAAGCAGGCGGTAGCTACCTCTACGTGGATCGAGCGATGGGTCCGCTGATGGGTACGATTGCCGGCTTTGGCACCTGGTTTGCCATGGTCTTCAAAGCGGCGTTCGCCCTCGTCGGATTGGGTGCCTATCTCCAGTTCTTTGTGCACGACATCCCCGCTCGGCCGGTGGCGTTGGGTATCGCAGTTGGGTTGATTCTGCTCAACATCGCCGGCGTCAGGCAGTCGGGGCGCTTCCAGGCTCTGGCGGTGACGTTCGTCTTGGGTGTCCTGGTCTTCTTCATCGCAGATGGCATCACGTTGGTGGACAGCGATCGCTACCGGCCCTTCCTCGCAGAGGGAACGTTGGGCCTGCTTGAGGCCACCGGACTCGTCTTCGTGGCCTATGCCGGAGTCACGAAAGTGGCCAGCATCGCCGAGGAGGTACAGCGGCCCAGTCGCAACCTGCCCATGGGGATCCTCATCTCCATCTCAGTGATGATGTTCCTGTATCCCGCGATCGTGCTGGTGATGGTTGGCACCACGCCGCCGGCAGATCTGACGACATCGCTGACCCCGATGGCCACTTCGGCTGAGGCCTTCATGCAAGACGTCGGACCCAAGATCATCGGAATCACCGCGGTGCTGGCCCTGATAAGCATGGCAAACGCCGGGCTCCTTGCCTCGTCGCGTTACCCGTTCGCGATGGCGCGCAACCGGCTGGCGCCCAAGATCCTTGCCAGCATCGGAGCCCGCTCAGGAACGCCTGTCGTATCGACTGCAGTTACCGGCCTGGCGCTTGTCTCCCTGATTGCGTTTGTGCCGCTGCTCGATTTGGCAAAGCTCGCCAGTGCCTTCCAACTCCTCGTTCTGTCCATGGTGAACCTGGCCGTGATTGCCTTCCGCGAAAGCAAGGTGGCCTGGTATCGACCCAGGTTCCGATCACCCTTCTATCCCTGGGTTCAGCTGGCTGGGATCGCGGCGGCTGCGGTACTGCTGACGCAAATGGGTTGGGTCCCGATCCTCGGAGCGGGTGGCATCGTCATCGGAGGATTCGTTTGGTACCGCGTATTTGGTCGATCCCGGGCCAGCCGAGAAAGCGCCTCACTGGACGCTTTGCGCCTCCGGGCTACCGCCCGACTGGTCGATGAGACACGGGAGGCCCTGAGCCGGTCTGGAAAGGGCCGAATCCTGATCCCAGTCCGGAAGGACATCTCGAGTACTCGCCTACGAGCTCTGATGAGCATGGCGAGGACCGTGGTGAGACCCGGTAGACGCGTCGACGTGATGCGCTTTGAGCAGATTCCCTCTCAGATGAGCTTGTCTCTAGTCGCCGCCAAGACCGATGACGAACTCGTCTTCGAGCAAGGCGTCCGTGACATCGCCACCGAAATGGGCATCAATGTTCAGGTCGGTGAGGTGCTCGGCCATGATCGCCGCCGTGCGCTCATCAACTATGTGGCGGAGCACCGGATCGACCTCGTGCTGTCCGACATGCCGCAAGTCGATCGACCGGGACGACTCTTTGGAGGTGAGTTGAGGTGGCTTCGAGAACATCTCTCCTGCGACACCGCCTTCCTCCGCAACAGAGCCGTGGGCGACGTGCATACCGTCGCCGTGATGGGTGCCGGCGGCCCCTATGACGCCCTGAAGGTCGACCTGGCGGATCGTTTGGCCACCGCCGCTGACGGTGCCGTCCGATTCGTACATGTTGTGGGTGGAGAAGCCACCGACCTACAAGTGGACGGGATACGTGAGTACCACGAGGAGTTGATGGCGCTATGTCGGTCCGACACGACCAGCGCTGTGGTCCGTTCCGACGACATCGTCGAAGCATTGGGCACCATCGCCCGTGACGCCGATCTCGTGATTCTCGGTGCCTCTTTGCGCCGGTTCCCCATCTTCGCCGACCTGGCCGACAGGATCGCAGAGAGGGTCGACTGCAGCGTGCTGTTGGTTTCGGCAAGAGACACGGCCCGCCGCTCCTTCCTCGGCAGACTGCTGGAGAGATTCATCTACTGAGGTGGTCGAACCCTCTCGATGCGCACTGAGACGAGGGTGCGCGCGCCGATCAAACGGATGCGAAGTCGATGATCGATCGGGCAACCGCAGCGGCTCCGCCACCGAAGAGGAACGTGATGTGGTTGCCGTCGAACGACTTCAAGGATCCATTCCGCAGCAGGGAGGCCGTCTGACTGGCTTGCTCCTCAGACACGATCGGCGGGTATCCGGGGGGCCCGAACGGACCCTTCGCCCGTATCAGCATTGTCGGCTGGTCCACGCGTCCAACCAGATCCGGCCAATCAATGCCGAGCGTGCCTTCAACTGCCTGGCGGATGTGGTCCGGCCTGGACCGGGAACGGACAGCTCCGTCGGGAAGTGTCTCAACGTCCGACCTGTAGAACTCGGTGAGAAACTCATCCCATTCCCAGCCCTCGTAGTACGGCATCCGACGCACGGCAGCGAGGTATTCGTCCCACGATGAGTAGGTCGTCTCGAGACGATCCAACGATGGTTGGATCTGCTCGATGATCGTCGGATCGACCTCGGAAGGGGCATCCATCACGATCGCTCGCGACACCCGCTCTGGATGGTGGGATGCCAGGTAATAGGTAAGTAGGCCACCGAAGGAATGGCCCCCGACGATGGCACTGTCAATCGCAAGGCCGTCCATCGCACCCAAGATGTCCTCGGCATGATCCACCATCTCGTAACCGGCATCTGGCTTGTCCGACAGACCGCGACCACGCAGATCGAACGCCAACACGCGCAGATGTGGCGTGAGCTCACGCAAAAGCCCGACGAAGAAGTGGGAGTTGGCAGTGAGACCGGGTGTCAGGATGAGCGTCGGACCATCGCCGGGTACGTCCAGAAAGTGGAGTCGAATGCCGTTCGTTTGGATGTGACGGCTCTTCATCTGCTCTGATTCTCCTCGAAATAGGTGTCACGAAGCACGCGGCGCAAGGTCTTACCTGCGACGCTGAGCGGGAACTCTTGACGAATCATCACCTCGCCGACCTTTTGGAAGCGGGCGGCCACTCGCTCGTTGAGCCACTCCCGCAGCTCTTCGGCGGTTACCGATGCCTCCGGAGTGACCCGAGCGGCCGCTACCGGCGTCTCGCCCCACTTGTCGTGGGGCACCCCGAAGACTGCAACATCCGTAATCGCGGGGTGAGTAATGAGGATCTCCTCGATGTCCCGTGGATATACGTTCACGCCGCCCGAGATGATGAGATCCTTCTTGCGATCAACGAGGAACAAGAATCCATCGTCGTCCACGAACCCGAGATCTCCGGTGAACAGCCAGCCGTCGCGAAGGGCCTCTGCCGTGAGATCCGGACGCTTGTAGTAACCCGGCATTGTGATCGGACCGCGACCGACGATCTCACCGACCTCACCGGCCGCCACATCCACACCCAGGTAATCGACAATCCGCATCTCGTACAAAGGCGGGGGTACTCCAACCGACCCTGGCTTCGTCGCAAAGTCGTCACGATCGAGGATCGTCACGAAGCCCTCTGTGAGGCCGTACAGCTCATAGAACCGGTTCGGCAATCGCCGCGACAACTCCTCCTTGTGCTCAAGGTGAAGGGGTGCCCCCACAGAGCACACCATTTCCAAAGAACCCACGTGGTCTGCCGTAAACCGGTCCGATTCGAGCAATGCGATGATCTGAGAGGGCACCAGCATGATGTGAGTCGCGCGCTCGGTTTCGATCGCCTCGATCATCGCGTCGGCGTCGAACGACGGCATGAGCACATAGGTGCAGCCGAGGTACATGGCTGGCATCAGCGACAGGAAGGCTCCGTTGAACACCAGGGATCCCGAATGAAGCACCACGCTCTCGGGGTGGATCCGAAACGATGAGGCGAAACCAGTGCAATAAGCCTGTCGCACGGCATGGGTGTGCACTATCCCCTTTGGCCGGCCGGTTGTGCCCGAGCTATAGATGATGTTGAAGATGTCTTCGTCGTTCACTGGGTCACGCGGCGGAGCCTCGGGCGAGGCGGCGGTCGTCAGTGCCTCGTAGGATTGCCAGCCGGGGCGTTCCCCGTCAACGAGCACGAAACGATCGGGATCGATGTTCAACCGGTCCCGAATCGCCTCGAATTCACGAGCCAAACGGGTCATCGTGATAACGACGGCAGTGTCTGCATCGTTCAGCAGGCTCACGAGTCCCTCGCCGCTCAACAGAGGACTCAGCGGGACCGCCACGAAGCCACTGGCAGCACACACGTTGTAGATGTCGAGCACCACAAGCGAGTTGTCGAGCACCATGGCGATCTTGTCGCCCTTGCCGAGCCCGAGACCGCGCAGCGCGTTATCTACCCGATTGGCGCGTGCCAAGAGTCCGTCTGCGTCAAGCCGGGTCTCACCGAACACCACGGCCGGATGGTTGGGTCTATACCTGGCGTGTCTCTCGAGCAGCGTATTGATGGCCATACTCCCCCCTCAGCCTCTCGGCGGGGTGAGATCGGCCCGCAGGGTGCGCTTCAGAACCTTCCCAGCGGCGTTGCGAGGCAGCTCCGTGACGACGATGACGCTCTTTGGGATCTTGAACTTCGCCAGCTTGTCGTCGAGGTAGCTCAGAACGGCATCGCCATCGAACGCACCCGGGTCACGCGGAACCACTACGGCGATTCCCGCCTCGCCCCAGCGAGGATCCGGAACGCCGATCACCGCTACATCGAGGATGCTCGGATTGTGGAACAACACCTGCTCGACCTCGGCCGGATACACGTTCTCTCCCCCACTGATGAACATGTCCTTCCAGCGGTCCACTATGTAGACATAGCCTTCGTCATCCATGCGCGCCGCGTCTCCGGTGTGAAGCCATCCATCTGTGAACGATTCCTCGTTGGCTGCCGGTCGCTCCCAATACCCCGGAGTGACATTCGGCCCACGCGCCCACAACTCCCCGATCTCTCCCGTGCGGACGTCCCCGCCACCTTCATCGACGATTCGGATTTCGGTGTGGAGCACCGGCTTGCCTACAGACCCGATCTTGGACAGAGCGTGTTCGGCATCGGTGAGGAACAACGTGGGACTCGTCTCAGTGAGGCCCATGCCCTGTCGAATCAGGATCCCGCGGTCGGCATAGCGTTGCAGCAACGCCACCGGCATAGGTGCGCCCCCACAGGCATACGACCCCACGCGCTCCAATTCGGCGTCGGTCCATCCCGGGTGCTCGGCAAGAAACTGGTAGATGGATGGCACGCCGAAGAAGTGAGAAATCTCACCCGATGTGAGCCACCTGAGCACTCGCTCCGGGTCGAACTCGCGCAGGATGATCGACTTCGCCCCCAAACGGAGACAAGGGGTCGTATAGAGGTTGAGGCCACCAGTGTGGAAGGTCGGCAAGACACTGAGATTGGTGGACTCCCTGGTGAGACCAACAGCAGAGCCGATGTTGATGGCGTTCCAGAACACCATCCCGTGCGTCACCAACGCTCCCTTGGGATGACCCGTGGTTCCCGACGTGTACATGATCGCCCACGGATCGTCGTGGGTAGCCGTCACCGGAGGGGCGGTCGCCGGATCGGCCCACGCCTTTGCCTCCTCGAAAGGGAGACCAAGTGCCAGCGTCACCGGCACCCCGAGGGTCGCAGCAACATCTGAGAATCCTTCTTCGAAGATCAGGACCTTCGGAGTGCAGTCACCAATGATGAACTCGAGCTCCGGAACGGCGAGGCGCCAATTCAGAGGAACGAAGATCGCGCCGAGCTTGGAGCATGCAAACATCACCTCGAAGACGTCCGAAGTGTTCCCCGCCAGGAAGGCAACACGGTCGCCCGATTCGACACCCTGCGAGGCAAGCCACGAGGCGAGCCGGCGCACCCGATCTTCTAGTTCCCCGAAGGAGATCGTCAGATCGCGCCCGTCATCGATGATTGCCACACGGTCTGCACCCAGATCTGCGTGGTAGGCAATCCAGTCGTAAGCCGGAACAGGTCGCTTCACCATCACCACCTCAGCAACGTCGCCGCCCAGGAGTAGCCGGTCCCTGCCGCCAGGCACAGCACGTGATCTCCTGGTCGTAGCTCGCCCCAGCGGTGCTCGATTCCCACCAAGGGGTCAATCCCCGACATGTGTCCGTGGCGCCGTAGATAGGTGACACGGTCATGCGGGATGCCGAGCTGATCCACTATCCAGTCGTGGAATGACTTCTTGAAGTGGATCGGCGCCAACAACGCCACATCAGATGTGTCCACGCCCGCCCCGTCGCACACCGCTCGAGCCACCTCTAGAAACCGTTCGCCAGACACGGGGTCAAGCCCGCTCTTCATGGCCGCCGGATCTGGCACGTCGAAGAAATGCTCACCATCGGCGACGGTCTGTGCTGTAGCCGGGTTCCGGCTACCCCCGGCGAAGATGGCCACCGCATCGGCAAAGCGCCCGTCGGTGATGATCTTGGTATCGAGGATTGTGTGACCGTGCTCAGCCCGGAGTACTGCGGCGGCGGCGCCGTCACCGAAATTGAACATGAATCGCGACCTCTGGTTCGAGTAGTCGAGGAAATGCGACTCCGCGCTTCCGCCAACGATGAGCACGGTTTCGATGTCGGGATCCGATCGCAGAAGGTCGCGCCCTACCTTGAGCGCAACCGGAGCACCACACGACACATAGGACATCTCCAGCGCCCAGGAATCTGTGGCCCCGATCAGGTTGGCGATCTTCGGGGCCGCCGACCAGATGTAGTAGTCCTTGCCCATGGAACCGAAGTACATGACCACATCGACATCAGCCGGGTCGAGGCCGGCTTCGTCGAGTGCAACCATCGCTGCGCGGGCACCCATCGTCGATACGTGGTCATCAGGTCCCGAGATGTGCTTGCCGTCCAGCCCGAACCGATCCACGAGCACATCTTCGGGAACACCGGAGGCGGCAGCTATCTCCGCCGCCGACATCCATTGCTCGGGAAACCAGGTCCCCACCGACTGCAGACCAACGTCTCTCATTCCGAACCTCCACGCACAAGACGCACAAGACGGGCCCTACCTTCGGCGAATCTGAAGGACCTGGCTCGCCAGGTACCAACGATCCCGAACGGAAGATAGAGGACGATGGCCACATAGGCCGTGCCGATCAGTGCCGTCGAAGCCCCTCCGAACCACTTCTCCAGATAGAAGTCGAGCAGTCTGAAGACGACGGCACCGACGATGGCGCCGTTGACGGTCCCCAACCCTCCGATCAGCACGACGAGCAGCGCCGTAACCATGAATCCGAGTCCTGCCACATTCGGAGTGACGATGGGCTGGTGCAACGTGTGGAGCACCCCGGCCATGGCAGCAGTGACTGAAGCAATCGCCAGAGCCATGAACTTGAACCAGAAAGTGTTGAATCCGAGCATCGCCGCCCGGTCCTCGTTGTCGCGGATCGCTACGAGGACCCTGCCAGTCGGGGAATCCACGAGCCGCCGGTAGATGAGGAAGAATGCGACGAGTACCGCCGCCGAGATCAAGTAGAACACAAAACGCTCGTTGGTCGTGTCGAAGAACCAGGCAGGTGGCTTCACCCCCTGCAACCCGATCTCGGCACCGGCCCAATCCGCCAGGTCACTGGACTGGATAATGATCCAGAACATCGTGGCAAACCCAAGAGTCACGAGAGCAAACGTGATGCCCTTCACGCGCGGGAGGACGACGGCGAACAGCGCCGACTGCAGGAGCGCCGCAATGACCACAACAACCAGCGCAGTTCCCCAAGCGAGATCGAATGTCTTGAGAGCAATGCCAAACGTGTAGGCGCCAACACCAAAGAACATTGCGTGGCCGAACGACAACAATCCTGTCACCCCCAGCACCAGGTCATAGCTCATCGCATACAGGGCGAGGATGAAGACTTCGATGGCCAGACCCTGCATGAAGCGAGCGTTGCCGGTGGCATTGTCGAAAACCGCGCCTACTCCGGCCCCGTCGATGACGATCGACACGGCGAATGGGAAAAGGATCAGTCCGCCGATCAGGGCGATCACTCCGGTGCCGTGCCGGAGGGTCGTGCCGATGCGGTCCCTGAGCGCAGTCATCGATCGCTCTTTCCGAACAGGCCGTTGGGGAGCACGACCAGGACGATGACCATCAAGAGCACGCCCGCGGCAGGCACGAGTGTGGGCGACGGTCGGAACGGCTCAGAGACGAAGGGAATCGAGATCCCTTGTTGGCCAAAGCGGATGATGAACTGCTGAAGCAGCCCCACGAGCACTGCGCCGGCGGCAGCACCCGGGAAGCTGGTCAGACCCCCGATCGCGAGCGCGATCAGGGCCTGCAGCAACAGCAGCCCCCCCATGGCGGTGCTCAACCCGATCGATGGCGCCGCGAGCACCCCACCGAGCGCCGCCAGGCCCGACCCGATGGCGAACACGAGTGTGAAGACACGACGGACATTGATCCCGAGAGCTTCGACCATCTCAGAGTCCTGGACTCCGGCACGGATGATCATTCCGATTCGGGTACGTTTCAGCAAGAGCGTTATCGCGATGAGAACGACGATCCCGACCAGAACCACAAAGCCCTCGTTGTAGACCCGCAACCGCCCCCCGAACACTTCGACGGTGCTACAACCGCTAAAGAAGCCTCCGAGCCCTTGTCCGGGACATCCCGCTCCGGTCCCATTGAATGCAGCCGGACGCGCCATGTTGAATTCGGGGCGACCCCAGATTTCACGCACCACCTCAATGAGGATGAATCCGACTCCGAGGGTCAACATCAGCTGGTAGATGGGTCGTTCGTAGAGGGGTCTGATGAGAGCGACCTCGATCAGAGCCCCCAGACCGGCTCCGGCCAGCGTGGCGAAGACCATCGCGAGCATGAACCGCCAAGTCGTGCTCAGGCCGAAGACCCACTCGTTGATGGGAGAACGCGCTGCATGGAGCACGAGCGCTCCGACGATGACTGCTCCGAACCACACAGCCTGTCGTCTTGCCAGCGCCGTAGCTGCTCCCGGGCGCGGCCGTACTGCCGAAAAGCCGATCGCCACCAGGGCCGAACCTGCCAAGACACCAAGGATCGCCAGAATCGCGGGCAACCCCCAGGTATCGGCCGGTAGCGGAGCCAATGTGCCGAGGTCGACTGCCAGAGAGAAGGTGATCGGGCTCTCGGCATAGATCTCGGGGTTCCAGATCACAAGCGGGAACTGCATCACCGCCCCGATCGCCATGAGCAGACCCGAGCCGAGGACACCCCAGGACGCCGCTCGGCGCCACCCGGGTCCAATCAGCGCGGATCCGAGTCTTCGCCACAGCGGAAGCAGAGCAAAAGGAGCGGCCACAAGCGCCAGCGGGACCAGAACGTCCACCGCGGTGTCGAACCGTGTGTAGATGGTCCACCCGACGTAGGCCCCCAACATGAAGATCTCGCCGTGAGCAAGATTGAGGACATCCATAAGGCCAAAGATGAGCGACAGCCCTGACGCGACAAGGAACGTGACCGCTCCAACCGAGAGGCCTTGCATGATGGTGGCAAACCAGTCCTCGGTTTCGAGCCCTCCAAGCGCGGCCACGAATAGCACCGCCAGGATGGACAGGACGGCAACACGAGTGCGGTTGCGTTTCAGCCACTCGGAGCGCGCGCTGTTGCGGGTCATTGACTCCGGAGGCGTTGCATCGTTCACACGGCCCCCAAATACCTGCGGATGGTCTCGTCATCTGGCGCCAGGTCAGCCATGGCTCCTGAGTGAACCGAGCTGCCTTCTTCAATGATTACGTAGCGGTCGGCCAGCAGCGTGGCTACGACGAAGTTCTGCTCGACAAGCAGAACTGTCGTATGGTCGGCGAGACGACGGATCGCCTCGATCATCTGTTCAATGATCACGGGGGCCAATCCTTCGCTTGGTTCGTCGATCAGAAGAACCCGGTTGTCTGCGACGAGAGCTCGACCGACGGCAAGCATCTGCTGCTGACCCCCGGACAACTGGCCACCGTCGAGGGCGGCAAAGCGCTTCAGATCGGGGAACAGATCAAAGATGAGGTCGCATTTGGCATCGAACTCGCCGCGATTCCGCTCGGCAATACGCAGGTTCTCTTCGACCGTGAGCTCAGTGAAGATCGCCCGATGCTCAGGGACATACCCGATGCCAGCCGATGCGATGTCGTAGCTTCGCCATCCCGTGATATCTGTGCCGTCGTAGACGACACGCCCACCGCTGGGCGGTGTGATGCCCAGAATCGACTTGAGGGTCGTCGTCTTGCCCGCCCCGTTGCGACCCAACAGAGCAACGATCGAACCCTCCGCTACCTCGAAAGAGACTCCCTCGAGGATATGAAACTGGCCGATGAACGTCTCAACCGCTTCGAGGCGCAACAGGCTCATCCGGCGCCTCCCAGATCGGTGTATAGACCGCCGAGATAGGCCGTCTGGACTCTTTGGTTGGCCCTGATCTCGCTTGGTGTGCCCTCCGCAATAACGGCCCCCTGATGCATGACGGTGATGCAATCCGACACACCCATCACCATCTGCATGTTGTGCTCCACCAGCATCACTGTCTTGTTCGCCGAGGACTGGATGTTGCGGATCAGCTCGATGAGTTCAGGCACCTGCTCAGCGGCCATCCCGGCCGTCGGCTCATCGAGCATGAGGATCTCGGGATCTGGAGCGAGGATCATGCCCAGTTCGAGCTTGCGCTGGTCCCCGTGGGCGAGAACCTGCGCCGGCACCGAGGCCCTGTCGCTCAAGCCTACGAGATCGAGCACGACGCCGGCTCGGTCCATGTAGGCGCCGAATCGACGGTGCGGACTCAACGCCTTGAAGTTGTCCTTTCCAAGCGCCTGGGCCGCGATCCGCACGTTCTCGAAGACCGTGAGGTTTGGAAAGATGTTGGTGATCTGAAACGACCGACCGATGCCGCGATGAATCGCTCGATGGGTCGGCGAGCCGGTGATGTCCTCACCACGAAGCAGAATCTGACCGCGGGTGGGCCGGAGCGTCCCACTGATGAGATTGAAGACCGTCGTCTTACCTGCCCCATTTGGGCCGATGATCGAATGAAGTGATCCTGCCGACACGACCAGATCCACGTCTTCGACGGCGACAATCGCTCCGAACTCCCTGCGGAGCTCCCTTGTCTCGAGAATCGCTTCGCTCATTTCGCTCTTCTGGCTAGTGGATTGGGGCGACGGCCGATTGCCGCCGCCCCAATCCGGTAGTCGATCAGCCTGACAGACTGCCAGCAGGTAGAGCGCCACACCTGTCGGCGAAATCTCCCTCAAGCAGACACGGCGGCTGGGGTCGCACCGTCTCGACGTACTCGAAGTACTTGAACTCCGGATCGTCCAGGTTCAGCAGGGTCACGATGTACATGTCCTGAAGAGCGACATGGTCCTCGGCCCTCACCTCGATGAGTCCCTTCGGACCATCGAAGCTCATCCCTTCGAGGGCTGCCCGCAACGAATCTGCGTCGGCTGCCCCGTTGGTTGCCCTGACGGCATTGACGGCCATCATCGCTGCGTTCATACCGTCTGCATCGAACAGATCGGGGAACGTACCCATCGTCCCTACCGCGTCAATGAGGAAGTCGTTGACCGGATTGTCCGGCAGCGTGTAGTGATACAGAATCGTCGAGGTCGTTCCGATCGCGTTGCCGAAGAAGATCGGCATAACGATGTTGTCGACGTACGGCGACGCCATGACCTTGTCGTCGAGGACGCCTAGGTCGGTCGCAGCTTGCAGCAGCGGAACAAAGCCTCCACCCGCCCAGGTGATGAGGAATGCCTCAGCATCTGCAGCGATGATCGGGTCCATGAACGCTGTGAAGTCGGTCGTGTCCGCGGGAGCGAACACATCGTCGGCCGTGAATTCGCCACCGAAGAAGGTGCAAGCATCCCGGTAAGCCTGAGCGCCGCCGTATCCGAACGAGTAGTCCGGTGCGATCTGCACAAAGGTCGAGTATTCCTTGGCCAGGTTCTCGCAGATTGCCATCGCATCCTGATAGTTGTTACGACTGGCTCGGAACGTGTTCTCGTTGAACGTTGCTCCGGTCAGGTCCGTAGCCGCAGCAGGTGCCGCGATGAGGATCACGTCGTTTTCGCGAGCGATCTCCTGCAATGTGGCTGTGACACCCGAGCTCACGGTTCCGATCAGGATTTGAGCACCCTCAACCTCGATTAGCTCTCGAGCGGCGGTGGCGCTGAGTTCGGCATCTGTCTGATCGTCACGGAAGAGCACCCGCAACTCGCAGTCGTCAACCATATAGGTCTGCTCGGCACCCTCGCCAACCTCGCTTTCTGTGGCATACGCAAACCCGATTGGGACCCCACGCAGGATGTGCGATCCATAGATTGCCAGCGCACCGGTCTGGTCGGTGATGACACCGATCGTGATGGGCTCGTCACAGGTCACTCCGGCCGCCGGGGCCGCCGTCGTAGCCGGGGCCGCCGTGGTAGCCGGGGCCGCCGTCGCAGCCGGGGCCGCCGTCGTAGTTGTCCCGGCGTCGTCATCGCCGCAGGCCATCATCACCAGCGAAAGCGCCAGTAGCAGGCCCAGCAAGCGGAACGCCGAACGGACGCTTCTGGTCATCGTGTTCCTCCCTAGTCGTCTCTAGTTGTCGTGATTGGCTGCAAGGTGCGCGTGAAGCGCACGGTTGAACTCGCTCGGTCGTTCGATGAACGGCACGTGACCGCAGTCATCGATCACTGCCTCCGCTACGTGACCACCCGCGGATTCGTACCCGTCGAGCAGGTGGCGGATCTGAGAAACCATCGGCTGGGGCGGGAATGTCTCCTGGCCCGGATACCCCTCGAGCAGACCCAAAGGACCCCAGAAACCCGGATCCCCCGCCGCCGAGTCGCTCACTACGAGGTCGTGAGAGCCTCGTACCCAAAGGATCGGAGGCTTGAGGTCTGCGGCAAGCATCTCCGCCGGGTCGGTTGCGTACTTGGGTGAGAGTGCGTTGTTGGGACCGAACACCCCAGGCGCAAAGAACGGCCAGTTGGGGGATGGTTCGACATCCCCCGGGTAGGCATCGTCACCAAGGTGCGTTTCCAGCATCGATCCGACGAGAGCGTCCTCGCGGGCCGGGATGAACGGCGGTCGGACAACAAGTGCTCGCAAGACACTGCGCGGCGAGAACGGCGACTCGGAACCGGAGTCCCCCGCCTTCAAAGCAGCCAGGAAGAGGGGATTGACAAGACCGGCTCCCGACCCGGCAAAGTCCGCTGTGGTGGGAGAGCCGAGTGCGTCGCGAGTCCCCACGAATCCCCACGGCGAACCAGGATCCGCTTGAGTGACAGACGCCAACCGCTCCGAGTGCAGCGCTATCAGACGCCATACGACGGTGCCGCCCAACGAGTTCCCCACCAAGTGAACGCGGTCGATCGCGAGGTTGTCGAGCAACGCCACCGTATCGTCAACGAGATCATCGACACCACGCTTCGCATCGATCTTCGCAGCAGGGTCGGCGCCGCCGTACCCGCGCAGATCAGGAGCTATGCCGCGCCAGCCGTCGGGGAGGCCGAGCATCGTCTCCTCCCACCACGCGGCTGAACTCAGGTTGCCGTGGAGAAACAGGACGGGAGTCGCATGTTCGGGTCCGGTGAACAGCACCCGTGTCCGGAGCCGCGCCGAATCGACAGTCCGAGCGGTCACGCCTTCAAGAGTGGCGACGGTCATCCTTGGCCACCCGGTCGCAGGGCGCGTGAGATGAACTCGAAAACATCATCGAACACCTCATCTGGCGGAGCATGCCCGACCCACAGGACCCAGCGACCACCGAGGAACTCGGCCATACCCATCAAGATCCACGCAATCGTGTCCGCCGAGATGTCATCGGCGATCTGACCTCGCTCCTGTGCACGAGTGAGGCCGGCGACGTACCCGGCAGCCAGAGTGTTGTAGTGCCATTTGTAGGTGTCCTGATCTACGAACTCTGATTCGCGAATCACCCGATAGAGGGTCCTGTGGCGGGCCACCCAGTCGAAGAAGGTCTTGAACCCCACGCGTTCTTGCTCGAGGCGGTCGTCGAGGCCGGCGATCGCCTCGGAGATCGACCGGCGCATCCGATGGTTGAGCTGCCGGACCAGCTCTATGAAGGTGGCCTTCTTGTCGGGGAAGTAGACGTAGAAGGTCCCCTGAGCCACTCCAGCTCGTCGCGTGATGTTGGAAACCGAAGCTCTGTCGTAGCTGTGCTCACCGAACTCCGCCTCTGCTGCGTCGAGGATCGCCCGCCGCGTCGCTACGCCCTTGGCAGTCTTTGGCCGATGTGCGGTTTCCATCGTCGTTTCCCCGGATCTGATGCCTGAATCACACGTCACCTGACACCTGAGTCAGGTTTCAATTCCATGTGTATACGGGAACGACCGGCCTCCTGTCAAACGGTTTCCATCCATGGGGTTCGGGAGCCGGAGCCTCTCCCAGCCTCTCGCTGCGAATTCGAGACCGCTGGCTAGATGCTCCGATCAGCTCAGGAATCGCTCACTGGGTCGCTCTTGACGACCCGTAATTGATCCAGACTCTCACTGCTGCCGACCCCAGGAGCGAGTGGTCGTCGGGGCGACTCAGCGCTTCGGCAAGGCTCTACGGGGAGATCCGCCTCAGCCGTCAGTCATCACCGCAGTGCCCACGATCGGGAGTCCCAGAGGGCCTGTCGGGTCCGGACCGAGGACGTCGCCGCCGCGAGAGTCTTCGCTGAACAGTCCATCGTGACCAAACGCAGTGACCCGCAACGGTGCCGGGTAGATGACCAACTCGGACGTCGGGATGAACCAGACCGCCCAGGATCCATCGATCACCACTCGAGCCGCCGTCGGGGACAGCTCGGCCGGGTACGACCCGTCCGGGTTCAGCTGGGTCAGCAGGATCCCCCACCCACCGGTGGTGTGGTCGTAGACGGCCTCGTACCAAAGGTCGGTGCCCTGGAAAAAGTCGAAATCGAACGGGGGGTTGAAAACCCAGTTGTTCTCCGGGGCACCGTCGGAGTCGAACACGATCGCGTAGACGTACGACCGATCGGGCGACGCCACAGGCATCGCTTCATCCACTTCCATCGCCACGATCAGTAGGTCGCCCGCGGGCACATCCAGCACCATGTCCGAGCAGACAACCAACGGATCGGTCCCGCCGCATTCAAAGGCCGCAGGGATCTGCCTGATCGAGCTGATCGGATTCGCCTCGTACCCTTCGAGCAGCATCATTATCACTCGCTTGATGTCCACATCCCGACCCTGGTAGGCGGGAAGGATCTCTCGAATGCTGTCGATCAGATCCTCGAGGTCGTCCGCGATCGGCTTGACCGCAGCCTCGTCTTCCGGAGCTACGCCGAGGACGGCGAGGATCCCATCGAGCACTTCGTCGCCGGTCGTGGCGGGTCCCGACACTGGTTCCGGCTCGGGCTCCGGCTGTGGTTCCGGTGCCTTCGTTGACGAAGACGTCGAGGACGTAGAGGACGATTCGACCGGCAACTCGGTGGTGATGTCATCGCCGGTCGAAACCTCGACCGCATCCTCACCGCTGCACAAGGCGAAGATCAATACGAAAAGGGCGACGATGAGAGCTACGGCGATGATCATGGAGCGTCGGCAACCCGGGCTATCCGGATCCCACCGGCCGATCGCACTGCCGCCGGATCCCGGCTCCGGGCCTCGCTTGCCGACCTTCTCCAGAATGCGACCGATCTCCTCGGCCTCCTGCGGCGAAATCCCTCGCTCGACTCCCTTGCCGTCACCCACCGTTGTCCCCCGATCGGTCGCTTGAAAGAATACATCGGGGATTTCGCCGCATGTGACCCTGTTGACGGCTCGGCACCGTTGACTTCGATCCGGTTCCCGCCAGCGCCCGCATATGGATCACTTTCGTCGCGCCGAAACTCCCTCGCGATCGAGGGCGATTGTCACCCAGTAGAAAACGACAAGAAAGCCCAGGACCGAGTACGTGAGAAACGGGTTGATGAATCCGAGCGACGCCCCTACTGCCAGCACGAGCAGCAGCCAAACCGAGATGAAGTTCTCGCGACGGATGAATCCGCCTCCAAGGTCTGGGTCCACCAACCGGCGCCTGTAGGTGGCGTAGGCGAAGCTGGCTGCAATCGCCGCGGCTGCCAGGAAGAGGTTGGCTCCGTAGATGATGGCGGCCAGACGCTCGTCCCAATTGTTCGCCACCAACGCTGAGGAGAAGGGCATCAGAGATACGGCAAGCAGGAACAACATGTTGAGGAAGAGAAGGGTTCCGTTGGCTCGGCGGATGTGGCGAAACACCAGATGGTGATAGGACCACAGAAGCCCAATAATGAAGAAGCTCAACAGGTAGGCGAGGGTCTCGCGCCACAGCCCGCGGATTTCGGGCCAGAGGCCTTCCGCGTCTGCGATCTCCTTGACCACAGGAACGCTCAGGGTGAGCACCAAGAGCGTCATGGAGATGGCAACAACTCCGTCGGAGAGTCCGACGATTCGCTCGGTCTCGAAGAACCTCTTCTCAGCCATGACACCGCCCTTCGAAGCATCCTACCGCCGCACGATTCACCGCCCCGGAAGCCCCTCCACGCCGGAGGGATTGAGCCGGACGGCCGTGTAGTACACCCGCGCCGTCGTGTCGCACCCGAATCTGACCAGGCTCGGAAGAGTGCTGCACCGCGTCCGCATGTCATACAGGAAGCCGGCGTCGACTCGATCCTTGTTGTCGACCTGCCACATGGGAACTGAGTCTCCGTCGAACTCCTTGAGATTGCGCCATCCGAAGTCATGGCGATTGCACGCCAGCGTGAAGTCGAACGGCCCGGACCCCAGGACCGGTGCCGAGCACCCATCGGTGGCCCACACGAGATACTCAGGGTGTCGCGTCTCCGGGGCGGACGGCGGATCCGGTGCTCGCAGAACCCCTTCGAAACCGTCGACACCACCCAAGGCCAGATTCAGGTTGGTGTCGATTTCCTCACATACGACACCAACCTGTACTCCCGCAACTGGGGCATCTAGAACGTCCTCGGAAACCTCGCGGCACACTTGCGCCTTCTCAGGTGCAGGGCCCACCGATCCACTCACCAGGAACACCAGGACGGTTGCAGCAATCAGACCGGTGAGGAGCCCTCCCAGCACGGCGCGAGCGACTCGCTGTGGCCACGGACGCTTCGACTCCTCCTCGAGGTCGGATGGAGGGGGCGGTGGCCGGGGAGGGGCCGAAGAATCGGTCATAGTGAGAACTCGAATTCGAATGTGTTGCTGGAACCAGGATCGATTTCCATCGCCTCCTGTAGAGCCACCCGGCCTTGCAGACGGACAACCAGATCGAACGGCTGCGCTCCCAGATCACCGCAAGAAGTGCGATAAACCACGACGACGCGATACGAGCCCTGCGGGGCGCCTCCCGTGGGCCAAAAGACGTTCTCCACCGGAGCCTCTGAGACCGTTCCACACGGATAGTTGGCGTCGCGATCCAACTCTCCGCCTGATGGGCTGGTTCGCGTGGAGAAGTCGATTTCGGCTCCGGTGGGGTCAACGACCTGGAGATCGAGGTCGATGGATGATGACCACCGCAATGTCACCTGAACATCGCCGGTACCGAGGTCCCCGGCAGCGGGGGCGCCGGTGGTAGGCGGAATCAGCGTCTGGAGCACCGCCCGATTGCGGTCTACGAAGACCGGAGCCAGGTCTGCCGCTACCTCCGCAAGAGCCTTGTCAAGGGTCGATCGCCTGCACTCGCGGTCATCGGCGGCGATCGCGCGCTCCTCGGCGGCGAGTCCGCGCGCCTCGTCCCCCCTGACCGTCGCCAGACGACGCGTCTGTTCGCGGATCAAATCGAGCGGAGACTCCACCTGATACCCCCTCATCGCCATACATCCAGACCAGGCGCCCAGCGCAGCCACGGATGCAGGATGGGAGAGGACATCGGCTTCCAACTGGTCGATCGAGTAGGGCATCGACGCTAGAGCGGCGAGGGAAGCATCGAGCTGTTGCAGCCCGACAGCCGCACACCCGGCGCCATCCGGCGCGCCCGCCAGCGACGAGCCGTACAGCGCTTGCTCGTAGGCGCCACGCGACGTCGGCTGCGGTCCGCCGTCCCCGAGTTCGACTCCCGGGGGAGCAGGAGACGCCGCTATTCCATATCCGGCGTCGGGTGTGAGCAGACTCTCGAGAGGGTCGGCCACGGCCGGACCCCGGTAGGACAGGCCGGCGACGTCCATGCATGCACTGACCTCCGCCGTGACCTGCACTTCGATCGCCGATCCGAGCAGACCGGGATCCTCGAACAAGAGGGTTGGATTCTCGTAGATGCCGCTTGGATCAACGCGACCGGCCAGAGAGGGCACTCGGGTGAGATCCCGGTAGATGACCAGCAGTCCGGCCATGACGAGAAGGCTCGTCAGTATCCAGATTTGCACCAAGAGCCTTCTATTCCGTCCCATCGGCAGCCAGCCTATCCACGGTCACAGAGTCGAGACGCTCCGCCGTTCGCCCCTGATGCTCGTGCTCCCCTGCGCCGCCGTCCCGGCGGCTCGCCTTGAAGGTCATCGAAGAAGACCGTATTGTGGCCCCCATGAGCAGCCGATTCCGCCATCTTTCTCTTCTTCTCATGTAGGCGAGCGCCACAATTCGGCACTCGCCAAGCCTCTTGCGCCCACCGGCGTTGGGAGGCTTTTCTCATTGTCGGGGCAATCAACAGCGAAGGATCACACCATGGTCAGCGTCAATAGGAGCGGCACACAACAGCGGAGCCCGATGCCGTTCGACAAATACCGGGCGTTCGCGCCCGTCGGTCTGACCGACCGCACGTGGCCCGACCAGGTGATCACCAAGGCGCCCCTGTGGTGCTCCGTCGATCTGCGAGATGGGAATCAGGCGCTGATCGATCCGATGGATATCACTCGCAAGCGGCGCTTCTTCGAGCTGCTGGTTTCGATGGGTTTCAAAGAGATCGAGGTCGGCTTTCCGGCGGCCAGCCAGCCCGACTTCGACTTCATCCGCGAGATAATCACAGAGGACGTCATACCCGATGACGTCACGATTCAGGTGCTGACACAAGCACGCCCCGAATTGATCGCCCGCACATACGAATCCCTCGTGGGGGTCCGCTCGGCGATCATGCACCTCTACAACTCGACCTCAGAGCTGCAGCGACGAGTGGTGTTTGGGCTCGACCGGGAAGGGATCCTGGAAATAGCGGAGAAAGGCGCCAGAGACTGCGTCGCCGAGACCGACAAACTGGCGACTGTGTCTCCCGAGTCTGTGATCCGGTACGAGTACTCCCCAGAGTCCTTTACCGGCACCGAGTTGCCGTTCGCCGTCGAGATCTGCGAAAGAATCATGGATGTGTGGGAGCCCACCGTGGACAATCCCGTGATCTTGAATCTTCCGGCGACGGTCGAGATGGCGACACCAAACGTCTTCGCCGATCAGATTGAGTACGTCAATCGCCACGTCCGAGATCGTCAGTCGATTGTGCTCTCGCTTCATCCGCACAACGACCGGGGGTCGGCCGTGGCGGCCGCCGAACTCGGATTGATGGCAGGGGCCGATCGGATCGAAGGAACCCTGTTCGGCAACGGTGAGCGCACCGGCAACGTCGATCTTGTGAGCCTCGCACTAAACCTCTTCAGCCAAGGGGTTGATCCAGAAATCGACATCAGCCATATCGACGACGTCCGCCGCACTGTGGAATTCTGCAACCAGCTCCCGATTCATCCCCGCCACCCCTACGTGGGGGATCTCGTCTACACGGCCTTTTCGGGAAGCCACCAGGACGCCATCAAGAAGGGGTTCGAGGCGCTGCCGCCGGACTTCTCATTGTTCGAGGTGCCCTATTTGCCGATCGATCCCAAACACGTCGGTCGCTCCTACGAGGCGGTCATCAGGGTCAACAGCCAATCGGGTAAGGGTGGCGTGTCGTACATCATGAAGTACGAATACGGCTTCGACCTTCCCCGGCGGCTGCAGATCGAGTTCAGCCGCGTAATTCAGGGAATCACCGATGGCACCGGACGCGAAATCTTGCCCGAAGAGATCTGGAAGACGTTTACGGAGACCTATCTTGCGCCGACCCGACCGCTGGCATATGTCGGCCACCGAGAGCACTACGACTCCGCCCAATCTGAGGAGTATGAGCTGACGGCCGTCGTCGTTGTCGATGGCGAGGAACGCGAGATGACCGGGCGCGGCAACGGACCTCTCTCGGCGTTCAAGCATGCCCTCGAACAGGACATCGGAACAGAAGCGACTCTCGTCGACTACCAGGAGCACGCGGTGGGCACAGGTGTCGATGCCACCGCGGCCGCCTACGTCGAACTGGCGATGCCCGACAAGACGACTGCATGGGGTGTCGGCCTCGATCCCAACATCGCCACAGCTTCGATGAAGGCTCTCGTAAGCGCACTGAATCGCGGAGCGGGGAACTAGCCGAGAGCTCGCGCACTGAAGCCGTGGGTAGCCGGGCTACCGTTCGCGACCTATGGAGATTCGCCGCCTCCGACCCGAGGATCTGAAGCTGATCGGTGACATCGACCGGTCTGAGGACATCGGCATCGGATACTCAGTCGAGAATGGAGAGCTGATCTCCGTTTCCGTGAATTGGGCGGTCCCCAGATGGAGTCCAAGCGGTTCAGGCGAGCACAGCGTCCAGCACCAGATAGATACTTGGAGTCCCGTCCTCGAGCGGGGTGGGGTTCTCCTGGGGGCCTTTGACGGTGCTGTATTGGCCGGACTCGCCATCGTTGAAACGGAGTTCGAACCGGGTATGACATGGCTCGCCTTCATGCACGTGGGACGATCGCACCGGCGTCGGGGGGTAGCGACTGCCCTGTGGACGGAGGCGGAGCGCATCGCCGCCGCTTCGGATGCCGACACCATCTACGTGTCGGCGACACGCTCGGAATCCGCCGTCGGCTTCTACCTGAGCAGAGGATGTGCCCTGGCCGCGACTCCCCACCCCAACCTCTACGCTCAAGAACCAGATGACATCCACCTCACTCGATCGCTCTGAGGGTGATCCCCCGCCTCGGAGCCAACGTGGATGAGCCGACGGCGGACAGCGCCGGCGTATCGAGGTGCCGCGCTAGCCAGCGAACATGTCATACTCCTCAAGCCATATCAGGAGGTGTCGGTGAGGAAACGATCAGCGTACGTAGCAGTGACCATGGCCTGCGCTCTCGTATTGGCGGCCTGCAGCAGCAGTGACGAAGGGTCATTCCTGGACCAATCGGCCGGGACGTCGGCCGACGCCGAAGACCCCTTTTCGCTCGACGACCTGCCCACCGACGTCGGTGATCTCCCAGGCGTGAGCGGCGAGTGCGAGGCGCTGCTCAATCTATTCCTTTCGATCGGCGGAGCGTTCCTGGGTGGCGAGGTCTCGTCGCTCAACTCCGACGCGCTGGCGAACCTACCGGCCGAAATCCGCAACGACGCTCTAGTCGTCTCTGAAACGCTGGCCGAGTTCAGCGCCGGGCTTCAGGACCTGGGCGTCGATCTCAGCGATCCTTCGTCCGTCGGCACTTTGACGGAGGCCCAGCAGCAGGCGTTCGGTGCCCTGTCCGAATCTATGGACAGCGACCGATTCAACGCAGCCGCCGACAATCTGAGCGCGTACGGCGAGCAGCAGTGCGAGGATCAGTTCGGTCCGCTCGGTTAAGGGCGGCGAGAAAGCACACGACCCGATGGGAGAGCCTTCGGCAGATAGGACCGGCCCAGGATGGCGGGTCACACTGTGCGTGGGAGCCATTCGCTCGCGATAGCGATGCCTATGGGCTGGCTATCCGACGAGGGTGAATCCGCCGGAGCCGATGTCGGTTCTCAGCCAGTCGGAGGTGGTGGGGGTCGACGAGGAACACCTTGGTCCTCGCGCTGGATCGAGCTCCCCTTCCTCATGAGCAAAGCTACGAGCACCACCACAACCGCCAACAACGCGACGAGCATCCCGACCACGACGCCCCGTGTAAAGGATCCACTATCGGCTGCGGGAGCAACCGCAGTCTCAGTCTCAGCAACCACCGTCGGCGCCACCGTCACCACCGCCGTGGTGGTTGCCGCTTCCGTTGCGGCGGCCGCTTCCGTGGTGGGCGCCGCCGGAGCGGTTGTTGGCGGTGTGGTTGCGACAATCGTGGTGGAAGTGGTTGTCGTCGTCGTTGGCGCCGGTCCCGTCACTTGAAACGACCTCGTGGCCCACTCCGGGTACTCGCCCGTGCACAACCCACACACGTAGAGGAGGTGGCTGCCGGTGGTCATCGACACCGGAATGTTGATTGGGAAAGCTCCGATCCCCGAGGCGTCGGTCATTCCCGTGCCGATCAAGGCACCGTCAGCAGTCTCCTCGTGAACCTCGATGACGATATTGGGTGAGTATTGCGAAACCGTCACCACGATCTCGGTGCCGGCCGGGCCGCTCTTCGGATCGAGCGACGCGACAGGCAACAGGAGGGCGGCAACAGGTCCCATCGCGAGGAAGACCAACCCCGATGCAATCAGTACCCCACCAATACGGTTCACGGCGCCTCCCCGCTACAACCTGCCCCTCGTCCGGCGCGATGCCGATCTCCCGAGCCTAGGCGGCAGGGCAGGGCGCCGAAGGGGTTCCCCGTCATCATCGACCTGAGAAACGCGACAGCCTTTCGCCTGGCGCTCCTGGCTGGTGGATCGTTTCGATCGTCGACAAGCCATCGACCGGTGAGTCCAATTCCGGCGGAAGCTCAGGACTGGTCGGGAACCTATGGGACGTCCAGGACGAAGGAGAGCGACGCTCCCTTGTAGGTGCCGGTGACCTCCCAACATCCGGACGGGAGGGCAATTGGGAAGTCGGCGATGATGAACCAACCTTCAGTGGCAGTGAAGGCGTTGGTGCCAAGGCCCTCTGACTGGATGGGCGCAGCTGCGTGATCGAGGCGGTTCGCAACCACCGAGATATCCGGTTGCTCTTCGAATCGCCCACCCGGGAAGTTGACGCTCCACCACACGTTCTTTCGCTCTGTGAATGTGCCATCCACGTCCAGGACGGTCCACAGTTCGGGTGATCCGTACCAAGCGAAAGGTTCGGGTGGGCTGTCGGATAGATCCGACGCTCGAACGGCCAACGCACGGGGCGGGTTCGCTGCCCGGTCAGTCGGCGCATCGAAGCCGGAGACAAGCGGGACCGTAGCCTGGCATCCGGTCGTTGGATCGAAGTTGCCGATCACAGACGCGTGGACGTCGTTCGGCGTTACGGTGGCGTTGGCCGCTTCCTCGCTCCCCCGTAGCCACGCCAAACCGACGACTGCACCGACCACAGCAAACAGGACGACCAGAGTGATCGAAGGCTTGAGTCTCGAGTTCGGTAGAGCCACGTGTCAAGCGTAGAAGGAGGACAAGGGTGCGTCCCCCTTGCCACAGCACCCTCAGACTGCGTTTCGGAGGCAGAAAGTGGATTGATCTGATGGGTGGCCTCTTTCTACGGCCGACGAGCCGAGGGTCGATAGGGCCGACCCTGGGTGGAGTCTCAGGGGGTGGCATCGGAACTAGCCGTCGGAGTGAGGTCTTCCCATAAGTCGGATACCGGGTCGTACACCGCCGTGACGCCTGACTTCGGCGCTTCGTCGAGCACTGGCTCCGAAAGCAAACCAAGGAGATCGTTGCGGCCGTCATCCTCCACATGCCGATTCTATGCCAGGGCAACGGAGCGTCGGCTAGACCAGTTGGCGAATGGGTAGGCTCGACACATGCCGAACGATCCGAGCCCGGCCACACCGCCCGACGACGAGACCCCCGACCAGAAACGTCTTCGTGAACACGACGAGGCCGAGGAACGACGCCAGCTCGCCCACGAGGAGTACGAGCAGCAGCGCCGTCTCGACAAGGAAGAAGCCGAAAAGCGGCGACACCGGGAACGGGACGCCGCTCGACGGCCTGACTAGAGCTCCCTTTCTCAACGGGGCGCCATCGGTGTCTACGAGCCGACGGTGGATAAGACCGACCCCCTCTGGAGTCTCAGGCCGTGGGGATCTAGCTACTGACTCAAGGGGTCGACGAGGGACGGAGCCGACCCGGCATGAAGGCTGGAGCTGCCCTCGTACACGCTCGGAGGTCGCCGCGGCGTATCGCGCGGAGGGTATTCGCGTTGAGCTTCTAGCGGGAGACGAAGGGCGGTATGAATCCGCATCTGGCGGTTCAGCCGGGCCATCGGCTTCTGGTTTCGGCCGACAAGGCTGAGCGTGTTGGAGCCATCGCCGATCGGCAGTCCAACCCGCATTCTGAGTCACGGACCTGGCACCGTCGCTTCGATGCGGAGCACCCGGTGGCCGCGGACGGCCGTCACGCGCAAGACGCATTCCGACACCGTGACCTGATCGCCAACGGCCGGCAAGCGTCCGAGGTGGTTGACGACCAAACCGGCGGTGGTATTCCAGTCGCCTTCGCCGAACTCGATGCCCACCGTTGCCTCAAGGTCCTCAACGGGGAGGAGGCCGCTTACTGACCAGCTGAGCTCGCCGACTTGGACGAGGTCTTCGTCGACCACGTCTTCGGAGATCGACCCAAGCAGCTCCTCTGCGATGTCCTCGACGGTGACGAGTCCGGCCGTACCGCCGTACTCATCGACGACCAGAGCGAGGTTTGTGCCGGTCTCCTGCATCTCCCGGAGAAGAGTGACGATGCGCTTGGTCTCCGGAACCACTAGAGGCTCCTGGCTGAGATGACCGACCGCCACCCCGGTGCAGTCAGAAGGAATAGCGACCAGATCGCGCAATCGGACGATCCCGGTGATGTGGTCGAGGCTTTCCTCGTAGACGACCAGACGGCGATGCCCGGCTTCGAGGGCAACCTCGACCGCTTTCGTGACGGGCGTGTTGGAAGGAACACCGACGACCTCAGTACGGGGAACCATGATGTCATCCGTCCTTCGATCACCGAAACGAAAGGCCCGCTCAATCAGCTCCTCGTCGCCGGACTCGATCTCACCCTCGATAGCGGCGCGACCGGCAAGAAGGCGAAGCTCTTCCTCCGTCACCGTTGGCGAAGTCTTGATCCCTCTGCCGGGCGCTTGGATGTCGGCGATTGTGACCAGTAGCGAAACGATTGGTCGCAGCAAGAGCTCGAGCATGGCCACCGGACCCGCCACCGCTAGGCCGACCCGGTCGGCGTGATGCACTGCGTAGGTCTTGGGAATCGCCTCGGCATAGATGAACAACACGATCGTTAGGACGATTGATGCCAGCGTCACTCCCAGCGACCCGAACCAGCGCACGGCGACGATTCCCACCACGGTGGCCGCCACGATCTGTGAAAGCAGAGCCGTCAGGAGGATGGTGTTGAGGACGCGCGGAAGCCTGCCAATCAGCTGAGCGAGCTGCCTTCCCCGCCTGCCTCCCTCCTTCGCAAGCGTCGCTGCCCGCACTGAGCTGATCCGTAGCAGTGACGTTTCCGCTGCTGCCAGAAACACCGCAGCACCAAAGGCGACCACGAAGACGACGATCAGCGGAAGATCGACTGGCATCTCACTCGTAGATTCAAGCACTCCGCCGGCAGGGGACGTCCGTCAGGTGCCTTCTCTGCCGGGCTTGCCGCCGCTCACCCCGATGCAGTCGAAGAGCACTCAGTGCAGTGGTGTCGGAGAGCCGACGCGAGATAAACACGACCCCTCACGCGAATGCGCTCCGGTAGGACCGGAGCGCCAAGGAACTCGAAGAGTTCCCGGCGTCGGAGAGCCGACGTCTCAGAGCGACGACCCAAACGCGAATGAGTTCCGGCCTTGCCGGAACTCCCAAGGAACGCGAAGCGTTCCCGGTGTCGGAGAGCCTTTGGCGGATGGGTCAGACCCGGGCTAGAGGCTCAGGTGTTGGCTTCCATCCTCACGAGCGTCTTGAGGTCCTCGTCTAGGCCCCATGCGTACCCGTCAGACTCGCACAGGCTCGCGTAATCCCCCAGGAGGCTGGAAGGGGTTTCGAGTGCGTCGCTCACTGGGACCAATCCGGTTTCACCGTTGACCCAATACGTGCCGAAGGCGCACGTCAACGAATCTCCAGGGACCTCCTCGCGATCGAACGTGTGCACAACCTCGAGGGTTGCAGGGTCGATGAGGGTGGCCTTTCCGAGAACGCCCTGCCCCTGAACGTAGATCCAGCCGCAATCTGACTTGATCGTCTCTCCCTCGATGTCGAGATCCAATCTCTTGAGTTCCGGACCATCTGTTTCGATCACAATTCCGAAGAATGCGGGTTCCTCCGCCCGATTTCGAAACACAAGCGGACTGCCGTCCGGCGATGGAACTGGCTCATCTCCGCCGCCACCGAAGTGGGCGCTGCTGGTTCGGGGGTCACATTTTCCTCTGTGGCACCCGGCGGGCGTGAGAACACCGCTGGTTCCATCACGAATGTCGTACCAGACCACTCGTTGAGTGGCTCGATGGGTGGTGATCAGGTAGTCCCCCCGTATGAACGGTGCAGTGAACCCATCGGGGTCGTCGAACTGCGCCTCCTCCTCGGTGGTCGTGAGGGAGTTCCACATATCTGCAACTGTGTGCACCGTCTCAACGACGGGTGGTGTGACGGTGAGGTCCAGTCTCTGGATGCCGACCCTCGCAGTCGCCGACCAGATTGCACCGTCGCCTTCCGTCAGGTTCCCACCAAGGTCCGGGAAGGTCTCGGATTCGCCTGTGGTGACATCAAAGCGGGTGGGGTCGCCCGTGCGATCATCGATAGTCCATATGTGCTCGCCTTCGCCCGATACGAGTGCGATCTCCTGATCTCCCGTGTTGACGGTGTCGATCGGGTCTCCGCTTGCTCCGTCGAAGAGCCGGGTCACTCGCGGAGCTGAGAACGGCGGCGCGTCGCTGTCCGGATCCTGCAGGAAGTTGACTGCGATCTTGTCGCCGGCAACCGTGAACACCTTGTCGGCGTCAATGTTGGGAATGCCGTCGACCTTGGTGATCTCTCCGGTCTCCTCGTCAACGGTCAGAATCTGATACTCGAAACTGGCGTTGGGGCCCTCGGCGCCGAATGCCAACCACAGCTTGCCGTTCACGGATGCCTTGTCGAGGAGCCCCACGCCCGGAATTCGAGAGAAGCCTTCGTCTTCGTTCCCTTCCAGAAGTTTCGCCAGGCCCGATAGACCTGCATCTTCGAGTGAGTACTCGGTCGACCAGTAGTCGCCCGGACCGCGCGAAGTGTCCACTGTCTCTAGGTCGTAGCTGTCGTGCCGGGACCTGACCGAATAGCCATCGGGGACCATTGACTTAGCTTCGTCGTCCGAGGAGAGGACGTCACCACAGTCGACGATGAACCTGTCTACCCCGCGGGCATCTCCTGACTCCTCGACGAGGCTAATGAGGTAATCGGCAACACCCTCCTCCTCACACGTGACCGTGAAGGAGCCTTGCTGGCCTACACGCGCTCGTTGACCGGCGTCGTAAACGACCTTCAACTCGATTTCAGCTCCGATCTCAATCGGAAGACCATCAGCAGATACGAGGAAGACGCCGAACGTGACCGAGTCGCCGATCCCCAAGTTATGGACCGAATCGCCGACTGTCCCAGAAAGCCAAGGTCCGGTGCTCAGATCATCGCTGATGCTCATGTAGACGCCAGGGATCTTGGTCGCTCGGAGGTCCGAGAAGTGGGTTGTCAGCCCCCTCACGACTACTTGGTCTCCTTCCACATCGACCGAGCTGGTCTCCAGAGGCGCAAAGTCGACACCGTCCGAACTGATCGACAACTGATACAACGGCGTCGTACCGGGCGGCTGATCGGCATCGAGCGGGAATCTGGCCTCTACGACCACAGGCTCGTCGAACTGCGCCCCATCCGGCCCCAATTCGTAGGTAGCGAGCACCTCGCTGAGACCCACCATCTCAGTGGTGGAGGCAACCTCGTCGATCGTTACGTCTATGTCCAGAGTCGCTCCCTCGAAAGCACTGATCCTGAGGGCACCGTCCTCGGTCTCGGCAAGCACCGTCAACCCATCGACGACCTCCAAGGTTGGCTGAGTTGTAGGAGTCGTTGACTGCGTGGCGGGCGGCGCCGACTCGGCCTGACTTGTCGTCGAACCCGCGTCATCTCCAGATCCGGAACACGCGGAGAGAACAAGCGCTCCGACAACTGAAATCACACCGAATCTGCTGCGGCTCCCCCTCATTGCGAGTTCCTCCCCTGGAGCGTCGATTGTCGAACATCGCCGACCATAGCGATCGATCTCGCGGCCCGCCGACAACCAGGTATTCACCACGCAAGGTGAGCAAACACCGGAATGGCGGATCAGGGAATGGGGACCAGGAGACCCACTGCGGTGAATCGATCGGTCGAAAGGATCGCCGTCCGGCCCCTTACCAGGGGGTTCCCGGCGTCGGAGAGCCGACGTCTCAGAACGACGACCCGAACGCGAATGAGTTCCGGCTTTGCCGGAACTCTCAAGGAACGCGAAGCGTTCCCGGTGTCGGAGAGCCGACGGTGGATAAGACCGACCCTGGGTGGCGGATCAGACCGTGGCGCTAGGTTTCGGGGCAACTTGGCACCATAAAGGCAATCATTTGGAGAGGTACGATCAGCGAATGAGTTCTGACGTTCCTGATGCCGAAGGCGAGGGCGGATCGGACGAGACCTCAAACTCCATGATGCGGGCCGCCCAACGGGCGTAGGCACTCCGGGTGGCCCTATCAAGTCCCGAGAACGAGGTTAGAAGCGACGCCTGGGTCGGTGAAATCCTGACAGGGCTGATGAAGTGCCCCTACTGTAGAGGCAGGTTGGATCCTCGGGTTGGTCTCAGAGTTGTATCCAGAGGTGGGTGAGGCTGGCTGAGAGCTTCTGTCAACCGAGCTGGATGGATAGATGCCTAGGCCAAGGCTGACACTCGGATTTATCCCTCCCCTGTCGGGGGTGGTGGGAATGTGTCGGGAGACGATCACGCATGCCTCCCGATAGGCCCCAAACGCGGCAGATAATCTGGTTGTTGCTTGGTCTGGCGACGCTGTTCGTTGTGGTCTGGCGTATGCCGCCGCTGAGTGCGCTGCAAGGGGTGCCAATCATGGCGCTGCCTGTACACATGGTTGCCGAGATCTTTTCCATCGTCGTCTCTGTGATGGTGTTCGGTATCGCCTGGAACGCCTACAGCAAGGATCGGTCTGGCAGGATCGTGTTCGTCGGCTGTGTGCTGCTGGCGGTGGGTCTGATTGATCTTGCCCACATGATGTCGTTCGCGGGCATGCCCGATCTTGTCACGCCTTCCAGCGCGGAGAAGGCCATCAACTTCTGGTTGTCGGCGCGTCTGGTTTTTGCACTGGGTCTGCTCATTGCGGCATTTCGCCCGTGGGTCCCCCTTGCATCTCCCCTCACGCGCTATCGCTTGCTGACTGCCGGTCTTGTCGTCCCCGCAGCGGTCTTTTGGCTGGGGCTGTTTCACCCGGGTATCTGGCCGCGCACGTTCATTCAGGGGCAGGGACTGACGGCATTCAAGATAGGCGCGGAATACGCGATCATCGCTATTTTGCTTGTGGCAGCCGTACGGTTGTACCTGCTGGCAATAAGACCTCAGGCCCAAGAGGAGCCTGGTCTCTTTGCTGCCACGGCCATCACCATCCTGAGCGAACTAAGCTTCACGCTCTATTCCGATGTCGCAGATATCCAGAATCTGCTCGGCCATCTATTCAAGATCCTGGCGTATTTCTTTATCTACCGATCAGTGTTCGTGGCTTGTGTGCGGGAGCCATTTCAGCGCTTGGAGGAGATGCTTGATTCTAAGAACGAGTTCATTGCCACAGTGTCCCATGAGCTGCGCACTCCTTTGACTGCCGTGCTGGGCTTTGCGCAGGTGCTGCAGGATCCAGCGTCGGCCTTGTCCCCTGGGGACCGCGCCGAGTTCCGCCAGTCGATTGTCGATGAGGGGGTAGACCTCTCCAACATCGTGGATGATCTGTTGGTAGCGGCGAGGGTGGAGACCGGAGCACTCTCGGTCGCTCAGGTCAGGGTCGATCTGCGGGCTCAGGTGGCACAAGTGTTGGAAGGCATGCACTTGGAGAGCGACCAGCAGTTGGAAGTCTCGGGCGGTGCTGTGCTCGCTCTGGGTGATCCCGCCCGGGTTCGTCAGATCAATCGCAACCTCGTCTCAAACGCCATGCGCCATGGGGGTGGCACTATTCGGGTCGACCTCGGCGGTGATGACGCAACCGCTCGGTTGGCGGTCATCGATGACGGACCTGGAGTTACTGCCGAAGAACAACACCGAATCTTCGAGCCGTACTGGCAGGCCAACCAGGAGCCCAGTCAGCCGTTGTCGCTGGGTTTGGGTCTCAGCCTCTCCAGGGATCTTGCGCGACTCATGGACGGCGACCTCGTCTACCGGCGCGAAGCCGGCGAAACCATCTTTGAGCTTTCCCTTCGCCGGGCCGACCGAGAAACGTAACTGATCACCACTCGGTAGTTGGGTGGTCCGCCGAATCTCCCTCGTTGGGAGATAGCGAGTTCAAACGAGACTCCAATGCTGATCAACTTCTTGCCGGGGTCCCGAGGCTCCCGATCTGGTGACTTGATCCAACATCAGCACACCGGTCAGGCGTGGTAGCTGGTTCCGGCCGTCGGTGAACCGGCGATGAACCGGCGATCGATGAGGTAGACCCCGCGTGGCGGATCAGGGAGTGGGAGAGCCGACGGTGGATAAGACCGACCCCTCCTGGAGGTTGAAGCCATGGGAGTCGGTTTCTTATCGGTAAGGGTGAGCCGACGGTCGATAAGACCGACCCTGGGTGGAGACTGAAGCCGTGGGGGCCTGTTTCCTTCGGCAAGGATGATGATTGTTCTTTTCGGCAAGGGTGAGGATTCGCATCCCGCGCCCTATTAGCGGACAGCCTCAGACGCCTCCCAACACCTTGCACTCCCGCCGGGTGGCGGCTGATATCGCCTGTTGGTGGAAGATCGGTTGAAGTCGTCAGTCGCGGCGGCAGGATGACGGCTCCTCACCCGATCGGGGGAGCGCGGGCAGACTCGGGGGTGATCCCCTCTCAGACGAATCGCGTAGACTGACTCGTCCATCGATCGGGGGGAAGTTCTGTTGTTCGACTCGAAGCCCCTCGTTGAATCCGAAGTCATCTGATGCGCCGCCTCATACCGATGGTTGTCGTGTTTGTCCTGATCGCGACGGCGTGCTCGAGCGACTCCCTACCCGGTGATGGCGATGCGACCGGTGAGCAGGGGAACTTCGCCCCGGACTCGGAGGCCGCGGATTCGGAGGGCGGCGATACCGCGCTCGAGGAGTATCTGAACGCCGCGCCGAGCGCGATTTCCGTCACCGTCACACTCGATGAGGCCGGTGCCGTTGAGGCGACGATCGGCCCGGATGGCGGATTGGTTGAAGCCGACGGTCCCGATGGAGCCCATTACCGGCTCGACATCCCTGCCGGCGCGTTGGCCGACGAGGTGGCGATCCGCATGACTCCGATTGCCGACGCCATCTCTGCCGCTATCGCCGATTTCACGGGTGGTGTTCAGCTCGAGCCCGAGGGGCTCCTGATGCTCGTGCCGGCGACTCTCACCATCACCGGGGTTGCGGTCCCCGACGACGTAGCCGGCTACTCCTATTCGGGCGACGGCGCCGATGTGACTTCCGCTCCGGTCAAGGTGTCCGGTGACTCGGTCGACGTCACGGTCTTCCACTTCAGCGGTGACTTGACCGGGCCTCCGGCGGCCGACGCCCCGCCGAGTCGTCCGAGGAAGCCGGGCGAACGAATGGCTGAGGATTTCATCGATAACCAGGTACGCACCGGCGGGTGTCTCGGCCTGGCGTCCAACCTTCCTGCCCGGGTCACGCTAGAGAACTATTACGTCAATTGGTACAAGAACGACGTGGGGCCGATGCTGGAGAAGGGTGCGACCGACGACATGGTGCTCGGTGCCGCCATCGACGAGTTTCTTGGGTGGTATCTGCTTCCGATCAACTGGGAGCAAAGCGGCCTCCTCTGTGGTGATGAACTATCCAGCTCCGGCGCCGAGTTCCATGCAAAGGCGTTCGAGCTCCTGTCGAAGGGATTGTTCAACGCCATCGACACCGCCGCCGAGGTGTGTGCATCCGCTCACGATCTGGGCGAGGCGAGAAACATCGCCGGCTGGACCGCGGTGGCGGGGAGCCTCACCCAGGCGTACCGAATCGAATTGGAGCAAGGAGAACCGCCCCCCGGCAGCGCCGACGAGGGCGAGGGCGCCCTGGAAGGGCCCGATCCGGAGTACGGGCTCGACAAGCTCTTCAAATGTCTCAGCTTCAAGCTGGTGCTCGACACCACTATTCGGTTCGAGCAGCCCATTGGATCATTTTGGGGTTCGATCGACTCGGAGATCACGGACATGGTTCCGACGGCGCTGGCCCAGCTGTTGGGCCGTGACGAGGGGAACAAAAGAGGGAACTCCACAGCCGATTGGACGCCGCCCCCAGATTTGGGCGAGGACTGCACCGTCACTCAGTCGATCATGGCAGACACCACCCACGTCCCCATCGTCGATCCCCCGATCCCGGAACCGCGCCGGAAGGTCCCAATGCCCAAGAGCGGTACGGCTACCGCGATCGCAGGCTTCGGACCCGACAGAGGAGGCCCTGCGCCCGGCGAGGCCAAGGCTCTGGTGCTGCTGAAACCACTCGAGACGAACAGAATCCTGGAGGTCGTGTGCACCGAAGGCGCTACCACGCAGGACTTCAGTGCCGTGGGGGTGTTCTTCTACTTCTTGCACGAGGACGAGCTGAACCAGGCATTCGGAGCGTTCGAGATCGAACTCGATCAGGGCTCAGGTGAGGTCCTCGCCACCAAGACCTACGACCGGACGAAGGATCTGGAAGGCCTTCCGTTTGCGGAACTCACCACGATCGAGTTGATTCACACACCGGGGAACTGATGTCGATCGGACGTCAGCCTCTCCCCACCGCCGAGAACACGCTGGATGCCGGTCGAGGTGCCCTCGGGGGCCGGTATCGACGAGCCGACTCGAACCTCCACGGCCGCGCCGACTAACCGAGTGCTTGAACCAGCACGTTGTCGATGAGCACGACTTCGCCCGGTTCCCCCGCGACGAGAGGACCCCAGTGGCCCGACGTGACTGGAGTCACACCGGTCCACG
>JAJCYA010000009.1 GCA_029263095.1 Acidimicrobiia bacterium | reverse complement strand
CGAGGTGTGCTTCGAGGCTGGGCAGGACTCGAAGTGCTCCGACCTCGTGTGCGTGAAGCGCCCCCGGCAGGAATCGAACCTGCGCACCCGGCTCCGGAGGCCGGTGCTCTAATCCCCTGAGCTACGAGGGCGGACGCCCGAGTGTACCGATGGCACGGTGGCTGAATGCTCCCCGGTACGATCATTGACCTCCCATGACTTCATTCCCCGACGCCATCGAGCACGCCGTGCGGATCGCACTCGTCGCAGCCGCAGAGAGCGGCTCTCTCTCCCCGCTTGGTGACGTGTCGTTTGTCGTGGAGCGCGCCCGAAACCGTGAGCACGGTGACTGGGCAACCAATGTCGCGTTGGTTGCGGCCAAACAGGCCGGGGTGGCTCCGCGCGATCTGGCTGCGCTCGTCGTCGAGCATCTCCCCGACCTCGAATACCTCGCCGCCACCGATATCGCTGGACCCGGATTCATCAATTTCACGCTTGCGTCGGATTGGTACCTGGAAGTGTTGCGAACGGCCGCCATGGGTGGCCCGGACCACGCCAGAGGCGACTCGAAAGGTAAGGAGCGAATCCAAGTCGAATTCGTGTCGTCGAACCCCAACGGACCGCTCCATATCGGGCACGGTCGTGGCGGCGTGATCGGCGATGTGATCGCCCGGGCTCTCGACTACGCCGGGCACCCGGTGAGTCGGGAGTATTACTACAACGATGCCGGTGTCCAGATGGATCGCTATGCGGCGAGCCTGGAGGCGCTCTACTTGCAGGCCCTCGGCAAAGATGCCGAGTTCCCGGAGGATGGCTACCACGGTTCCTACGTCGAGGACTGGGCCGGGGAACTCGTAGCCGAGCACGGCGATGCTTTCGTAGACCTGGCGGATCGGCGGGACCGGATCCGACAATGGGGTCTCGACCGGGCCATGCGCAACATTGAGGAAACTCTTGAATTGGCTCGTATCCCGTTCGACGTCTGGTTCAGCGAGACCAGCCTTCACGAGGGCGGTGATGTCGCTCGGTCGATCGACGTGCTCCGGGAGCGCGGATACGTCTTTGAGGATCAAGGCGCCGTCTGGTTCCGGACGACCGACTTTGGCGACGAGAAGAACCGCGTGCTGGTCAAATCGGACGGGGAGTACACATACATTGCTCCCGACGTCGCCTATCACCGCGACAAGTTCGAACGGGGATTCGACCGGGTGATCAATGTCTGGGGTGCCGACCACCACGGCTACATCCCACGTATGAAGGCGGCGGTGGATGCGTTGGGATATGACCCCGACCGACTCGAGATTGTGATCAATCAGATGGTCAACGTGAATCGTGCTGGAGAGCCGGTACGAATGTCGATGCGCGCCGGAGAGTTCATCTCCTTCCGAGATGTGCTCGAGGAGGTCGGCGCCGATGCCACCCGCTACACCCTTGCGGCGTTCAGTCCGGATACGACGATCAATTTCGATCTCGAGGCCGCCAAGACCCAGTCGATGGACAACCCGGTCTACTACCTCCAGTACGCCCACGCCCGCATGTGCTCACTGGAGCGATTCGCCCGGGAGCAGGGGGTAGAGCGCCTTCCGATCGATGAAGTCGATCTCACGAGACTCACCGACCAGGCCGAGCGCGCTGTGTTACGCCAGGCGGATCGACTCGGCGAGGAGATCGCCGAGGCCGCCGCCCGTCGTGCCCCACACCGTATTGCCACCTATGGCACCGACTTCGCTACGGCCTTCCACCGCTTCTATGCCGAATGTCGGGTGGTGACGGACGATCCGGCGGTCACCCAGGCCAGGTTGTGGCTCATCGAGGCCAGCAAGAGTGTCATTCAGGCCGTCCTCGGGGTTCTGGGGCTGTCGGCCCCCGAATCCATGTGAGGATCAGCCCATCCAGAATCCCTTCCGGTGGGAGATTCCGATTACTTTCTGACAGTGGGGGCAGCTGTGCATGTAGGCCCTGCCGAGATCGTGTCGCATCCTCGTGGCTACCACCTCTTCGAGTGCCCGATTGCAGTGCGGGCAGAGTGGAGTGAACTCCTTGTCGAACCTGACCTGCACCAACGCTCCTCTTGACGGTCTCTCGACCCTACGCCGGTCGATTCCGTCGCGGCGGGGTCCTACGGTCTCGACTGCACCGCTCGCGAGAAGCGGAGGATGGCACTGAAGATGTCGGCCACCGATTCCTCGGAGAGGCCTCGCTCCTTGGCCCACCGACGGCGTTGTTCGAGCAGGACCTGTTCGCGACTCGGATCGCGTACCGATCGTCCGCCCTCAGATTTGATGCGGCCTGCTCGATTCGCCAGGTGGCTCCGCTGAACCAGCAGTTGGACGATCTCTGCGTCGACCTCATCGATGAGGTCTCTGGTCTCCATCAGCTCCGGAGCCTGATTGCCGAGGTCGGGGATGGAGAAGACCTGCGATTCGGTCGAGCCTGCGGGTTGGACTTCCAGAGTCTCCAGTTGGACGTGAACCTGTGTCAGTGCATCCAGCAGGTCCTGGCGGGCATCGGCGGCGAAAGGATTGTCTCGCTCGATCGCCAGGAACAGATGGCTTGCATCGCTCCGGACGGAGTCGATCGTCTGTCCGAGAGCCTGGAACGATGGTGGGGAGAACGCAAGGTCCTCGCTCGCTCCGATATCGATGAGTCCCTTGGCGATGAAGAACGCCATCGCATGAGTACGAGCCATCAACCGATCGTGGTCGGTTTCGGTTTGCTCGATGACTTGGCATCCGATCCGCTCGTAGAGGCGGCGCGCTCTGTTGGCTGCCTGCGGGTGGAGCTCATTGGGGCAGACCACTGCGCGCAGTGGCCGTTCGCCGCGGGCGATGTTGGTCGGCCCGAACAGTGGATGGGTCCCGGCCCACTCGACTTCGGTGCCCAGCACCTCGGTCATCGCCATGATCGGATCGACCTTCACGCTGCCCACATCCACAACCAGTTGGTCGCTGCTCAGCAGGGGCTTGATCTCCGTGAGTGCGGCGCGGATATGGGCCACCGGCGTGGCAACAACGACGATTCCGGCTCCGGCGAGGAGCTCACCCGGAGTGGCGGCGTCGAACTCCCGGGGCACGGCAACGACTGGATCCCAGGCCCGAACGGCAACTCCCGCATTGGCCACGAGCTCCGACAGGGCACGGCCGAAATGGCCGAATCCGACTATGCCGATGGATGCATCGGCCGGGGCGTCTCCGGATCGGTTCGTTGACTCTTCCATTCACTCGCCAGCGTAGGACTCGGCGTCGATGCATTCGACTCGCCGATACCGCCGGTACGATCCGGCGATGACTATTGGGATCGGCATCGCAGGAGCAGGAACGGTCGGAGGCAGTCTCGTGCGGCGGCTCGTCGAAGAGCGCTCCGTCGTGACCGCCAAGACCGGTTTGGATCTCGAGGTGCGCCGCGTCGCCGTACGCGACCTTTCCAAGAGCAGGCCATCGATTCCCTCTGGGCTCATCACCGATGACGTCATGTCTCTGGTGTCTGATCCGGAGGTTGCGCTCGTCGTCGAAGTGATGGGCGGGCTCGAGCCGGCGGGGGCGGTGGTTCTGGCATCCCTACAGGCCGGCAAACCGGTGGTCACCGCCAACAAGGAGTTGATTGCGGCGCGCGGGCCCCAGTTGTTCGCCGCCGCGGCCGAGGCGGGTGTCCCTCTGCTGTTCGAGGCTGCAGTAGGCGGCGGTATCCCGATCATCCGGCCCCTCACCGAGACTCTGGCGGGGGAGCAGGTGGATCGGGTGCTGGGGATCGTCAACGGAACCACGAATTACATACTCACATCCATGGCCGATGACGGAGTCGGATACGAGGAGGCACTCGCCGAGGCGCAGCATCTGGGGTTTGCAGAGCCCGATCCGACGGCCGACGTGTCTGGAGCCGATGCTGCCGCCAAGGCAGCGATCCTTGCTGGGTTGGCATTCGGTACCTGGGTGGCGCCGGATCGACTTCACGCCGAGGGGATCACCTCGATCACGGATGCAGACTTCAAGGCTGCGGAGCAGCTTGGCTTTGTAATTCGGCTTCTCGCAGTTGCCGAGCGCCGTCCCGATGGAGTGAGTGCGCGGGTACACCCGCTCATGCTCCCTGCCGACCATCCGCTGGCTGCAATCCGTGGTGCCACCAACGCCATATACATCGAGGGATCGTCTGTGGGGGAATTGCTGTTCGCGGGTCCCGGTGCCGGTGGTGAACCCACCGCCACCGCCGTGCTCGGCGACGTCATTGATGCCGCTCGCGAGCACCTGTCCGGTTCTCAGGTTGCGCCGGCGATAAGGGTCGAACCCGGTGATGTTGTGGACTTTGGCAAGGTGGACACCCAGTGGTACATCAGACTCGACGTGATCGACAGTCCGGGAGTGCTATCGCAAATAGCGGCCGCATTCGGTGAGGCCGGGGTCAGCATCCTCTCGGTCAGACAGGAGGGGAGGGGGGACCGTGCCACTCTCTTGCTGGTGACCCACACCGCCCCGGAGGCGGCGCAGCAAGCGGCGGTGGCAACGCTTCGATCACTCGACGTCGTCGAATCGGTGGCGTCTGTCATCCGGGTGGAGAGCGAGGAAGCTTGAGCTGGCCGGGCCTGATCGAGGCCTATCGCGACCGTCTCGATATCTCTCCGAGCACGGAGGCGATCACTCTGCTCGAGGGGAACACACCGTTGGTGCCGGCACCTGCGATTTCGGAGATGGTCGAACGGGAGGTGTTTCTCAAGATCGATGGGGCCAACCCGACGGGCTCGTTCAAGGATCGGGGTATGACCCTGGCGGTGTCAAAGGCGGTAGCCGCCGGTGCTCGCGCCGTCGTATGCGCCTCGACAGGAAACACATCGGCGTCGGCGGCGGCCTACGCGGCCCGTGCTGGCGTCGAGGCGGTTGTGGTGCTGCCCGCCGGCAACGTCGCGCTGGGCAAGCTTGCACAGGCGGTGCGTCACGGGGCCAGGATCGTCGCCGTTGAGGGGAACTTCGACGATGCCCTGAGAGTGGTACGAGCGATGGCAGACGGCCAGGTCGCGCTGGTCAACTCGGTCAATCCGGATCGGATCGAGGGCCAGCAGACGGTCGCCTGGGAGGTCATGGACGTTCTCGGCGGGGCGCCTGCGGTTCATTGCCTGCCGGTCGGGAATGCCGGGAATATCACCGCCCACTGGAAGGGGTACACGGCAGCCAATGCCGCTCCGGCGATGTGGGGTTTTCAGGCGGCGGGCGCCGCTCCGATCGTTCATGGCGAGCCGATCGACGACCCGGAGACGATCGCGACTGCGATCCGAATCGGGCATCCCGCCTCGTGGGATGGAGCGGTGACGGCACGCGACCAATCGGGAGGGATGATTGAAGCCGTCACCGACGATGAGATCCTCGCCGCCTATGACCTGCTCGGATCATCGGAGGGTGTGTTCTGCGAGCCGGCTTCTGCGGCCTCGGTGGCCGGTCTTCTCGCCAATCGAGCAGAGTTGCCGGCAGGAGCCGTGGTGTGCACGCTCACCGGTCACGGACTCAAGGACCCGGCAACTGCGGTCGATGATTCCGTGGAACTCGTTCCGGTCGCGCCCGAGTTGGGGGCGGTGCGAGCAGCACTCGGTTGGTGATCCAGCGACGGCGCCTTGGCTGAACCGCCGCGACGCTCTACAATGCAGGGATCGGGTGATATCCCGATTCCCCGGACATCGTCTGCCGGCATCGTCTGTTGTTGTCTGTTGTCAAGAAGTGCGTGTGCCGCGTATGACCGTCCCCCAAATCAGAACCATGTTCTGGAGGATCTGTTGAAGCTGCTATTCGATACGGCGCACCCTGCCGAATTCGAAGCCGCCGACCACATCATGCACAAGCTTCTTAACCACCCGCTCACGGACTCCGGACACGAGCGGTGCAAAGCCGATTGGGATGCCTATCAGATGGCGCTCGCCGGGTGCGGCGAGGGCTAGGACCAGAGAGGGAGTCAATGACCACACGAGCCAAGCTTCAGGAGAAGAAGCTCGACGAGCTGCGGACGATCGCCGCCTCACTCGAGATCACGGAGCACGAAAGCCTGCAGAAGTCGAAGCTCATTGCGGCAATCCTCGATTCCGACGGCTTCGATGGCAGTGCCGAGCCGGCCCCCGTCGACCTCCCCGAGATCGAAGAGCGTCGACCAGGTGGCGATGACGCCGGTTCTGCCGATGATGGTGCAGCCGCCGGCGACAAACCGAAGGCCGATGCGCGACCCAAGGGAGACCGTGATTCGGGTCGAGTGCGTGATTCTGGTCGAGCGCGTGATTCTGGTCGCGACAACCGTGATTCAAACCGCGACGGTGACGGAGGCCGCCAGGGCGGTCAGGGCGGTCAGCGTCGCCGCCGCAGCCGTGGTGGCGGTCAGCAGCAGCAGCAGCATCAGCAGCAGTGGGACGAAGCAGATCTCGAGGATCGCGAAGGGATCCTCGACATTCTCCCTGAGGGATACGGCTTCCTCCGTGTCACCGGATACTTGCCCGGGGACAAGGACTGTTATGTCTCGGCCAGCCAGGTCCGCAAGTTCGGCCTCCGCAAGGGAGATATCGTCAGTGGTCCGATCCGGCCCCCGCGGTCGAAGGAAAAGTTCCCTGCGCTCACTCGCATCGACCACGTCAGTGGAATGACCGTTGAAGAGGCGCGCAAGCGCCCCAAGTTCGGCAGTCTCACCCCGCTGTTCCCCGATGAGAGGCTCCGACTCGAGGTCGATGGTCAGCCCAACCACGTGCTGGCGCGAATCGTCGACCTGATCGCACCGATTGGCAAAGGCCAGCGCGGGCTGATCGTTTCACCACCGAAGGCTGGGAAGACGACTGTGCTCAAGGAGATCGCCAACTCAGTAACGGCGAACAACCCTGAGTGTCACTTGATCGTCGTGCTTGTCGACGAGCGACCCGAAGAGGTCACCGACATGCAGCGATCCGTCAAGGGCGACGTCATCTACTCGACATTCGACAGGCCGGCCGAGGAGCACACCCAGGTGGCTGATCTCGCCATCGAGCGAGCCCGGCGTCTCGTCGAGATGGGCAACGATGTGATCATCCTGCTCGACTCAATCACTCGACTGGCCCGGGCCTACAACCTGGCTACGCCAGCCTCGGGTCGGATCTTGTCAGGTGGTGTCGATTCGACTGCGCTGTATCCGCCGAAGCGGTTCTTCGGCGCCGCCCGCAACATTGAAGAGGGCGGCAGCCTCACGATCCTCGGCACGGCATTGGTCGAGACCGGATCACGCATGGACGAGGTGATCTTTGAGGAGTTCAAGGGCACCGGGAACATGGAGTTACGGCTCGATCGGAGGCTCGCCGACAAGCGGGTGTATCCCGCCATCGACGTCGAAGCGTCCGGAACCCGCAAGGAGGAGCTGCTCTTCGACAAGGACGAACTGGCCCAGGTGTGGAAGTTGCGCCGGGTGCTGCTCGCACTCGCCGAACCCGCCGCGGGGCTGGAGCTGCTCATCGATCGGTTGAAGAACACAAAGTCGAATGCTGAGTTCCTCGCCGACGTCGCCAAGACCACCCAGCCAGGGGCCTAGACTCCGGCTCGCTCAGGAGCAAAGATGAAGCAAGGAATCCATCCCGAATACCGTGAGGTCGTGTTCGTCGATACGTCGTCGGACTTCAAGTTCCTCACGCGCTCGACCGCTGCCACCAGCGAGACCATCGATTGGGAGGACGGCAACACCTACCCAATGGTGCGTGTCGAGATGTCGAGCGCAAGTCACCCCTTCTATACCGGCAAGCAGATCTTGGTCGACTCCGGTGGCCGCATCGAGCGGTTCAGGAGGCGGTACGGACAGAAGGCCACCGCCGAGAGTGCCGCTGCGGCCCAGTCGCCTGCGGCCGAAGAGAGCACCGAGTCCGAGGACTCCTAGTGCTCTGTCCAGCAAGGATCGTCGCTTTGGCGACGCCCCTGACTCGCTCTCTACGCCATCTACGACCACGAACCGGGCGCTAGCCGATGTCCCGCCCTCCGGGCGCTTCCGTCGGTGGTCAGGCCGTCATTGAAGGCGTGCTCATGCGCGCTCCGACTGGCTGGGCGGTCGCGGTACGGAGGCCGGACGGAGTCATCGAGGCCCGAAGCGACGAACTCCCTCGGCTGTCGGCCCGGTCGCGAGCAGCCAAGGTCCCGCTGATTCGCGGGGTGATGGTGCTGGTGGAGTCGCTCAGCCTGGGCTTTCGGGCACTCTCATGGTCCGCTACCAAAGCTACCGACGAAGACGAGGACGAAATCAAGCCGCGGCACATCGCCGGTGCGATGGTCGTCGCGTTCGTGTTCTTCATCGCGTTCTTCATGTTGCTCCCGTTGCTGGTCGCTCGCGGGGCCGAGCACGTCTTGGGGGAGTCGGCGGTACTTTTCAACGTGGTTGATGGTTTGGTCAGGGTCCTACTTTTTGTGGGCTACATCTGGGCGATCGGCCGTTCCGAGGAGATTGCCCGGGTATTCATGTATCACGGCGCCGAGCACAAAACGATCCATGCCTACGAAGCGGGCGATCCGCTTTCGATCGGCGCGATCCAGAGGTACAGCCCACGTCACCCGCGTTGCGGGACAAACTTCCTACTCATCGTGATCCTGATAGCGATTGTCGTCTTTACTCTGGTAGGCCGTCCGGGGTGGTTCTGGCTGGTGGCCAGCAGGGTGCTGCTCATCCCGGTCATTGCCGGTCTGTCGTACGAGGTACTCAAGCTCGCGGCTGATCACCGATGGATGAGCCTCGCCTCCCGTCCAGGGATCTGGCTGCAGCGACTGACAACGCGGGAACCGACCGATGACCAGGTCGAGGTGGCCGTCGCCTCACTGCTAAACGCTCTTGATGCCGGCGAACGCCGGGACGTCGATAGTCGTGGTCCCGTGGCGCCCGGAGCACTCGACTACGTGGTGTCGGTGTGAGGGATGAGGCGCTCGTCGAGCGACTCATTGAGATTGAGCACGCCTACGAGGAGACCCTCGAGACCATGGCAGATCCCGAGGTCCTGGCGGACCGGGATCGCTACACCGAGGTCACAAAACGTCACGCCACGCTAAAGCAGATCGTTGGTGTCTTTACCGAGTACCGCGCTGCCGCTCGGGATGCCGAAGAAGCGGCAGAGCTGTCCTTGATCGAGGACGATGCGGAGATGGCCGCCGAATTGAAGGCGATGGCCGAGGCTCGAGGCAGCGCTGCGGAGGGTCTCGAGCAGAAGCTGCGGGTCATGCTCGTCCCAAAGGATCCGAACGACGACAAGGACGTGATCGTCGAGATCAGGGCCGCAGTGGGCGGCGACGAGGCGGCGATCTGGGCGGGCGATCTCTTTCGCATGTACCAGCGCTACGCGGAGAATCACGGTTGGTCGACGGAACCGATCAATACGTCGCCAAGCGAACCGGGCGGCTTCAAGGAGATCACGTTTTCGGTAAAGGGATCCGGAGCGTTCTCTCGGTTCAAGTTTGAGGCCGGACCTCATCGAGTGCAGCGAGTTCCGAAGACCGAGTCGCAGGGCAGAGTGCACACGTCGATAGCCACGGTGGCGGTACTTCCCGAAGCGGATGAGGTCGAAGTCGAGGTGAGCGAGAACGATCTCGAGATCGATGTCTTCCGCTCTTCGGGTCCCGGAGGGCAATCAGTAAACACCACCGACTCTGCGGTGCGTATCACGCACAAACCGACAGGTCTCGTTGTGATCTGCCAGGACGAGAAGTCGCAGCTCCAGAACAAGGTGAAGGCGCTGCGGGTATTGCGGGCACGTCTCTACCAGATCGAGATGGACAAGCAGATGTCTGAACTTGCAGCAGATCGCAAAGCGCAGGTTGGATCTGGAGAGCGCGCCGAGAAGATTCGCACCTACAACTATCGGGAGAATCGGGTGACCGACCATCGGATCGGTCTCACGATCAAGCGGCTGCCCGAGATTCTGGAGGGGGCGCTCGATCAGTTCGTAGATGCACTCACGTTGGACGACGAGGCGCGGCGACTGAGCGCGGGGTAGGAGTCGGCGGCTGGCACCGCCTACTGCATTCGGCGAGGGTCGGCTCCTGGTGGTGCCTCCCGCGATCGGCAGGGAGCGCGGTGAGCTTGTTTCACGCCAACCTTTTGCTGCTTGCCTACTCCTCGAATCCGACCGGTACGAGTTTCACCAGGATGTAGTCCTCCGCCGTGAGCAGCTCGGTGGCCAGCATCCGGATGTCCTCGATTGTCGGATCGAAGGTCTGATCGATGCGGTCGATCACCTGGGAGAGGCCCTCATCGGGATGCTCGGCACTAAACACGATCGCCCTCGACAGCAGCTCATTCGATACCAGCTCGTAGTCACGCAGCAGCTGCTCCTGAGCGATTGCCAGCTCGTCGGCCGTTGGCCCCTCGGTTCGGAGATCGGCCAATTCGGCGAGTGTCTGCTCGACGACCTCATCGAGCCCTCCTGGATCGCCACTGATCTGGATCTGCAACTCAACAGACCTCTCCGGTTCCTCTACCAGTCGCGCAATGGCGAATGGCGAATATGAGGCGGAGAGCTCCTCACGGATCCGCTTGGTGAGTCGTTGCTGGAGGACGAGTTCGAGGAGGTCGATCTCGATGCGCTTGGCGGCGTCGATTTCGGTGAGCGTGCTGAACAGGAAGGTCGCTCCACCAAGTTCTCCGGTACCGGCCTCGACGATCCGCTCGGTGACACCATCGGGTGGTTCGGGCCGGACGTTGACGAACGGTTCGGCATCTCCGGGACCGGGGATCGATCCGAGGTAGCGACGGGCCAGATCCTCGACCGCGTCCTCATCGAAATCGCCGGCGAAGACAAAGACGAAGTCTCCGGGATCGTCGAACCGATCCCGGAAGACCGCTGCAGCGCGGTCGAGATCGAGTGTGGTGAAGTCCTCGGCGGTCGGGAGCACGCCGAATCGCTTGTCTCCACCGAACCGGGCATCAGCAACGGAAACCGCTACTGCCAGGTCGGGAACCTGCTCCGGATTCGCCGCAAACGGCAGGCTCTCGCCGACCACGATATCGAGCGCCGTCTCCTCGAATCTGGGTTCCGTCATGTACATGTGTGCCAACTGGAGCAGCGTTTCGAGATCGCGGGTAGCCGCTTCACCGAAGAATCCCTCATGGGATTCGTCCACGAACGGCGCGAGAGACACGACCAGACCGGAGAGGGTTCGGTCGAGTGTGACCTGATCTATTTCGCCGACGCCGCTGTTGATGACGATCTCGGAGACGAGTTGAGCCTCTGCAACGTCCTCCGTCGGCAACAACGACCACCCGCCCGGGCTGGAGGCCGTGAACACGACCACGTCGTCGCGAATCGTCGTCGGGAGCAGGACGACTCTCGCTCCGTTGTCGAGTGTGATCTCGGTGAGCCCGGTGTCGGCGAAGAGACCGCGAGAAGCGATTGGGGTCGTGTCCGGCCTGATCATCAGCGACTCGAGGGGTGTGGTGTCGTCGTTCCAAGGCTCGTAGTCGCTCGAGGAGACCCGCTCGACGATCTCCTCCAGATCGGCAGTCTGTGGGATGACGTCTGAGGATGCCTCCGGGGCAACGATGATCACGAACGGTTGGGTGCTGGATATCGTCGCTGCGAAGGTCTGCCAGACGAGATCGAGCGTCATCTCATCCAGCAGACGGAGGCGGAGATCATGCCAAGCCTCCGCCGACGGTATGGGTACCCCGCCCAGGAAGTACTGCACGTACTCGTCTGCGTAGTCGGCGTCCTGTGTGGTCCCCCGCTCGTCATAGGCGAGCTGCACATCGCCACGCATGGCGTCGATCGCCCGATTCAGTTCGGTAGCGAGAAAGCCATGGATCCTGGCCCGCTCGACCTCGACAAGGAGTGCCTCCGTCGTTGCGGCCAGGTCCTCGGGGTCGGCAAATGCGGCCAGGCCGGGTGAGCGCTGCGAACGGACGAGAGGATTGGAGGCGAAGGAGGCGTCAAAGAATGGGGCATCGCCACGCAGTGATTCCTCCTGGAGGCGGTTGGCGAGCATCGTCCAGGCAAGCTCGAACGCCATGTCGCGGCGGACAGAACCGACAGTGCCCTCATCTGGGTTGGCTGGTAGCGGGTAGTTGAGTTCGGACCAGGCCTGGGGGTACTCGGGATCGGCGAGTATCAGGAAGCTCGGCTCTGACGCCTCCTCGGTGGTTGGTTTGGGGACCGGCTGCGGGTCCACGGGCGGCTCGACAGAGGCGAATCGTTCAAAGATCATCTGCTCGATGACGTCGGCGTCGAAATCTCCCACGGCGACGACAGCCATCGTGTCGGTCCGGTACCAGCGTTCAACGAAGTCGCGCAGACCCTCTGTGGTGGTCGCGGCCACCTGGGTTGGATTCGCCAGCGGATTCCGATCGGCATAGATCGTGTCGGCCAACAGCACATCTTCCACGCCTTCGAAGTACCTGCCCCAGAAGTTCTGGTCGCGCAACCTCCACTCTTCAACGAGAACTCCACGTTCCAGATCGACTTCCTCCGGGTCGAGCGCCACAGCAGTTGCCCACTCGAAGAGAACATCGAAGCCCGACTGAAGCGTTTCCGCGTCGCCGGTGGGGAGTTCCAACTCGTAGACGGTCTCCTCGTATGAGGTGTAGGCGTTGATGTCCGGGCCGAACTCCGCACCAAAGCGCTGAAGCAACAGCACGAGTTCGTGTGCGGGGAACCGCTCGGTCCCGTTGAACATCATGTGTTCGAGATAGTGGGCTACGCCGCGTTGGCCGTCGACCTCCTGGATCGAACCCGCTTGGACGGCGAGGCGTAGCTGTGCCCTCCCTCCGGGCGAGTCGTTTTCCCGGATGTAATAGGTGAGTCCGTTGTCGAGCGTGCCGATTCGGACCCCTTCATCGACTCCGATCGGCTCCGAGTCGTCGGGGAAATCAAGGACCGCGGGCGACGTGGTCGTAGTGGCTGTTTCGGCTGTCTTCGGTGTGGGGTCGGCCGACGTCGCCCCGGTTGTAGTGGAGCTGCTCGAGTCGGAGCACGCAGCGGCGACGAGGGCGAAGGCGAGTGTGGTGACTCCGAGGCGGCGGACAGCGCTCATTCGACGAGGAGAATAGGAGTGGGTCGGGGCCAAGTCTCAAAGTCCCGAGACTGTCACCGGTTCGATCTCTCCTGCCGGTTCGAATCCGAGCACTTGGCCAAAGAATGACAGCTCCGATTCCAGTGCCGTGATCTGGTTGCGGGCATCTCTGAAACCGTGACCTTCGCCGGCAAACATCACGCATGCCACCGGCACTCCACGGGCGATGAGTGCATCGCGCATTACCTCTGCCTGTTTGGGCGGGACAACCTTGTCGTCGAGACCTTGGAGCAGAATCACAGGGGCGTCGAACCCGTCCATGTGGTTGAGAGCTGAGCGCTCTCGGTAGATGCTGAGTGCCTCGGGGTAGGGACCGATGAGACCATCGAGGTAGCGACTCTCGAACTTGTGGGTGTCCTGAGCTAGAGCCTCCAAGCTGGCTATTCCGTACCAGGACGATCCAGCGGAGAACTCGTCGCGCATCGCCAGAGCCATCAGTGTTGTGTATCCGCCGGCGCTTCCTCCGGCGATGATGAGCCGATCCGGATCGGCTTTTCCGCGAGAGGCGAGGTGCGCCGCGGCGAGCGCACAGTCTCGTACATCGACCACTCCCCACTCTCCGCGGAGTCGATTTCGGTATTCCCGTCCGTACCCGGACGAGCCGCCGTAGTCGACATCCACGATTCCGAAGCCTCTACTCGTCCAGAACAAGAAGGAGGGACTGAGGGTCGTGCGGGCCTGCCCTGTGGGGCCACCGTGGATCTCGACCATCAGGGGAGGCGATTCCTCTTCGGGTCCTATGAAGTTGGGATTGGTCGGGGGGTAGAAGAGGGCGTGAGCGGGACCATCTGGAGTGTCGAATGTGATCGACTCGGGGATGCTGACGTATTGATCGTCGAACACCGCCTCGCCACCATGGAGCACCTCGGGGGCTCCGGTGTCGATGTCGATGGCGGCCACGCCCGGGGACGCATCGGGGCCTCCAGCCACGACGAACAGGGTCCGGCCGCTGGTGACCATTGTGGAGCCGATAGACCGAAAGGGGACATCGATTCTGCGAATCGCACCGTCTTCGATGGCCATGAGCCGGTCGCCGTCGAGAGACTCATGAGCTGCGATGAGGGTGCCGTCGTCGAGGAAGCAGTAGCGGCGCGTGCCAAGTACCCACCCCGGGACTCCGAACTCGGCGTCCATTGTGAGCACGGCTTCATCACGGCGGGCGGTGTGTCGGTAGATGTTCCACCATCCGGTGCGGTCCGAGACGTAGTGGAGGGTGCCATCGGGAGCCCACTCGGGTTGTGTGACCGACTCTTGGGGTCCCCCGGCCACCAGTACGGATTCGCCGAGCCGACCGCCGTCGAATCGGGCAACTCGCAACTCAGTTCCATCCCATGGCATGTTGGGGTGGTCCCACTCGAGCCATGCAATTGAAGTCCTATCGGGGTTGATTCTGGGATTGGAGTAGAAGTCTCTGCCGGATGCGATGACGGCTGGTTGGGTGGCTCCGGCGAGCTCGATCCTGACGAGTTCGTTGACGGCTTCGCCTTCTCCGGTGTGGTCCTCCCGCACACCCACCGCCCAATCGGTGCTGAGGTCGAGATCGGCATACCTGAGCCCAGCGGCAATCTCGGGCTCAGGAGTAATCGCCACGGGTGCGACGCCGAGGTCAATCCGATACAGGCGTTGATCGTCGAATCTGCTGGAGAACACGGTGCCATTGGCAACGACATAGGCCCCTCCGCCGTACTCGTGGACACGTGTTCTGGCGTTGAACCCGTCCGGACCGATGTCCTCGATGGAGCCGGCGCCTGAGTGGCGAACGATGACGCTCCGACCGCCCTCCGCAGGGCGGCTCTCGATCCAGTAGAGATCGTCGCCGTCAATTCGGAGCACATCGGCGAACCTGAGTCCGGCGCGGGTCACCACCTCGGCCGAGATCGGCGATTCCCAGGAACCGAATGGGGCGGTAATCGTCATCGCGAGGACGCTAGTGGGGGAGGGTCGAGTCCGGCACCTCTCACGCTTGCGGTTCCTCCGATGGCGTCCCTGTCGGTGGGTTGAGAAACGCAAACCTCCCTTCAGGCGGCCTTGAGGTCGGTTCCGAGATCCTCGTGACGCACTAGACAAGGAGAACGGCATGAGAGTGTGGATCGATCAGGACCTGTGTACGGGCGACGGAATGTGCGAGCAGATTTGCCCCGAGGTGTTTCAGTTGCAGGGCGATGGTCTCGCCTACGTCCATGACGAGACAGGGATAAGGGACGGTGGAGCGGACGATCCGGGCCGATTCGTCGCGGTCGCTGCGGAGCTGGGCGATGAGGCGCTCGATGCCGTGGCCGAGTGTCCAGGCGAGTGCATCTTCATTGAGGGAGCAGCTTCGGCGGCTGCCTGATCCTCGGCTGCGCCGGAGCGGAGGTCTCACTCCGATCCAGAATGACGGCGATGTGGGATCGATCGCGGGCGTACCCTCAGGGCATGTCGATTCCCGATCACGAGCTTCGCCGCTTGGCAACTGCAGTGACTGGGCGAGATACCGCCTCCCTGGTGCTGGAGCCACCGTCACGAGACGAACAGGAGCGGATCGCTGCCCTGGTCGTACGTCGCGCTGCCGGCGAGCCGCTCCAGTACCTGGAGGGAAGTGTCCAGTTCGGGCCGATCGAAGTGCTCGTCGATCATCGCGCATTGATCCCGCGCCCCGAGACCGAGCGGGTGTGGGAGGAGGCTGTGGCCTCGCTGCGCGAAGCAGGACCGGGCACTGTGATCGTCGATCTGGGAACCGGATCAGGAGCCTTGGCCCTCGCTCTGAAGCATTCGTTTCCCGAGGCCCAGGTGTATGGAATCGATATCAGTGAAGAGGCTCTCGCGCTCGCCGAGGAGAACGCCGCCCAGAGCGGACTCGATGTGACGTTTCTCCATGGCGACCTCTTCGAACCGCTTCCCAAGCGCCTCATGGGACGGATCGATCTGGTGGTGGCTAATCCGCCCTACGTAACCGAGGAGGAGTTCGCCTCGTTGCCTCCCGACGTGTGCGACCACGAGCCGAGGGCGGCTCTCGTTTCGGGTCCGAACGGCACCGAGATCGTGGACCGCATCGCTGATGAGGGCTTCTGGTCGGTGGGGATTGGCGGGTGGATCGTTTGTGAGATCGGTGCCACCCAAGGCGAAGCGGCCCACGAGGCGTTCTTCGCCTTCGATCGCGAGGTCCGACCCGATCTCGCCGGGCGCGATCGGGTCTTGGTGGCCCGCCGAGGGGCCTCGTGTTGCGTGTGAGCGGGCGTATGTACCCCAGTCGGCTCTTGTCAGACCCTCAACTCCTTGCGCTCGATGCCTAGCGTTTCTCTTGAACCCGCTCTCGAGGCCCTTCGCAGCGGAGAGATCATCGGCGTCCCCACCGACACTGTGTATGGGATCGCGGCCGATCCGATGCAGCGCTCGGCGGTCGAGCGCCTGTTCACCGCAAAGCGACGACCCGGAATCAAGCCGATTCCAATCCTGGTCGCCTCCATCGAGGATGCACGCCGGATAGCCGTCATCGATGAGGGTGCTGCGGCAACGGCCACCCGACATTGGCCCGGTGGTCTTACTCTGATCCTGCCTCGGGTTGTCGATCTTCCCGACTGGGTCGGAGATTCACAGCGAAACACAGTTGGGGTGCGCATCCCCAATCACGCGATAGCGCTGCAACTGCTGGCGGTATCCGGACCCTTGGCCGTCACGAGTGCCAACCGCTCAGGTGCTGACCCCGCCATCGATCGAAGCGAGGCGGAAGAGGCACTGGGCGACTCGGTCGCCGCGTACCTCCCCGGTAGGGGGAGTGGTGGTGCTGCGTCCACCGTTGTGGACCTCTCCGGCGCCAAACCGAGGACCCTGAGGAAGGGGCCCGTTGATTGGGCGCCATCGTGAGTCGACGCAAGGGGCATCGACAACGTTCAGCGTCCGAACACCGTGCCGTTCGGGAGGAGTATTCAGAGCCTGTTCGGCAGCGACGGACACGTCTTTCGAAGCAACCGCATTGGAATCGGCCGACTACCAGCGGTCGGCGGTGGGCGGCGGTTTTGGGCGGCACGGTCGTGGCGACCGCAGCCTTCAGTTTTCTCGCCATCGCCATTGTGGAGGCAGGTGACGGCAACGCGCTCACCGCCACTCTGAGCGCCACAGCAGCGGCGCTGTTGATACCGCTGCTCCTGCTGGTGGTTGGTTTCGTGTCGCGGGCACTCTCGCCGTGGAGGACTGCTGCCGTGTGGAGTCCCGTCGTGGTTGCGGTGTTTGTCGCAGCTTCGTTTCTGGCCAGAGAGGCGGCCACCGGCTTCGTCCTCGCGATCGCCATCGGCGTCGCTCATGCGTTGCGGTTCGATGACGGCATCCACGATCGGTCGTGGCGGATCTGGGCTGCGGCGGGGCTCGCGATCTACTCGAAGATGGTGTATTTACTGTCGCCCGGACTTGCCATCGTCGCTGCACCCCTCCTGCCGGCGGCCGGCATAGCAATCATCGATTCGGTCGCCGAACGGCGGCTCACGAGCTGAAGGTGGGCACTACCCTGGACCCGCTCCCAGGGAGGTTTTCATGGACTCTGACGCGTCGCTATCTGAGGTCGATCCAGCGGTTGCATCACTCGTCGCACGTGACGCCGAACGTCAACGCTCGTTCGTGCATCTCATCGCTTCGGAGAACTTCGTTTCCCGGGCCGTGATGGAGGCCGCCGGTTCGGTATTCACCAACAAGTACTCGGAGGGCTACCCGGGCAGGAGGTACTACGAGGGTTGCGAGATAGTCGACGAGGTCGAGAACCTGGCTCGGGATCGTGCCAAGCAACTCTTTGGGGCCGAGTACGTGAACGTTCAACCTCACAGCGGCGCCCAGGCGAACATGGGTGTCTACTTCGGTCTGCTCGAAGCCGGAGACAAGATCCTCGGTATGAGCCTGGATCAGGGGGGACACCTCACCCACGGCTCCCACGTGAATTTCTCGGGCATCCTGTACAACTTCGTTGCGTACGGCGTGGACCCGGCGACCGAAACCATCGACATGGACGAACTCCGTCGCGTCGCCCACGCCGAGAGACCCAAGATGATCGTTGCCGGATACTCCGCCTACTCGCGACTCATCGACTGGAGAGCCTTCAGAGAGATCGCCGATGAGGTGGGGGCGCTTCTCATGGTTGATGCTGCTCACATCATCGGACTCGTCGCCGGCGGAGCACATCCCAACCCGGTGCCGTATGCCCACGTGGTGACGGCCACGACGCACAAGGCCATGCGCGGAGCCCGGGGTGGGTTGATCATGGCCAATGAGGAGTTTGGTGCGGCGTTGGACAAGGGGGTCTTCCCGAATGCTCAGGGGGGGCCGCTCAACAACCACATCGCCGGCAAGGCGGTGTGTTTTGCGGAGGCTGCCACTCCGGAATACCGCGCATACGCAGCACAGATAGTCTCCAACGCGGACGCCATGGCGCAAACCGTGATGGATGATGGCGTACGAGTCGTATCCGGAGGCACCGACAACCATCTGTTCTTGATGGATCTTCGGTCGATCGATGAGGATCTCACCGGTCGCGACGCGGCCCGTCTCCTCTACTCGGTTGGGGTGACGATCAACTTCAACACGATCCCATTCGACCCGCGGCCTCCGTATCGAGCGAGCGGACTCCGAGTTGGTCTCCCCGCCGCAACGACATGCGGGATGAAGGAGCCGGACGTTGCCGAGGTGGCCCGCCTCATGACGAGAGCCTTGCGCGAGCGCGAGGACCAGGCCGCATTGGACACCGTGCGGGAAGGTATCGCATCCCTGGCGGCGGAATTCGCGCCCTACCCGGCCGACTTCCCGGGCCATGTTTGATACCGACTATTCGGAGGCTGAGAGCTAGATTGTGAAGAGAGTCACAAACCCGGCACTGAGGGGGTTTGCCACATGGGCGAATACCACGATGAGATAGGCCGTCAGGTGGCCTCCGGTGTCGACTCCGCAAGTTTCTTCGCCTCCATCATGTCGGGGTTCTTACTCGGCGCGTTGGCCGACTGGGCGTTCGGCACCAAGCCTGCCTTCATCGTGGTGGGCATCATCGCCGGCTCGGTCATCGGGTTCTGGCGTATGTGGATGATCGCAAACCGTGATGCCTCAGACTGAATCACCGCAACTCCCCGACGTCGAGGCAATCCTCGCGTTCCACACTGTGCGGCGCGCCCTTGTGATAGGTCCGATTGCGATCGCCATCGCTTGGCTCGCCAGAGGAGGCGACGGCGCCATTGGAGCGACAATCGGCGTGGGAGTGATCGTCCTCAACCTGCTGGCATCGGGAGCGGTTCTCTCGCTGGCGGCGCGCATCTCGCTAGCTGCCTATCATGCCGCCGCGCTATTCGGCTTCGTGCTGCGGTTGCTCACGATCACGGTGTCGATGCTGCTCGTTGCGCATTGGTTTGAGATTGACCGGATCGCGTTTGGAGTGGCCGCGGTAGTCACCTATTTGGTGTTGCTGACACTGGAGGCGATGGCAATAGCCCGCGGAGACGAGAGGGAGTTGGAGTGGACGTCCTGATACTGGCGAGCGAGAGCTGCGATCCGGCAACGGAGATCATCTGCGCGCCCGAGAACGTCATCGAGTTGTTCGAATTCACCGAGCCGCTGTTCTCGATCGGTCCGTTCGATTTCACCCGGACCGTCGTATTGACGTTCCTGGCGATGTTCATCGTGCTCGCGCTGCTGTTCATGGGATTCCGCAAGACCAGGGTTGTGCCGACGAAGTTTGGGGTGGCGATGGAATCCGTCGTCTCTTTCGTTCGCGACGATGTGGCGAAGGGCACCATCGGACCCGATGGTTCGAAGTACTCGCCGTACCTCCTGTCGATCTTCATGTTCATCCTGGTGGCGAACCTCTTTGAACTCACGCCGGGAATCAACTTCCCCCTGACATCGAGAATGGCGATTCCGCTCATGCTGGCCGTCGTCACTTGGCTGATCTTCGTGATCGTCGGGTTTGCCAAGAACGGGTTGCATTACGTCCTTGACATCGCTTGGCCCAAGAGCGTGCCCCTGGCCCTTCGCTGGCTGGTCGGGCTGATCGAGTTGGTCTCGGTGTTCGTGCTTCGGCCCATCACGCTGGCAGTTCGGCTCTTTGCCAACCTTGTCGCCGGACACCTGATGCTGACCCTGCTCCTGGGATCGGGGTGGATCTTCTTTGCTGCCGTCGGCGATATCGGGGTGCGATCCGTGATCGGCCTGCCCTGGTTCGCCTTTGGTCTTTTGATATTCGTCTTCGAATTCGTCGTGGCGGTGCTGCAGGCATACATTTTCACGCTGCTTTCGGCGGTATACATCCAAACGTCAGTGCATCCTGAGCACTAAGGAGGAGAGCAATCCAATGGAAGAGATCAAGGGAGCCATCGCCCTAATCGGGTACGGCCTCGCTGCGATCGGGCCGGGTATCGGCATCGGAATCGTGGTGGGGAACGCGATCCAAGCCATGGCACGTCAACCAGAGGCCGCAGGCATGGCCCGTACGACCATGTTCCTGGGCATTGCGTTCACGGAGGCACTTGCCCTGATCGGGTTCGTGCTCTTCTTCATCGCCTAGGAGTACGAACCAATGATTCAATTCCTGGCGCCCATACTCGTCCTTGCCGAAGAAGCGGTAGTCGAGGAGAGCAGCGGCATCGATCTGCTGTTGCCCGAATCCTCGGAGCTGATCGCCGGAATCATCGCGTTCTCCATCATCTTCTTCTTTGTTTGGAAGTGGGTGATCCCGGCGGCCGACAAGACGCTCGCCGCCCGGCAGGAGGCGATCACCGGACAGCTGACTCAGGCTGAGACGACAAAGCAAGAGGCCGCGAGCCTGCTCGATGACTACAAGAAGCAGCTGGCTCAGGCCAAGAGCGAGGCCAACACGATCGTCGAGAACGCCCGCGAGGCCGGCGATGCTCTTCGAACCGACATGGTTGGCAAGGCTGAGGCCGATGCCGAGTCGATCCGCGTCAAGGCCCGGTCAGACGCCGCGGCAGAACGGGACCGCGCAGCTACCCAGATCAAGGATGAGGTTGCGGCGCTCTCGCTCGAACTGGCGCAGAAGGTTGTAGCCGGCACAGTCGATGAGTCCGCTCAGCAGGCGCTGGTGGACAGGTACATCGACGACGTAGGGAATCTGGAAGCCTGATGGCGACCGATCCGCGTATCGACGGCTATGCGGCCGCCATTCTCCAGGTGGCGAAGGCAGAGGGTGAGCTCGCTCGGGTAGGCGGTGAGCTGTTCGCGATTGCTCGTGCCTTCGAGTCGTCACCCGAGTTGCGCGATGCGCTCACTGACCCGCGACTGCCGATCGACCGCAAGCAGGCTCTCGTCGATGATCTGCTTGGGGGCAAGACTGCCTCGCTTTCCATCAACCTCGTGAACTTCGTTGTCGGGGTGGGGCTGGCCTCTGAACTGCCCACCATCGCCGACCGCCTCGCTGAGCGTGCGGCAGCGGAGCGCAACAAGGTGATCGCCGAGGTGCGCACTCCGATGGAACTCGACGAGGAGACGATCGGTCGGCTGCGCGTTTCGCTTTCGCAGGCGACCGGCAAAGACGTTGAGGTCAAGACCGTCGTCGATTCATCGATGATTGGCGGCATTGTTGCCCGAGTGGGCGACACGGTGATCGACGGCTCCCTGTCGCACCGCATACAAGAGCTTCGTGAAACATTGACAAGGCGCTGAGGAGCAACATGGCCGAGCTGACCATCAATCCCCAGGAGATCGCCGAAGCGCTCCGTAAGAACCTCGATGGCTGGGAACCCAGCCTTGAGGCCTCGACCGTCGGATATGTCGCCGCCATCGGTGACGGTGTAGCAAGGGTTGAGGGGTTGGAGAGCGCTATGGCGTCCGAGCTGTTGGAGTTCCCCGGTGGGCTCCTCGGCGTAGCCCTAAACCTCGACGAAGACTCGATCGGTGCAGTGATCATGGGCGACGCCTCTCACATCCAGGAAGGCGACACCGTACGCCAGACGGGACGGGTCTTGTCGGTTCCGGTGGGCGACGGCCTGCTGGGCAGGGTGATCGATCCGCTCGGCAATCCGATCGACGGTCTCGGTCCGATCGAGGCGACCGAATCCCGTCTCCTCGAGACGCAGGCGCCGTCGGTCGTGGAGAGGCAGCCGGTGCATCAGCCGCTGCAGACGGGTGTCAAGGCGATCGACGCAATGACGCCGATCGGTCGCGGCCAGCGCCAGCTCATTATCGGCGATCGCCAGACAGGCAAGACCGCTCTGGTCATCGACACGATCATCAATCAGAAGGACACCGACGTCAAGTGCATCTACGTCGCCATCGGCCAGAAGGCGTCGACGGTCGCCGAGGTGGTCGAGGCGTTGAAGGAACATGGCGCGTTGGAATACACAGTTGTAGTCAACGCGGCGGCATCGGCGGCTCCGGCACTTCAGATGTACGCCCCATATGCCGGTTCGGCCATCGGTCAGCATTGGATGTACAAGGGTGAGCACGCTCTGGTGATATTCGACGATCTCTCCAAGCAGGCCGTGTCCTACCGCGAGATCTCGCTTCTGCTTCGCCGGCCCCCAGGGCGCGAGGCCTTTCCCGGTGACGTCTTCTACCTGCACAGCAGGCTCTTGGAGCGTTGCGCCAAGCTGAGCGACGAGCTTGGTGGCGGTTCGCTCACGGGACTGCCGATTGTGGAGACCAAGGCCGGGGACGTGTCGGCCTACATCCCGACGAACGTGATCTCGATCACGGACGGCCAGATCTATCTGGAGACAGACCTGTTCTACTCAGGGGTGCGTCCCGCCATCAACGCCGGGATCTCGGTTTCCCGAGTCGGAGGGAACGCTCAGATCAAGGCGATGAAGAAGGTCGCCGGCTCGCTTCGTCTCAACCTTGCTCAATTCCGCGAGCTCGAAGCGTTCGCCGGGTTTGGGTCCGACCTCGATGCGGCTTCGCAGGCTCAGTTGGAGCGCGGCCGGCAGGTCGTCGAAGTCCTCAAGCAGCCCCAGTTCCAGCCGGTGCCCGTGGCAGAACAGGTGTTGTCCATCTACGCGGTCACGAATGGGTTCATGGACGGAGTCGAGGAGAGCGAGATCGCCAAGTTCGAGGCGGCGCTGGGCGACTACATACGGACTCGCCACGGTGCCCTGCTCGACGGGATGATCGAGTCGGGCAATCTGCCGGAGGGCGATGCTCTCGACGCGGCGATCGGCGCCTTCGTCGAGACCTTCGGGGAGTAGGGCAGACCGATGGCCAGCGCCGAGCTTCGACTGATCCGGAGAAGGATCCGCAGCGTCAAATCGACGATGAAGATCACGCGCGCCATGGAGCTCATCGCTGCGTCTCGTATCGTCAAGGCCCAGCAGCGTGTGGCGGCGGCTCAGCCGTACACGGACAAGATGAACGAGGTCATTCGCAACGTCGCCGCGGCGTCGGGCAGCGCCTCCCACGCCCTGCTGGATGCTCGCGATGTGGGGACCGCCGGGATCCTGGCAGTGACTTCCGATCGAGGTTTGGCCGGCGCCTACAACTCGGCCATCCTTCGGATGGCCGAGGCAAGGCTCATCGAGTACAGGGTCGCCGGGGTGGATACCCGTGTGTATGCGATCGGCCGGAAGGCACAGGCGTACTTCCAATACCGCGGATACCAGATCGAGCAGGCGTTTCTCGGTGTCACCGACACCCCCGGCTACGGAGATGCTCGTGCTGTGGCCAACGTCGTGATGAATGACTATGCCGAGGGAACGGTCGACTCGATAGAGGTGTTTACGACAAGGTACGTTTCGGCTCTCACCCAGACGCCGATGCAGTGGCCGCTGCTCCCCATCGAACCTCCCGAGACGGCCAAAGATTCGGAGAGTGCCACTGCACCTTCCGGCTACACGTTCGAGCCGAACGCCGAGGTCATTCTGGGGCGTCTGCTGCCCCGCTACGTCGAAGCGATGGCCTTCGGGATTCTGCTCGACGCCTCGGCCTCCGAGCACGCGGCTCGGAGGCGTGCGATGAAGGCAGCGACGGAGAATGCAGATGAGCTGGTTCGTATTCTGTCGCGTCAGGCAAATCAGGCACGACAAGCCGAGATCACCACCGAGATTTCAGAAATCGTTGGGGGCGCCGAGGCGCTCACGAACGGATAAAGGAGAGAAGCCGTGAGCGATGCTTTGAGCACCGGTCGGATCGTCAAGGTGGCGGGTCCCGTCGTGGACGTGGAGTTTCCACCCGACGCCCTGCCGGAGATCAACTACGCGGTCGAATTCGACCTCACCGTACAAGGCCAGTCCCAGACGGTCGTGGGTGAAGTCGCGCAGCATCTGGGCGATTCCCGGGTCCGCGTCGTTGCGATGAAGCCGACCGACGGTTTGGTACGAGGCTCAGAGGTGCGCAATACCGGTGCCCCGATTTCGGTCCCGGTCGGCGAGGCAACGCTGGGCCACATCTTCAACATCCTCGGCGAGGCGCTCGATACCGAGGATGGTCTGGTGGGTGCCACCGAGCGCTGGCCGATTCACCGTCCGGCTCCCGCATTCGAGGACCTGGCCACGGAGAGCGAGATGTTCCATACCGGCATCAAGGTGATCGATCTACTAGAGCCGTATGTCCAGGGCGGCAAGATCGGCATGTTCGGCGGCGCGGGTGTCGGCAAGACGGTTGTCATCCAGGAGATGATCCATCGTGTTGCTACCGAACACGGCGGGGTCTCGGTATTCGCCGGTGTCGGCGAACGTACTCGCGAGGGCAACGACCTTTACGGCGAGATGCAGGAGTCCGGCGTCATAGACAAGGCAGCACTCGTCTTTGGTCAGATGGACGAGCCACCGGGTGTGCGTCTTCGTGTTGGTCTCTCGGCTCTCACAATGGCCGAGTACTTCCGCGACGAGATGGGTCAGGACGTTCTGTTGTTCGTGGACAACATCTTCCGATTCACCCAGGCAGGTTCGGAGGTTTCAACACTGTTGGGCCGGATGCCTTCGGCTGTGGGTTATCAGCCGACCCTGGCAGATGAGATGGGGGTCCTCCAGGAGCGCATCACGTCGCTCAAGGGGAAGTCGATCACGTCGCTCCAGGCCATCTACGTTCCGGCAGACGACATCACCGATCCGGCTCCGCACACCACGTTTGCACACCTCGATGCCACCACGGTGTTGAGCAGGCGCATTTCTGAGCAGGGCATCTATCCGGCGGTGGATCCGCTCGACTCGACGTCACGGATTCTCGATCCGAGGATCATCGGTGACGAGCACTACAGCACGGCCCGTGCGGTTCAGGGAATCTTGCAGCGTTACAAGGATCTGCAGGACATCATCGCCATCCTCGGCATCGATGAGCTCCAGGAGGAGGACAAGCTGCTCGTCGGCCGGGCCCGCCGCATCGAGCGATTCCTGTCGCAGCCCTTCTACACGGCCGAGCAGTTCGTCGGTATCCCGGGCAAGACGGTGGAGCTGGCGGACACCATTCGCTCCTTCAAGATGATCGTCGACGGTGAGTGTGACCAGATTCCGGAGCAGGCGTTCTACATGCAGGGTGGGATCGATGACGTGTTCGCTGCCGCCAAGGACATGGAAGCCGCGTGAGAGAGTCTTCTCTCTTCGCTCCTCGGTATCGAATACACCGAGGGATGCCTGACGGCTTCCGGCTGGTAGCTGGTGACGGGCGTCTGACGATCGGGATCCAGACGGAGTTCCAGCATGGCTAAGAGCTTCCACCTCGACGTTGTCTCGCCCGAGAGCATTGTCTGGTCGGGGGATGCCGAGATGCTCGTCACGCGAACCACAGAGGGCGAGATCGGCATCCTTGCCGATCACGAGCCGACGATGGCGGCTTTGGCCACGGGTTCCACGGTGATCCATCCGGCCGAGGGCGACCGCGTGACGATCGCCCTCCATGGGGGCTTTCTGCAGATCTTCCAGAACGAGGTGACGCTGCTCACCGATCGCGCCGAGATCGCCGATGGTGACGTGGAGCAAGCCCGTGAGTTGGCTCAGGCCTTTGCCGAAGCGGAGGATGCCGGGGAAATCGAGGCGTAGACCTCGTCGGTCTCGAGTATGGACGGGTCCGCGGCGGGCTGGCGACTTCGTGTCTGATACCTTCTCACTGTGATCGCCATTGAGAGTGCTCGTCCGTCTGATCTTCCCGCTGTACGCGATCTGATTGAGTCGGTCGGGCTCCCGCTGGACGGCTTCGGAGAAGTTCCGACGGAGGTGTTCGTCGCTCGCGAAGGTGAGTCGGTGGTCGGAACGGCGTCACTGGAGACCCATGGTGGGGATGGCCTGTTGCGGTCGGTTGCCGTTGACGAGCTGTGGCGTGGCGACGGTATCGGAGATGCCTTGGTCCGTGCGGCAGAGGTCCAAGCTCACCGAATCGGTTTGGCGGCCGTCTACCTGCTCACCGATACCGCCGGAGAGTTCTTTGCAGGTCGCGGGTATCTGGTGATCGATCGCGACGCCGGTCCGGTGCCGATCATGGCATCGATCGAGTGGTCGGTGGCATGCGGAGAGACTGCGATCCCGATGATGCTGCCTGCCGCTGCGATCGCGAACTCCTAGAACTGTTTGCCGAACGCCTCGACCTGGGTGGGGAGCCCTTTCCTGAGGGCATCGGCTACGACACCCCAGAACATGCCTGCCAGGAGCCCCTTCGAACGGGCAGATAGTTGGACAGTGACTGCTGTGTTTTCTCCCTCCGGTTCGAGAGAGACCGTGATTGAGCCGACGATCTCTGCCGAATCGAGGTCGAAGGTGACTGCGTTGACCGCCGGGTCGATGACCCGGGTGGCGGTTCCATCCCAGGTCTTGCCTGCGGCGCGGGCTCGCCATTTGAAGCCTGCGAGGTTGTCGCCGTGGTGGGTGGCATCCCAAACGTCATCGATCGGACCGATCCCTTTCCAGGTATCCGGCATCTGCAACGCGGCGTCGATGGACTCGTGTGCTGCGTTGGCGATGGTGGTGTGAGAGAAGGTGTCCGATGGCACCGGGCGAGGCTAGTGCCCCATCAACAGGCGAGATCCACAGCAATGCCTAGATCGGAGGCGCGTCGCTCGACGGCAATGCAGGCGGTACCAATCCTGGCGACGATCGCGTCGAGGTCTACGGCCGCGAGTACGGCCTGTTCGAATTGGGCGTCGTCGAATTGGGAGGTCGAAGCCATGAAAGCCTCACCTGCCGTGGAGAGTTCGGCCAGCACCCGCACCAGCGCAGCGTGTTCGGGGGCGACGTCCTGTGGTGGATCAACGGCCTGTAGCGCGGTCAGCCCCCGTTGTCGTGCCTCGATAACCCCTTCGATCCCGGCGCGGGTTATCTGCTGTCCATCGGCGATCGAGGCGATGCTTTCATTGCGCATCTCGAGCGTGATCTGACGAACCGATTCCAGGTAGTCACCCACGGGGTCGGCCGTTGAGCAAGCTCCCCCGATGAGCGCCAGACACAGAGCCGCTGATCCGAATCGCACGGTCAGCTGCAGAGTGTGAGTCCGGACAGCCCGAGCGCTGCCGAGAGCTGAGCTCGGGTGTTCGGTCCAATCTTGCCATCGACCTTGAGACCGGCCTCGACTTGAAAGGCCTCGATGGCGGCCTGCGTGTTCGGTCCGAGAACGCCGTCGGCACCGCCGGGGTCATGACCGGCGAGGGCGAGGACCTGCTGCAACTGCTTTACGTCGGTTCCCCGTGCCCCGGGACGCAGAACCCTGCCGTTCTTGTCGAGCACCGCTGCGGCCGGTAGAGCAGTGGCGAGACGGCTTATGGCGCTACGGGTCTTGGATCCGATCACGCCGTCGGGATTGAGGCCTTGGCGCTCTTGGAATTGGCGGATACCGGCAAGGGTCTTCGGCCCGAACACTCCGTCGGCGGCGCCGACGTCATGCCCGATTGCCCCGAGGAACTGTTGGAGCTGGCTAACCGCAGTGCCGCGGGCACCGATGCGGAGCAGACCGGACCCGTCGACGAGCGTCGAAATCGACGACACGTCGGGCTGTTTGCAGATGGCTACGGCCTGACCGGTGTCGGCGGCTCGTAGCGAGAGATAGGGGTCTACGTATACACCATCAGAGTCGAGCAATTCGAAGTGGAGATGGGAGCCGGTGTTCTCGGCGTTGCCGCTGTCTCCGACCCACCCGATGAGCTGACCGGCACTCACGTGAGTCCCCTTGCTGATCCCGGGTGCGACTCCCCAGCCTTGCCCGTCATCGGTGCCCGGGGTGTCGTTGTTGAGGTGGATGTAGACCGACGACCAGCCATCGTCGTGCTTGATCCGCAGGGTGCAGCAGCGAGAATTCACGTAGGTAATCGTGCCGTCGGCGACGGCCACAACCGGAATCATCTTGTCGGCCATGATGTCTACGGCGTGGTGGGTTCCGCTGGCGCGCGATGCCCAGAAATGGTCTCCGAAATTGTTGGGGCCGGCAACGGGGAATACCAGTGGGTAGTCGACGTCGGCACCGTACGCGTTTCCGGCGTGTGCGATGGGAACTGTGGTGGACATCAACGCGGTAGCGGCAACAGCGACCGTGAGGAGTCGTCGGATCATGTGGCGCATCGTCTCCGGCCTTTGCGCATCGAGTACCTCTCGACCTCTGGTCGAGAGGGCTGTGGACCATACCCGAAACCACAAGAAAGCGCGAAATCCGTGCCTACGACGAGATCGCCTCTTTGTGACCGGGAGTCCATGGCGGGGAACCTAGGTGTGCTTTCGATTTATGGGGGTCGGCCGCCGAGGAGGAGCTGCTGGTATCCCGAGGGCCCGTTCAACCGGTAGAGTCGCCGCCCGATGTCCGGTCTCCTCGCTTTCCATGCCCATCCCGACGACGAGTCGATCTCCGCCGGGGGATTGCTCGCCGCCACCGCGTCTTCGGGCATGCCGGTGACCGTTGTGACTGCGACTAGAGGCGAAGCAGGCGAGATCCACAATCGCGACGACGCCGATGAGGTACGGGCCCAGCTGGGTGAGATCAGAACCGCAGAATTGGGGGATGCACTCGCGGTCCTCGGCGCCGGTGAGCCGGTGTTTCTCGACTACCGGGACTCCGGGATGATGGGAACTCCCGATAATGATCATCCAGATGCTTTCTGGGGTGCCGGTTTCGCCGAGGCCGTCGGACGCCTGGTGGGGATCATCCGTGATCGGCGGCCGGATGTCATCACGGCCTATGACCCATTCGGTGGCTATGGACACCCTGATCACATTCAGGTGCACCGAGTGGGTACGGCGGCATATTGGGCTGCTGCCGATGTCGGGCGTTACCCGGTGAGTGCTTTCGGTGAGCCGTGGATGCCGTCGAAGCTGTACTGGACGACTTGGTCGCGGGACCGCATGGTGAAGGTACGGCGTCAGATGGCTTCCGATCTGGGTGCGGATCGTGAGGCGGAGGAGCCGTCTGCGGGTTCACTCGAGGATCACATCACAACGACCGTCGACATCTCCGAGTGGTTCGATCTCAAGTATCGGGCCCTCTTGTGTCACGACACCCAGTTCGCCGCAGACTCCTGGATCAGGACGTTGCCGCCCGATGCGCTGCGCCGGTTCATCGGGTTCGAGTCTCTGACGCTGGTGCACTCGGCCGTGGCGTGCGATCCGGCCGACTCGGATCTCTTTGCGGGGATCTGACTCCGTCGGACATCGCTCTCAGGTCGTGTTCGTGCTCTAGGGTGACCGCATGGAGTTGTTTGCTCGCGTCCACATCCTCGATCGCAAAGCCGTCCGCCTGCCAACAGGTGACGTGCGGGAGGCCATCTCGCTCGACGCCGATCCGATCGATCGGGCTCAGGGCTGGGTGGCTAAAGGGGCGGACAAGCTCCAAGTCGTCGATCTCGATGCCGCCGCGTACGGGGACTACGAGAACCGATCCTTGATCGAGGAGCTCATCGCGGCCGTTGACATCCCGGTGCAGGTGGCGGGCGGTGTGCGTACGCCGGCGGAGGTCGAACGCCTGCTCGGGTTCGGTGCCTGGCGGGTTGTGATGGGAACTGCGGCCATCGAAAACCAGGTGATGATCTGGGATCTGTGCCGGGACCATCCGGACAAGATCGCGGTCAGTGTCGACGTGCGCCCCGACGAAGAGTTGGCCATGAGGGGTTGGACCGTCGACAGCGGTCGGTACATGGAGGAGGTGCTGATCGAGCTGTCATCGGCCGGCGTTGCCTCATTCCACGTGGCAGAGGCGGGACGGGACGCGCTCATCGAACAGTCCAACTTTGGGATCCTTCGCCGCGCCCTTGGTTTCGTCTCCGAACCCGTGATCGCTTCCGGCGGTGCTCGCGACAGGGATGATCTCAAGGGTCTGTTCGAACTCGAGAACGAAGGGCGTCAGCTTTCCGGAGTGGTCGTCGGTCGCGAGATCACCGAAGGCCGGTTCACCATGGAAGAGGCGAGAGCCACTCTCAAGCGAGGCTGATGCGACTCTCCGGCTGACTCGCTGGAGGTGTCACCGCCTCGGCCAACTCGGGCCTATCGAATGTCGCGCCGATACATGACCTCGGTCACTGCGCCACCAGCAATGGTTTGGAGCACACCCGGGACGAGTTCCCATCCCCATCGTTCGTACATCGCCCGGGCTCGTGCGTTGTCCTCCAACACCCACAGATTGATCGACGCTGCGCCGAGTTCTCGGCATACTCTCAATGCCGCGTCGTGGAGTCTTCCGCCGACTCGATGCTCCCACCAATCAGGCTGCACATAGAGTCTCGCGAGGAGCAAACCCGACGGGATCGTCGCATCTTGGCGAATCGCAACACATCCAACGACGCTATCCGAGGCTGCAACCAACACGACCGCTGTCGAATCGGCCTGGAGCTGCAACCACTCCGATTCGAGTTCGTCGAGCGATGGCTTTGGTGCGGTAGCGGGGAAGATGTCCGCGAATCCCGCCAACGCGGCTGATTGCTGGATCGCTGCCATCATCGGCACGTCCTCGATCTGTCCGTTTCGGATGATCACGTCCATGGCCGAGAGTCTGCCCTCCAACTGCCGGATTCCGTCAACTCACAGCGCGAGGTGACCACTCGGAAGGGTCACGTTTGATGCCCAATTGCGCGCTCAGCGGGATGCTAGGCGGCCTCTCTGGGCCGATGCACTTCATGGTTCGAGCGAAACGTTGGTGGGTCGAACAGGACTCGAACCTGCATCTGACGGATCATGAGTCCGCTGCTCGTCTATGCCGCTTCCCCTTGTGCTTCAACGGGTTTCGGCAGTTCCCCAATAGCCCGTGGGAGCGATGGGCCTGGTGAGAAATGCCAGGGCCATGTTGCTCGGAGTACAGTGGAATGGTCGCTGCATTGGGGGGAAGCCCAACGGCAACACGCTCTTTGGGTGCCGCCCACGCAGGTGAGGGCTGCTCCCAGGGAGGCTGAAATGGATGTTGCCTATTCCTCCGGTCGTCTCCGACTCAACCATGCTTGGTGGTTTCTTGCAGGTCTGGTCGGGTCTGCCATCCTCATCTCTGTCTTGGTCTGGGTCGGCATGACCCGTTGGTCATGGGCTTGGTACTTCGTAATCCTTCCAGCGCTCTATCTGCTGACCTCGATCGGATACCGCTACGAGCCCCGCCTCCCAGCGTGGGCCTCCCGAGGGCTGGCTCTACTCGCTGAGAACCTGTCCACGATCGCCTGGTTGAAGAGGATGCTCGACGTTCGAGACGGAAATGCTCTCTTGATCCGAGACCTCAGCCACACCCTGGATGAATACTCGCTCGGCACGATCTGTGATGTGTCCCGTAGACGTCTGGAGCGTCGAGGCCACCTTCTCACAATCCGTGCCCTGGCCAGGAAGGTTGCACCGGAGCTACCGGAAAGCCTTGATCCGCGATGCCTGGAACTGCTTCATCGAGAGCGATGCGGTCTCCCAACAATGAACCTCTGGCAATCCCACAAAGACGACATTGCGGAGCTGCTGGCGCCGATCCTTCCGCGTAGCGAGCGTCTGCCGGTACAGACGGCTACATATCGATACGAGGAGACCGACAACGTGGAGATGTTGCTCAACGCTCTGCGCGACTTCGAAGTCGACCTGGTCGCCCGCGAACTCCGCGAGCTCATCAGCCTTGCGGGGCGTCGCGGACGCTTCGTCGACTTCCTCGACGAGAGTGGCATCTCAGTCGAGGAGGAAGTGCCTGACACTGGGTCGTTGGCCAAGTCGATTGCGGAGCGCAACGGCCTCCCAGCGGATTCGGCGACGATGTTCCGTCTCGATGACCCCCACTTTGCGATTGAGTACATGGAGCAGGCCGATACCTCAACAGGTGGCGACGGTCTGAGGAAGATCCATCTCGGCGTGTTCCTGGCCGAGCGGGAGTCCGACTGCGACGAGCAGCTAGACCGTCTGAGCCGCTCTACAGCGCCAGATGCTTCTGAGCAAGACGGCGGTCCCGACCCCGTGGAGGTACTGCACGCCTACCTGTGGGAGAAGCAGAGGCGAGCTGCGCGGGGTGGGCTAATCAGGCTCAATGAGGTAGACGCGGAATGGACGGATTGGGAGGCCCTCGCAGAAGAGCAGTTGGGGTCGGAGGCGCATACCCAAGAGCACGGTCGGATCCGCTCCCAACTCGCCACCGGATGTTGGCCCACCATCCGGGACTCAGAAGGCCGTTTCGAGACAGCACAGGTGATGCCGTCCCACGATGAGGTTCGAGAGCTCGACACCTACCTCATCACCTTCGATGAACGGCGTGGACCGGTCGCGAATCTTGTGGATTGCCTCAGCAAGAACAACAGCATCCATCGCAAGCTGAAGGATATCCTCGAGACACTGGGCATTCAGTTCGCGGTCGAGGGGTATGAGCTGTATCGGTTTGGTGGATTCACCAAGAACACCCGCCTCGGCATTGTCCCGCCCGGAATGCCCTTCCACCTATTCCACGAGACATTCTTCAAAGACATGGAGTTGGTGTTGCGGAATCGGGAACGACTGTTCCCGAATTGGCTTCCCGAGCGAGGATCGGGAGTCTTTGACATCGAGTACGGCGACCACCGCACTATTGAGTTGCGCGATACCCGCAAAGGACCAATCGAGTTCAGAATCTTGCCGAGGGCAGAAGCCCTTCCGGCTTCCGAGCGCTTCCGAACAAGCCATGGGAGTTTGACGGGTGATCCACAGAACACCTCTCTGAACAGGGCCGTTGCAACATTCGTGGCCGACCCGTCGTCACGAGAGAACGGTGGGATTGTCGATGACCGTTTCGACTACGAGTGCATCAGCCCGGGAGGTGTTGCAAGGAAGCAGACCGCGCTGTTGAGGATTCATCCGCGCTGGCCCAAGCCGATCGCCCAGTTCGAGATCACGCTCAACCGCATCGATCTCGAGCATTGCTGGGAACTGAGATTCGGCGATGAAGAACTCGGAGGACTCGCGCGGCCGCCGTCAATTGGAGATGTCTGGAGAGACATATCCAACTCTCTGACACCCAGTGAGCGCGAGAAGGTGAGACAGGCTTTCAACCGGGTTGCAGGCGGACCATGCTGCACTTAGGTTCCAACCAAGCGCGACACCCGACAGGACGCGCAGCAGACCAACCCACCCGGCTACAGCAATCCCGCTCGTAGGCAACCAGAATCCCAACACGCGACCCTCCACAGGCTCGTCGAGTGCTTCGAGACCTATCGGTCTCGAAGCGTGAGATGCGTCGTGGGCCTCACTGGGCAGGACGCGAACCAATGCAACCTTCTGAATCAAGGGGTTATGAAGGAAACCGATCACACATAGGCGCATCTACGCGCAGCCTGAGCGCTATTCGAGATTGCCCGGCCATGCCTCGTGAGGCGGAGGGACGCTGATATGAAAGCTATCTCGTTCAGCAGGTCGAAAGCTCAGCCCGATACTTGCCCAGAACTCGATCAGAAGTGCTCCTGCCTGGTCGAGCAAGTGAGGTTCGAGGTCGGCGAAGGGTTCGGAAGAACCACGGCTACCCGGAAGAACGCAATGCATCGACGGGTTCAATTCGGGACGCGCGTAACGCCGGAAGGAGTCCAGCAACAACACCAATTAGTACCCCAATGGCTATCCCCTGGAGAGGAACCCTCGGATCAATCACGGGATTCCAACCCACGCGCTGTGCGACAAGAACAGAACCGATGACACCGAGGCTGGCGCCAAGAACTCCGCCGATCAAGCCGATGGCCGTCGCTTCCCCGATGATCTGAGTGAAGACATCTCGGGGTAGCGCGCCAAGGGCCCGCCGAACACCAATCTCGGCCGTGCGACTGACAACGTTCAAGGCCATGCTGTTGCCAATGCTTATCGCTTCCACCAAGATTGCTGCTGCCGCAATTGCGAGGAGCGTCGCCCTCACTCGTCCCTCGATCTGAAGACGGAATTCGCCGGGGTCAGGCGGCGCCACAGCTGATAGACCGTGGGGTTCTTCGGGTCGAAGAGCCAAAGGCGCCTGTCTCGCAACGTTGCTTGCCGCACCGGGTGCTGTTTCAACGATGAGCTGGATGTCCGAGGGACCATCACTTCTTAGCGACAGACCGTGTTGATAGAGGACAACGACGCTGTCCACTAGGTGCGCTTGCCGCGCGACGTATCGAATGATACCAGCGACGATGACTGCTTCACCGTCCAGCCAGATCGCTCGGACACCGTCTGACCGTCCGAGGCCCAGGCTTTCGGCTAGCCGAGATCCGATCAGGGCCATCGGTGTGTCGAGCGAGGCCGAGACAACATCGAGGGACGACCCATCGATCTCCGCTTCGACAACTCGGGGACCGCCAACGTCCACGGCGATGAGACGGGCACTCTGGGTTCGCGACACGCCGTTGGGTCGTGGTGGAGCAGTAGTGACGACCACTTCTCCGAAGTCCGCGAACATCTCCACGTCTTCGACCCCAGCGAGGCTGAGCAATCGGCCGCGATAGTCCGTTGGAACCCAGTTTGACTGCGCCGATCTGCTGCTGATTCGGACCTCGACAGCACGCAGGGCATCGAAGTCGGCGGCGACCTGTCGCTCCGCTGTCGCCGCAATCGTCAGGGTCGCGACATATAGACCAATGCCAAGAGCAGCTGTGAGCGAATACGCAAGAAGCCGAACGGGCCTGGCGACCGCGCCTGACGCGGCCTCGAACAAGGCTCGTCTGGTCCGCCACATGAATCGCATGCTCACGCACCGACAAGAGCGCCGTCGGTGATCACGAACCGACGTTCTGCCACAGCAGCGACCTTTTGGTCGTGAGTAACCACAATGATTGTCATCCCCTGTCGATGCCTGGCTACTAGGAGGTCAAGCAGATGCTGTGTGTTCCTCGAGTCAAGGTTGGTAGCTGCCCGACCCACCTGAATCGGGTATCTCCGCAGACGACCTGTCCCGTGCAGGGTCGATCGGAGGGGGAATGGTCGTTCCGTGTTTGCCGACGAGGAACGCATAGTCGCTGTCTCGGAGCGTCTCGATGGCTCGCACTAGTAGGTCGGGCTCGATAGTCCCGGTCTCGAGTTGCAGCACATAGGCGACTCGATCAGTCGCTCCCGGCCGACCGTCCTCGGCGAACGAGTCTTGGAGCGTCCGAGTGGCCGCCTCAAACGCATCGGCAAGCGATCCGATCACGCCGAGGCGCGCGATCGTTGCCCGATCGTCCGACAACACGTAGTAGTGCACCGCGGTCGGTGTCAGGCCGGCGGGTTCGAGCGAGTCGGTGACGAATGCGACGAGCTGGTCCTCATCGAAGCCCGGACTCGGGGCGATGATCGTCAACGAACCGGAGTCGACTACGTCGCCAGCGTCGATTGCTGCTGACTCGCACTGGACCTCGGCGAAGCTCGCGTCGAACCGCTGGGTGCCGTCGAGCAGAACACGATCCGAGCCACCGACGTGTTGACAGGCAGACACGTCAGCGGCCGACCCGCAACTAGCGATCAGTAGCCCTACGAGCGCGACGGCACAGCGCCCCGGGATCCCCTGGTCCCCGGGTCTATGCCACCTGCTGATCAGCCCTGGGCTACTGGATCGCACGTGTTGTTGTCCGTGCTCGAGATGAGGCCGTTGTGATAGCCCACCCAACCGTAGGTTGCTGCCGCGTCTATCCGGAGCTGTGTATCCGGAACAGAAGCTGAATCGCCCAGCGGACACCTACCACCGAACGGTCAACCGAGCGATCAGGCGAAATCGCCTCCGACCAGGGGAAACGTTGTCTAGGCAACAACGTTTGTGGGCCTAATGGGACTCGAACCTGCTGTTCTCGGGCGACGACCTCGGCTCTGAGTTGGGGCTGGCGGCGGAGAGCTACTTGTCTCCGCGTGGTCGAGCGGCATGGGTGGTGATCTGGGTGGCGACCGCGACGATCACTCCGATGCCGAGAAGGACGTAGCCGACGGTGAAGGCCCTGCCGATTCCAGTGACCGGAGAGAAGTCCCCGTAGCCGACGGTCGTGAGGGTGATGACGCTGAAGTAGAGCGACTCGAACGGCGTCCAGTCCTCAACCCTCCAATAGAAGAATGTCCCGCCGACGAGGAGGATCCCACTGAAGTGGATCAACCCTCTGAACACGGGGTCCCTCATGCTGGTGCGCAGGGCGCGCCACAGGCGTCGGAACACAACGAATACTGGGATCACGCCAGCCTCCGGATCGACTGCCGTCAGACTACGAATCTCGCCTGATCCGGGTCTACCCAGAGTGACACCGGTGTTCCTGGTTCGATGCCGTCGATTGGGGCTGCAAGGACTTCGACGACGGAGTGGGGTTGGGCGAACTCGGGTTTCGTGGCGGGATCTGGGCGGTAGACGAGCGCCGGGTGAACAACCCCCGCCACTGCGATCCTGGCGTCGAAGAACTCGAACGACTCGGCCGGGTATCCGGCCAGCCACTCCAGCTGCCGGATTCGCTCGGCCGGCTCTCCGTATGCCAGATGGAAGGGGAGGTTGATATTGATGGTGGCGGGGAGGTATTCCTCAACCGGAATCCCGGCCTCGGCAAAGTGGGGGAACTGGAGGGTGAGCGTCCCCTGCGGGAAACGTGGATCCCCGCCCCGGCCGGAGGCAGCACCGTGGCCATCGACAACGTTGCCCGGCGCCCAACCGAGGTGCTCTGCCACATAGGCGAATCCGGCGATGCCGAAGGGCTCATCGCGTCGGCTGGCGGCTTCGAGTACCTCCGCCGCCGTCGTCCTCGTTCGGTCGATGATGTCCTGCGGGTACCGGTAGAGGGCTTGGTGTGCCTCGAATTCGTCCTCGTCGAGGAGTCTCACCGAGCCGTCGGGGGAAAGGGTGACGTCGAGGTCGAGGTCGATCAGATGAACCGAGTCCTCATCCCAGTGCGCCGCGGTGTTGATGTTGACGTAGACCAGGTGTCCATGGAGCTGATGGGCGACGGCGTTGAAGTTTGCAGTCCACCAGCCATCGGTTGGGACAAGGACGATAAAGCCATGCTTATCGTGTCGCGGCGGCTCATCGCCACGCCGGTATTCGCCGTTCGGTTCGACCAGTAGCCACGTTCCGTGAGCGTCGCGGTCCACCTCCACCGTGTCGAAGTGCCAGTGGAGGGACCCGTCCCACTTGGTGTACCGGACGTGGATGTTGTCTACTCCACCGTCCAGGTCCCGGTGGAGCCGATCAGCGCTTGGAGATCGCCCGGCCCGCGGCTCATCTGGGCTTCGTGGATCTGTTGTTGCAGACCATCTTCGTAGGTGAGCCGTGGCATCTCGCGGAACACTCCGACCGGGGTCGGACCGAACGGGCCGTGGCTGAGCCGACTCAGCGCAAACGCGGCGGAAGGGGTGGACGCCTGGGCGTTGTGGACGTGGATGGCGTCGAGTCCCGCTGCGGAGACCTCGACGATTCGCGCCGATCCGTTCTCGATCACCACGCCGTACTCGTCGTCTGGGCCGAAGACGACCGGCTCACCGTGTTTCAGGTTGATCCGGTTGAGTTCCCGTTCTTCGCGACCGGTGAGCTGGATAAACGCCTTGTCATTGAACACATTGCAGTTCTGGTAGATCTCGATGAAGGCCGACCCATCATGCTCATAGGCGCGTCGGAGCATTTCCTGCGTGTGATCGCGGTCCATATCGATCGTGCGTGCGGCGAACGTCGCCTCGGCTCCGAGCGCCAGACTCATCGGATTGAATGGATGATCAATCGACCCCGCCGGGCTCGACTTGGTCCGCTTTCCGACCTCACTCGTCGGCGAGTATTGGCCCTTCGTCAGCCCGTAGATCTGATTGTTGAACTGCAGGATCTTGATGTTGACGTTGCGGCGGAGGGCATGGATCAGATGATTGCCGCCGATCGACATCGAGTCGCCATCACCCGTCACAACCCACACGGAGAGTTCGGGACGAGCCACCGCGATACCGCTGGCGATGGCGGGCGCCCTGCCGTGGATGCTGTGCATCCCGTAGGTGTTCATGTAGTACGGGAAGCGGGACGAACACCCGATCCCTGAGATGAACACCACGTTCTCCTTATCGATGTCGAGGCCCGCCATGAAGTTCTGCACGGACGAGAGGATCGTGTAATCCCCACACCCCGGGCACCAGCGAACCTCCTGGTCGGTCTGATAATCCTGGCGGGTGTAGCGCGCCGTGGTGTCGGTCATGACTCGAGCACCTCCATGATCTTGGACTCGATCTCGACTGCCTTGAACGGCTGTCCCTGCACCTTCGGATACGAAATGGCGTCGATGAGATACTCGGCGCGGATGAGGCGCCACAGCTGACCCTGGTTTAGCTCCGGAATGAGAACCTTCGGGTATCGACGCAGGATCTCCTCGAGGTTCCTTGGGAAAGGGTTGAGGTATCGCAGGTGGACTCGTGCCACCTTCGACCCATTCGCCCTGACTCGCCGGACGCCGGCCGTTATCGCCCCGAACGAGGACCCCCATCCCAGCACGAGGAGATCGGCGTCGGCGTCGGTGTCGATCTCGATCTCCGGGATATCGGCGGCGATCCCGGCGATCTTCTCCTCGCGCAGAATCGTCATCTTCTCGTGGTTCAGAGGACCGTAGGAAACGTTGCCGGTCATGTCTTCCTTTTCCAAGCCGCCGAGGCGGTGCTCGAGTCCGGCAGTTCCCGGAACCGCCCATGGTCGAGCGAGTGTCTCGGGATCGCGCAGGAACGGTAGGAACTCGTCACTCTCGCCGTTCGACGCAGTTGCGAACGACACGGAGATATCGGGCAGCTGCGAAACGTCGGGCAGGAGCCAGGGCTCAGCGCTCGTCGCGATGTAGCCATCACTCATCAGGAGGACGGGTGTCATGTACTTGAGCGCGATACGGGCGGCTTCGATCGTTGTCTCAAACGCATCGGAAGGCGAGGAGACGGAGATGACGGGTAGCGGCGACTCGCCGTGGCGCCCATACATCGCCATCAGGAGATCGGACTGCTCGGTCTTGGTCGGGAGTCCGGTGGAAGGTCCGCCGCGCTGGACATCTACTACGAGCATCGGCAGCTCTGCCATCAGGGCAAGGCTGATCGTCTCACTCTTGAGGGCAAGACCCGGGCCGCTGGTTCCAGTGACGCCGAGTTGTCCGGCAAAAGAGGCGCCGACCGCCGCACCTGCTGCTGCGATCTCGTCCTCGGCCTGGTAGGTCCTCACGCCGAAGCTGCGGTGCTTGGAGAGCTCGTGGAGGATGTCCGACGCCGGTGTGATCGGGTAGGACGCGTAGAAGAGGGGCAGCTTGGCCGCTTGTCCTGCTGCGATGAGTCCCCACGCCAGTGATTGGTTGCCCGTCACGTTGGTGTACGTGCCGGGGGGGAGCGCCGCGGGCTTGACTTCGAAGGTGTTGCGGAACATCTCGGTCGTCTCGCCGAGGTTGTACCCGGCCTTGAATGCCAGCTCGTTGCCTGATCGAACTGCTTCGTCCTTGCCAAACTTCTGGTCAATCCAGTCGAGCGTCGGATCGTTGGGGCGATCGAACATCCATGCCATCAAACCCAATGCAAAGAAGTTCTTGCAGCGAAGTACCCCCCGCCCCTTGAGGCCGGTGTCCTTGACGGCTTCCTTGGTCAACGTCTCCATTGGTACTTCGAGGAGCCGAAATGCATCGAGCGAGCCGTCGGTGAGCGGGCTCGTCTCATAGCCGGCCTTGGCGAGATTGCGCTCCACGAATGCGTCGGTGTTGACGATGATCGTGCCGGCCGGAGCGAGGTCGGGGAGATTGGCTTTGAGAGCGGCAGGATTCATGGCGACGAGAACGTCGGGATGATCACCCGCAGTGAGGATGTCGCGGTCTGCGATCTGTACCTGGAACGAGGACACGCCGGGAAGCGTGCCTGCGGGTGCACGGATCTCGGAGGGAAAATTGGGGAATGTCGCCAGGTCGTTGCCAAAGATGGCCGACGCTTCGGTAAAGCGAGTGCCTGCGACTTGCATGCCATCGCCGGAGTCGCCGGCGAAACGGATTGCTACTGCTGAGACGGTTTGAGCTTCGGCATCATTTGGGCCGATGGTTGAGGTTTCGGACACGGTCCGATCACTCCTTGAGTGGATTGGGATGAGGAACGCGGGAAGCGGGTCCGACCTCTCAGGTTGGTCCCGCTGCTGTCGTGTCGTCCTCCGGGTATGCGAAGAAGGTCATTGTATGCCTGTCCGCGTCAACGAGCGGTGTCCGACGGCCTCCGATGTGCCACCAGTCCCTCCGCTTCGAGCGCAAGACCGATTCCGAGCAGTCGGGACTCTCTCCAATGCGGTCCGATGAGCTGGATCGACGGGGGTAGTCCCTCTACTTCTGGAGCCTCGATGGGGAGGGTGAGTGCCGGGAGCGCGGCCTGATTGACAAGCGGTGTGAACCAGGAGAGCACCGGTCGATAGGGCTCTGGTCCGGCGCCTACATCGACGTCGTCATCGCCGATGGTCTTCGAGCGAGCTGCAGTGGTCGGGGTCACGAGGACTTCGAATTGCTCGAAGGCGGCTTCGAATGCAGCGCGCAGTTCGTCCTTCCAGTGTCTTGCCGCAACGATCTCATCGGGATCGAGTGCAAACACGGGCGCCAACCTGTCCCGGATCCCCGATCCGTAGCGAGAAGGATCCTCTGCGAACCAATTGCGGTGCACGTCGGCGACTTCTGAGTAGCTGCCCGCAGGGTGCGTGTTCTGGTCGATCATCGGCTCATCGAAGTGCGTGATGGTGGCCCCCGCTCGCCCGAGCATGTCGAGAAGGAAGTCGAATCCAACCTGTTGCTCGGGTGCCAGAGGTCGGTCCAGCCATGGATGTGGGACGCCGACAGTCAGTCCGTCCAGGCTGGTGGTTTCGGGAGCCTCGATGGAGTGATCGATCGACCAGGGATCCGATGTGTCCGGCCCCGCCAGCACCGAGTAGACGATCGCAGCATCGCCGACTGATCGGGTCAGCGGACCGACCGTATCGAGAGAAGGGGCGAGCGGAAAGACCCCGGTGAGAGGTATGCGCCCGTGTGTCACCTTGAGCCCGACGAGCCCGCACAGCGCGGCCGGCACCCGCACCGATCCGCCGGTGTCGGTTCCGATTCCGATGGGGCTCACCCCCGCCGCAACGACGGCCGCAGATCCTCCCGAGGAACCACCGGGCGAAGTGGAGGAATCCCATGGATTTCGCACCGCTCCCCACCAGTCGTTCTCTGACGAGAACCCGTAGGCGAACTCATGGAGTCCGGTACGACCGATGATCACGGCCCCGGCCGCGTTCAGTCTCTCAACGACGGGGGCATCGGTGGCCGCGGTCTCGTCGAGGAATGAGGATCCAGCCGTTGTGACGATCCCTGACTCGTTGATGATGTCCTTGAGCGCAATGGGGACGCCGGCGAGCGGCCCTGGGTCGTCCCCGTCCGCGACCATTTGGTCGATAGCCTCAGCCCTGGCGAGAACTCGACCCGGTTCGAGCCGAGTAAAGGCGTTGAGGTGGCCGATGGCTTCGGCGCGCTCGAGCGCAGTGGCGGCGACGGCAACGGCGCTTGCCGCGCCTGATCTGACGTCGAGGGCGATCCGGCCCGCGGCGTCTACTCCCAGGTCACTGACCTGTGGTCAGGGAACACCGACACCCATGAAAAGCCGGCGGGAACGCCCGCTTCGGTGCCATCTGCTCCGATGAGGCGGAACTGGTCGCCGTAGTTGGCGCGCTCCCAGCGGCCTTCCCACACCGCGCCGCGAGAGAACACCCACGCCGGTCCAGATCCTGCCGTGTCGAGAGCAGGAACCGGGGTCTGGTCGTCTGAGGGATAGGCCGTGTAGAACTCGGCACCGAGAATGACGAGCACATCGACGGCGAGCTGTTGCGCACTACCGCCCTGATCGACGATCTCATGGGGGACACCGTTGTGGGTGCGTAGATAGCGATCGCCGTCCCAATCCCAGGTGACGGTGACCTCATCGGACCAGTCGAGCACCACCTGGTCTGCGGTCGTCTCGGGGATCTCCCACTGGACGATTGGATAGAGCGACTGCGGCGGATCGTCGGGGAAATCGTGGCTGTCGGCGCCGGCGCGCAGATCCTCAGTCGTTCCGTAGAGGTTGTGGGGCGCAACCTTGGCCGAGATCCGGAACATGTTGCCGGCTCCTGGACCGATGAGCCCGATGCCGCGGCTGGTGTGGAGGCTTTGGATCCAGGGCTGACCGCCGGACATTGCCAGTGGGGCGGGGAACGCGGCGAGCATGGTCGAGTCGGTAGGACGTACCGATCGGATCGGTCCGAGGTAGTCGCTCTCGTTGTCGTGGAAGACGGCGATGAAGCGAGTGAGACCGCCCTCGACCCGGAGTTCGAAGATCGAGTCCGCGTCCATCAGGCCCGACTGGGGCCTGGCCCGCGGGTGGTTGTCGATCTTGACGCCGATGGCGCGACGGTCGAGCAGGCTGTCTCTTATGGCCGGGAGACCGTTGACCTGTGAAGCGAATCCTTCGGGCACGGTGGTGACGGTCGTGCTCTCATCGATGGTGGTGGTCGTCGTCGTGGCAGCCAGTGTTGTGCTGGTCGTTGTCGGCGAGGTAGTTGTCGTCGGGGCGGTTGTGGTCGTTGTTGTGGCAATGGTCGTTGTAGTCGTGACGGCCGCTTCGCCGCTGCACGCCGCGACGAACAAGGCGAAAGCGCCGATCAGGAGGAAGAGTCGAGACATATGGGGGCAGAGCATAACGTCCGATCCAGATCCCGGAATACGTCGTGTGTCGTTGCTATCCCCCGGTGGGGACGAGCCGGAGGCGGGATCGGATCGTTCGATCGACCGCGGCCCGCGTGAATGGGATCACCAGGGCATCCCCCTCGAGCCACAGGTTCACCTGATCCGAGTAGTGGGGTGAAAACGGGTTCCCCGATTGCCCCCCGGGGAGGCAGAACCGAGCAAGATCCCACGAGCCGATCTCGACGACCATGCGGCCCGACGCGATGGCAAAGTCAGGGTTGCCGAGAGGGTCGAGTGGATCGACCGGCCCCGGGTTCACCGTGTTGGCATCCCCGCCGTGCGGCAGTGGCCCGATATTCCACACGCGATCGAGCGGTTTGCGCAACCCCATCGGATGAACGAGGGTGACTTGCCGGATCTTTCCCCAGGCCCACCGGCGAGTGTCGGTTCCGACTCGAGCCTCCAACATCCTTGCCGCTTGGCGCAACGCCTCGCGTATCGCTTCGTCCCACCCCGATTCGAACCACCCGTCGGGGCGTTCCCCCAGGAGCGCGACGAGATGAGAAACCCGCCGAACCAGGAGGGTGTTGAAGGGTACGAGAGGAGTAAACCCCGCTCCCAATGCAAACCGGGATGAGTTGGGAGCCTTGGCCTCAGCGACCGCCTTCGACATCGCGGCCGTGAAGGCTTCGAATACCGCCGCAGCGGCGGAGTCATCGGCCACGAGACCATCCCAATCGCGCAGCAGATTGGCGATCACCCCCAGGTCTCCTGCGGGCGCGGCCGCTTCGAGCACGATCGATCGCATCTCACGCCACGGAATCGAGTAGCGGTCCATTTGGAGCTGGAGCGTTGCTCCGATCGTCCAGTCCGAGCGACCCTGGATCTGCTCGGTGATACGAGCGGCTCGGTAGCCGTCCAGGAAGTCGCTCCCCAGATACGGCTCGTCGGTACCGGGATGGTTATTGGCGGTGACGATGAAACCGGAATCCGGGTTGGTGACGTGCGGGATCTCGTCGTAGGGAACCGGGTCATCGGACCATCTGGTCGCCGGATCGGCGGCCGGCATCGGAATCGTTCCGCCTCCGACGCCCCGCACTGGAGCGGCGCCGATGAGCTGCCAGCCGATCGCTCCGGTGTCGTCGGCGTATGCCACGTTGAGAGGCACCGAACTCCAGTCGCGAAATACCTCGTGTAGACCGTCGAACGAGTCGACACGACAGATATCGAACATCGCCCCTGCGTTTCCGGCATCGAGCCAGGTGGCCGACATCGACAAAGCTCCGAAAGGTCCCTCAAAGGCGGGTCCGACGATCGGCCCCCTGTCGGTCACCAGCACCTCCAGGTCGACCGGATCTCCGCCCTTGACTTCGATGCGCTCGCGACGGACCTCACAAGCCACGAATTCCGATCCTCTTCGCACCGAGGTCCCGTCGGATCCGACCTCCTCGATGAACAGGTCGGTGTTGTCGATGAGTCCTGCCGTGACGCCCCAGGCGGCGGATCCGTTGTGTCCGAAGCCGAATGCGGGAGTTCCCGGGATCGATCCGCCAACTATCGACCACTCTGGGGTCTCCAAGTGCGCCAGGTACCAGTGAGCTGGCAGGATCGGCGCCAGGTGGGGATCGTTGGCGAGGATCGCGCGTCCCGAGACGGTGTGATCTCCTGCGACTGCCCAGTTGTTGGACCCACCCCCGGGCGCAAAGAGGTCCTGGGAACGGGCCAGGTCCTCGGCGAGTGCATCGACGACGCGACCGGCGGCCGCTCCTGGTTGCTGCGAAGTCGGCTGGTCGGCCGGGTAGGACGGGTGAAGAGCGTTCACGGCCTCAGGCCCGTCGAGGGCGAGCATTCGGAGCCGAGCGAGTTCGGTGTCCCAGTTCGAGGCCAGGGAGAACGCTTGTATCGCAAAGAAGCCGAGAGCGTCGGATGCCTCGAACGGAGTCGGTCTGGTGCGGAGAAGGACGAATTCGTGGCTCTTGGCGCCTCGTCCCGTGGTCACTCCCGAACGGACTCCAGCTGCGAAAGCCTCGTAGCGGACACGATGACTCTCGTCGAGGCTCTCGAAGCTGCGGCGACCCGAACCAGCGAAACCGATCCGGCGGGAGAGGTGGTCGAGCGGCAGCGCATCCGAACCCACGAGGGCGGCGAGGGTGCCCCGAACCAGGCGCAGTCGTGTTTCAAGCTGGAAGGCGCGATCCTGGCCCTGGCAGAACCCGAGTCCGAACCATGCGTCGAGATCGGTACCGGCCCTGATGTGAGGCACCCCGAAGCGATCTCTTCCGATTTCGAGCGGCTGCTCGAGACCTGAGGTCTCGACCGAACCCTTGGTGGTGGGGAGCCGCCGTCCCAGCAGCCGCAGCAGCGCGCGTGGCCAGTTCATGGCCGACGATGGTACGGATTCGGAGCCCAGGCCGATAGGTGTGTGATCGGCGACCTGGAGGGCGGGTGCGGGTTCACCGGATCAGCGTCGGTGGGACGGGGCGGTAGCGCAGCGCCAATCGTGCCGTAACCGCCTCGGCAGGGATAGCACCAAAGGACCGACTGTCCACGCTTCCTGCCGACCGATCGTCGCCGGTCAGCCACAGCGATCCATCGGCCGGATCGATCGCGGTGACCCGCTTCACGACCTCAAAGCCGGGGCGGCTGGGGAGATCACACACGACGACATCGCCGGGATGGAACCGTCTGGCTCGGGCGACGCCCAGCACCCAGTCACCATCGTGGAGAGTCGGCCGCATGCTGTGGTCGGCAATCTCGAACCGCCGCCACCGGCCGCTGATTGCCCCCTCAAGGAGCTCGAGCAGGAGGCGGATGCGGGTGCGGCGAACCGGATTCCCGGTGGGTTTGGGCACCCGGTCGAGTGTAGGGTGAGCCGGTCGAACGACAGGAAGGACCTCGTCGATGTCATTGTTGAGGCCGAAGCGTGTGGCCCATGCTCACTGCGACCTCATGTGCGGGGTGTACGACCCGGCACAAGCCAGGATCGAAGCCGAATCCGTGCGAGCGATCCAGCAGAAATATCAGGACTCCGACGACGAGGTCTTCCGGCAGCGTTGTGTGATCATCAAGGAGCAACGAGCCGAGCTCGCAAAGCACCACCTGTGGGTGCTCTGGACCGACTACTTCAAACCGCCGCACGTGGAGGCGTTCCCACAACTCCACGATCTGTTCTGGCGCGCTGCCAAGAGCGCAGGCGATGCGAAGAAGTCCATGGACCCTGCATCAGGTGACGAGCTGTTGGGGCTCATTGCCGAGATCACGGATATCTTCCAGAAGACCAAGAGCTAGCCGTACGGCGGAGTAGGGGCAACCCACAGAGGGAGCGGTGGCGGCCGTGACGGCCGGACCCGCTCCCTCTGGCTATTCCTATGCCCGGACCGACCTCGGCGGCTACGCCGCCGAACAGGCGCTGGTCGGTCCTCCTTTTCTGATCACTCCCCCCTTTGGGGGGAGTCAAACGGCGGAGCCGTTTGGTGGGGGGTTTCTGTTCAGGCTTCCCCCCCCACCAGCTCGCTTTGCTCGCTGACTCCCCCTCCAGGGTGGAGTAGTTCAGAAGGAGTAGTTCAGAAGGAGTAGTTCAGAAGGAGTAGTTCAGAAGGAGTAGTTCAGAA
>JAJCYA010000008.1 GCA_029263095.1 Acidimicrobiia bacterium | reverse complement strand
TTCCCCGGCGCCTGCGCGAAATAGAGTGCCTTTGCGGCCCAGGATTCCCGGACCAGAACGGCACCGGTCTCCTGCCCCGCCCGCCAGATCTCGGAAGCTGCCTGTTCCAGGTCCTCGGCGCTGTCACAGAACACCTGCACGGAGGCATGATGTGTCCCAAACGTCGATCGGCCGGATGCCACGGCGTCGGCGGCTTCGATCAATTGCTCTGTCAGGCTGACGCCGGCATCCTCGGAGGCACCCCGCTGGCGACAGGTACGTTGAATGCGCTCAACCATCTCATTTGCGCGCCGCGGTGTGAATGAGTTGGTGATCGTGACGTCATAGGGCAGTTCCAGCGCGTCAAGCATGGTTGGCCAGGTGCGACTGGGATAGGATTTCATCCCGAAAATCGCGCCGTATCTTGAGCGTCCACCGCTTTCCAGTTGCATGGTTTTGCCTTGAAAGCTGACGTCGAAATTGCTCATCGTGTCGGCCAGCAGTTGTCCGGGGGCCGCGATGATCTTGCCGTAGCTCTGTCCGTGAACCGCGGCCAACAACGCAAGCCAGTCCCCGCTCGAGACTGTCAGTCGCGCCGCGCCTGCGTCGGAATACATCGCCATGAGCAGGGTCATGGCCTCTTCCAGGGCAACAATCCTCGTATCGATGTCTTTCTGGAAATCGCGACCGCCGCCAAGGACGCCCAGAACCTTCGAGAATGCCTGCGCCATCGACGGACGCATCAGCACTGTCAGCATCAGGGTGCGGGCTTTTAGGTCACGTGCGCGCAGGCTTCTCTGCCAAGCGGCGTCTACGGCATTTGCAAAAGGCATACCATCAGGCGCAGCAAGGTCCGCGACGTCCGGGCGTGACACCTTGTTGATGTGGAAACCGAAGCGCTCCCCCAACTGACTGACGATCCGGGCAAAGCCTTCGCTGATCTCATCGATCCGGGCGTCATCGCTGGTGAAGCTGTCGATCCCGCCGAGCGTGACCGACGCCATCAAATCGCCCTGCCGCGTCAGGATGACATTGTCACGCACCGCAGCGATGTAGGGTAGATGCCGCCCAAGACGTTCGGCTTTCAAAGCCTTGTCCCCGAGTGCATCCCGAACGGCACTGCTGGCACGAAACCCCCGATATTCACGCGACATAGAGATCGCCCCCATCACCCGATCTCGCGCTCGTTCGCGGTGTGCGCGACATCACGACGTTCAGAATCTGGAACAGATGTGGATTGCGGTCTGCGACCAGCCAAAGCGGTGGGTAGCCCACGATGAACACAAGCAGGAACCGCATATCGTCAACCAGAATGAAAGGGATCACGGATGCAAAGACCAGCGCCACGAAATACCCGATGGGCAGACCGAATATCCGTGGCGGCTTGGTCAGCCCCAGAAAGAGTGGTGTGTCGCGCATGTGAGTCTCTGCGGCCGATCAGATCAAGGAGCTGCAAAGCCGTCGATGATGGTCTCGGCCGAAAAGATCAGCACCACGCCGACAAACACGGCAACGAAGATCGGCCAGTTGAGGCGCCCGAAAAACATCATGACACCGGACCCCACGAGAGCGAGCACGCCGAGGCCGCGACCGATAGGACCCGTCACCGCGTCGATGATGTTGTCGATCATGTCAGAAACCGGGCTGAGGTCCTGTGCGAGCGCCGGGGCTGCGGCCAACATCAGCAACGCGGCCAATGCCGCCCGGGTATAATCAATGCGTTTCATGTCTGATCTCCGATCGATTGGGCATAGACGGCCATGACCTTGCGGACATGACCTTGGGTTTCGCGGTAGGGGGGAATACCGCCATGGCGCGCCACGGCTTCGGGGCCGGCATTATAGGCCGCGAGCGCAAGCTGCGGCGTGCCGAAACGATCAAGTTGTGTCAGCAGGTATCGGGCGGACCCATGCAGGTTTTGCTCAGGATCATGCGGATCGACGCCAAGCACGCGTGCAGTGTCCGGCATCAACTGCCCAAGCCCGATTGCGCCGACATGCGACCGCGCGCCTGGATCAAACGCGCTTTCAATAGTGATGTTGGCGCGAAAGAATGCAAGCCAGTTGCGAGAGGACATCCCGGCCCTGCGCAGGGCGGGGTGGTCCGCATAGACCGACCCCACATCGAGGATCATAGCCTCGACCGCAGGGCGACCTGATGGGGCTCGAGACGGGGAAAGGCGGGGTGAATTAAGAGGGTCGACCTCAGAACGTGCGACAACGTCGCGTAGCTCGGGTTGAGGTCTTGCGAAGTCGAGAACGCTGCTGGTCAGTCGACCAACACGGTCTGGAGCATCGAGATCGATAACGGATTGTGCATAAGAGGAAGGGCCTGAAAGCCCCCAGATCACGAGGCTAGCCGCTGCCAGGATACCTTGTCGTCTCAAACTCCCACGTGCCTCTCTCACCTTCTCGGAGCGGGCAGCTGAATACCTTTGCGTCGAGCTCCAGGCAGAAGCTCATGAGCCCTGCTGCGGTCTTGAAGACGCGTGGTTTCAGATCCCGGTTGGTCACATAGACCGACCGGTGCACACCGCCTTGACCGTCATTGGAGCAGACGAAAACCGTCCAGCCACCCCTATGCGTATTGCCGCCCTTTTCCGGGGCCTCGACGCATTCCACCTCGATCCATGCCCCACCCTCGATCGCCTCTTGCATGTGCGATGTTAGGATCACGGGGTATTTTGTTCCTGCCATTTTGCCTCCGAAGGAAAGAAGTTCCTACGGAAGTAACCTGCTTTTGCACCACTTCAAACAGTGCATGTCACAAGATACGCGGCGACGTAGCGGAAAACACTTTCGAGGGTCAAGAGATATCTTTTGATTGATTGCGATATTTTTTCGGTGATAGGTCGAGCACACGATTCGCCCCCAGATTGTCGGGAGACCACCAGATGTCGCGGTTACTGGTATGTACCACACTGAGCGTCCTTGCGATCTCGGCACATGCCGAGACGCTGGCGATGGATTGCGTGACGCCGTTGCAGCCAGAACTGTCGGCCTCACCCGCGCTCCTGAAAGAGTACGGCGATGACATAAGAGCCGAGTTCAACGCCTACTTCGTTGAGGCACAAACCTATCTGAATTGCCTTGCCTCAGCATCGGCTTCTGCACAGGCCGAAGTCCGTCTTGTGCTTGACGCTTACCGGGAGATGTTCCAATGAAACGACGCACAGAATATATCAGTAATTATGACTTACTTAACATAAATCCAATTATGCGCCAACGAGTTAGCGGCGGCGGTCTGTCATGAAGCGGCTTTTGTCAACGGCCGCGATCTTCGCGATCGGCCTCGTGCCGCTTGCTGCCAAACCCGCTACCGCACAAGGCTACCAGATCGATTGTGCGATCCTGTTGTGCCTCGCAGGCGGCTGGCCCGCGTCGGTTCCGTGTGCGCGGGCGCGCGCGGAGTTCATCCGCCGCATCACACCCTGGCCGGTCGAGCCACCGCTGCAGATCTGGCGTTGCCCGATGCGCGCGGCGCTTCGAGCGCCAGACCCGGTCGCGCGCCTTTACAGGCTGGCGGGGTTTGATCGCGGGCCAACAGTCTCCTCGGCACCCGGGATGGAAATGCTCCATCTCGCGCAAGCTGTCGGGCGTGGCGCTGATATCGATGTCAGCGGGTCCGCCTTTGCGTTTATCCGCTCCATTGATGTCTTTGATGCTTATTTGTCCCAGGGGGTGGTCGGCGAAGGCGAGCATTGTCGTCGCTGGAGCTACATTCGCCATGGCTCATACGACAGCACGGGGCAGTTTCGATGGCGTATCGCGTCCCCGGGGGGGCTTCCACCGGCTTTCCGGGGCGACGAGGGTTTCGGAGCCACCTGCCCGAGTATCCGGGCTCGTGCCGTCTTCGTCGATTGGGAAGATCACGAGGGCACCTACGGATCTGAGCAGGTCAATTACTGACCCCCAACCCTGACCGAAAGACTTGACACCCGAAAAAGAGAAACCCCCGCAAGGCGGCAACCATGCGAGGGCTCAAAGAACAACGGAATTGGCGTCTCCTGGTCAACGTTTACCAAGGTCCCCTTCGCAGGGGGCATCAGATACTTCTGGAGTTGCCCGAAATGTACCGGGTGAACTGACCGCAGACAACTGCGGAGAAGGCGTTGACCTCCTTGACTTCCCGCGAGGCGTGACGAAAGTACCCGGCGTTTGGCAATTCCCTGTTCGGCGCTCCCTTGGACACAGCTATGGAAAGGCCATCGCAACTTCGCGTCCGACGACCTCTGCGTCAGTCTCGGCACGGGCCATCCATTCCTGCATCGGAGGGTAGTCCATATTGGCGTTGATGTAGGACGCAACATCGTCCGCGGCCTTCACATCGTAGGTCACGTATCTGCTGACCATGGGCGCGAAAAGCGCATCGACGAAATTGTACTGCGCGCCGAAAAGGTAAGGGCCGCCGGTGCCGTATCTCTCGCGACAATCACGCCATATCTCCTCCATCCTGAGCAGACCCTGACGCACGCCTTCACGCCCTCCTTTAACTCCCGGCCCATTCATGCGCGTGTCGACCGAAGGCAGGCCGTTGTGGATGGGCCACCGCTTGACGAGGTTCATTGGCATCGCCACGCGGACCTCCTCGAATTCGCGATGGACTTCGGCTGCGATGCACCGCGCATGGCAGCGTGCAGCGAAGTCATGCGGCCAGATGTGGCCCTGCGGATTGAGTTCCCAAAGATACTCCGCAATCGCCATCGAATCCCAGATCACCGTTTCGCCGTCCAGCAGAACAGGAACCTTTCCCGAAGGACAGACCGCCTTGATCTCCACCTTGGTTTCAGGCCGATAAAGAAATATCGATTTCACCTCGACCTCAAGGTTGGCAAGACGGCAGGCCAGCCACCCGCAAATCGACCACGAGGCGCTCCAGGCGTCTCCGACATAGAGAATTGCGGGCATTCGCTTTCCTTTCAGTGGCAAAAGCTATGGAGAATCAAGAATCTGCAAGGCTCTGCGCCAGCATTTCGGCGGTCAGCACCATGTTCGCGGCCGAGCCTCTTTCCAGATTGTTGCCAACCAGGACTAAGCGCCAGTCGAGAACGGGACATCGCGCGACCCCGCCGATGGAGAGCGCCATGCCGCGCCCCGCGTCGGCATCCGGTACTGGGCGGGGCCTCCCTGGGTTTTCGAACAAGACGAAAGGGCGTTCCATCGCTGTCTCCGTGCGGGCGCGCGCGGACGTCAGGCGAAAGTCGTCCAAGCAAGTCAAGATGTCGCCCCGCTCGCCTGGCCGACGTGTCTTGAAGGAAACAAGCAAAGTATGCCCGACCTTCACCGGAACCCGGACGCATCTGGCCGAGACGGGAAACTCATCGGAGAAAATGCGCCCCGTTTCGCGTTCTAGTGCGCGTGCCTCGCCTTCGAGATGCGGGTCAACGTTACCCAACATGTCCATCGCGCTCGGACCGGACAGGTCCGCGCCCGACAACGCCTGAAGCGCGACAACGCTCACGGCGTCGATCCGGTGCTCGTTGCGCAGCGCGGTAAGCAGCAAGGACAGCATCACCGTCGTGCAGTTGGGAGTGGCGATGATGCCCGGTTCGGAGGGGATCGGGTGAATGTCCGGGATGATCAGGGGGATATCCGGGTGGAGCCGCCATTCCTCGGCATGCGTGATCACCCGTGCACCGCCCTTAGCGAAGGCGCGGTCGGCTTCTGCCGACTGACCATCGGGTAGGACTGACAGCACCAGAAGGCCAGGTTTCGAAAGACCCGAGAACG
>JAJCYA010000007.1 GCA_029263095.1 Acidimicrobiia bacterium | reverse complement strand
ACGAACTAGATCCTTGAACGGTGTCGAGGCCTTGTCGGCGATTTCTTGGGCCATCGCGGCCCGGAGTCGTGTCTCCATACCGGGCAGCTCGGCGAGCAGCAGCTGGCGTTGCTCCAGGTCGATGACGTAGGCCTTGGCCGCTGTTTGGAGAACGGTGGCCATGTCTTGGGCGGTATTGGGCAGCGCGGTATCCGGACAAGCAGTGATGCAGTCCATACACGCCGTGCAATTCTCAGGAATCCAGATTGGAGTCTCACGCCGGGCAACGTATTTCGAAGCGGTACGCCCGGTAGCCGCCGCCATCATCCCGACGGAGGCAAGCGGCGATGCCGGCTGGTTGTAGCCGAGACCCGCCCGGAACTCCTTGTCGAAGGCGGTTATCTGCGAGAGGGGGATACGCACGCCTTGATCGGGGCTCGGCACCCGAGCTGCCACATCCACCGAACACGAATCGCAGGGCAGGAGTGATGGTGCACGCATCGACGAGCGGTCGGCTGCATCGATATCCCCGTGAGGCACGTCTTGGACGAGCTCGTAACCCTTGGTCATCACGGTCATGTTCGAATCGACGACAGCGTCACCAAAACGACCGAACTTCTTCTGGTACTGGCCGTGAACGATCTCCCTGAACCGGGCATCCGACACGTCGTAATCCTCGAGGAACCCCGACACCTTGAAGAACGCTCCCAGAAATGCGTTCCCCTGCATACGGAGCTGAAGGTCCTCGCGGTCGGTCGCCTCGCGGGCGATGACGAAACCGGGCAGCGTATAGATCCTGATCTTCTTGTCGACGATCTCTTGACGGAAATGGGCCGGGATCCGCTGCCACACCGTCTCGGGGTCCTCCTCGGACTCCCAGACGAATGTGCCTCCCTCGTTGAGGCCAGCCAGAGGGTTCGTGTGAGTAAACGCCTTCGGGTCACAACACAACACCACATCAACATGTCGCAGATCGCAGTTCACCCTGACGCGCTGCGGGGCCACCACGAGGTAGTACTCGGTCGGAGCACCCTTCTTCTCTGAGCCGTACCTCGGGTTGGCGCTGACGTGAATAACCTCCTTGGGGCGACCGAGATCATCCAACTCCTCGTGTTCCTGGAGTAGGTCGTCCCCAACTGCCCCAATGATCTCGCTGAGGTTCTTCCCGGTTGTGATCATCCCCCATCCGCCGATCGAGTGAAACCTCACTGCGATCGCGCTATCCGGAAGCAGCGATGGAGTGCGGTCCGCCTCGACGGCGTAGGGATGATCGATCCCGAGAGCGAAGTACGCCTCACCGTCCCCCACAGATCTACCGTCCTGGCGCGAACGAGACCCGACCGCGTACTCGTACGCGCCGATGATCGCCTCGGGTCGGAAGTCGCGTGAACCCATACCGTACGCGCCGCTGAGAAGCAGCGGTACGTCGTCGGGGGATAGCGCCCGGATACCGTTGTCGTAGCCACCGCGGTGAGCTTCGACACCCTTGGCGAGCGCGGCACGCACATCCTGAGCCAGAGGGTTATCGACCGCAAGCGGGTCATCTGCTCGCTCGAGAACGATCACACACTTCTTCCCTGCCAGAGCCTTGACCACGGCCGCCTCGGGGAAGGGTCGCAGCACGTTGATGTGGACTGATCCGACCTTGGCTCCGTCATTGGCGCGCAGGTAGTCGACCCCGGCCTCAATATTCTCCGCCGCCGAGCCAAGCGAGATGAACACCACGTCGGCGTCGTCGGTGTCGTATTCGGTGATGAATCCGTAATTGCGGCCCGTGAGCTCGGCGAACTCGTCGTAGGCGTCCTGGAGGAAATCGAGGATCGGTTCGCTGAAATGGTTACGGCGCGCGATGACGCCGTTCATGTAGTGCTCCTGATTCTGGACGGGGCCCAGAAGCCTCGGGCTTTCGAGATCGATCATCGCCGGAACCCGCCGCCGGGTGGGACCGAACAGCACTCTCTGTGCCTCCGTCGGACATTCGATGACGTCGTCCGGGGCGCCGAGGAACTCCCGAAGCAGTTCCGATTCCGCCTTATAGAACGTCCTCTCAAGGTGTGAGGTGAGGAAGCCGTCCTGGACGTTCATGCCCGGATTTAGGGCCAGCTCAGTGACTTTGCGCAGGATGACTGCCTGGTCGGCGGCCTGCTGGGAGTCCTTGCCGAACAGGATGATCCAACCGGTATCGAGAGCCGCGTAGACATCGTCGTGGCCACAGTGGACGTTGAGGGCGTGCCGCGTGAGGGCCCTCGCAGCAACCTCCAGAACCATCGTTGAGAGCTTCCCCGGAGCGTGGTAGTACTGCTCGATCCCGTAGACGATTCCCTGGCCGGAGGTGAAGTTGACGACCCGATGACCCGAAACCGATAGTGCTATCGCACCGCCCTGGGCGGCGTGCTCACCTTCGGCTTCGACGGCAATCTTCGTGTTGCCAAAGACGTCGAGCTGCCCTTCGGCGAACGACAGCTGGTACTGCTCGCCCATCTCAGTCGACGGCGTGATCGGATAGAACACGCCTCCCTGAGTGATCCTCGCCTCCGTGTGATAGGAGACGAGTTGATTGCCGTTCGTCGTTATTCGAATCCCTGGAAAACGCGGTACCGGCATGTACGCGCCCCTTCTCTCTCGAGGCCTGATTGTTCCATCCGAGACTACTGATCGTTCCGGCCCTACCAGCCGGAGCCAGGTGATCGGGTGGATTTGAACCTTACGCGCCCAACCACAGGGTCACCGCAGTGCGCCTTCCAAGCCGGCCCAGCAGGCCAGCTCGTAGGCAAGTGAACTCGTAGTACCCGGCCCACCAAGGTGTCGGGTTGCGCGATAGGGCCCACGGGTATTGGCTCCTCCTGAACTACTCCCCCTTGGAGGGCGAGTCAGCGAGCAAAGCGAGCTGGTGGGGGGGAACTTGAAAAGACCCCCCACCAAACGCCTACGGCGTTTGACTCCCCCCAAAGGGGAGAGTGATCAGAAACACCGACCACGCACCTCGTTACGAACCGTTCGAGGCCGAATGGGACTCGAACGGAGAGATCCTTGCGGAGGGGGTGGGATTTGAACCTGATGCGCCCAACCACAGGGTCATCGCAGTAGACCAACCAAACCCGCCCAGCCGGCCAGCAAGTGCGCGCCCTGGATTCTCG
>JAJCYA010000006.1 GCA_029263095.1 Acidimicrobiia bacterium | reverse complement strand
GACGTGGAATCCTTCGGCTTGCCCGTCGCCGAAGCGCTCCGCAGCGGTCTTCCCGTCACCGTCGCCGACCGGCCCTGGGCCCGGGAGATCTGTGGCGACGCGGCTCTCTACGCCGATCCCCGGTTGGCCGGGGACTTCGCCGCCACCGTCAGCAGGGTTGTCGGTGATCAGGCTCTCGCCAAGCGGCTTTCCGCCGCTGGGAAGCAGCAGGCCGAGCGCTATGACTGGGATATCGCTTTCGCCCACTACCTGGAGCTCCTCCATGCCGCCTCGGTGGACCGCTAACGATTTGCCGGACTACGGTTCGGTGCCGGTCAGTGGCCCACCTACCATGGCCCTCGGCATCGTCCGGCGCCTGCGGCACCGGCCTGCACCCGTTTGAATGCTCCGGCACCCGGCGGCATTGGTCGCTCAACTATCAGGCAGCCCGGAATAGCAGGGCGCTTTTCGTGGGCTTTGGTTCGCTGGCCGGGGTCCTAGCCGGTGTCGAAAACGGAGGGGTTTGTCCAACACCTCAATCCCCGCATCAGGATCGCGGGGCTGACTCCCGTCGTGTGCGCTGCTCATTGCAACCAGGGCACCCAGCCCCGCTCATAGCCACTGGACCAAATGCCGGGACCCCGTCGGGATCCTTTCTCAAGTCGGCCAGCTTCGCTGCCTGGGTCGCTTCGAAATGGCACATCGTCCACGTCCGGACCCGGAAGAAGGTGTCGTGGGACAACGGCGCGATCGAACGGCTCTTCGGGTCGGTCGGATAGGGGAGGTTCTGCCGCGTCAAGATCGTCAATGTATGTACATCGAAGCCGAGGTGCCGGCTAGCGGGACGTCCACAACTCTCGAACGGCCCGCACGAAGTAATTGATGTGTATCGGCCCCTCGACCTCTACCGATAGACCCCCAGACCTAACCATCCCGACCCGAGATCCGTCTCAAGTACTTGTCACGGGACCGCTGGTCGGTCCTGGTAGAGATGATCAATGCGACCGGTGTTGAACAGAGATGCACGGCGAAAGACACATCGACCTTGTGGTCCTTTCGAACACGTGTTCAGCGATGTGTCACCCGTCTTGGTTGGTGATACCAGTGATCAGCGCGTTCTTCAGTGTGTTCCTGACTGGCGTTGCTCCCCATACCCATACCCATACCCATACCCATACCCATACCCATTGCGCTTGCCGCGCGAACGGGCTCGGTTGAAGACGTAACCCAGGATGGGGGTGCCGACGCTGTCCAGGCGGTCTCTGACATCCTCCAGCACTTGTATGTGAGTGCCCTGGGTGACGACCAGGACTATGCCATCGGCTCGACCGGCCATAGCCACTGCATCGGCCACCGCCAGAATCGGGGGACTGTCCACCACGATGACTTCGCCTTGCTCGGCGATGGCGGTCATTGCTCTTCTGAACCCGGCGTTGCGGAAGAAGCCTGAACCGGGGTCCACCGCCGTGCCGGCCGGAACGATGTTCATTGTTAGGTCAGCGGGTGCGTCGGCCGAGGCCCGCATACAGTCTGCGATGGGGGCGCCCCGGCTGAGGTCGGTCAGCCCGTTGGCGTCATCGAGGCGCGACCATCGGGTAAGACCGCGTCTCCGTTCATCGCCGTCCACCAGCACCACTTTGCGCCCGCCTCGGGCCACTGCCACCGCCAGGTTCAAGGCGGTGACGGTCTTGCCGTCTCCGGGGTTGGCACTCGCCACTAGGGCCACCTTTACGTCCTGGGTGTCGAATGCGTGCTCCAGTGAGGATGCCACGAAGTGGTAGGCCTCGGCGGCGACTGATGCCGGCTCTGAGAGGGTCGGTGCCTTGGTGGTGGCGCCCACCGAGTCGAGATCTGGAACGACTCCGAGCAACGGAGCTCCCAGGACAGGGGCGGCGTCATGGCGGCTGCCGGCTACCCGGCGTCGTTCACCCAGCCACCAGGCATAGGCACCGGCTCCCATCAGACCGAGGACACCGCCCAGTGCGGTGTTGCGCCGTGGTCTCGGCTGGGATGGGCTCCCCGGGAGGGGAGCCTCCTCGAACAACTGGACCCCGGAGCCATACAAGGCGGCATCGACCGCGATCTGCTTGGCGCGACCCGAAAGGTCGATCGATTCGGCCACCGCGGCGTCCCGTTCGGCTCGCAGCGAGGCGGTGTCACCGTCGGCGGCGATCGCCACCTCCAATTCGACGATCCGGGTCTGTAGATCAGTTTGGGCGGCATCCAACTCGGTGATGGCGGCATTGGCTATCGCCTGTACGTCCTGGCTGATCAGATCCTGATAGGCCACGCCTACGGCGTCGGCGATCTGCTTGGCACCCCCCGGGGTGGCGTCGGTGGCGGTGATCGTCACCAGATCCAGGTCACGCGAGGCTCGGGCCGTGACTTGGTCCTCAAGGTCGGCTACCGACGCCCGGCCCCCGATCAGCTCGGACACCTTGACCAAGGCCGGGGTCGAGGTGGCCAGCTCGGCTTGGGTGCGGACAAAACGCACCGGGTCGATCACGATGCTGTTCTGATCCCGGAAGACGCCGGCGTTGCGGGGGTCGGTCAGGATCATCTGGGCTTCGGCGGTGTACTGGGTTGATTGGAGGTTGGACAACCCGTACGCGGCACCGGCTGCCAGCACCGTCACGATCACGATCATTCGCTTGAAACGCCACAGCACCGGGAGGATCTCGAGCGGTTTGGTGCGGTACTGGTCGGGCCGATCTACGCCCTCGGCCCACGAATCAGACCACATCGCTTGGTTCACTCTCCTTCTCGGATGCCGAATCCATGCTCAGAAACCATCCCTGGCCAGGCGCCGCAACACTACGCGGACTAGTTCGGAACTGTCGGTATCCAGGTCGGTCAGGCCGGAGGGATGGAGCCGGGGAACACCGTAACTGGTGATCCCGTCGTGCGGTCTACGGATCGGGTCCTCATCGGGGTGGGTCAGGACCTCGTGAAGCTTCTCTCCTGGGCGTAGGCCGGTGATCTCTATCTCGACGTCTCCGTCGGGCTTGAGTTGGACTATCAGATCATGGGCCAGGTCGACGATCCGTACCGGCTCCCCCATGTCGAGCACCATCGCTTCGCCATGGTTGCCGATCGCCCCGGCCTGGATGACCAGATCGACTGCTTCGCGGGTCGTCATAAAGAATCGGGTCACCTCTGGATGGGTGACTGTAACCGGCCCCCCGCTGAGGATCTGCTGGCGCATGCTCGGGATGACGCTTCCATTGCTGCCGAGCACATTGCCAAAGCGAACCGAGACCGCCACTTCTCCGTTGTTCGATCCGAACCCGCTGGTCAACCGCTCGCCGATCCGTTTGGTGTATCCGAGGACGTTGATGGGGTCAGCGGCTTTGTCGGTGCTGATGTTGATAAACCGTTCGACTCCGGTGAGGCGGGCCGCCTCCAGCAGGTTGCGTGTTCCGAGCACGTTGGTCTTGACAGCTTCCAGGGGGAATCGCTCCAAGAAGGTGACGTGCTTGAGCGCGGCGGCATGGAACACGATTTCTGGCCTGCACTGCTCGAATACCTCTCGGATTCGAGCTGCATCGCGGATGTCGGCGATTACCAGCCGCTCCGAATCGAGCAGTGCTCGTCCCTCCAGCCTCAATTGGACAGCGTGCAGGGCGTTCTCGTCGCGGTCCAACATCGTCAACTCGGCTGGCTCCAGCCGCTCCACGGCCGCACACAGCTCGGATCCGATCGAGCCACCGGCCCCGGTCACCAGGACTCGGCGACCTTTGATGAAACTCCTCATCTGGTCGATGTCGAGGGTCACCGGTTCTCGCCCCAGGAAGTCGTCGAATTGGAGGGGGCGGAGATGGTCTGGCTTGACTTCCCCATTTAGGGACAGCGCGATCGTCGGCAGGATCAGGACCTCGAGACCGGCCGCTTGGGCACTCTTGGCGATGGCGGCGACGTCGGCGCGGGGAGCCGACGGCATCGTGATGACCAACGTGTCCGCTTCGAACTGGGCGGCGGCGGCGGCAATGTGGTTGCGGTCTCCAACCACCCGGCAGCGTCCGATGCGGAGGCGAGCGTTCCTTGGATCATCATCAAGGAATGCCATCGGTTCGATATCGGACTGAGAGTCACGACTCAGAGCCCGAATCACTTCGTGTCCCGCTTCTCCGGCCCCAAAGAGCAGCGCCCGTCTCGTCCTGGTGTGGCGCGAGATCTGTCTCTGCTCACGCAGCATTCGAACTGCGAACCTCGGACCCAAGGCCAGTAGGAAGAAGATGCTCGGTCCCACGATTGCAGCGCTTATCGGGACCGGTCGAGTGCCGCTTGTGCCGGCTATCCAGACGAACAGACCGGCACCGATGATGGTCGCCCCTACGCCTACCAGCCCCACCTCGTTGAAGGAGCCGAGGCGCCAGCGTCCCGGGTAAAGGCCAACCAGCAGACCCCAGATTGTTTGCGAGGCAATGGCAACAGTCGCCACCAGGAGGAGTCCTCCGATGTCGATGCTGGAGTAGTGGAACTCCCATCGAGCCGCGGTGCTGCTCGCAAGGGCGATCAGCCAGACGGCGCTGTCGAACGAAAGCAGGATGAACGCTCGGATGATCGGGATTCGGGCGAACCCAATCACTCGAGAGCGGACCGATGGCCGGCTCCGCATCGGCTCAAATCCTCTCTGCGCTCCGCCCCAAGAACCGCGTCAGCAACCCCTTGCGCGACGTACGCCAAGTCGGACTCTATTCGGCCGGTACGGCTCGTGTCGGAAAAACATGGGATTAGTTCGGGTCCCTGGCCCTTTTTGGGTCCGGTTGTTGGCGGGCGATCGGACGGTGCGGTGTCAACCCGAGCAGACTGCGACCGAAATGTTGTCGCCGGCGCCGCCGGCAAAGGCCAGGCTTGCCAGCTCGTTGGTGGTCTTCATGGCGTCGGAACGATCCACGGCGCCGAGCACGGCGGCCTTCCATTGGGCTCCGAGGAAATCGAATAGTCCGTCGCTTCCCAGCAACACCACATCCCCCGATCCGAGCCGGATATTGGAGACTGTTGCTTTGGCAACTTCCGTATCTGGTCCCAGGAAGAAGGGTGCCGATCGCACCTGCTGTACCCGGCGGCGGCGGATCACGGTCATTCCGGAATCGCCGAGACCAACCATCGTTGCCCGGTCGGCGGTCACCAGCGCCAGGGCCAGGGTGGTGCGGCTCGACTTGCGGTCGGGCGGTGCGGCGTCGATGGCGCCGGACACGGCTCGCGAGGCTGCTTCGACCAGAGTGAGGAGGGCTGTGGCGGGGTCGGCGGTTGCGGAGCCGAAGACTTTCGGGAGGTCCTGTCGGATGGTGTCGAGCGTGGCGGCGGCGGCGTCGAAGCCGTTGTGGCCATCCACTAGCGCCAACAGGGTGCTGGCGCCATCGGAGGCGGCCAGGACGCCGTCCTCATTGGGGTCGAGCGCCGGGTAACCCTTGGGGTACTTGCCGATAGAGATGGCGATGGCGGCGTGGTTCGACACGGCCCGGATGGCGATCTCGCCGTAGCCCGTGTGATCGGATCCGTAGAGCGCCTCCAAGGTGACGGGCTGGACCGGATCCATGATCGGGAAGCTAGCGGAGCCGACGTTGCGGGGAATGGTGGCCGGGAACCGTCCGGGAGGGTCTGGGGTAGCCTCCGCTGCGCATGACGATCGACCTGAACGTCTTCTCCGACGGCCCCGAGGGTGAACCCGAGGTGTCCCGGCGTTGGTCGGTGCGGAGACGCATCCTGGTCGGACTTGGTGTTGTGGTCGTCCTGATCGTCGTGTATCTCGGCCTGGCCGGTGTTCAGGCGTGGTTGGCGTGGCGCAGCATCGAGCGGGTCGAATTCGACCTGGGTGGATCACGGGCGGCGTTGGTGACGATCACGACCTCCACCACCATCGCGGAGGGATCAGATGTACTGGAGGTCGTGCCGACCACTCAGGCTCCGGCGGCGCCGCTACAGCGAATCGAATACGAGAGCTTTCTTGTTGTCGGATCGGACGAGAGATCCGAGGAGCATCCCCAGGAGGGGATCTTTGCCGATGCGGTGCTGCTGTATCTGGCGCCGGCGGACGGGGATCCGGTGCTGGTGTCGCTTCCGCGCGACCTGCTGGTCAGCAACCCCTGCACCCACAGCCTGGTAAAGCTCAACTCGCTTCTGGCCGGGTGCGAAGGCGCCGCGAGCGGTCCGGAGCTGATCGGGATCGCGGTGGAGGACTTCACCGGTATCGCGGTGGACCACTTCGGCGTGATTGGGTTCGAAGGGTTGGTGCGGGCGGTGGACGAACTCGGCGGCATCGAACTGTGTACCGAGCATGCGTTGAGGGAAGGGAGTTTCGAGTTTCTCCCGGCTGGGTGTTCTCGGGTTGATGGAGTCATTGCTCTCCGGTACGTTTCGTCGAGGACCACCCAAGAGCTGGTCGACGGTGAGTGGCATTTCGTAGAGGGCGTGTCCGATCTGACCCGGGCCGGGCGGCAACAGGACGTGCTGATCGCAATGCTCCGCCAGGCCAAAGGGGTCAAGACGCCGGATGCGCTGGCAGACCTGGTCGGCAGCCTGGCGGACGCCGTCATCCTCGATGAGGGATTGTCGATGGGTGAGGCCGTCGACCTGGCCTGGGAGTTGCGGGGGACGCCACCGGACCGGATTCGACGACTGGTTCTCCCCGTGGAATCCGCCGTGACCGACGACGGCGAATTTGCGCTGCGGGCCACCATGCCATTTCTCGAGGTGATCGAGCAGGGTTGAGTGGGGAGAAGTCAGAACCCCCCACCAAACGGCTGCGCCGTTTGACTCCCCCCGGAGGGGAGAGTGATTCAGAGAAGAGGTGGGGAGCAGAGCCCCCCTCCAAACGGCTGCGCCGTTTGACTCCCCCCGGAGGGGAGAGTGATTCAGAGAAGAAGTGGGGAGCAGAGCCCCCCTCCAAACGGCTGCGCCGTTTGACTCCCCCCAGAGGGGAGAGTGGTTCAGAGAAGAAGTCAGAGAAGGAATCAGAAAGCAGAGCCCCCCTCCAAACGGCTGCGCCGTTTGACTCCCCCCAGAGGGGAGAGTGGTTTCGTTCTGGACTACTCCCCCTTAGAGGGGGAGTCAACGAACCGGAGGTGAGTTGGTGGGGGGGATCTTCCTTCCAGCCCGATCTAGGTGCTGGAGGGGATCCAGACGATGATTTGGATTTGGCTTTCGGTTACTTGGCCCCATTGGTCGGTGACCCGAACCGTTATGAACGGCTGACTCGAATCTGATCCGATGGTGTGGACGGTGGCGGTCAGGTTGGCGCCGGTGCCGAGGAGTCCCTCGTCGGAGGAGAACCACTCCACCGTTATCGGATCACCGTTGGGGTCGGTGGCATCGGCCGTAAAGGCAATGGCGGCGCCGAACAGTCCGGCTTCCGGGTCGAAGCTCGCTGTGTGGCTCGACAGGTCGGGGGGGAAGGTGATCGCAGCCGCCGGGGGTTCGTTTCCGGGCGGTTCGCTCGGAGCCGTTGTGGTAGTCGTCGTGGGCGGTGGTGGACTGGTCGTTGTCGCGGACCTGGTGGTCGTCGTCGTGGTGGCAGCCGTGGTGGATGTTGTTGTTGCCCCGGAGGTGGTGGTCGTGACCGGATCGGTGGTGACGGTCACACCCGGCGACGTCGAAGTCACACCGTCCGCGTCGACCGTCGTGGTGGTGGCGTCCGCGGAGGCGGTCGTGGTAGCGGAGGTGTCGGCTGCATCATCGCCGGAGCAGGCGGCCGCCACGAGTGCCATCGCAACAAGTGAGGCCAGCGTGTTGCGTCTCATCGGTACCTCCGGGACCCGCCGAATCGTAGGCGGAATCTGCCATACCGGGTACAGAACGTCACTCGGCGATGAAGATGCCGGTGATGGTGGTGGGGTTTCCGGCGGTGACTGTGGCGGTCTGGCAGGCGGGGGCGACGTATCCGACGACGTTGCCAAAGCACACCTGATACTCGGCCGGCGCCAGGTCGGTCCACATTCCCCAGTCGTTGCGAGGCACCTCGTCTACGAGGATCGTGGCCGGAACCGCCGGGCTGGTGATGACCCGTAGTTGACCCTGGGGGACGAACAGTCCGATGACCTCGGTGGCGACATCCGCAGTGACGGTGACGGTTTCGGCCGCCGGGGTGGTGTACCCGGCGACGTCGGCAAACGACACCGTGTAGTCGCCGGGTACGAGCTTCAACCAGTTGAGGCCCCACGTGTCGTACGGCACGCCGTCAACCAGGATCTGTGCCGGGACCGCCGGATTGGTCACCACCCGCAGCATTCCGTGTCCGGTGGGCGCCGGGGCTCCCGGATTCGAGACGAACTCTCCGACCACCGGGGTGATCGCTCCGGCGGTGAGCGTGGCGGTCTCACAGGCGGGGGCCGTGTAGTCGGCGACGTCGCCGAAGCACACCTGGTAGTCGCCCGGTTCCAGGTCGGTGAACAGTCCCCAGTCGTTGCGTGGCGTCCCGTCCACCGAGATCGTCGACGACACTGCCGGATTGGTGGTGACTTGCAGGTAGCCCCGCTGGACAAACGACCCGGTGACTTCGGTGGTGGCTCCTTCGGTGACCGTCGCGACCTGCGATGCCGGAGTGGTGAATCCCTCCACGTCTCGGAACGACACCGTGTGGTCACCTGGCGGCAGTTTCACCCAGGTCAGACCCCACGAGTCGAAGGGCACCCCGCCGATCAGTATCTGCGACTCCACCGCCGGATCGGTGGCCACCCGCAGGTAGGCGGCCTGGCTGCATCCGGCTCCGACGCTCCAGGTGAAATCCCTCTCCACAAACCAGTTGTTGAGGTCGGCGTCCACAGCTCGCACTCCGCCCAGGATGACCCAGACGCCGTCATCGGAGCCGATCAGGTAGAGGTCGTCGCGTCCGTCTCCGTCGTAGTCGGCGACGGTGAGGGTTTCGTCGTTGGCGGCGGTGACTCCGGTGGTGATCACCGTCGGAGCCCCGGCAAAACCGCCTGCCCCGTGGACCACGTGAAGAGCTGCCGGGCTGTCCGGCGACAGGGCATACAGGTCGGGGATGGCGTCGACGTCGTGGTCGCCGAGTCCAAAGCGCCAGAGGGTGTCGCTGGCCACCGCCAGGGTGACGTCGACAACCTTTGATGTGTAGGCGGGTCCGTCCCACACCTCGAGGCGGGTGGTGGCGCCCGGGGTGATCACGTACAGCTCGGCATCACCGTCGCGGTCGTGATCCTCCACCAGGTACGTCGATGCTGCGTTCGAAGGGATTGAGGTGGCGATTGTCTGGTTCAGTTGGGGGACGCCGGTAATCGTCGACGATCCGCTACTGACCGAAGTGATCGTGTAGATCGCGGCGGTAACCGTGGCTTCCGATTCGTCCAGGAACCACAGTTCGGGTCGCCCATCGGATGTGAAATCACCCATGACCACCTCGTCGATCGCAACGGCGGGCGCCGGCGCCCAGCCGGTGGCGGCGCAGACCTCGGAGTTCCTGTCGGCAAGCGCCACTTCGAGGCGGAACTCTCCGGTCGAAAACGACTGTTGGAACCTGACGGCGTCCGCAGCGCCGTTGGCGTCAACGTCCATCGCAAACTGAGCGCCCGATGGGATCGTGATGTTCAGCGAGTTGGGTACCTCTACCGCTCGGTCGAACGACGAGGCGGCGTAGACGGGCGTATAGGGCGCAGGATCGGGACCGTAATTCGGGGTGTGGATCGGCCCCATCCATGCGAAATGCATCGGGTCCTTGATCGTGACCCAATCGCCGCCCCAACACCAACCGGCGTCGCGCCACGCATCCACAAACCATTGCGGCATGTCGGTCTCCAAGACGTTGTCACCCCGGTACGGGTTCGTCGCCGAGTTCACGTCGATCGAGGCACCCACACCGTGGAACGAGAGGTGGCGCCGCGGCGGGATCGTCGCCGGACTAAACGACCAGGTATCTGTCCGAACCTCATAGACATTCCCGTTGGCGGCCTCGATCGCCAGATTGGCCAGCACCTCATTGAAAGCCGGAAGTACGTGCTGATGGATGTATAGATCTTTGGCTTGGCCGGGCAGGTGGACGACGACCAGACCGGTACGCACCTCGCCGATCGAACGGCCAAACATGTCACCCCACGGCCCGAACAGCTCGGTCTCGTCGGGAAGGAAGCTATAGGGGAAGCCGGCCTCTATCGGCCCCGGCCCCATCAGCGGACCACGGACCCCGTCGAGCGGACCACAACCCGACGACTCCACAAACGACGGCACCGTATCCGTGTGGGGATCACCACCGGTCGGCTCCGCGCGGGCCGTCAAAGGCATCAGAAGGGCGATCACGATCGTCGCCACCGCAAATCGCATGCCCCCGATGCTACGGAAAGAACCGATTTGAGCAGCCTCTTTGTGGAAGCCGGGTAGGTCGCCCGGCGGGGGAGCACCGGATCGGCGTGGATAGGGTGTCCCGATGCCCGATCGCTACGACGCGGCTCCCAAGGTCGAACTCCACCTCCACCTGGAGGGCGCCATCCCCATGGCCACGTTGTGGGGGCTCATCGAATCTCACGGAGGCGATCCCAGCGTCCCGGACCTCTCGGCCTTGGAGCGTCGGTTCGCCTACCGGGACTTCCCCCACTTCATCGACACCTGGTGGTGGATGACCGGCTTCCTTCGTACCGAGGACGACTTCACCGTCGCGGCCGAGGCGGTGGCCCGTCATCTCGCCGAGCAGAACATCGTGTATGCCGAGGCGTCGTTCTCGCCCACCGACTTCGAGCGGCACGGCCTCACGCCGCAACAGATGGGGGTGGCGATCCGGCAGGGGTTGGACCGGGTCCCCGCCACCAGGGTTGTGCTCAACGTCGATCTGGTGCGGGACCCGGGGCCGGAACGTGCCGAGACCACTCTGGATGCTGTGCTCGAAGTCTCCTCCGAAGCCGATGTGCGGGGGATAACGATCGGAGGGTCGGAGCAGGATCATCCCCCCGAGCCGTTTGCCGCCGTGTATCGGAGGGCATCTGAGGCTGGGTTGCGTCTGACCGCCCATGCCGGCGAAGCCGCCGGCCCCGAGAGCGTGTGGGGCGCGCTGCGGAGCCTTGGTGTCGAACGGATCGGTCATGGCGTTCGATCAGTGGAGGATCCGGCCCTGGTCGATCACTTGGTGGCGAAGGAGATTCCGCTCGAGGTGTGCCCCACGTCGAACCTCCGGACCGGAGTGGCGTCGAGTTGGGAGGACCACCCGGTACACACGTTGCTCGACGCAGGCGCCAACGTGACGATCAGCAGTGACGATCCGACGTTCTTCCACTGCTCGGTCGCCGAAGAGTTCCGGAAGCTGAGCCGATATGGGGGGAGGTCGATGGAGAAGATGACCCTGGCCGCGGTCGAAGCGTCATGGCTGGGAGATGTGGAGCGGTTCGAGCTGGCCGATCGGGTTCAGGAATGGTGGCGGGGTTCTTGAGGAATCCCCCCCACCAGCTCGCTTTGCTCGTTGACTCCCCCTCCTGGGGGGAGTAGTTCAGAAGGAGAAGACTGTTCGGTTTCTTTTTGGAATCACTCTCCCCTGTGGGGGGAGTCAAACGGCCGTAGGACGTTTGGTGGGGGGTTCTCTTTTCTGTTTGAAGTTTCCCCCCCACCAGCTCGCTTTGCTCGTTGACTCCCCCTCCGGGGGGGA
>JAJCYA010000005.1 GCA_029263095.1 Acidimicrobiia bacterium | reverse complement strand
ATCACCAGGCCTATCAGCCTCAAGGTGACCCAGGCGACGCTGGGAACGCGCCGGCCGCACAAAGGTGCCAGAGGCCTCATCAGCAGCAGCCAGACCCCTGCAAGCAGCTATCAGCCGGAACCGTTTGGCCCTGGTGTTGAGCTCATGAGACCGCAGGATCCGCCACACCTGCGACATTGAACCCACCGCCACCCCACGACGCCCCAGCTCATAGAACAGGCGGTCCGGTCCCCACGCAGGGTTCGCTAGAGCCAACGCCACCACCTCAGACTCCAGGCGTATCCGACCCGGACTCAGCAGCCGGCTCCGACCAGCTCTAGGTATCAGACCCTCAACACCATCACGACGCATACGACCCAGCCAGTCGTAATACGTCGAAGGATGAATCCCCGCCTCACGGCACCCAGCACGCCTCGACGAAGCCGATTCAACCACAGCGATCAGCTGCATCCGATACCGTCCAATAACCTGTTCCATACGCACAGCGGCGCTCCCTTCGAAGCTAGACACTCCGAAAGGATGCGCCGCTGGCGCGCCACCACCAAACCGTCGGACACAAAACGCGAGAGATCACCTTTGTGGGGGAGTGATACGCCGCAGGCGTTTGGTGGGGGGTCTCCTATCACTCCCCTTGTGTGTCGGGTTGCGCGACAGGACCGACGGGTCGTCGGCTCCTTCTGGACTACTCCCCCTTGGAGGGGGAGTCAGCGAGCAAAGCGAGCTGGTGGGGGGGAAAGCTCAAGAACCCCCCATCCCCCTCGTCGCTTTGCTCCTCACGGACTTCCCCCACAAGGGGGGAAGGATCGGAGACACCGAACCACTCCTCGCTACGAACCGTCGGGCACTAGCCGCGTCAGATCACCCTTGTGGGGGAGTCAAACGCCGGAGGCGTTTTGTTGGGGGTGCCGTCGGACCCCACGACATCATGCTTGGCTCCTCCGGCCGGGGTGAGCGAGTTCGTTCTGTGCGCTATTCCGTCAACTCTGCGATCAGGTCGCGATAGGTGGCGTAGGCAGGCTTGGGGTTCCAGTCGGGGGTCATCAGTCCTTCCGCCTCGTATTGGGGCTCCTGATCCGGGCTCTCCACGAGGCTCGCCCAGAAGGCGATGTCGACCCCTTCGGCGAGCAGGGTGGTCATGCGGAGAGCCAAGTCGGCGGCCTGAACCTCCGGGGTGTATGCCGCCACGTCTGGGGCGCTGCAATTCGAGTCGCATAAGCCACCGACTTCGGTGGAGGCGATCGGTCCATCCCATAGGGTCCGCACCCATTCGAGCCGGTCGGCGATCGTGTCGATCTCGCCCCGTATGTGCACGTCTACCCAGTCGAAGGTGCCTTCGGCGAGCATCCGCTCGTTCCACTGCGCGATCGGTTCGAATCGGTCCTCCCCGGCCGAATAGGCGAGGATCGAGTCGAGCGCGCCGGAGGAGATTCCGCCTGCGGCGAACCCGATGTTCGGGTCGACAGTTTTGACTGCCTGGCTGGTCAGGTCGAGCATTCTCAGGTATTCATCGCCGGTGCCGTGGAAGTAACGGGTGGGCTGGTCGGGGGCGTAGTCGGAGGGGATGACTTCGTTGGAGAACTGAACGATGAGGCCGGTGCCCGCGTCCCCTCCTGCCCCTTCGATCTGGGCGACGATCGCTTCGATCAGGGTCTGGACGTCGTTCTGGTAGCGGGTTTCGTCGAGGGCAGGAAGCGAGCCTCGTTCGGTGGCGGCCAACAACGCTGGGTCGGCGACGTTGCCGGGGTCGCGCTGGTGCAGCGTCAGCCAGATACCGACGCCTGCGTCGGCTAGGTCTTGGGTGGCTTGGAGCACCGTGTTCGGGTCGCGCTCGCCGAGCCGGTATTGGAGGCGGACCCATCCCACCCCAAGGTCGTCCAAAGCGTCCCGTGATCGGGAGTCGTTGGGCAGATCGAACAGTCCGAAGTTGCCGGCGGCGGCGGTCGGACCCGTGGTGATGGCCGGCGCCATAGTGGTGGTCGTCGTCGTGGCGACGGTTGTCGTTGTTGTTGGGGCTTGAGTAGTCGATGTGGCTTCCACTGCGCCGGGTTCGGCGCAAGCGGCGAGGATCAATATGAATGTCAGCAACGGGCGCATGGGGGGATTATCGATTGGAAGTGTGTGGGCAGAATGTTCGGTCTGTAAGACGAACGCGAAGATTCGCGCCGTCGGCACGGCGGAATGGCGGTCTCGCGCACCGACCTCCTTCTGCGGCCGCACCCCGCGGCCCCATGCCGTATTCTTTTATCCCCAAACGAGTGACCGACGAAGGAGCCCCCATGGCGAATATCGTTCGAGCCGCCCTTGTTCAGGCGGCGTGGACAGGCGACCAGCAGTCGATGATCGACCGCAGTGTCGAGCTTGCGAAAGAGGCCGCCGCCGACGGAGCCCAGGTCCTCTGTTTCCAGGAGCTGTTCTACGGGCCGTACTTCTGCCAGGTGCAGGACAACGAGTACTTCGGCTACACCGAGCAGATTCCGGACGGTCCGACCACCAAGTTGATGCAGGATCTCGCCAAGGAGACCGGCATGGTGCTGGTGGTCCCGATGTTCGAGGTGGAGCAGGAGGGCTTCTACTACAACACCGCTTCGGTGATCGACGCCGACGGCACGTACCTGGGCAAGTACCGCAAGACCCACATTCCACACGTGAAGGGCTTTTGGGAGAAGTTCTACTTCCGTCCCGGGAACATGGGCTACCCGGTCTTCGACACCGCCGTTGGGCGCATCGGCGTCTACATCTGTTACGACCGTCACTTCCCTGAGGGGTGGCGGGCACTGGGCCTGGCGGGAGCGAAGATCGTCTTCAACCCGTCGGCCACCAGTAGGGGTCTGTCGATGTACTTGTGGAATCTGGAGCAGCCGGCCTCCGCGGTGGCCAACGAGTACTTCATTGGGGCCATCAACCGGGTCGGCAGCGAACCGTTGGGCGACAACGACTTCTACGGTTCCACCTACTTCGTCGATCCCCGTGGTCAGCAGGTGGGCGAACCTGCCAGCGATACCGAGGACGAGGTTGTAGTGCGTGATCTCGATCTGGACCTAATCGAGGAGGTCCGACAGCAGTGGGCCTTCTACCGGGATCGTCGCCCCGACGCCTACACCCCCCTCACGGAGGCCTAGACAATGGGAAAGCACGCAGACCTTCTCGCTCGCCACCAGGCAAAGCTCCCGGCCTGGCTGGCTCTCTACTACGAGCACCCGATTTCGATCGTCGACGGTGACGGTCGTCGGGTGGTGGATGCCGAAGGCAAGGAGTATCTCGACTTCTTCGGGGGCATTCTCACCACGATGACCGGGTATAAGACACCGGGGGTGGTGAAGGCCATCCAGGAGCAGGCCGAGAAGATGCTCCACACTTCGACGTTGTATCTGATCGAGCAGCAGATCGAGTTCGCCGAGATGGTGACGGAGCTGTCGCCGATCCCAGATGCCAAGGTGTTCTTTACGAACTCGGGCACCGAGGCCAACGATGCTGCACTCCTGCTGGCGACCTCCTATAGGCATTCGAATCAGATCCTGGCGATGCGTAACTCCTATCACGGACGTTCGTTTGCCGCGATCTCGATCACCGGCGTGCGCTCCTGGTCGGCGTCGAGTCTGAGTCCGGTGCAGACCACGTATATCCACGGCGGCTACAAGTACCGCAGCCCCTTCGGCCATCTGCCGGACAAGGAGTTCACTGCGGCGTGCGTGCAGGACCTGCGCGACATGCTCAACATCGCCACCGCAGGCGATGTAGCGGCGATGATCGCCGAGCCGATCCAGGGTGTCGGTGGCTTCGTTGTCCCGCCGGACGGGTTTTTCGGCGCGATGAAGGAGGTGCTCGACGAAACCGGGATCCTGTTCATCGCCGACGAGGTCCAGACCGGTTGGGGCCGCACCGGTGACAACTTCTGGGGCATAGAGGCCCACGGGATGACGCCCGACATGATGACTTTCGCCAAGGGAGCCGGCAACGGTCTCGCCATCGGCGGTGTGATCGCTCGGGCCGAGATCATGGATTGCGTTCAGGCCAATTCGATCTCCACCTTCGGCGGCAACCCGCTGGCAATGGCGGGCGCCAAGGCCAACATCGAGATCGCCCTGGAGCAGGATCTTCAGACGAATGCGCAGAAGGTCGGCCAGCAGCTCCGCTCTGCGATCGAGGATCTGGGCGAGACCGAGGCCGTGATCGGCGAGGTGCGGGGCAAGGGCCTAATGATCGGGGTGGAGCTGGTGGAGTCGGGGTCGAAGACCCCCAACCCGAAGGCCACCAAGGCGATCCTCGAGAGCGCCCGCGAACAGGGTCTGCTCATCGGCACCGGCGGTCTCAGCGGCAACGTGTTGCGCATTGCCCCGCCCCTCAGCCTCACCGCAGAGGAAGCCGACGAGGGCTTTGAGATCATCAAGAAAGCAATCGAAGACGCAGACACTCTCTAATCACTCCCCCTTGTGGGGGCATCAACGGCCAAAGGCCGTTGGTGGGGGGTGCCGCTGGTTCCCCTTGTGGGGGTCGTTGGCTCCTTCTGGACTACTCCACCTTGGAGGGGAGAGTGATCAGAAACTCCGAGTCCGCTCCTCGTGCCTCTACCAACTAGCCGCCAGCCGCGTCCCACAGCCTCTTGACGTTCGCGTCGAAGTAGGGGCTCTCGGCGTTACATGACCCGAACTGGCCGGCCTGGACTCCGTTGACACAGAGCCCGTAGTCCGGGATTCTGGTAGCCCAGGGGGCACCTAGGGCGCCGGCCCTGAAGTTGTTGTTGCCGATGGCCATGAGGGTGTTCTTGGGGTACAGGTAGTGGGCCTTCGTATACATCTGATGAGGGGCATACGACGGGTACGCATAGATCTCCCACGACCGCCCATTCTTCGTCTGGTTCCACGCCAAACCGAAGTGCCCGATCTGCTTGGTGACGCTGCGGTTTGTCTTCAGCATCCCGTAGGCATAGTGCTTGTCTTCGCCTGTCTTCCATCCGCTGAAGACCACCGAGCGAATCCCGCTGAAGTTGACGGAGCCCATGTCGGGGTATCCGGGTCGGAATTGGATGTTTGTGGACCACTCGCCGCGCCGGTAAAGGGCCCCGGCCCAGGTGAGCACCACCCGGTCGCCGACCGTGGCGGCCGAGGTCCAGTAGCGGGTGCCTGATAGCGTGTAGAAGAGCCTCCCGGCGCGACAGAAGGGTGCCAACGAGGCGTTACCCACCTTCATCACATCGCACGGGTATCCCCCGGTGAGGTTGCCCATCGAGACCGTGTCTCCGTCGGGCGCCACCCCGGCAATCGCCTCCGGGTCGCCGTAGACCGATTCCTCGCCTCGATCGGCCCCTTCGAAACCATCCGATGGCGTGGGCTCCTCGGCCTCGGCGCCCACCATCGCCTCGTCCGTCCAGAACGCCTCAACCGTCTCAGAATCCAATTCGGTAATCGAGATTTCCGGTTCTTCGCTCATGATTCCCACCCTATGAGTCGACCGGGCGCGGAGCCTAGCGAAGCGTGATCTGCCTAGGGCTTGATCATCTCGATGAACGGCGGGAGGTTGTGCGGGTCCGGTTCGAGCGTGTAGCGGAGCGTGTCGCCGACCTTGGTGCTGTGAAGGTGCTTCTCGACTGATTCGACCGGCTTTCCAGCCCAGTCCTCTAATTCGGCCTTGAACTGCCAGAACGGCTTCTTGTTGGGGAGCCCTTCAGCCCGGTAGATGAGAACCTTCGGGTTGACGCTGGTAGCGAAGACGTATCCCGCCTCCTCACCTTCCTCAAGACCGAGATGCTCGGCAATGAATCCATCGGGCCAGGAAGGCCACTCAGCGGTCGTCTCAGGATTGTCGCTCATGAATGGTCCTCTCTCAGCTCGTCACAGAGGAGTCTGCCCGAATAGCCGAATCCATGCCCGGACGACTCCTGTCACTCCACCCTTGTGGGGAGTCAATGGAGCAGGGCGCGAATGGTGGCGGATATCACTCCCCCTTGTGGGGGAGTCAATCGGCGAAGCCGATTGGTGGGGGGTAGTTTGAATGCAACAGCCGACCAAACGCTCAACGGAGGAGCCAAGTGACCACTCTCATCAGGAACGGCACCGTCGTCACTGCCACCGAGTTCATGGCCGCCGATGTCCTCATCGACGGCGAGAAGGTTGTGGGGATCGCCGCGCCCGGTTCCCAACCTTGGGAGGAGGGTGCCGACAAGGTCATCGACGCCAAGGACAGGTACGTGATGCCGGGCGGCATCGATGTCCACACCCACATGGAGCTTCCGTTCGGCGGCACCTACGCCTCCGACACTTTTGAGAGCGGGACCCGGGCGGCCGCCTGGGGTGGAACCACAACGCTGGTCGACTTCGCGGTGCAGGTCCACGGTGAACGCGTCATGGACGGGTATGAGACCTGGATGGAGAAGGCCGAGGGCAACTGCGCCATCGACTACGGCTTCCACATGATCGTCGGCGAGGTCACCGACCAGTCGCTGAAGGACATGGACACCCTGATGGGTGAGGGCGTCACCTCGTTCAAGCTGTTTACCGCCTACCCGGGCGTCCTCTATTCGGACGACGGGAGGATCTTTCAGGCGATGCAGAAGGCAGCCGAGAACGGCGGGACGATCATGATGCATGCCGAAAACGGCATGGTCATCGACGTGCTGCGCGAGCAAGCGATCGCCCGCGGCGAAACCGATCCGATCTACCACTCGATCACCCGCCCTCCGATCACCGAAGCCGAGGCGACGCACCGGGTGATTGCCTACGCCGAACTGGCCGGGTGCCCGCTGTACGTCGTCCACATGTCGGTGAAGGAGGCCGTCGCCGAGGTGGCGTTGGCTCGTGACCGGGGCAGCAACGTCTTCGGCGAGACATGCCCGCAGTACCTGTTCCTCGGTTGGAACAACCTGCGCGAACCCGATTTCGAGGGTGCCAAGTATGTGTGCTCGACTCCTGTCCGCGACTGGGAGCAGGGGCACCAGGAGGCGCTGTGGAAGTACCTGGCCACCAACGACCTGCAGCTCGTCTCCACCGATCACTGCCCGTTCTGCATGGGCGACCACCCGACCCTGGGAACCCAGAAGCGGCTCGGCGAGGGCGACTTCACGGCGATCCCCAACGGGATGCCGGGGGTGGAGGATCGGATGCGGATGATCTACCACGGTGCGGTAGGTGAGGGCCGCTTGAGCCTCAACCGCTTTGTCGAGGTCACCTCGACCGCCCCGGCGAAGATGTTCGGCATGTTCCCCCAGAAGGGCACGATCGCCATCGGCTCCGACGCCGACATCACCATCTGGGATCCGAACGCCAGTCACACCATGTCGGTGGAGCACAACCACATGGATGTCGACTACTGCGCCTACGAGGGCAAGGAAGTCGTCGGCCAGATCGAACTGGTGATGGCCCGCGGCAACGTCCTCATCTCAGACGGTGAGTACCACGGCAAGCCCGGTGATGGTCGGTACATCAAGCGTGGGACGAGTCAGTATCTGATCTGAAGCCCGACGCCGGCCCTCAGAAGAGCCCTCCGTCACATTGGTGGCGGGGGGCTTCATACGTGGAGGTTCGAGTCGGCTCATCGACGGTCGAAGTCCAGACTGGAGGGGCTAGCGACCCTCTTCCAAGTCACTCAAGAGGATCGCGAACGCCGCTCTTGCCCGGTCACGCTGCTCCTGCGTCAGTGTCTGCCAAGCCGGGTGTTCGGCGTTCGTGAGCTCCGATCGATTTCGGAGGCGCTGCCGGTCCTTCGCTGTCAGCACGCCTGCGACTCCCAGCGGATCCTCGACCAATGCAAGTAGGAACACAAGATCCTGGCGTTGTGCCTGAGGAGCATCGTCAACGTCGACAGCAGTTGCCTTGAGGATCACTGCTCCCAGAAGCGACGGTCGCGGAACCATCCCCTCACGCGCTCCTGTCCTGACCGGAAGAAGCTGGGTACGAGTGAGAGCCTGTGTGCCAGCGGGCACAGTAATGGTGCGATTAGGTGGCGTTGTTGGTAGGTCCGCTCTCGGGCCTAGCCCCTCAGGCGCCAAGATATCAATCGAGACGCCGTCTCTGCGGTAGCGATGAGCGATGCCGCTGGGAGAGGCCCCGTCCATCTCGAACCCACGGACTACGAGGTCTGCGACGAACTCGGCCGTTCCGCCAGACACAGCCCTCACATTGACCAGCACATCGAGATCGGTTGAGATGCGCGGCGGAGTCTCACCGTGCTCCAAGGCGTGCAAGTAGACCATTTGTCCACCGATCAGCGTCCAAACACCGGGCTGAAGCTCCGTCAATTCAATGAGAACGTCCCATAATTCGTCGTCGTGGCCCTGAAGTGTGGGGAGAAGCAGCGGATCTCGATCGACGACGGGCCACGGGGTCATTGCGACCGCCGTGCCAGTGCCAGGCCAGCGCGACGCGATCGCTCGTCTTCTGACTCAAGTAGGTCAACGGCCACAACTGCCCAGGGAGCTACGCGAACATCGCTTGCGAACGGCCATACGGCGTCTTCAACAATCCGTAGCACGATGTTTGAGCGCTCGGCATCGGCATTGAGGCCATACCGTTCGATGATGCCTTGCGCTTGAGATGACGGTATGTACGCCTCAAGGAAACCTGAGGCAAGAACGTCGGCACGGTGATCGGCTGCGGCGCTCACGCCCGAGCGAACCAGATTCGGCTCGTTCTCAAGGCGACCCAAAACCGAAGGGTGCCCATAGAAGTGTTGGCGTTGAGCCCGCGCAGCAAGCCGGCCAACTACACCCAGGAGGCCCCTCTCGCTCAAACGACGGCGAGCCCTCGAGCGATCGACTGGCGCCAAGGCCGAATCATGACCACCAGCTGCAGCAAGGGCAGCCCATGCGGACAAGGGACTCCAGGGCCTGCCGATTGAGGCTCGGCGATCCATAAACCGATCAAGTAGCCGTTGTTCGACTGCCCACGCTCTACCGATCCGGAGTCCAGGGACAAGGCCATCGGCCAGCATCTTGCGTACTCGCCTGGAGCTCACCCCAAGCTGGCTTGCTGCTTCTTCGACGTTGACTAGCTGCATGACAAAAGTATACCGGTACCGGAATAAATACGCAACACTGTCTTCGGCGCTAACGGGATCGCCCTGAAGTGACCGTCGCTGACCATCCTTGCTTTCCGCCGGAAGAGTCCCCTTGCTGCTGACACAGCCACCGCCGCGTCCGCCGCGGGGACGAACACCGTCGGGATTGTGTTGTTGATGATGATCCAATATCGGTTTAGGACCACCTCTTTTCCTCTCTCCCCAGAGGCAAGACTCTCCAGGCGTTCCACCGCCCTATATCGGGATAACCGACCCCCACCGCTCAACCCTCCACCCGAGGTCGGTCCTGTCGACCGTCGGCTCTCCGACACCGAGAACGCTTCGCGTTCCTTGGGAGTTCCGGCAAAGCCGGAACTCATTCGCGTTCCGGTCGGCCTTTTCCACCGTCCTCTCTCCGACACCGGCTGCACCTGCTGCCCGACCGAGGCCATGGAACCGATCGACGCGTTTAGCTCCAGAGGAACTGCAGTGTGTCGGCAGGCCGCCGGTTAGAGTCGAGCGAGCGGTGTCGCGGCCCCGTTTGGGGCAGAGGAGGGAACCGTGGGGAACTACGAGACCATGCAGGCGTTTCTGGGTTATGTTGCTGCTCGGGATTGGGAAGCAGCAAGGGACTTCTTCGCTGACGACATGGTGGCACACGTCGGCGGCAACAATCCGACGAGCGGCACGTATGAGGGCGCAGACGGATTCATGGGCTACTTGGCCAAGGCGACGGAAATGTTGGACTCAATCGAGATCGTGCCGCACGACCTGCTGGCGAGCGACGATCATGCGGTAGCGCTCTCGACTATCACAAGTACTCGTGGCGATAAGACGCTTTCATCGAATCGGGTGGCGGTCTATCACCTCGAAGGGGACAGGATTACTGAACTGTGGCTCATTGCCCCCGACCAGAGTGCTGTAGACGACTTCTACTCCTAGAGCATCCCAGCGATCCCCGTCTGGCGTTCCCAGCGGGACAGATCCAGCACCACCCACGACCTGAGCCTCCACGCCGGGTCGGGCCGATCCACTGAGGACTCGCCTACTCCCAAGGCTCAGTCCAGGAGCGAGCCACCAACTGTGGTCGGCCCTATCGACCATGGTTCTCCGACACCAACGACCACCTTCGGCGATCACCCGCTCAGACGGATACTGAGTACGGAGCAGTCCGACAGTGCCGAGAATGTGATTGCCCGGTACGCTTCCTGTTCCATGCGATTGAGAGGGAGAAGGCGGATCGCACTGGCCGCGGTAGTGGTGGCCCTGATTGCTGTCGCTTGCTCCGGTGATGAAACCGAGCCTGTGACCGATGAGGGCGATCCCCTTCAACTCTCACTGTCGGCCGTCGGCGGTGAATCGGAGTCATTCCTGGTGCAGGTCACGCTTGCCAACGCCTCCGATGCGGCCGTGACGGTGGTTCGGCCCTTCGTGACGCCTCACTTCGTGGCGCTGGGTCTGGTTGGACCCGACGGCGGGGAGATCCCCTTCGACGGTCCCTATCCGCGGTTGGAGCCTCTGACCGATGCCGACGTCGCGGAGCTCGCACCCGGTGAGTCGGTATCGGGCCAGTTCGATCTGGCGGAGCACTTTGCGGTACCGGCCGGGTCGGTGACAGTGTCCGCCGAGTACCGGGCCCGGGAGAACCACCACGGTGGCCTCGCCCTTACGGTCGATCCCGAGGACCCGGTGATCGCCGAGCCGATCGTGATCGAGGCGACACCGTGATTCGCCGAGTACTGATCCTCACCGGGGTTGCACTGATCGTGATGGTCGTCGGTGCGGGTGTCGCCAGCGCCGACGTGATCTTCACCCCGGCGGCGCAGAGCGAGTTCGGGATAGATGCGGATGGTGAGCCGACCGGGTCGGGTTCGGGGGAGGTCGCCACCGGCTGGGAGCGCTTCTGGCGGGCACCGGAGGGCATTCGGATCTTTACGTTTCTCGATCTGAGCAGCGTAGAGGTGATCGTCGATGTGCTACCCCCCGATCAGGTTGGTACCGGTACCTCGGCCGGGCGCGCCTACGGCACCGAAAAGGTCGAGGAGCGCGACGAGGCAGGCCGTCCGACCCGAATCCGGATCAAGATCCGCAATGATCGCACCGGCGGCGCCAGCAATCTGGCGGACACGATTTGGCACGAGTTCCGCCATGCCGAGATCGACGTACAGGGCGAGACGGATGAGCACGACGAGCTCGATGGGGAGGAATCGACTCTCAACAAGCGGTTCCGTACCGACGTCGAAAGGGTGGTGTCCACATCGACGACGCTCAATCAGACGTCGCCGACACCGCACTACGACCGGATCATGGATCAAGCAGCGGGCGGGGATCTGAGGAACTCTGCGCTTCTGCTGGGAGGCATCCTCGATGACATCCGCGACAGCATCTCCTTCAACTCGGCGACATTCGAAGCGGATTACATCGACATTGGGGATTACGGCGCCGGCAAGTACACCTACGGGGATTTCGACGTGAGGATCACCTTCAACGAGTCGATCATCGAGTGCGGTGAGGTGGCGCCGGACCACGTGGTGGCATGCTCGGCGGAAGGTGTGCTGGACATGCCGGCAGGCGATGTGGGCATATTCTCGATGGACTTGGCCGGTGACGTGCCTCTTAGCGGTGGCGACCACTCACTGATCTACTCGCTCGTGCTCGATTCGGATCGGGATCCGGCCGACGATTGGGTCTTCAACCCGCCGTTCGACTGGGATTTCTTCCAGGGGACCGACCGCTGGTACCAACTGGCCTACGACCACACGTCCGACGCCTGGTCCTTGAGTGTCACCCAGCTGACTACAGACGGGCAGATTCCCTCCGAGACAGAGTCATCGACGGTTCGAGCGGTCGTGGAGGGGAATTCGGTCGCCTTCTTCGTTTCGATGTCGGAGTTCCGATCGGCCGAACCCGCTTTCCGGCTGACGGCCTTTGGGCACGATGGCTTCTTTAGCGAGAGTGATCGCGGTGGGGACGTCTCGGGCTTGGATCCGACCGCGCCGCCGATCCCTCTGGTCGGAGAGCCGATCGAGGCGAGTCCCCAGGAGTAATCCGATCGGTACGCCTTTAGCACTCACCCGTCGTCCACGACGATGAACACCCGGGCGTCTCGCGCTTCCAGCAGGAACTCAGCTCCGGAGGCGGTCATAGCGCTGTTGGTGACCGGACTGACGTCCACTCCTCGAATGGCACGGCTGCGGATCACTACGGTTGGTCCGGTGAGCGGCAACGCCTCCGGATCATGAAGGTGTGAGTATCCGGTCGGCTGAGGATTGAGTGACTGGGGGGAGGGTGACATGAGAAGACTGGTGATGACAGTTGCAGCCCTGGTGCTACTGGTGGCCGCATGCGGGGATGACGAGCCGGCTGCTACGAGCGGCGCCGAAGTGACGACCCCCGGTACCGAGGTAGCGAACACGACCGAGGCGACCGAGATGGTCGACTTCCCGGCGCCTATCGGGGCGCTCGATGTGGTGTTGCGGATGGCGATCAAGGCCAATCAACCCGATCCACTTGCCATCCTGGAGGTGGTCGCCGAGTTCACGCTGTACGGCGACGGAACGCTCCTGGTGGCCGACCCGGACACGCGAGGCGCGGACCTCCCGGGCCTGATCGAGTTCCAGGTGGACCCGACCGGTATCCAGCTGCTGCTCAATGCGGCCGCCGACCACGGGGCACTCGACCCCCTCGACAGCTACGGGTCCACCGATGTGGCCGACGGCGACACGACGTCGTTTGTGGTGGATGCCGGATCGGTCCAGACCGGCTTTGGTGTGTACGACCTCGCCGGGGAGAGCGGTGACGTCACCGCCGAGCAACTCGCCGCCCGCGGCAGCCTCGTGGAGCTTCGCAACCTGCTGCGCGACTACCGCACTCTGCTCGGCAGTCACATCGTCTCGGAGCGGCCGTATGCGCTCCAGGCTGTGGCCGTCTTTGGCCTGGAGCGCGGCAGCGGAGCCGACGTCGGATTCCCGTTCGACTTGGAAGTCGCCGGCGAATCCATCGAGACGAGGGTCCTTCCGGTGCAATGCCTGATCGTCACTGGGTCCGATGTCGACGTGCTGACCACGCTCCTGACCGATGCCGAGCCCGTCTCCAGGTGGCTCATCAACGGCAATAGCTGGGCGATTGTGCTTCGTCCGGTCCTCCCGGATGAGGGAGGGTGCGCGGAGTTGGCCGAGGGCTAGGAGAGGGGCGGAGTCGAGTTCGCCTCAGTCGCGGGCCACCGCAACAAGCGTTTTCCCTCGGGCGTGTCCAGAGGCAACAAGCGCCATCGCCGCGGCCGTGTCGCTCAGCGGGTAGGTCTCGCCGATCACCGGTGTGATCGTGCCCGCCTCGATGAGCTCCTTGAGGGCCAGCATGTCCTCGCGTCTCTCGCCCGCCACGAACGGGGCACCCTGCTTGCTTACGAACATCGCCGACATCGAGGCCCGGAGCATGCGACCGATCGGTCCGAACACCTTGCCGCCGGTGGTCCCGCTGTTGGGGATGAGCCTTCCGGTCGGGGCGACGGCCCGCCGCATCTCCTTCAGACTGTGCTTGCCGGCGTTGTCGAGGACGATGTCGTACCTCTCCTCGCCTTCGGTGAAGTCCTCCCGGGTGTAGTCGATCACGTGATCGGCGCCGACAGACCGGACCAGCTCTACGTTTGAAGTGCTGCATACGCCGGTGACCTCGGCGCCGAGCGACTTGGCTATCTGTACTGCAAAGGTCCCCACCCCGCCGGAAGCACCGGTGATCAACACCTTCTGTCCCGGTTGAACCTTCGCCGCGTTGCGCATTCCGCGCAGGGCAGTGATGCCTGAGACGGCGATGCCTGCGGCCTGCTCGAGAGTGAGGTTGTCCGGCTTCGGCGCCAACCGCTTGGCGGATGTGGCCACATATTCGGCACATGAGCCCTTGCAGGTACCGAACACGTCGTCACCCACCTGGAACTCGGTGACCTTCGGACCGACCGCCTCGACGTACCCGGACAAGTCGAATCCGGGAATCTTCTTCCGCGGCTTCCGCAGACCGAACATGAGGCGCAGGATGGGGGGCTGGCCGCCCATGAGGAGCCAATCCCCGGCATGGACGGCGGCGGTGTGAACTCGTACCAGCACCTCGTTGTCCTTGATGACCGGCTTGTCGATCTCTCGCAGGCTCAGGACATCATGCGGTGGGCCGTATTTGTCCTGGACGATTGCTTTCACTGCGTTCTCCTCACGCGGGGCAGGGCTCTGCGAACCCCTGGGCATCACAGGCGGACACGGTCAGATAGCCGCTCGTCTCCCGTAGGGGACAGAGGATAAGGACCCCGACGATCTGTTGTAGATGTCTTGCAGCACGGCTCGTGTCGGGGGTTGATGTCAACCCGTCAGACCGCCTCCTGCATCGAAGGGTGATTCAACGACGAGGAGGAATCATGAAGCGGATCGCATTGCTGGGAACCATCACCGTCTTGCTACTTGCCGGGCTGGCAACGACTGCCCAGGCAGGACCCCCGCCGATCGACGTGTGGCCCAATGTGGGTCAGGTCGGAACGGCGACAGACGTGCAGGTGTGGGGGATGACTCCCCACTCCGACTTCGAGGTGTACGGCGAGACCGTCGGGGGGACGTTTCTCGGCTCCGGCATTTCCGACGAGTACGGCTACGGCTATGTGGAGATCGTCATCCCTTGGACCGCGGCCGAAGGCGCCTATGCGATCGAGGTCTGCGAAGTGTCGTATGTGGCTTGCACCGATACTTGGAGTGACTTCTGGGTGGGACGATCGGCCATCTTCACCGTGGAGCCTCCGCCTCCAACCACCACGGGTATCCCCGAGATCCGACTCGAACCCGCCACCGGCGCGGCCGGGACGGTCGTCACGGTGTATGTGTCCGGATTTACACCCGGAGCCGACGTCGAGGCTCACGGTGGCGACTACGGCGCAGGCACTATGACCGGGGGGCCTCCCAGTCTCAACTCAATCGGTGAGGCCGTCTTCACCGCCCAGATCCCGCCTGGTGCCGCCGCCGGCACCTTCACGGTGGCCGTGTGCGAGGTGACCTACGTGGATTGTGCCGACACGATCAACGACTTCTGGGTCGGCGCGTCGGCTGGCTTCGCCGTAGTGGCTCCACCACCTCCGCCGACGATAGAGGCACCGGCGACGACCACAACGACGGTGCCGGCGACGACCACAACCACGGTTCCAGTGACGACCACGACGACGGTCGCGGCGACGACCACAGCCGCGGCCACACCCGAGGTAATCCCGACCCCTCAGCCACCGCTGGCAGGCGAGGGCTCAGTGGCCTTCCCCGCCTTCGAGGACACCTCCCAGGAATCGGGATCGGGCCTGTGGTGGTTGATCCTCATCGGTCTCGGTGCAGGGGTCATCGGCCTCCTCGTCGGCCGACGCCTGCAACAGCAGGACTGAGGAACTGCGCCGATGTGAGGGGCCCGGCACGAGTCGGGCCCCTCACAGCTTCTGCCGACCCCCTACGGAGCGAAACGCAGAGCCGCAGCACCGTCGGATCCCGGCTAGGGCGACGGCGGTGGTGGCGGAGGTGGAGGGACGTCTCCCGCGGGCGGCGGCTGGGCCATGCCGGCGAATTCGGTGTTGCGCATGATCGACAGCGCTTGTCTCGCCTCGGCTGCCATAATCGGATTCTTGGTCGCGACGCCTTCGGCTTCCTTTTGGCGGGCCAGCCGATCCAGCCCATCTATTCCTTCGGTTCGCCACGTCTTTACGATCTGGGACCGCCTCACCGCCGTACGCTCGAGCATGTCGACGATCACCTGTGCCGAACCCGGCGTGCCCCCATACCCGGCCGCCTCCTCGGGACCCGGTCCACGGGGGCCGAGGTTGATCGTTCCAGTCCGAACCAGTCCGGCGGCGGCGGCGCCACCTCCGGCAAGAACCAGTCCGACGATGACCGCCGGCGGCAACCCACCGCCATCCTCATCGGACGATCCAGGTAGGAACCCTTCCTCGGCATCATTCGTAGTGGTCGCGTCACCCGCGGGTTCGTCTCCGGTGGTTGCCCCCGACCCGCTTGCGTCGGATCCAGTTCCCTCGGTGGGGGTCGCGAGCGGGTCCTTGGAGGCCGATACCACGTAGAGCCCTTCGGCGGCCGACCCGGTGATGACACCGTCCGTCACCACTCCGGTGAACAGGAAGCTCTCGTCGTCCGCAAAGTCGGCCGCGAGGTCCTGCTCGATGGTTGTGCTCCAGTAGGACTCGGTGATGCCGCACATTTGTCCGTCGGAAGACAGGATCTGATAATCCTCCAAGGGCAGGACCGTCTCGATCTCAGCGGCTGCTACCGAACCGCTGCCTCGATAGGTGCTTTCGATCGTGGCGGTGCACACCAGCGCGTCGTCTACGTAGCGAAGACCTGCCTCCAGGGTGACCTGGAGGAGCATCCCGACGGTGCTACCACTGGAGATGACGATCTCCACATGGCTGTCCAGCACAGCGAAATCCGGCTGTGCAATGCCGAGGGATACGAGTCCGATGTAGACACCATCGATCTCGTCCAATTGGGCCGAGGCCGTGTTGGAGGCGGAGGCGTTGTCTGTTCCGAGCGCTCCCACTCCAAGTGCCAGCATCAATAACACGACGGGGAGCCGCGAGACCGACACGGTCCTTCCAGGGACCGGACTCACTGTCGTCGTCATCCCCGACACTCTGATGCAATCTCGATGATCACCGACGTACTCGCCGGTGCGCTTGCCCCGAAATAGAAGCACATCTCCCCGCCGGAGTCGGTGTACCGGTAGTAGTGCTCGCTGCTGTTGCTCCCGGCGTCGACATCGGTCCCGTAGGCAGCTTGCAGGTCGGCCAGGGTGTCGCCCACCGTGATGCCTTCGGCGGTCGTGGCGTAATCGGCAGCTCGGGCGACGCCGTCGGCGTCGTCCGACGGACCTTCGAACCGCCATCGCTCGAACGTCTCGGGGCGGGCCAGATCGGTCGGATCGGGGCCGAAGTAGAGGAAGGCGAATCCTTCGATGAAGATGCCGCGTAACCCCATGTCCTGCGGGTCGCTGATCGTGTACCAATCGGTATCGAATTCCAGGTAGGAGCCTCTGATGCCGTGGCCGAGGAAGTCGAAGACCTTGTCGATCACCGTCTGGGCGTCGTCGCCCAAGGAGAGTTCTGTGCCGACGTAAGTGAGGCTGTCGGTGGCGAGGATCCAATCGCCGGTCGTCTGGACGCCGGCGGTGACGTTGACGGCGAGCGCAAAGATCACGGGACCCGACGGAGAGCTGACCTCGACCATGTAGTCCTGGGTGGTGCCGATCTGCCAGGTCGTGGCGCTCTCCGGCACTACCTCGGTTCCGTCTGCGCCGCGCACGGTTACTGAGTGTCCCAATCCGAGGGTGACGGTCACGCTCAGCGTGCTGCCCGACACCAGGGCTATCGAGAAGATCTCTGGATCGTCGGGAGCGGCATTGCCAAAGACGGTCAAAACCCCGTCGTCACCCCCGAGTCGGCGGTTCTGTGAACAGGTCCGCGACAGATCCGCCATCAACAGATCGTCGGGGGCTCCAGTGACCGCACGGCCCAAACCCGCCTGGGCGGCCTCGACAGCCGCCAGCGTTGCGGGGCCAAAGGCGCCGTCCACGGTGAGATCCCCAAAGCCGTTGCAATTGAGAAGGAATTGGAAGGCCTCGACCGTCTCGTTGTTATCGCCCTGCACCACAAGAGGTGGACCGCTTGGGGTTGTGGTCGTGGTCGAAGTCGTGGTGCTCGAAGTGGTGCTCGACTCGGTGGCGACGGCCTCGGTCGATGACGTCGCGGCCGTCGGATCGACGGGTGTGACGGTGGTACTCGTGAATACGGTTGCGGTGTCGCCACTGCAGGAAACCACCACCAATGAGAACCCGGCAGCCATTAGGGCCGGTCGTCCAATGAATCGTCTCATGGGGTCCCTATCCAATGGGTGTGCTGCAATCTACTCGCCGCGGTAGGAGCCGACCGCTATGCAACCTGGGTATCAGGATCGGTAGGGTTCCTGGGGGTGTACGACCTGCTGGGTGCCGGGATGCAGCGAGGTGTCCTTCGGTGCCGGTTCGACGACTAAGAGCGATTGGCGCGCAGGGAGGATCGGACATGGCCGACGACGACCTGATGTGGTGTGTGGTCGAAGAGGAATACGTCGAAGTCGAGGGTGATGGCGTCCACAAGGGGACGAAGCACAGGATCAACGGGGAATCGATCGAACCGCCCCCCATCGATCTGCCCGATTCGATCATCGCGGGATAGAGATGTCCGAAGAGGCTCCCCCATGGCCAGATCCCACCAAGGACTCGACCGGCGCATCCCTTCCTGCATCTGAGGCAAAGCGGCTGCGACGGGTGCTGTTCAGGGCACGCGTGGCCGAAGCGGCCACACTCCGCGAAGCTCACGAAAAGAAGTCGTCGGCCCCGCCGGCCAAGAAGGCGCCACCGGCCGGATCTGCCGAACGTCGAACCGCGGAGATCGCTGCCGATGTCGAGCTCTACAAGCACTATCACCAATCCATTGCCGAGGTGGCCAAAGCGTCCATCGACCGGGTGCGGTCGGGCGTGGAATTTGTAGAGAAGGCTGCAGCGGCGATCCTGGCGATCTACACCGCGATGCTCGGTCTCGTATTCACTGCGGGCGACGATCCGCTTCCCGCTCATGGTGTGATCCCAGGGGTGTTCTTGGCCGGTTCGATCGCCTTCGCAGCCGCCTATCTGGCGTTCATCCGCAAGACGGACCCTCCCGACCCGCGCAAGACGACATTGCTGAGGACCCTCAACGAGGACTACCGAACCGCTCACTTCGTCCGGTGGGTACGAGGGACGACTCAGAACAAGCGGTATGCGGCTCAGGCGGCCGTGTTCTTCCTGATCCTCGGTGCGCTGTTCATGCCGGTGGCGTTCATCTCGTTCCCCAACGAAGGGGACGTCGTTGTGGCCGTGGAGCGGGTTGCGTCGGCGGAGGTCACGCTGGAGGAACTCGGCTCGAAGGTTCCCGAGGTTCCGGCCGGTTTGGCCGACCAGCCGGTCGAGTTGCAGACCATTGGATACCAGACCGTTCTCACCGAATACGCGGCCCAGTTAACCGACGCTCGCACCGAGCTGACGGCTGCCCGCGAGGCCCTCGGGTCGATCAGCGCTGAGGTGGAGGCTCAGCCATCCTGGCTGGATCGATCGACTATCTGGTGGGCGGCGCTCGCCGGGCTCGTCATCGGGTTTGCCGGTCCGTTCCCGGTTCGCTGGTTCGAGGAGCGCTGAGGGCGCGGTACGATCTGCATCCCGTCCAGATAGTGCACGGAACCAACCACGCACCTGCGGTGTAGAGGGAGTACACGCAGCAGGAGGGTGAGTCTTGAAACGTCTGAGCATCGCGGCCTGGGTGGTCGGGCTGGTCCTGGCGATGGCCGTTCCCGCCTTCGCCAAGGGGGTCCATCAGGTGATCCTCACCGGGGGCGGTCAGGAGGTCGTCTTTGCCGGCAGCGGGGAACCGAACACCAACACCGTCCTCTCCGATCTCGCCGGCAGCACCAAGCTGTTCGACGGTCTGTGGGCCAACGGCGACCGGATTCCCCGGCCGACCGGCGACCTCGGGCCGCAGATCACTGCCGTGTGGCTGTTCATTGGTCCGGCCGGTGACATTCCGATCGTCCAGTATCTGTACCCGTTTGCCGCAGGCGGACCGGTGGGGCAGATTCCCGGTGGGCAGGTGTTCCTCGACGACACGGTCGATGAGGCCTGGTTGACGCTCGCTGATGATTTTGCCGTGAACCTCACCGCCGCCGGGTTCGACTTGGCCATGCTCGAACCCACGGCGGAGGCGGTCGCCGCAGTGGCGACACCTCCGGCGCCGGGGGTGACCGCCACACGGGAGGCAACCCCGGAGGCGAAGGCCGAGACGGCGCCGTCGGAGACCGACTCGGGGTGGCCAGCGTTGTGGCCCCTCGCTCTCCTCGCAGCCCTGGCGGGAAGCACGCTCGTCGTTCGATCGGGCATCATTGGGAGGCGTATACGACGGGTGGCGTGACGAGCCGACGATCCACCGAACAACAGCGAGCCGACGATGAACAGGCACTCGCTGAACGGGCAAAGCAGGGCGATCAGATTGCCTTTGCTGCGCTCGTGCGTCGTCATGCCCCCATTGCCCACCGGGTCGCCTACGTCATCAGCCATACCGCGGCTGACGCCGACGACGCCCTCCAGGATGGCACCGTGAAGGCTTGGTACGCCCTAGACCACTTCCGAACCGATCATCCATTCCGTCCCTGGTTCACCGCCATCGTCGCCAATGAGGCCCGCAACAAGGTCCGATCAGAGGCGCGGCGAGAGGCACTCCGGCTCCGGTCTGTCGAAGCTGGTGTCAACCCGAGCCCGGAGCAAGCGGCTCTGTCACGCGAACAACAAGAGGAGCTACTCCGACATCTCGATGCCCTTCCCGACAAGTTGCGGGAGGCGGTGGCACTGCGCCATGTGCTCGAACTCAGTGAGCGGGAGACAGCCCGAGCACTCGGGATCCGGCAGGGGACCGTCAAGTCGCGGGTGTCACGCGGGCTGGACCGCCTTAGGACGGCGATCGGAGAGAAGGGGACATGACCGATCACGCGCTCGCCACCACCGTCACCGACCTCGCGATCGATTTCCCCGCTATCCCCGATCTCGAATCGACCTTTGCTCGGCTCGATTCGATCCCGGTGCGGCGGCCGGTTCGTGCGCTGCGTTGGGCGGCGGCGGTCGTCGCTGTCTTGCTCGCCGTTGTGACGCTGGTGACCCCTGTACGCGAAGCGGTGGCCGACTGGTTTGGTATCGGTGTCATCCGCATAGTCGACGTCAACGAGATTCCGCCTGGGCTGGAGGATACGATCGGTGATCTTGGAGATCCGATCTCAGTGGAGGATGCCGGAACATGGCCCGCGG
>JAJCYA010000004.1 GCA_029263095.1 Acidimicrobiia bacterium | reverse complement strand
CGCCGCAAGAACGAGGACACGGTTGAAGGATGCAGGATCCGCTGCAAATACCAGATCCCGATAGAGGCGCGTCGTGATCGTGCCGAATCGAGCCGGCGTGCCGAGAACCGCGGGAACTCCAAACGAATTCGCCGACATGATGAAGGTGATCGCCCCGGCGGCGACAAGCGCCGGTCTGAGCAACGGGAACATGATCGTGCGCAATGCCTGCCGGTAGGTCGATCCGGACACCCTGGCGGCCCGCATCAGATCCCGCTCCGATCGCGCATCGAGGGCGGAGAGGACTATCAGGTAGGCAAGCGGCATCGAATTCACCACCAACAGAATCACAACACCTGCCGGTCCGATGAGCCCGGGCATTGAGAGCCCGATCGCATCGTCGAGCAGACCACCGGGACCATAGGCGGCGATCCAGCTCATCGAGGAGACGAACGGAGGGATGAGAAATGGAAGCGCCATGCCGACGACGACAAGCATTCGCCCGCGTCGCGAAAACGTCTCCGTGGCGAACGCGGCAGCAGTAGCGAGCGAGAGCGTCACGGCCGTGGCAACAACCGATGTCCACATCGTGTGGACGATGGGCACCCACACTCCGCCCGATCCCAAGGCGCGCCAAATCGATGTCCAGCCAGTCCGAACAAGTTCGCGGACAAGTTCGAGCGACGGGTAGACGACGACTGCTGCCGCCGCAATGAGCACGAGCACCCAGCCGCCACGTCGCAGCAGCGCAGAGGATGGCGCGGCCCGATCAGCCACCAAAGATCATCCGGAATGCATCGAGCAATTCTCGCTGACGATCGAACAGGACCACCCAGTCGAGAGTCACCTGGTCGCCGCCGGTGTTCCACTCGACATCGGAGAGGATCGGCTGCCAACCCGTGGCAGCAATTCTCTGCTGGGCGTCGCGAGACAGCGTGTACTCCACAAAGCTCTCGGAGTCGGCGACGTCATCACTGGTGGATACGACAGCTACTGGGCTGTACAGGGCGATGGCGCCGTCTGCGGGCCACGCGATGCTGAGTGGTGAGCCGTTGTCAATGGCATTGCGAGCAGAGAAGGCGAGGGTGATCCCGGCATCGAATCGGCCCTCCGCCACTCCCGTCACGACTTCACCGGGAGCACTCACTTGAACCGACCCGTTGGCGGCCAGCGCCTCATAGAACTCGAGTCCGTACCCGTCGGTGGCGGCGAAGTAGCCCAGCACAGCGAGACTCGAGCCGGCAAACCCAGGATCGGGGAACGCAACCCGTCCCTCGAAGCGCTCGTCGGCTAGATCTGACCAAGTCTCCGGTGCGTCGACCCCGTCGCCGATGACCATCACCATGGTGAGAATCCGGGTTCCCCAGAACGTGTTGGTGCGATACTCCCGGGCAATGGTCGCGGCGCCGCTCGGCTCCCACTCCCGCAGCAGACCTACAGCGTCGTACTGCTGCATCGAGAGCGGGTCCGTCAGCCACAGAACATCGGCACTCAGGCCGCCCTCTCGTTGCTCGGCAGCGATGCGTGCCGCCAACTCGCCCGTCGGTGCCCGAAAGACCACGACATCGGTCTCGGGGTGGCGTGCCGTGAACCCCTCGACCACTGAGTCCACAGTTCCCTGTGTGACAGATGTGTAGATCCGCAGAGTGTCTCCAGAATCGCCACATGCCGAGAACAGCACGAGGAACACGACGACAAGAAGCCTCTTGCTCACACTGATCCTCCTCCCGGCGTTGGCTCAGCTCGCGCCCGCTGGGGGGCCGCTCAGCTCGCTCCTGAAGCTGCGAGCCTCGCTTGCAGTTTGGCGATCAAGCACGTCCACGACGAATCCCATGTGAACCAGAACGTCGTCACCGGTCTCCACCGCGGGGTGGTAGAGCAAGCACGCGTTGACCGTCCGATCCCCGGCGTCGACCTCAGCCATCGGAACACCTCCCTCATCCCACAGACGGGACACTCTTCCCAGAGTTCCAAGGCACATATCAGCTCACCGGCTCCCACCCGCGCACAACGAATTCTGGGGCGACCCGGATCACAAGGCCGTCGCCGCCGCAGACAGAGCAGACCTCGAGCTTTGAACCGGGGTAATCGGCTCCGCAGGTGAGGCACCGCAGCAGATCAGGCGCCGGATCACATACCAGTTCAGCCGAAACGGCGGGGGTATCCGCCACGATCTCATCCCAGATCGCTTCCACCACGGCGGGGTCGACATCAGGACCGATCGCGGCGACGACGCGGGCCACCGCACCGCCCGTCTCCGCCATCATCCCGTTCAGGGCCGCAGTGACCGCGGCGCGCTCATGCATCCACGCTCTCCTCGACCTTCCAACGCTCCAGGATCGCCAGAGCCTCGCTCACCATTCCCGGGAGCCGCTCCAACGCAGCGGGGCTCAACCCATAGCCGGTCTCGAGCGAGTAGGGCACCATGCCTACGGCGGCCAACAGTCTCGGACTGGTCCCGAGCAACGACGCAGCTCCCAGCGTCTCGGCTATGCCGACCTGGTGAGCCGACATGAGGAGCATGCGGGGACGAACCAGCTCCTCCGGCCCCAACACGACGATGTCGCCGGGCGAGCTTCCCTCCGCCACCATCGCGTCGAGCACGAGCAGACCTGTCCGACCCTCGATCTCTGGGAGGAGCGCCAGGCCGAGGGTGCCCCCGTCGAGAATCTCGACGTCATCCAATAGGGCATCACCGACCTCGAAGGCAGCCTGTACCCCGAGACCCTCATCTGTAAACAACTCGTTGCCCAAGCCGAGCACGGCAAACGGTGCCCGGCCGTCGCTCACAGACGCTCCCGGGGCACCCGCTTGTATCCGGTGATGATCGACGACGTGAGACCGCTGCGCTCCTCCATGTCCACCAAGATCACCGAGAACAGGTGGTGGATTACGAATCCGATGGTCGTCCACATGATCATATGGTGAAGCAAGCGCACTCCCTGCAGACTCATGAAGTTGAACACCCATCCTGCTGTGGTGCCCTTCCACCCACCGGGATCGGACAACGATTGCAGTGCCAAACCGGTAAAGATCTGAACGAAGAACATGAGATACACGAAGGTGTACGTCAACCCCGCCAACGGGTTGTGACCCACCGCGGGCGGGGGTGCGTCTCGCAGGAAGATGTAGTACTTGAACGTCTCCCGGCTCCACCGACGCCTCTCCTTGTCGATCGGGATGAACTGCTGCCAGCGCGCCCACTGATTGCCCATGAACGCCCAGATGATGCGAGAGACGATGGACAGGATGAACACCCAAGCCGCAACGGCGTGAGTGAACCGCATCCACCCCATCAAGTATCCGGTCGAATTCCCGCCCTGCCGAATGAATGGCGAACCGATATAGAACCCTGTCACCGATAGAACGATCACCGCAGCGAACAGCACCCAGTGGATGATCCGAACGGGCCGATCCCACACTCTGACCGTGACGATGTCGGATCCGTCGGCGGCGATCAGCACATGGCCTCGATCCAGATCTTCCCCATGGATTCCCTGTTTCGGGGTCTCGACGGTCATGTCACCGTCACCTCCACCACCGGATTGCCATCCTTGTCGATCACGTGGGCAGCGCAGGCCATGCAGGGATCGAACGAGTGGATCGTCCGCAGAATCTCCAACGGTCGCTCCTCATCAGCTATCGGCGTTCCCACCAGCGCCGCCTCATAGGCGCCACCGATCCCATTCCCATCGCGCGGTCCGCCGTTCCAGGTGGACGGGACCACGATCTGGTAGTGGTCGATCTTCTGATCCTTGATCGTGATCCAGTGCGAGAGACCGCCCCTGGGAGCTTCGTGCATCCCAAATCCCTGCGCGGTGGCTGGCCATGAGCTCGGCTCCCACTTGGATCCGTTGTGGACATCCCAATCACCGGAGCCGATGTTCGCCGTCAGTTGGTCGAGCACTTCGAGCGAGTGTTCGGCAAGGACGAGGGTCTCGATGGCACGCGCCGCGGTGCGACCCAACGTCGAGAACAACACCTCGGCACCGACGCCCAACGTGCCCAGAACGCTGTCGACCACCTCCACCACCCTTTCGTGACCCGAGGCGTAGGCGACCAACATCCGCGCCAGCGGACCCACTTCGACCGCCCGCCCGTCATAGCGGGGCGACTTGAGCCACGAGTACTTGCCCTCCGTGTCGAGGAACTCATAGGGCGGTTGCGGTCCCGCGAAGTTCGGGGTGGTCTCCCCGTCGAACGGCGCCAGCGGGCTGGCGTCACCACTCTCGTAGTCATACCAGGAGTGCGTCACATACTCGGAGATCTTGAGCGGATCCAACGGATGGACGGTGCTCAGATCCTTGTCGTAGATCACGCCGCGCGGCAGGTACAGGTCATCGGGAGCGACCGCCGGGTTGGCACCGCCCAGCGGGAAGTCACCGAAAGCCATGAAGTTTCCAAGACCTCCACCGATTCCCGCCCACTCCAGGTAGAAGGGGGCCACCGCCAGCACGTCAGGTATGTAGGCCTGCTGGACGAACTCGAGGCCCTTTCGGAGCAGCACCCGAATCTGCGACAGCATGTCGGCGTTGATGGCGTCCTGGCTGTTGAGGTCGATCGGAATCGCCATCCCGCCGACCAGGTAGGTCTGCAAGTGGGGATTCTTACCACCGAGCATCGCGTGGATCCGTATGTAGTCCCGCTGAAACTCGAGAGCGTCCAGATAGTGGCTCACCGCCATGAGGTTCGCCTCGGGCGGCAGCTTGTAGGCCTCGTGACCCCAATACCCGTTGCTGAACGGGCCGAGCTGACCCGCCTCGACGAACCCCTGCAACCGCGACCTGACCGCAGCGAAGTGCGATGGACTGCTCTTTGGATAGCTGGAGATCGACGACGCCAAGGCCGCCGTAGCCGCCGGGTCCGCGTCGAGGGCGGACACGATGTCCACCCAATCGAGCGCATGCAAGTGATAGAAGTGGACCACATGGTCCTGAACGAACTGGCTCAGCGTTATCAGGTTCCTGATCAACTGGGCGTTGAGCGGGGGCGTGATGTCGAGTGCATTCTCCACAGCACGGACCGATGCCAGCGCATGCACGGTGGTGCAGACGCCGCAGATGCGCTGGGTGTAATACCAGGCGTCGCGCGGATCGCGACCCTCGAGAATCGTCTCGATTCCGCGCCACATCGTGCACGACGACCACGCCTCGGTGATCTGGCCGGCATCGACCTGCGCCTCGATCCGGAGATGGCCCTCGATGCGAGTGACCGGATCAACTGCGATCTTCGCCATCAGGCTGGTCCCTTCTCGTCGGCTTGCTCATCTGGATCTGGCTCCACGGTGTCCGGCTCCGACGCGAGCATCGCGTGGGGAACCTTCCGCTGGGCGGCCTTGACAACGCCATGGGCGGCGAACGCCGCGGCCGTGCCGCCTGCGAGCAGCAGACCGACCTTGTCGGCGGATGATTCGACACCAAATGCCGAGATCTTCGGTAGACGCTCGTAGAACGGTGACATCGTGTCCCAGAATCCGGGCTCACTGCATCCGTTGCACCCGTGTCCGGCACCGATCGGCCAGCTGGTGCCCTCGTTCCAACGCACTGCGGGGCAGTTGTGGAAGGTTGCAGGACCCTTGCAGCCCATCTTGTAGAGGCACCACCCGTTGCGGTGTCCGTCGTCACCCCACTCGACAACGAATTGGCCCGCATCGAAGTGGGCCCGCCGCTCGCACGAGTCGTGGATGCGCTGGCCGTAGGCAAACAGGGGACGCCCCTCACCGTCGAGAGCAGGGAGGCCTCCGAACGTGAGGTAGTGGACGAGTGTTGCCGTGATGTTGTCGGCATTGGCAGGACAACCGGGAAGGTTGATGACCGGTACGCCCGACACGATGTTGGATGCCGAAACAGCGCCGGTCGGATTCGGGGAGGCCGCGGGGAGTCCGCCGAAGCTGGAACAAGATCCCACCGCAATCACCGCTGCAGCACCCTCTGCTGCCTCCTCGAGATGCTGCCAGGCCGTCTTACCGGCGATCGTGCAGTAGACCCCCGAGTCGGCCCGTGGAATGGAGCCTTCTACGACGACGAAGTGCCCACCTTCGGCGAGGGCCGCTGCCTTGGCCGCCTCGGCCTGATGACCGGCCGCCGCCATGATCGTTTCGTGGTAGTCAACCGAAAGGATGTCCAGCACCAGATCGGCAACCGCTGGGTTTCGGGATCGCAAGAAGGACTCGGTGTTGCCGGCACAGTCCTGGAACTCGAGCCAGACGACGGAAGGCTTCTTGACCGTCTGTAGAGCGTTGGCGATGTTCCTGGCGTAGGCATCGGGAAGAGCCAACACGGCGGCCAACGTTCCGCAGTACTTGAGGAACGTGCGCCGGTTGATGCCGGCGCGTTCCAGGCGATCAGGAAGGGTTTCGATCCTGTCGGCGACTCCCACTCCGACTCCGAGTCCGACTCCCACGAGTGTCTCCTCTCAGTCGTGCCGAAAGGAAGCCCAGCGCCCCCGAGAGTCCCAAATCAGCCCTGCCCTGTTGCATTCGAACGTACAGGGCCAACTGCCGACTCCATAGGGCCGTTCGACTCAAGGCCAATGGCGGACTCTTCAACGGAGTTGGCACGGGGATCGAGCCGGTCAGTCAGTGGAGACCACCACCCGATAACCTGAACGGCATGCCTGACCCAGCTGAGCTGGCCCGACGAGTGCTCCAGCACTTCGAGACAGTCGAACGGACCGTCTTTCGCGGCGATCCTGCCGTCAACCCACGGCTCAAGGTGGAGGTGCTCGACCCGGAACTGGTACAGGACACACCGACGTTGGTCCTGGTCACCCCGTGGACGCTCAACGGAATGGCGTTCCCACCCGAAGGCGACTTCCCGAACAGCTTGGATCTCGGCAAGCGCAGCTACCCCGTCTTTCGTAACGACCTCGACGGGATTGGGCCCTACTGCTCTGTCAACCTCGTGAGCGATGTCGGAAACCTGCAAAGCCCCGACGCAGCGCGCGGGGTCGGGCGTCCGCTCGGCAAGATGTTCCGTGACGCGGTCGCACGCGCGCGACAAGAAAGGGTGGTTGATGATCGCGCAAGGCGCGATCTGTTCAAGGGTCTAGGCGGTGACTGATCAACCCAGGATCAGCGCCGGACCCGAGTGCGCAACCCTCTTGTTCGTTATCTCCAGCTGCAGGAGCGAGTAGCGCCGAAGGTCGCCGAGTTGACGATCGGTGAGTCGATCACACACCCAGTCCCAATGGAGCGCCACCCAGTCTCCTGTGGCGAGGTCCTCGACCAGCGACCGCCCATTTGCAGCCTGGCGCGCCGTCTCCAATCTGGACGGCCCCAGTGCGAGAACCTTTCCGTCCCAGGTGAGCGGCCGCGACCGAACAACCACGGAGTCTCCGCTGAGCTCGACGACCCGACCCCATCTGATGCGACAACCCTGCAGAACCTCGAGTGGCTCACCCCTCTCTGATTCGGTGAGCAGTCCCACCCAGGGATACACACCGAAGACGTGAAAGGCGTGATGCGGCACAATCCCTTGCGGGATCGCTTCCGTCAGCTGAGCCCAGCGCGACCCCGCTCGACCACGGAAGCTGTCGTCGAGTTTGTCGCCAAACGCTGAGACGTCGATCCCCTCCAACAGCGAACTGCCAATCCAATAGGCTTCGACGACTCGTCGATCAAAGGGATCGGCGATACCCGAAGCAGCCGCGATCAGCGTTAGATACGGCCACGGACCGGTAAACGATTTCGCCATCTCGAGAAGGCCCGGATCGACCACACCGCTCGACCCATACTCGAGCAGCATTCCGTGGTCCGGTGGTCCGCAGTAGCCCCGCAGATTCGGCGGATAGGCGTACCGGGTGAACATCCTGAGCCCTGAGGGCATATTCGGGTCCGGCATCGACCTCATTCTGGCACCTGGGCCACCGCGGTTTCGCCGGTCTACCCGACGCTGGAGAATCCGACCAACCAGAACTCGAACACGTTGAGAATCCCCTCGTCGACGCCGACGTGCATCCGCCATGATCGAGCCGCCCAACTGGCGCCATAGTCCCGAATCTCGACGGCATGGCCGGCACCGTCGACGGGCCAAACCCCAAATGCGAGTGTTCCGTCGTCGTCGACCGCGAGCACGACGTAGTACTCCTGCCCCACTCGCGGTACGAGATCGCCTACCGGAGCCAGGTCGGTCAGCTCCGTCGCACCCTCGTAGTGCTCGGTCACAACCGCCTCGGCGTGCCACTCAGCGCCCATGCGTAGCCCGAACCGCCGGTAGCCGGAATCACCTACTGCTCCCGAATCCAGGAAGGCCTTGGCCGCGGTGCGAACGCTGAAGGAGGTGCGGAGCATCACTGCAGTTCCCGGTTCGATGGCGAAATCGGAGAGCAGGCCACCCCCAGCTGCCGTCGTCCGAGTCCCGACGACGATCCGGCCCGGCAGCGTCTCCCACCGGCCGGCGAATCCGGCCAGATCCCATCGATCCAAGTCGTCGGTGAAATCATCGTGGTCGAGGACCCGCGTCTCGCTGAGCAAGGAAGTGATTGCGGGCGGGATCGCAGACGGCGAAACGCTCGGTACGGTCCCCGAAGACGACGGTGTCTCGGCGGTGGTCGATGTGGTCGACATGGTCGTCGAAGTGATCGACGCAGTCGTCGGCGTGGTAGTGGTCGCCACTGCGATCGGCTGCTGGCCAGGCGCGGTATCGGAAGGAGCGACCGTGAGAGCACCTAGATCGCCGTGAGACGAATTGATAACGACCGCGACCACGAAACCGACGACGACTGCGGCAACCGAGTACCGAAGCACTCGGGACCGAGCCGTTTCGGGTGGCCACCAAGCATCGGTTTCCGGCGCAACCAGTTCGATCAGCACCTCGGGAACGGCCCCGGCGGCCAGATCACCGCTTCCACACGAACAGACCAGTGCGTCGTCTGGGATGTCGGTAGCCCCGCAGTTGAGGCATGTGCGCTTCATCGCCACTCTCAACGCCACCCTATCCAGACAATCGACTTACAGCTGGCCCGATGGTTCCGCACGACCGGACGACTCGCCCCTAGGCTCGCTCCAATGTGAAACGGTCCGGAACGATTCTTCGCGCCACGCGTCAACCGGCCCGACCGTCTGGCGGACTCGGGACCTTCCTCGGCGTCTTCACACCCTCCATCCTCACAATCCTCGGGGTGATCCTGTTTCTCCGTACAGGATGGGTAGTCGGCAACGCCGGAATCGTTGGCGCGATCGCGATTGTCGTCATCGCCCATGTCGTGACATTCGCCACAGCCCTGTCGATCGGGGCGGTGGCGACGAACATGCGGGTCGGGGCGGGAGGCGCCTACTACATGATCTCTCGCAGTCTCGGCGTCGAGATCGGCGCCGCTATTGGCATCCCGCTCTTCTTGGCGCAGGCTCTGAGCGTCGCCCTCTACGCCTTCGGCCTGGCCGAGAGCCTGCAGTTGATCTGGCCCGAGATCCCGCAGCGACCCGTCGCCGCCGCGACCGTGATCGTCGTCTCTCTACTCGCTTCCCGAGGATCCAGAATCGCCCTCAGATTGCAGCTGCCGATCATGGCCGCGATCGGAATCGCATTCATCGCCCTCGGAGTCGGGGTTGCCGAGAATCTGACCCGTCCGACACTCCAAGCGGTCGCCGATGCACCAGGATTCTGGGCGGTGTTTGCCGTCTTCTTCCCGGCGGTGACCGGGATCATGGCCGGTGTCTCGCTATCTGGAGACCTGCGGCGTCCCGAGCGCGCCATCCCCCGCGGCACCATCGCTGCGGTTCTGACCGGCTTCGTCGTCTATCTGTTCGTGATCGTCGCTCTCAGCGCTGCGGCCACACCGGGCGACCTCGCGGCAGACAATCTGATCTGGTTCAGCCTCGCGGGAGGGATCTCGTTTCTGATCTTGCCCGGATTGTGGGGTGCGATCTTCTCATCGGCTGTCGGAAGCGTGCTCGCCGCACCACGGACCCTCGAGGCCATGATCCACGATCGGATCCTCCCCCGGTTCATGGGGAGGAGTATTCGATCCGTCGCCGGACCGGGAGTCCCCCTCGTGCTTTCGCTGGTGGTGGCGATGGGAGCCGTCCTGATCGGCGACCTGAATGCGGTGGCTCCGGTGCTGACAATGTTCTTCCTGACCACTTACGGCATGGTCAACCTGGTGGCCGGAGTCGAGAAGCTCGCAGGCGATCCGTCATTTCGACCCACAATGCATGTTCCCTGGTGGATCTCGATCTCGGCAGCAATCGCCTGCTTCTGGGTGATGTTCCTGATCAGTCCGATTGCCCTCACGGTGGCGCTCAGCTTCGAGGTTGCCGTCTACGTGCTGATGCGGCGCCGGGCATTGGTGGCCCCGTGGGGCGACCTCCGTCGCGGAGCACTGGTCGCTCTCATCCGTTCGACCGTGATGCAGCTGCGACGGCTTCCGCAGAACCCACGCAACTGGCGCCCCAACGTGCTTCTCTTTGCAGGCGACATCACACGCCGGCCGGAGTTGGTGCGCTTGGCGTCGTGGCTCACGCGTGACCGGGGGATCCTCACAGTTGCCGATCTGTGGGTGGGAGACCTGCTCGAACTGGGCGGCGCCGTGCCCGAGGCCGAACAGCGCCTCAATCGAGAGCTCGAGGAAATGCGGATCGCGGCATTTGGCGAGGTCGAAATCGTCCCCGAGTTCAGCAACGGCGCGCTGGCGGTCGCCCAGGCCAATGGGATCGCCGGTATCGAATCGAACACGGCCATGTTCGGCTGGAGCACGAAGCCGCAACGTCGAGCCGACGTTCTCGCGGTTATCGAACGGCTGGCGACACTCGGGATATCGTCGGTCATCTGTCAGCCGCGCCCCATCGATCTTTCGCGGCGTCGACGCAGGATCGATATCTGGTGGGGCGGCCTACAGCAGAACGGTGACATGCTCATCTTGTTCGGGCATTTGTTGTCACTCAACCCGGAATGGCGGGACGCCGCCATCACCATCAAGAGCATCGCCACCTCCGAGATGATGATGGAACGCAACCGAGCCCTACTCACGCGGGTACTCCGCTCGGCCCGCATCAGGGCGGACATCGAGGTCATGCCAAGACCGAACGGGATGTCCGTCGCCGAAGTGATCAGCCGCAGCTCGACCGATGCCGACGTGGTTCTAATGGGTCTGCGCTCGGTGCATCCAGGCGAGGAGCACGGCTATGCCAGCCGACTCGACGAGCTGGCTCGATCGCTGCCCTCGGTGCTGTTCGTCCGTTCGGCCGGTGCCTTCCGGGGGCGCTTGCTCGGCGACGAGCCCGAGGAAGAACGCCACGGCGTGCGAGGCACCGAGGAGATACCGGTCGTGGGAGCCTGGTCGCCGCCGACCTAGCCGGCGACCCGAGCGTTGTATGCGTCGATGAGCTCGTCGATCGGGTCCACCAGCGCCTGGATGCTCGTCCAGTAGTCGTGGTCATACCACTGCGCCTGAGTATCCTCGAAGGTCTTCCCCTGCTGCTCGACCCAGGTGTAGTACTTGAGGTTGTGGATCCGCTTGCGATCCAGATACGACAGCTCGTGGACGTGATCCGTCGCCGTACCCAACAGGTACCGCTGGAAGATCCCTGCGGCATCGACAGTGGTGAACTCGCCGCGCTCCTCGTGGAGTTCGGCCAGTCGACTGCCGTACATCTCCATGGAGTCGGTTCCGAGTGTCACGATGACATCATTCGAAGTGAGCTCGTGATACTTCGCCAGCTTGATCGCCGACAGAGCGTTGGCCACCCCCGAGATTCCCAACAAGGGAAGCTGTTCCACCAGATCGGGCTTGATGCCCTGATCAATCAGGTAAGAGATCCCTGCCGGCTCGTTGAACAGGCGAATGAGGTTCATCGTCGCCTCGTCGTCGAGTCCGACGGCGAAATCGGTGTTGCGCACGTTGTGCACCCACGGGATGTGCTTGTCGCCGATCCCCTCGATTCGATGGTCCCCGAACCCGTTGTAGAGAATCGTCGGGCACTGCAACGCCTCGCCTGCGGCGATCTTGGATGTCGGGAAGGCCTGCTTGAGATAGTCACCCGAAGCGATCGTCCCAGCCGATCCCGTTGTGAGGGTCACACCGAAGTACCGATCGTTTGGTCCCATGACCTGGCGCAGCACTTCCTCCATCGCCGGCCCCGTAACGGCGTAATGCCACAGGTAGTTGCCGAACTCATCGAACTGATTGAAGATCATCAGGTCTTCGCCGGACGCGGCGAGCTCGTTGCACTTGTCGAAGATCTCCTTGACATTCGACTCGGAACCAGGGGTCTTGATGATCTCACCGGCGACCCCCTCGAGCCATTCAAAGCGTTCCCGACTCATACCCTCGGGAAGGATGGCGATCGACTCACAGCCGAGAAGGTTGGAGTCGTACGCCCCACCACGGCAGTAGTTGCCGGTCGAGGGCCACACGGCCTTAGTACGGGTCGGATCGAACTGTCCGGTTACGAGCGGCGGTACCAGGCAGCCGAAGGCGGCGCCGACTTTGTGAGCGCCCGTTGGAAACCACTTGCCCTCGAGAACGATGATGCGTGCCTCGACCCCAGTGAGCTCGGGGGGGAGTTCCATGAAGTTGACCGGCCCGTAGCCGCCGCCGTGAGCAATCGGCTCGTTGTGCCAGGTGATCCGGAACAGGTTGAGCGGATCCAAGTCCCACAGCCCCACCTCACCCAGCCGCGCCGAAACGTCGGAAGGGATGAGCGACGGATCGCGCATCTGCTTGAAGGTTGGAATGGTGATCGACCGTTCGCGGGCCCGTCCTACCGAGGCTGCGAGCCCTGCTTCATCGATACTTAGATCGATCATGAGATTCCCTTCTCTTCGAGCTGATTCTTCAATGCACTGAGTTCGGGGGCGACCCTGATCGGCTCAGTACCGACGCCGGTCACCGCCCGCATCGCCGACGCCACGTCTTTGAGACCACTCCCGGTGTTGAGCACGACGACCCGGTCGCCGGAGCCAACCAAACCTCGCGCGGCGGCGACCTGAAGTCCTGCGAGTGCGGCCGCCCCAGCTGGCTCGGCGAATACGCCTGAACGGCGGGCCAGGACTGGTATCGCATCCAGAATCTCATCATCGGAGACCCTGAGGTAGGCGCCGTCGGTCTCGGTGACGGCCGCCATGGCCTTGATCCGGTCCCGCGGCAGGTCGGCGCTGATTGAGTCTGCAACCGTGTCGGCCGAGATCGGTGCCTTGGTCAAGACGTCTTCATCGTCTTCGAAAGCCTGCACCAGATAGTCACTCCCGGCCGCCTGCACCCCGTAGATCCGAGGCATGCGGTCGACCAGGCCGAGCGCAACCGCGTCCTTGGCTCCCTTGTGGAGCCCCCCAATGATCGACCCATCTCCCACGCTGACGAACACGGCGTCGGGTACTTCCCACTCGAGCTGTTCCAGCAACTCGAGCATTGCCGTCTTCTTCCCTTCAGTCATATACGGGTTGAAACCGGTGTTGCGGTTGTACCAGCCGTACTCGGCCGAAGCCTCCATACAAAGCTCGAAAGCGTCGGTATACGTGCCTGCCACCAGCACAACGGTCGAGCCGTAGGCGAGCAGTTGGGCGACCTTCGCCTCCGGTGCGCTCTCAGGGACGAAGATCACGTTCTCCTGACCGACGCTCGCACAGATCCCACTCAATGCCGCGGCGGCATTGCCGGTCGATGCAGTCGTGATCACGGATGCCCCGAACTCGCGGCCCTTGACCACAGCCATTGCCGAGGCCCGATCCTTGAGCGAGGCGGTGGGCTGGCGACCCTCGTCCTTTACCCAGGTCCGGGCAAGACCAAGGTCGGCGGCGAGCCGCGGAGCATCGTACGTCGGAGTTCCACCAACGGTGAGCGGAGGCACCACAGCGTCGGCGGCTACCGGCATCACGGCACGAAAGCGCCACATGGTCGGATCCGGATCGGCGACAAGCGACTCCCGCGTCAGACCGATTCTGTCGTAGTCGTAACGAACGTCGAGGATTCCTTCGGCGCCGTGATCGTCGCACACGTAGCGCGGCCCGGTGGCCGGGTAGTCGCGTCCGCAGACCAAGCAGGCAAGGTGAAGTACGTGCTCGAGGCTCACGCCGTGATCCAGGTGCCGGTCTCCCGTCCCATTGCTCGCTCGAGGTTGTCGGGATCGGTGATCAGAGCCTTCGATCCGCCGTTCTCGAGGAACTGCACAACTGCTCGCATCTTGGGAGCCATGCTCCCCTCGGCGAAGTGGGTACCCTCGTCCAGACGTTGCTTCACCTCGTCGAGAGTGAAGTCGTCGATCCACTTCTCCTCGGGGGTCCCGAAGTTGAGAGCGACCTTCTCCACCGCAGTGCAGATGATGAGCAGATCGGCACCCAGCTTCTCGGCGAGCAGCGCTGATGCCAGATCCTTATCGATGACCGCGGGAACGCCTGAGAGATTCCCGTCGTCACCGGTGACAACAGGGATCCCGCCTCCACCGACCGTGATGACCACCACCCCAGCATCGAGCAACTGCTTGACGACGTCGAGTTCGACGATCCGCATCGGAGCGGGCGAAGCTACTACTCGCCGCCATCCACGACCAGCGTCTTCGCGGACATCCCAACCGTCCTCGTCGCGTCGCCGCATCGCGTCGGCCTCCTCCATGAAGGAACCGATCGGCTTGGACGGGTCGGCGAATGCCGGGTCCTCACGACTCACTTCGACCTGAGTGACGACTGTGGCAACGGTCTTGGTGACACCCATCTCGCGGAAGTCGTTGCTCAGGTTCTGCTGGAGCGCGTAGCCGATCGCACCTTGAGTATCGGCACCGCACACATCGAGCGGAACCTCGTGCAGCTCAGAAGACGACAGTTCGGAACGGCGCAGGATGAAGCCGACCTGCGGGCCGTTGCCGTGGCTGATCGCCACGTCCCAACCGGCCTTGATCAAACCCGCGATGTGGTCGGTGGTCGCACCAGCCGCGCTGTACTGGTCCTGAACCGACTTGTGCTGGGAGTCGGTGATGAGGGAATTGCCCCCGATGGCGATTACTGCGAGCGGCACTGCTACTCCATCGCTCCGAGAACCAGCGACAGCAGCGTCATCCGCATCACAACGCCGTTGTACGCCTCCTGCCAGTACCGGGCATGCCTGGTGTCGTCGACCTCAGGAAGCAACTCGTCCATCCGCGGCAGCGAGTGGAGAACGATCGAGTCTCCCTTGGCCTTGCTCATCACTTCGCGGGTGATCTGATAGTTGGCGGGCGTCTTGCCGTAGTCGTCCGGGACCTCGTCACGCGACAGCGTGTAGTCGGGCTGGACGACGGGCTCCATGTAGATGACGTCGGCGTCGGCGATGACCTCATCAATGTGATCAACGATCCGGTAGTTGGTGCCCTTCTCGTCGAGTTCGGCTAGGAATTCCTTCGTGGGAGACATCTCCTCAGGAGCGAGGATCACCATCTCGGCATCGAACTGCGACAGGGCATAGCCGATCGAGTGCATGGTCCGCATCCGGTGGTCGCCGATACAAACAAAGGTCTTGCCATCGATCGAGCCGGTCTCCTTCTGCACCGTGTACAGGTCGGTCAGAACCTGAGTCGGGTGCTCACCCCAGCCGTCACCGGCGTTGATCACGGGAATCGACATCCATTTGGCCGCCTCGTGCGGAGCGCCCTGCTGGAAGTGGCGCATGACGAGCACGTCGCCGTAGTACTCCAGCATGTGAACGGTGTCTTTGATCGACTCCTGATAGAAGTCGCCGGCTCGCGTCATCTTGGCATCGGAGAATCCGGTGACATGGCCGCCGAGACGGTGCATCGCCGCTTCATGGGCTAGGCGAGTGCGGGTGGAGGGCTGGTAGAACGCCGTGACCATCGTCTTGTGGGCGAGCAGATCCGAATTCCGGCGCTCGCGAGCGATCGGTTCGAGCCGATCGGCGATCTCGAATACGTGGAAGAACTCGTTCCGCTCGAAATCCTTCAGGGAAAGGATGTCACGGCCGGCAAAGCTTCTCATGCTGCAAACTCCTCTTCAGCGTTCAATGACCCATTGGACTGGGTCGAATCCTCGTCTATGATTGGTTATACAACCATGCGACCTGATGACTATACCAAATCTGGAGAGGGGCGGAGCCACGCTCACGGCTCTTCGCCATACTGTTCGTCGCTGTCTGGCCCGCCCAAGCCAAGCCACCGAGTCCGCGCCTGTCGGCGCCCCTTGGCCTCTTGATCACGCGCGGCCCCTCCCTCACCGAACAGGTGCGCCAGCACATCAAGCAGCTCATCGTTGATGACGGTTTTGAAGAGGGCCGCATCCCCTCCGAGACCGAACTGGCCGCCGACCTCGGCGTGAGCAGAACCACCGTTCGGGACGCGCTGAGCCGACTTGAGCACGAAGGGGCGATCGTCCGCCGCCAAGGAGCAGGCACCTTCGTAAACCCGCACGGGCTGCGGATCAAGACCCGCCTCGAGGAGATGTGGTCCTATGAGGAGATGCTGGAGGATCATGGCTTTGCCCCTTCGGTGCGCGTGATCAACATGGACACTGTTGCCCCCGCTCCCGATACGGTCGAGGCTCTCGGCCTGGCCGCAGACGAGTCCGTTGTGGTGATGGAAAAGGTGTTCTACGAAGACGACGACCCGGTCGTCATCACCTACAACTTCGTGCCCGCACACATGGTCGGCGATGAGGTCGGCAAACGCGATGCCAGGAAGCCGATCTTCGAGTTCCTCGAGCAGCACACCGGCAACCAACTCGCCTACTACGTATCGGAGATCGTTCCGATCATTCTCACCGAAGAGTGGGCCAAACTGCTTGGCGTCGAATCGGGCACAGCCGCGATCAGTTTCGACGAGACGGGTTTCAGC
>JAJCYA010000003.1 GCA_029263095.1 Acidimicrobiia bacterium | reverse complement strand
ACCGGCAACCTCGACGCTCTTGTGGAGTGCCTGCTCGATGTGACAGATCCTGGTCATCTCGAGCAGTACCGGGCGGCAGTGCCAACATCCTTGACGGAGTGGCGAAGCCGGGCCGACCCGATCGGCGGGATTTGGGCTGCCCTGCGCTCGACCGTCCCTCCTCTCGTGAATTCCAGTGCCCCATGAATGTCGATCGCCCTCGGATCCTTGTACTCGCCGATCACTACTTGCCGGGTTCGCGAGCTGGAGGCCCCATCAGATCCATCGTCAATATGACCGATGCCTTGGGTGACCGCTTCGATTTCAGGATCATCACTCGAGATCGCGACCTACTGGCGAGCGAGCCATACACAGGCATCTTGACCGATTCGTGGATATCTCTCGGTCAAGCCCAGGTCTTCTATCTGCGACCACAGGATCTTCGGCTGCGCAAAGTTGTTGAGGTGATTAGGGATTCGGAGCCGGACGCGGTCTTTGCTAACAGTCTCTTTTCGTTCTTGACGTTGCGAGTGTTGGTGGCTCGGTGGTTGCGAAGACTCCGCCACATCCCAATGTTGGTTGCTCCCCGCGGCGAACTTGGGAAGGGGGCACTCTCGATCAAACCATTCCCCAAGCGTGTGTTCCTTGTTGCTGGACGGCTGATGGGCGTTTTCTCGGGAGTCGTATGGCAAGGATCCTCTTTGGAAGAGAGCAATCAGATCGAGAGTCACCTCAAGACGATGAGGGTTGTGATCGCCTCAGACATCCCCGTGGCGCCGCCGACCACCCCACCGGAGCCAGCGTCCAAATCGTCGGGATCGGTACGGTTCGTCTTTATCGGTCGGATTGTTCCGATCAAGAACTTGATTTTCTTTCTGGGGCTGCTTCCGAAGCTCGTCGGCGATGTCAGCCTCGGGGTCTTCGGCCCTGCCGACGCCGCGGAGTGGCAATTGGTGCAAGACCTACTCAAGTCAATGCCAGGCTCAATCAGAGTCGAGTATCACGGTGCTGTGACGCCCGATGAGATCCCCGAGGTTCTCCAGTCGGCCCACTTCTCAATACTCCCAACCAAGGGCGAGAACTTCGGGCATTCGGTCTATGAAGCATTGCGACTCGGCCGACCAGTCGTGATCAGCGACCGCACGCCGTGGCAAGGTCTTGCTACCGCCAACGCGGGATGGGCGATCCCGCTCGAATCTCGCGAGATGTGGGCGAGCACGCTTCAGCGATGCATCGACCTCGGCGGCGAGGAACATGGGAAGATGTCGGTCGGGGCACACGAGTACGCCCGAAGTTGGTTCAAGACGACCGACCCAGATGGGCGACAGGCGGTGATCTTCGAAGCATTACTCAGGGACTGAACTCTGTCGGAGACGGGGGGTGCGATCGTCCGGTCAAGAGGGATGAGATCTTGGGTTCCGTAGCCAACTCTGACTGTCTGAGATCCCTGGCGCGGCGTGGTCCTGCCTGGAGGTTGACGGCAACCAAGCTCTTGTCCTCGTACCCGGCCGAGCATTGAAGCCTGGTCATGTGGTGTGATCCCTGGTGGACATCGAGGAGCTCAGAATGGGAATGAGAGGGTGTGGCCATAGACCATCCGAGATCAGAGAGGAGAGGTTCCGTCGTTTGATGAACAACACTTGCCCCCGGATGGTCCGGGGGGAGTTATGACTTCGGGGCGCCGGGCGCTGATCACGGGCGCTGCCGGCCAGGATGGCATTCTGCTGGCGCGGCTTCTCTGTGATGCTGGCTATTCAGTCTGGGCTTTCGTGCGGTCGAGCTCTCGCCGACTGTCTCTGCTGCGGCGGATGGTCCCGGAGGCCCAGATCATCAGTGGCGATGTAGCCGATTCCACAGCCTTAGGCGAGGCCCCCAAGGTCGTCATGCCGGATGAGGTTTACAACCTGGCTGGGTTCAGTTCGGTGGCGAGATCTTGGGATCATGCGACCGAAGCGATGACGGTCAATGCCCAGGCCGTGGTTAGCTTGCTTGAGTTCATCCGCGCTCACAATCATGTTGCGAAGACGGACGTTCGGTTCTATCAAGCGTCCAGCTCAGAGATGTTTGGGCGTCCGCAAGAGACTCCGCAGAATGAGTCCACGGCGTTTCGCCCGGTATCCCCATATGGGGTATCGAAAGCGGCAGCGCATCTCCTCACGATGAGCTATCGCGTGTCGCACGGGATGTTTGCCTGTTCCGGCAATCTGTACAATCACGAGAGCCCACGCCGGGAGCCGCATTTCGTCACCCGAAAGATCTCGATGGGTGTGGCCGCGATTGCGACTGGGCGTTCGACCGATTTGACTCTCGGCAATCTGGACGTAGAGCGAGATTGGGGATATGCGCCCGACTATGTGCGAGCGATGTGGATGATGCTGCAGGCAGATGTCGCCGATGACTATTTGACTGCGACGGGCAGGAGCCACAGTTTGCGCGAGTTCCTGGATGTCGCTTTCGCCGTCGTGGGTATCAGCGATTGGTCGAAGTTGATTCGTCACGATGCTGGTTTCGTTCGACCAGCTGAAGTTGCTGACCTGGTAGGGGATAGCTCGAAGGCCAGATCGGTTCTTGGTTGGTCACCTACGGTCGGCTTTGCTGAGATCATCGAGCGCATGGTCGTCCACGACATTGACCTGTTGAAGGAGACATCCTGATCGAGCCCAACCGACACACTCCGATCGTCGTGCTCACGGCGGTGACAGGGAGGTCGCGGCCCTCCGACGGCCATGAGTCTGAGGCTATCGTCGCACTATGTCGAGTCGAGGTGGCGGTGTGAGCAAAACAGCGCTCATCACAGGTATTACCGGCCAGGACGGCTCATACCTCGCTGAGCTCTTGGTTGCGAAGGGTTACGAAGTCCATGGGTTGATCCGCCGTGCCTCATCATTCAATACCGGTCGTATCGATCACCTCTATGACGACCCCCACTCCGCTACACCCCGGATGCGTCTCCACTACGGAGATCTCACCGACGGATCGCAGTTGGCGCGGCTGATTCGAACCACCGAACCCGATGAGATATACAACCTGGCAGCACAGTCGCACGTCGGGGTTTCGTTCCAGCAGCCCGAATACACGGCCAATGTGGGCGGTCTCGGCGTCATCCGCCTCCTCGAGGCGGTGCGTGAGTCCGGCACGGAGACGCGGCTCTATCAGGCTGGAACCTCCGAGATGTTCGGTGATGCGCCACCGCCACAGTCCGAGCTGTCGCCGTTTCGTCCCAGGTCACCGTATGCCGCCGCCAAGCTGTACGCCTATTGGGTCGTACGTAACTACCGCGAGGCATATGGGACGTTTGCGGTCACCGGCATCCTTTTCAATCACGAGTCGCCTCGCCGCGGGCCAACCTTTGTGACCCGGAAGATCACCCGCGCCTTGGCACGGATCGTGGCCGGAACCCAGGAGAAACTGTTCTTGGGAAACTTGGAGGCCAAACGGGACTGGGGTCACGCTCGTGACTATGCAGAAGCGATGTGGAAGATGCTTCAGCAGGACGCGCCGGCGGACTACGTGATCGGCACCGGTGAGTCGCGGTCGGTGCGTGAGTTCCTCGATGCCGCGTTCGGAGCGGTCGGGATGCCGTGGTACCCGGTCGTCGAGATCGACGAGAACTATTACCGCCCGACCGAGGTCGAGCATCTCGAGGCCGATCCATCGCTCGCCAGAACCGAGCTTGGTTGGACTGCTCAGATCTCCTTCGATGAACTCGTACACGAGATGGTGGAGGCAGACCTCGCAGGTGTCGGACTTACACTCGATGGAGCGAGGGAGCGGGTGAGCGCTGGAATCTCTCCCGCCGGAGGATGAGCGACTTCAGCTTTGATCTCAGCGGTAAGCGCGTGTGGGTGGCAGGTCATCGTGGCATGGTCGGGTCAGCGGTCGTGCGGAGACTCGAACGTGAAGCGATCGGTGAGCTCATCACCTCGACTCGCCGGGAAGTGGACCTTCGCCGCCAGCGGCAGGCCGAGGACTTCGTCGGAGAATCGAAACCAGACGTGATCGTGTTGGCGGCCGCAAAGGTCGGTGGCATCGTCGCCAACAGGGCTGCTCAAGGCGAGTTCCTATACGACAATCTCATGATTGCCACCAACGTGATCGAGGCGGCCCGTCGGCATGGAGTAGAGCGAACCGTGGTCCTGGGTTCGTCCTGCATTTATCCGAGGGGGGCTCCGCAGCCGATGCCGGAGTCTGCCTTGCTCACCGGCCCGCTGGAGCCAACCAACGAGGGTTATGCGATTGCGAAGATTGCCGCCCTGGAACTCGGGAAGATGTATCAGCGGCAATACGGCCAGGACGTGATCTCGCTCATGCCGACCAATCTCTACGGTCCGAACGACAACTACGACCTCGAAACATCGCACGTGCTCCCCGCACTGATACGAAAGATTCACGAAGCGCGGGCCGATGGTC
>JAJCYA010000002.1 GCA_029263095.1 Acidimicrobiia bacterium | reverse complement strand
AAGGCTATGCGGTCGGCTTCGTCGGTGGGGGTATCGAGGGAATCGGCGTTCCCGGAGAGGTTTCCGAATCCACGATGGCCGATAAGCTCGCATCGCTCGGGGAGATAGACATCCTGTGCACCCACGTGGCGCCGGCGATTCGCTCCCTGAGCAGGGACGTTATTGGTGGGCGTTTGAAAGAGTCGGAGGCGGTCAGGGAGTATCTAGAACTGAACCAGCCTTCTTGGCACTATTTCGGTGACATCCATCAACCTCAGGCCACGACGTGGCGAGTCGGGCGCACGATTTGTCGCAACGTCGGCTACTTCAGGGCGACCGGACGACCAGTCCGACATGGCTGACTTCGATCTCGATCGGGATCGTTTCGGGCCTGTGACTCCGCCTAGGAGCGATCGGATTCCCGTGGAAGCTCTAAGGTCTTGATCGTGGAAGGGACCATCAGGAGCACCGAGACGTCGGCCCCACCAGAAGTCGTCTTTGGCGTCGCCTCCGATCTGGAGACGTACCCCGAATGGGCGACGGGTGTGGTTGAGGTCGTCGTTCTCGATCGGGACGATGCCGATCGACCCCTGCGGGCGGCCTTTGTGGTCGACGGCTTTATCAAGCGGATTTCCTACCAGCTCGAGTACGAGTACGACCTGCCTCACGCCATCTCGTGGAAGGCAGTGCCCGGTGACGACATCAAGGAGATGGAGGGCTCATACGAGTTCCGCCCAACCGACGGCGGGGGGACTGCGATTGCCTACGCCCTCCGGGTGACTCCCAACTTTGCGGTACCTGGATTCCTGCGCCGCCAAGCCGAGAAGCAGATCGTCGGGGCCGCTCTGCGGGGCTTGCGGCTTCGAGCCGAGGAGCAGGCAGCGGCCGGATGAGGGTTCTGCTCATCACCGGCAAGGGTGGAGTCGGTAAGACGACGGTGGCGGCCGCAACGGCGCTTCGGTCGGCGGATCTGGGCTATCGCACTTTGGTGATGTCCACGGACCCAGCGCACAGTTTGGGCGATGCGTTTGCCCTGCCCCTCGGTGACGACCCCGGCGAGGTGGTTCCCGGTCTGTTTGGCCAGCAGATAGACGCTCAGCGACGTCTGGATAGTCATTGGGGCACGGTGCGCGACTACCTGGCGGATCTGTTCGATTGGGGAGGGGCTAGCTCCATCTCGGCCGAGGAACTGGTGGTGTTTCCCGGTATGGACGAGCTGTTCGCTCTCGCCGAAGTGCAGGATCACGTGGCGTCGGAGGCCTACGACGTGATCGTTGTCGATTGCGCCCCGACGGCCGAGACGCTCAGGCTGCTGAGCCTGCCCGATGTGCTCGGCTGGTACATGGACAAGCTCTTTCCAATGGAGCGTCGTGTCGCGAAGGTGATCCGACCTGTGCTGTCAAAGGTCATGTCGATGCCCTTGCCGGGCGACGACGTCTTCGAAGCGGGTGAGGGTTTCTACGAACGGATCGAGGGAGTGCGTCGCGTTCTCAGCGATCCCGATATCACCAGTGCCAGACTCGTCATGAATCTCGAGAAGATGGTTGTCGCAGAGGCGCGTCGGACCTATACCTATCTGGGGCTGTTCGGCTATGCCGTCGATGCCGCCGTCGTGAACCGCATCATTCCCGACGCGGTCACGGATCCGTACTTCAAGCGCTGGCGTGAAGTTCAGTCGGAGCACCTGGAGACGGTCGAGGGGGCTTTTGCTGACCTCGGATTGCTCAAGCTGAGACTGTTCGACGAGGAGATGATCGGTGTCGACAAGCTCCGGTTGGTGGGGGAGGAGCTCTACGGAGAGGACGATCCGACCGACCGGTTGGCAGAATCGGCACCGTTTTCGATGCGAGACGAGGGCGACGAAGTGGTACTTCAAATCTCGCTTCCGTTCGTCGAGAGGACGGAGGTCGATGTCATCCGCCATCATGACGAGGTCATCGTGACGGTCGGGTCATACCGACGGGCTCTCGTGCTGCCTGACTCGCTCAGGCGGCGCCAGATCGTGGGCGCTCGACTCAAGGAAGGGATGTTGGACGTGAGGTTCGGGGTGAAGGATGAGTGACGATCTGGGCGAGGCGGCACGTCGGGGGCTTCAGAGGGCGGCCGTTCACCTGATGAAGGCTGCCATCGAGGTGGTCGAGGGGATCAGCGCCTTCCTCGAGGAGCTTGGATACGACGAGGATTCCGAGGGCGACCAGGGGCCAGAGCGGGTCGAAGTCGAGTAGCCCTACCGGCGGTGACCTACGCCAAACAAACCGGAGGCCCGCATCGATACGGACCTCCGGTCAGATTTGGGGACGAGTTGATCAGCCGGCGACGTCGATCTTCACCTTGCGGGGAAGCACCTCGGGCTTGCGGGGAACTACCACCTCGAGCAGACCATTGTCTGCGGAAGCGGCGATCCCGTCGGCGTCGAGACCCTCGGGCAGTATGAGAGTGCGCTTGAACTCGCCTGAGAAGATCTCCCGACGGTGGTACTTGGTGTCTTCGGTGGTCTCATCGAGCGTGCGAGACCCGCTGATCGTCAGTGTGTGATCCTCCAGCGAAAGATCAATGTCGGCGGGCTCGATGCCGGCCACATCGACTCGAATGAGGATGGACTCCTCACGGTCGATCACGTCGACCCGGGGCGCCCAGGCCCTGGCCGTCGCGGAGCGATCCGGACGGCACTCGAATTCGCGGAACATGGAGAAGGGATCGAATCGGACCAGATCCATTTGGTGGTCCTCCTGTGTTAGTGGGTGGTACTGACATAGATACTACATCATAATCTGACAGAACACCACTTAGATTTCCGCATCACCCGCCTCTGAGATCGAGATTGTGCATGCTGCCCCTACGGTGGTGGGGTACCGGGGAGCAGACTCATGACCATCGCAGTGGACATCGGCGGTGCTTCGATCCGTATTGCTCGGGTACAAGGAGACAAGCCGGCATCTCCCAAGGCGATCGTCTCACTTCCCACTCCGCAGGACATTCGGGAGATTCCGGCATCCATCCTCGAACCGATCGCGCAATTCGGATCGGCCGATGCCATCGGAATCGGATGCGCCGGACTCGTCGATGCGGGCACCGGCACCGTCGTTTGGATGCCGCACGCGTCCGGACGCAATGTCGAGCTTCGTGAGGCTCTCGTGGCGCGTTTCGGAGTCCCGGTGCTTGTCGATAACGACGCCAACCTCGCCGCTTTCGGCGAAGCCGGGGGTGGCGCAGGCGTCGGATTCAGGACTGTCCTTATGATCACGATCGGCACCGGGATCGGGGCAGGACTCGTCGTAGATGGCCGAATTGAACGGGGCCGAGGTGGCCTCGGCGAGGTGGGGCACATGCGCCTTGCTGCCGGTCCCCGTTGCGCCTGCGGTCTGGACGGGTGCTGGGAGGCACTGGTGTCGGGACGGGTGTTGGACTCGGATGCCGAGCGCCTTGTGGGACCGGACGCCGGAGCGGCAGATCTGGTGAGGGCGGCCGCGGCAGGCAATGAGTCCGCACGGGACCGCCTCGAGGCCGCAGGTGAATGGTTAGGCATCGGGCTCGGCAATCTGATTGCCATGTTGGATCCAGACGTCATCGTGGTGGGGGGTGGTGCCGCCACGGCTGGTGATGCGCTCCTCGGCCCTGCGAACCGATATCTTGGGGCCCGCGGGGGTGGCCTCGCTGTGGCTGGTGTCCCGCCGATCTTGCCGGCCGGATACGGACCGGCCGCAGGGTTGGTCGGCGCGGCCATGGCAGTGAAGGAGATCATGCAGTGAAGGAAGCAATCCTGGCGGCACTACGGGCGGTCCCGGCGACAATGCAATTGGTGTACCGCCTTCTGCGCGATGAGCGCATTGATGATCGAAAGCGTGCTGGCGTGGTGGCTGCTCTCGGCTACGCGGTGTTGCCGTTCGACTTCATCCCCGATCGCTTTCCGATCATCGGGCGCATCGACGACCTCGTGATTGGAGCGGCGGCCCTTCAGGCGCTGTTCGACGAGGCCGGTGAGGAGATCATCCGAGAGCACTGGGATGCCTCCGACGAGAGCCTCGAAGGTCTGCTCGGGATTGTTGAGACGCTCAACAGCTTTGTCCCCAAGCCCCTCCGCCGGCTTCTCCGGAGAGATTCGTGAACGCCGGCCGGGTCTTCGTCGGTGCCGTTCTGGTGAGTATCGGCGTCGTGTTCGTGCTCGACGCGAATGAGGTTCTCCGTGCCGGAGAAACGCTCGGTTCCTGGTGGCCGCTCGCCGTCGCGGGCTTGGGTCTGTTCCATGCACTCGATCGGCGGAGATTCACGCTTGGATCCGCGGTGCTGATGATCGCCGGAGGGATTCTGCTGGCGATCACCACGGACGTGTTTGGTGCCGATGCCTGGGACATGGTGTGGCCGGTTGCTCTGATCGGCGCCGGGTTGTGGCTGGTGTTGGGGTGGGGTCGTCGCTCGGTGCGGCGAATGCCCGACATCGATAGCGTCGACGGCCTTGCCGTGTTGTCGGCGTCCCGCGTGGCGACCCGGTCGGGTCACTTTCGTCACGCCTCGCTGACCGCTGTGCTCGGCGGCGTGACACTGGATCTGAGCGAAGCCACGCCTGTGGCCACCGGAGCAGTCGTCGATGCAACTGCGGTACTGGGCAGTGTCACCGTGCTCGTGCCGCGTGGCTGGTTGGTCGAGGTGAGAGGAATCCCCGTGCTCGGCGGCTGGGATGACACCACCGATCGCTCCGCCATCGGTTCGGGGGCGCCTCGTCTGGAGGTGCGGGCGCTCGTTGCGCTTGGCGGTCTCGAGGTCAAGCATGCCGGACGTTGGTCGAGCTGATCCGCTCACCACTCCGACGAGCGGGACCGACTACTCGGCAGGAAGGTAGAGGCGCTGCGTGTACTCGCTGACCATACGGCGGGCCGCGAACGCAGGTGGAATCGCCACCATGGCTTCACGCATCATCGCTATCCATCGCCTTGGCAAGCCCGCCTCATCGCGCTCGTAGAAGGCGGGCGCGACCTCGGTCTCGATGAGGTCGTACAGGTTGTGGGCATCGGCCTCGTCGGTGTTCTGCTCGGCTCCGAAGCTCCATCCGTTGCGATCGTTGGCACCCTCGAGCCACCAGCCATCGGCGATGGAGAGGTTGAGCCCACCATTGGCTGAGGCCTTCATTCCCGAGGTTCCGGATGCTTCCATGGGAGGTCGAGGCGTGTTCAACCAGACATCGGCTCCACCGACGAGGTGGCGGCCCAAGCCGATGTCGTAGTCCTCGACAATGAACACATGACCCTCGAATTGGGGGCTGTTCGCCATGTCCCAGACGCGGCGAATGATGTCCTTTCCGCCAGCGTCGGCGGGATGCGCCTTGCCGGCAAAGACGAGCTGGACCGGCCGGTCAGGGTTGGTAAGGATCCACTCCAGACGTCCGAGGTCGGTTAGGAGAAGACCGGCACGCTTGTACACCGCGAACCGCCGCGCAAACACGATGGTGAGGCGATTTGATGGGAGAAGCTTGGTCGCCTTCCGGAGTTCGCTAGGGGCCGATCCATGACGGGCGCGCTGATCTCTGAGTCGAGTACGGAGGTCCCGCAACAGTAGGTCCTTCTGAGCCGTGTGAGCGTCCCACAGCTCTGCATCGGGGATGGACTGCACCGCCTCGGCCCACCGCCCAGGGTCGAGTGTCTCCGACGCCCAGTCTCTTCCGAGCACGCTCTCGTAGCGGCGAGAGACGCTACGACCTACCCAGGTAGGCAGGTGGATGCCGTTCGTCACCGATGTCGCCGGGCCCCCGATGATCCGCTCCCAGTGGTGGGTTACCACCTCGCCGTGCCTGCGCGACACGCCGTTCGTGCTCCGCGTGAGCCGGATGGCGAGGGCGCCGAGGTCGAAGATGCGCTCCCTCCCCGAGCCGGACAGTTCGATGATTGATCCGTCGTCGATCCCAGGAAATGATCCGCTGAGGTAGTGAAGAGCAAGATCGAGGTCGAACACTTCGTTCCCCGCAGGAACCGGCGTATGGAGAGTGAACACGGATCGATCTGCGACGTTCTTCTTGGCGGTGTCGAGAGGATCGCCGGCTTCGATACGAATGGCCGTGCGTTCGAGGAGCGAAATGGCAGCGTGTCCCTCGTTTACATGCCACGTCGTGGGGTCGATTCCGAGCGCATGTAGGGCGCGCACGGCGCCCACCCCCAACACGATCTCCTGGCACAATCTCATCTCGCGTCCTCGCACGTACAGGATGTGGCTGATGGGCCGATCTGCGGGATCGTTGGACGGCAGATCTGTGTCGAGCAGCAGCAGCGGCGTTCGGCCGACATCGATTCGCCACACTCCGACTTCGACGCGTCTGCCCGGGAGGTCGACCTCAACGGTGAGCGGCCGTCCCGACTCTGCGAGCACCCGGCGCAAGGCTCGGCGGGTCACTTCGATCGGTCGGTATTGGTGCTGCTGATGACCGTCGGGATCGATCGCCTGACCGAAATAGCCGCGGCGGTACAGCAGGCCAACTCCGACCAACGGAACTCCGAGATCTGATGCAGCCTTGAGGTGATCGCCGGCGAGAACGCCGAGGCCTCCCGAGTAGAAGGGGAGAGTCTCGTGAATCCCGAACTCGGCTGAGAGGTAGGCGACGCCGCCAGCAAGGGAATCGGGGAGCTCGGAGTCGAACCAGGTCGAGCTGCTCAGATACGAATCGAAGCGACTGATCACGTCCTCGTACGACGCTCGGAACGCTTTGCTGGCTGCGAGGCCTTCCCACGCCTCAGGGGTGACGGTCTGAAGAACTGTGAGGGGGTTCGGTGAGACGGCCCAGTCGGAGGGAGAGATGCGTTGCCACAGATCGCGGGCACCAGGATCCCAGCTCCACCACATGTTGTACGCCAAATCGACCAGTCGGGCGAACCGACGGGGGATTGGGATCTCGGTGCCGGGGCCTGTAGGGATCGCTGGAATCAATGAGCGGTGGGGTTTCATAGGCGGCGAGCAGGTTAGACCGTGACCGGGAGAGGCGCGTGCCGCTCGTAGACTTCCAGCTCAACCTGACTCAAGATGGGAGAGGAAATGTCGTATGCCGCCTTGTTCCCAGGCCAGGGGAGTCAGTTCGTCGGCATGGGGGCCGAGTTGTTCGATGCGCGACTCGACCTCCTCGGTGATGCCGCCGACGAGATACTCGGATGGTCGTTGCGGAGCATGTGTCTTGACGGGCCTGAGGATGCCTTGACGCGCACCGAGCATGCCCAGCCCGCGCTCTATGCGACGGCCTACGCCCTCTGGGCCGAGATGGAGGACCGGCTGTCGGAGTCGCCGTCGGGGGCTGCAGGACATTCGTTGGGGGAGTACACGGCTCTGACGGCGGCAGGCTCGCTCGGCTTCCTGGATGGTCTAGCCCTGGTGGCGGATAGGGGAAAGGCAATGGCCGCAGCCGCCGATATCGAGTCCAGCGGAATGGCGGCGCTGATCGGGGCGGATGTGGGTGGAGTCGAGGATCTCGCGGCAAGACGACGCGGCGGGGGTGGTCGCCTTTGGGTGGCGAACATCAACGCCCCGGGACAGATCGTGGTGGCCGGGGGAGCAGCGGACATCGAGTGGGTAGTTGCCAACGCCCGCGATCTAGGTGTGAGGCGGGCCGTTTCTCTCAAGGTCGCCGGGGCCTTTCATTCGCCGTACATGGAGCCGGCCGCCGTTGCGTTTGAATCCGTTATTGCCGACACGGACTTTTCTCCGCCGACGTTCCCAGTGTGGGCGAACGTCACGGCCGCGGCACACACCGGGGATATCGGTGCTGCGCTCGTGGCGCAGCTGACCAGCCCAGTCCTATTCTCGGAGTCGCTGCGGGCGATGGCTGGCGTTGGTATCGAAACCTTCGTGCACGTCGGTCCCGGGAATGTAACCGCCGGCCTCGCCAAGAGGTCGGTAGAGGGAACAGAGCCCGTCGTCGTATCTTCACTCGGAGACGTCGACATCGCGGTGGAGATACTCTCCGCAGCCTGAGGGGGCTCGGCGCAAGATCGCCCAAGAAGGGGCACAGAGAGGAGGCGCAGGTGCGAAACGGGATCATCACCGGTTGGGGCAAGTGCGTTCCCCCTGCGGTGCTCAGCAATAGCGATCTGGAGACCGTCACCGATACCAGTGACGATTGGATCACGACCCGAACGGGGATCAAGGAGCGTCGGATCTCACACGTCGAGATGAGCGATCTCTCGGCAATCGCCGCAGAACGAGCGATGGCTGCGGCGGGAGTGGCTGCCGAAGACCTCGATCTGATCCTGGTGGCGACCTGTAGCCCGGATCGCCTCGTGCCGTCGGCTTCGACCATCGTTCAGGCCAAGATCGGAGCGAGTAACGCCGCCGGAATGGATCTGAATGCAGCTTGTTCCGGCTTTCTTTTTGCTCTCAGTACCGCCGATCAGATGATCAAGACGGGAGCGATGCACACCGTGCTCATCGTGGGGGCAGAGAAGCTTTCCCACTGGTTGGATTTCTCCAACCGATCCACCAGCGTGTTGTTCGGCGATGGAGCGGGTGCCGTGATCGTCCAGGCTGCCGACGACCAACCGGACCGCGGGCTGTTGGCGTTCGAGATCGGTTCCGACGGGACCGCGGGCGATCTGCTGTGTGTGCCTGCATCGGGGACCGAGGGCAGTGCCGACCGCACCGAACTCCCCACCTTCCTCATGGAGGGTCAGGAAGTGTTCCGGCGGGCAGTGAAGTCAATGGGTGATGCCTCCGGACGCGTGCTGGAATCCGCAGGTCTCGATCTCGAGGATGTCGATCTGCTCATCCCGCACCAGGCAAATGTCCGGATTATCGATGCGACGGCGCGACGGTTGAATCTGCCTCCCGAGAAGGTCTACATCAACATCGCTTCGTACGGCAATACCTCGGCCGCAACGATCCCGATCGCCATCGTCGAGGCACTCGAAGACGGGAAGATTCAGCCCGGCTCGGTGATCGTCTTCGCGGCGTTCGGTGCAGGCTTCACCTGGGCGGCGGGAGCCTATCGGTGGGGTGCTCGCGTCGAGGCGCTCGCGGTTTCTGATGCCGAGCTACCGCCCAACGACAAGACGGCGCTCGAGCTGTTGGCCGGAAATATCGCGATCCACGGGACGGGCGTGTGACGATGCTGGATCGGGTCGCTCTCGTCACCGGAGCATCGCGGGGCATCGGAAGGGCCATTGCGCTGCATCTCGCCGCCGCGGGGCACCCGGTTGCGGTGAATTACAGATCCCGCAGCGATGCCGCCGACGAAGTCGTAGCAACCATCTCAGCCGGAGGGGGCCGGGCGACGGCCGTAGCGGCCGACGTGGGTGACGCCGATGCAGTCACCGAGATGGTGGATGAGATCGGTGAGACGCTGGGTTCGATCTCCATCCTTGTCAACAATGCAGGCATCACCGATGACGATCTCCTGCTCCGGATGAAGCCGGGTGCGTGGGACCGCGTGATCCAAACCAACCTCAGCTCTGCCTACTTGTGCTCCCGGGCGGTCCTGCGCGGAATGCTCAAGGCACGATGGGGACGCATCATCAACATCACATCGGTTTCAGGCTTGTCCGGCAACCCGGGGCAGGCCAATTACGCAGCGGCGAAGGCCGGCCTGGTGGGACTCACCAAGTCCGTGGCCAAAGAAGTGGGGTCGAGAGGCATCACCGCCAATGCGGTTGCCCCCGGCTTCATCGAGACCGACATGACCGACCAATTGGGGGAGGCCGTCCGCGAGTCTGCGTTGCCGGCGATCGCCGTTGGTCGATTCGGCACTCCCGAGGAGGTGGCGTCGGCGGTCGGTTATCTTGCGTCGGAAGCCGCCGGATACGTGACCGGTCAGGTGCTGGTCGTGGACGGCGGCCTCGCATTCTGATCCTCAACCAAGAAGAAACGATCGAAACAGGAGCCATTCAATGGATAGGGCCGAAGTAGAAGCCAAGATGACCGAGTTGCTCGTGGACGAGCTCGGCCTGGATCGTGACAAGATCACGATGAGCGCCACGTTCGAAGAGGATCTCGAGGTGGACTCGCTGGGTGTTGTCGAGTTGCTCATGGCGCTCGAAGACAACTTCGGCGTGGCCATTCCCGACGAAGAGGCCGAGGCCATTGGTACGGTCGGTCAAGCCGTCGACGTGGTCATGGAGAAGCTCGGAGGCTGACAGTGGCACGGCGCGTAGTCGTAACCGGACTCGGCACCGTAAACCCGCTCGGCAAGGATGTCGCCTCGTTCTGGCAGGCGGCCTGCGCAGGTGAATCGGGCATAGGTGAGATCACCCAGTTTGACGCCAGCGGTATGAAGGCGCGTATTGCGGGCGAGATCGCCGGCTTCGATCCCGAGGAGTACATCGAACGTCGGGAGGCGCGTCGGCTCGATCGCTACGACCAGCTCTTCTGGGCGTCGACGCATCAGGCTCTGACCGACGCGGGAATCTCCTATGAGGAGGACGATCCGGCGGCGATGCGCGCAGGGGTCGTGGTCGGTTCCGGAATCGGTGGGATGATCTCGTTCCAGAACGGCATCGACACGATGCGAGAGCGCGGTCCGGACCGGGTCAGTCCACTCACCATCACCCAGATCATCTCGAACATGGCCGCCGGGTTGGTGTCGATTCGATACAACCTGTTCGGCCCCAACACCTGCACAGTTACGGCGTGCGCCGCATCGGCCAATGCGATCGGCGACGCTGCGGAGATCATCAAGCGCGATGCCGCCGATGTGATGGTCGCGGGCGGAGCGGAGGCCCCAGTGTGTGAGTTCGCAGTGGCCGGTTTCTCCCAATCTCGGGCGCTGTCGCTCAACAACGATGATCCCCAGGGAGCCAGTCGCCCATTCGATGCCGATCGCGATGGCTTTGTCATGGGAGAGGGGGCAGCCACTTTGATTCTGGAGGAGCGGGAGCACGCTCTGGCCAGGGGCGCCAACATATACGGCGAGATCGTCGGGTATGGCATGTCGTCGGACGGTTATCACGTGACTCTTCCCCGACCCGGTGGCGGCGGTGCGGCGCGTGCAATGCAACATGCCCTCGACGACGCCGGGCTGGCGTCGTCTGATGTCGACTACATCAATGCCCACGGAACATCGACTGCGGCGAACGATGTCACCGAGACCGCGGCGATAAAGACGGTGTTCGGAGACGGCGCGTACTCGGTGCCGGTGTCGTCCACCAAGTCGATGACGGGTCATCTGCTGGGTGGCGCCGGAGCGCTCGAATCGCTCGTCTGCATCCTGGCGATCAGAGATGGAATCGTCCCTCCGACAATCAACTACACGACCCCCGATCCCGAGTGCGACCTCGATTACGTGCCCAACGAGGCAAGATCGGTCGGAGTCAGTACGGCGATGACCAACTCGTTCGGGTTCGGTGGCCACAACGTGTCGCTCGTGTTTGCCGCGCACCACTGACCGGTACATCGACAGCTCTACCAGCACCCGAAATGGTCGGAACTTCTGTCTCTCGAAACGTGGCGGTCGGGCTCGACCTTCGAGAATGGGCGGCAGACAGAGCCTCGTTGGAAGAGGAACCGGCCGATTAACTGATCTGCTGACCGCCGATCAGCAGGTGGGAGGTGTGGGCGGGTCGTCCGAATCTGCCACGGTCAAGATGTCACGATCGGCGTGCTCTCGCCACTCGGAGAGCGACTTGAGGGCCAGGACGACGACGATCCCGACGCCGACGGCCGAGCCGATCCCAACGACCAGGGCCACCGATACTGCGGCGACCGTGCATGAATCGGGAACACACGAAGCGTCTGTCACGAAGTAGCCGACGGCGCCACCGGCGATGGCGGCGAGGAGGATGGGTCCGATGACCCAGGGATTGGGGAGTCGGCTCATGAGTTCTCCAGGGGGCGGCCGCGATCGTCGAGGCCTGCTGCTTCCAGGAGTGCTGGGTCCATCAGCTCAGGCGGAATCGCTACCGCCGATCCACGGATAGGGAGCAGCGGGGTCACCGCGAGGTGTAGATCGCGCCGCCACAGCAGCGCCGCCTCGAAGGCTGCCTTGACCAGCATGGCCGACCCAGCCGGGAATCCAAGTACGAGGCCTCCGGCAAGCGAGACCGGAATGTGCCCGAACCGTCCCGCCCACAAGGCTGGGGAGAGGGCTCGGGCCAGGCCGAATGCCAGGAGTCCGCTCCAGAGACTGAGCGCCCAACCTGCCAAACCGGGACTGTCGCCACCCACGGTGAACCCCACTACGGCCGGGGTCGAGGTGAGGAGCAAGAGCAGAACCACTGCAGTTGCCGGGGGAGCATCGGTTGCGGGGAGCCGCCGGAGCCATCTGTTCAGCCATGGCCCGGCAGCAATGGAGGCGGCTGCGACTGCCGTCGCGATCGTGACCCCTCCCGCTAGGTCGAACGGGCGGCTGAGCGCCTGTGCAAACCACAGCCCGGCGACCACGAGTGACATCCACCGCGACCATCGACCGCGAGCGAGGAGAACGCCGGAGACCGTCGCGACGGATAGCACCACTGATCCGATTGTGATCAAAATGGCAGATTGCTCTGAGAATGGATCGGGATCCACGGCGAGTCCGACGATTCCGGCAACGGCGGAAATGCCCAAAAGGGACGAGACAACGAGGGGTGCCGGCGCCACTGGCCTCAGATCCTCGGGGTCAGCGTGAAGCGCGGGTGTCGACGAGGCCGGGAATGCGTTGCTGACCGAGGAACGTGTTGTACCGGTAGAGGCTTTCAGGAAGGTCGCTGAAATCGACCTGGTAGATGTCGTTGAATGTCATGACCGGGCTTTCGAAAAGGAATGTGCGGTCCTCGTTGCGGTCGCGCGAGATGATTTGATACTCCCGTTCTTGGACCGTTCCGTCGGCAAGGTTTACTGGGGCATCGTTGTGCTGCCACTCGACGATCCAGACTTCCGACAAATCGATTTCGAGATTGGAGGGGCTGAACCTTCCGTTCTCGATGCTCACGACGATGACCCCTTGAGGAGGCGGCTCAGTCGTCGTCGTTGTCGATGGTTGCTCGTCGCGCAGAATGGCGGCGGCAGAGGGTCCGCTGCCACACGCTGCGAGTACCAAGCTGAGTGTCGCCATCAAGCCGATGAATCGACGCACCGTCGCGTCCTTCCTGGATCGTGGCCCGGGATTCTAGGGCCTCTCCGGCGGGTCCACCGGTGGGAAAGGAGAGGACTTCGCCTCAGAGGCCCACGATGCCGCCTCTGTCCACCCAGAGCGATTGCTTCGCAATGTGATGACGCACCCGTGGGTCGGCTTGTCGACTTGGAGACCGGACAGCTTGCGACCGGTGAGCGCCAACCGCAACGCCTGAATCGGGTCCTGGTGGGAAACAATGGCGCCGACACCCCCAGCATGTTCGATGCCGAGATCGTCGACAACAGATTGCATCCGCCGGGCTACGTCGGCGATCGTCTCAGGGGCAAAGTCGAGATCGGCGGGTTGAGTGAGGTAGGCCTCGATCTCACCAGGAAACCTGGTGGGGAGCTCCTCCCAGCGGACTCCCGCCCAGCGCGATCCGAGCAACCACTCCGTCAGCCGATCGTCGGTTGTGGGCTCTATGCCCGCCGCGATTCCTATCGGCCCAGCGGTCTCGACTGCCCGCTGGAGAGGGGAGCACACGATGGAGTCAATCTTTGTCTCGCCAAGTCGTATCGCAGCTGCTCCAGCCTGTCGACGGCCGGTAGCACTGAGGCCATAGCCGTCCAGGGCGGCGTAGACGATGTGATCGGGGTTGCGAACCTCGCCGTGCCTGACGAGGTGAAGGGTGTGTAGCACGGCGGGGAATTGTATCGAGAGGGCGCGCAGTGAGACGCCAACGATGTGGCCGGGACGAAGCGTCGGATCGCGCCCGTGATCCTCGGACGGGTAGCGATCAGCGTGGGGGGCAGTACCGTCGGAGGATGTCCGGTTTCGCCGAGAGGATCGCGCATCTCGACATGGATGCCTTCTTCGTGGAGGTGGAACGGCGCCGCCGCCCAGACCTCATTGGCAAGGCAGTGCTGGTGGGAGGCGCCGGGGATCGTGGTGTCGTGGCCTCCGCCTCGTATGAGGCGCGTCGCCGGGGGGTTCGCTCAGGGATGCCGATGGTTCATGCCCGCAGACTGGTTCCTCACGGCACCGTGGTCCCTCCCAATCACTCGGCCTATCGGGAGGTGTCGGATCGTGTCTTCGAGATTCTCGAAACCTTTACTCCCTCGATCGAGCAGGTGAGCGTGGACGAGGCCTTCTTGGACATTGGTGGTCTCCGGCTCCACTACGAGTCGCCATCGGTCTGCGCCGAGGCGATGCGTTCTGCTATCCGTGCCGAGCTGTCGCTGCCGTCTTCGGTGGGAATCGCCACCACGAGACTGCTTGCCAAGATGGCCTCACGCGACGCCAAGCCGGACGGCGTACTTGTCGTCGAGGCCGGGACAGAATTGGACTACCTCCATCCCCAACCCGTGGAGTCATTGTGGGGTGTAGGGGAGGCGACTCGGGCGCGCATCGAGGAGTTGGGCATCAAGACGGTGGGTGAGATGGCTGCCTTCCCTCGCGAGACCCTGGTGCGGCGACTCGGGGATTCGCTCGGCAACATGCTTTGGAACCTTGCTCACGCCCGAGATGACACGGCCAGAACCGACACTTCTTCCGCGCGTTCGATATCGGTCGAGGCGACATATGAGACCGATCTCGCCGATCTGGATGCCATGAATCGAGAACTGTTGGCGCATGCCGACAAGTTGTCGTCGCGGCTGCGACGGGCCGGGTTCGTCGCCTCGACCATCACCCTCAAAGTGAGGTATCCCGACTTCACTACCGTGTCGAGATCCCACACCTTCTCGGCGCCGGTGTCCACTTCGGCAGAGATCAACGAGGTTTCGTGTCGGCTGCTGGGCCGGACGGCGGCTCATCGACGAGGTGTGCGGCTTCTCGGGATCGGAGCCTGGGGACTTGTGAACGTCGATCAGCCGCGGCAGCTTGGATTCGAGAGTGGAGCGTGGGAGGAGATCGACGAGGCCGTCGAAGAGGTGAGATCCCGCTTCGGCAGCGAGGCGATTCGCCGGGCTCGGCTCTTGCGTTCCGAGGATCCCGAGCCCGGGCCTCCGACCCTCGGTAGGTGAGCCGGTTGGCGTCGTGAAGCGAGTTGCCACCGGCTAAGCACTAGAAAGGCCGCTCGGTATACTCGGAGGTCCTACAACCGCTGGCGGAGAACGACGTATGCCACTCGATGACAGGGAACAGCGGATCCTCGAAGAGATCGAGCGGCAGTTCTACGAAGAGGATCCAAAGCTGGCTGAGACGGTTCGCTCGGCGACGCTCGCCAGCCTTTCCGGGAAGCACCTCAAGTGGGCCGTGGCCGGACTTGTGATCGGCGTCGGGCTCATGCTCGGATTCTTCACCCGCAATACCCTGGTCGCCCTGCTCGGATTCGGGTTGATGGTGGTTTCAGTTGTTGGCATCGTGGCTGTGGCTCGGCGCCGCTCGGGCGTGGCTGCGGGATCCGAGACTGGGCTGGGCGCGGGGCTGCGACGCCGATGGCGTGGTCGCTAGGCTGCGCAAGAGGTCGGAGCACGGAGAAGGAGTCGGGGAAACGGACCCAGGAGTGGGCCTGGGATCCGAGGAAGAGGAGAGCGGAAGTTGGAAGCGTTCACGGCTCAGCAAGCTTGTCGACTGACCAGTTGCACACCGCATCAGCTGCGATATTGGGATCGAGTCAAGCTTGTACAGCCGTCGATTCAGGCGACCGGTGGCAGACCCGGCCGGCGGCGCCTTTACTCCTTTCGTGATCTGGTTGCCCTGAGAGTCGTTCGCAGCCTGCTCGACAACGGGATGTCGGTACAGCGGGTACGGAGGGCATGGGACTATCTACGCCGGACCGCCGATATGGATGTGCATCTGTCCGAGGTCCGCCTCGTCACGGACGGGCAAAGCATCTTTCGAATCGCCTCAGACGAAGACGAGCTGATAGATGCTCTCCGCGAAGGTCAGTTGGCGTTCTTTGTCGCCATCGATCAGATCACTCGTGAAGTCGAAGATGACGTGACGAAGTTCGAACTCGACAGGGATCGCTTTCTCGAGATGCTGCGTCGGGTAGAAGACGACGTACAGAGCGAAGCAGCCGAGGGATAAGCCGGGTCGAGCGGTCGGGTTTCGGCTCCGGGTACCAACCTTGCTCTAGCGCCTTCTCCTCTTCCGTCGCATCCAGCTCGGGATGAGGGTTGAGATCCGATAGCGGGCCGCCACTCGGTGACCAAGGGGGTAGCGACTCAAGAGCCGATCTTCGGTGTCCTCCAGCGACCTCGTGGCGAGTCCGATGCTGGCGTCACCGACGGCGTCGGTGCCGTACACCGAGGCGCCGTACTCCTCGGCGAGGGGACGCATTGCGATGTCGGTCCGTTTGGCGATTTCTACCGGGGTGGCGGACGGCACCGGTTCGTCACCCAGGTCGGTGAGCCGATCGACGATCTCGCGCCATGCGGCAGAGATGTCACCGCCTTCGAGCTTCCGGAGCCGACGCCGTCGCCGCGCCCACTTGACGGCAGGGACGAGGCCGAACAGCCCGGCGAGGAGCAGGGCGACAGGGAGCAGCCATCCGGGGATCTGCAGACCAGAGGTGGGGTCATTGCCGTCATCGGAGGCGGCAATGCGCTCAGGGATGTCGAGCTGTTCGTCGTCACGGAACAGTGCACCACCCTGGCTTTCGAGCTCGAGCGGGGGTACCAAGGGTTGGGGTATGTCGAGGTACTCGGAGACGTCGAATGGAAGGTCGCCGAGTGTCGCAGGGTTGACGCCGTCGCCGCGTGGGGTGGGGTCGAAACGGACCCATCCTTGAGATGGCATCCACAGCTCTACCCATGCGTGGGAATTCCGGTCACGAACCACGACCCGTCCGTCTTCGAGAAGCGTGCCGGGTGTAAACCCGAGCACGACCCGCGACGGAATATCGAGGGTGCGTGCCATGACGGCCATCGAAGTCGAGAACTGCTCGCAGTAGCCGATCCGGTAGTTCTCACTCGTCGGCTCGAGCAGCCAGTCCGCCAGGTCATTGGCACCGTGACCGGGAACGATCGCTGTGGAGTACACGAAGTTGCCGGGGGATCGGAAGAATGACTCGAGGGCGATAGCCTTCTCGAAATCGGTTTGGAGGCCTCTCGTGGTCTCGATGGCGAGTGATCTGATATCCCCGTCGATATCCGCGGGGAGATCGAGGTATCGCTCGGACTCCTCGAGCTCCCGAAGCTCGATGTCGAGCGCCGTAGCGGCACCGGCCTCGAAGTCGTCCTCGTCGATCGCACCCTGGAACACGACCGAGGGGAGGCCATCGTCGGTGCGGCTCAGAACGTCGAGATCCGGTTGAGGAACGTTCGAGTCGACGGTGTAGGACATTCCTCGATAGGTGAGAGCATCGAAACGCAGTGCAGCATCATCGGTCTTGACCCGGTATCCGCGATCGACCGCGTTGTTGGGTGCCGACATTGCCGCTGGGGAGTAGGCAGCAGGGAGCCAATCCATCTGCAACGCCAGAACGGTGATGTCCTGGACGATCGAGGTCGTCGGGCCGAAGAAGGCCGCATCTTCCAACTCGAAGGAATCGACTTCCTCTGGTCGATCTATCTCGGGATCGCCACCCACATGCCATTGGACTCCGTCGAAGGTGTCGAGCGTCAGCATGCGCCAGAACACGCGGTCGGGAGCGATGTCGCCCGCGACATCGGCCACGAAGACCGGAACATTCGTCTGCGACACGAGGCTCTGGCGTATGCCGACGAACGGGTTGTACGACACGCTGCCGTAGTACTCGCCGGTGAGCCCCGAGCGCGCCCTCCAATCCAGGTATCCGCTGTGCGGTACGAGACCCGATACCGCGTTCGCCGAGACGATGGCGACGAGAAGTGCGGCCGCGAGAGTGACGAACGCCAGGGACGGGAGAGAACGTACGAGAGCAAGTCGGGTGATGCCCGAGGTGAGGAGGCCCGTCCCCTCGCGACGTCTGTCGAACGCCACGGCGAGGAGCGCTCCGCCTATGAAGATCATGAATGCTGTGGTCCACCATCCGCCGGGTCGACGATCCATGACTGCAAACTCGAGATAGACGATGAGAGGAGCGAGCACGGCAATGTACGGCCGGCCCCGTCCCAGGCCCCAGGAGAGAAGCGCTCCAAGGCTCCAGAAGACCAGTGCCAAGATGGCGATGATTCCCGCCAGTGGGATGACGGGAGCAACCCCAGTGCTGATGACATCTCGGGCGAAAACGAGTTCGCTGCGTAGTGCCGGGAATGAGTCGAGCGTCGGGAAGAGAAACCACGTAGTCGACGGAACTGCGATCCTCACTGCGATCAATACCGCGACCACGACGTTGATGGCCGCGATGACGCGGCTACTCAACCGGTATGACAACCCCGCCCAGGTGATGGCCGCCCCGAGTACGGCGGCTGCAACCAGAATCATCTCCCAGGGCACGCCCTCGACGGAGGACCGCAATAGACGCTCGGCTCTGGCGAGAGCCAGGCCGATCCCAGCGATTCCGGCTATCCAACTGAGGCGGTAGACCATGAAAGCTCCATAGCGGTTCTCCAGGCGGGCGCCCATTGCGAGTCGGGACCGACCATCACGGTGACGGCCCCGGAGCGCTGGAACATCCCGCCTCCCTCGATGGCTCGATCGCCGACGGCCATGACGACAGTTCTCGTAAAGTCCTTGGCCAGAACGCGATACGCGGCAAGCACCCCCTCATCGGGGACCCCGGTGACGACGATGAGAGCGCCGCCTCCCACTCCTTGACGGCGCAGGCGGGTCACGGTGTTGCGCAAATCGAGGTGGGGCGATGGCCCCACCGTCGCCAGCATGTCCATGGCCTGCTGAAAGCGGCCGCCGGAGCGAAGCGCCGGTGCTCGCTCCGTGGTCCACAGCTCGGGGCTAAACCCGCCTTGGTATAGGTGGGTGACTGCCGATGCCGCACCCCGTACGGCTTGTTCGAACGCATCGTCGATCGGGTAACGCTCGGCACGGGTGTCGAGTAGCACCAGCGCCCGGGCCTGCCACGGCACCTCGAGCTGCTTGATCATGAGCTCGTCGCGTTTCGCAGACGAGGGCCAATGCACCCGGCGGAGGTCGTCGCCCACCTGATACTCACGCAGGGTGAAGAAATCCTCGCCACCGTGCGGCGCGAAAGTGGGCCGTGTCGATTGGACGCTCGGATCGAGACCGCGGACGGAGGGGAATCCACTGAATCGCTCGACTCGGGGATATACGGTGAGCCGGTCGGCGCTGCCGGCCTGGTTGCGCCGCTCCGTCAGGGAAAAGGCATCGCTTACGGAGACCTCGGCGGGTCCCACCTGGAAGACTCCTCTGCTGCGGCACAGAACCTCATAGCGGGCGATGAGTGGCTGTCCCGGAGTTGTCGTTGCGGCCGCGAAACGGGCTACACCGAGACCATGCACGGTGTCCTCGAGCTCCAGGTTGCGGATCCGTCGGCTGGCGGTCACATCGACCTCCACGACCACCTCGTCGCCTTCGTGCGCCTGAATCGGGAACATATGGCGCGTCACGTCGACGCGGGGGGTGGCAAACCGAACGAACATCATCCCGACGGCTACTGAGACGATGAGAAACATCGCCGTGGTCATCAGCTCCAGTTCGCCGAAACCGACCCAAAGCACGAGAAGCGCCGTCGCCACGCCAAGAGCGGCCCACCCTCTGGCTGTGGGCATTAAGCCCGCACTCCGCTCCCAGGTACGGGGACACCCTGTGCGATTCCGTCGACGATCTCGGAGATGACTGCTCCCCGCATCTGAGCCTCGGGTCGCAGGATGAGACGGTGTGTCAGAACCGGCTTCAACATCGCCTTGACATCATCGGGGGTCGCGTAGTGTCGTCCATCGACCGCCGCCCGGGTACGGGCGGCGCGCTGCAGAAAGAGGGTGGCGCGTGGTGAGGCTCCCAGGAGAAGATCGGGATCCTGGCGGGTGGCCTCGACTGTGTCGACGAGGTACTCCTTGACCGGGTCCGAGACGTAGATTCTGCGGGCGACTCCGATCATCCTCTCGATGTCGTCTGCGCTGACGACGGCTCCGAGATCGGCGTAGGTGGAAGTCCGCCCGTGCGCCTCGAGCATCTCGAGTTCTTTGCCGCGAGACGGGTATCCCATGATGAGCCGCATCATGAACCGGTCGAGCTGCGCCTCGGGGAGTGGATAGGTGCCCTCGTGTTCGATCGGATTCTGGGTGGCGATCACCATGAAAGGAGCATCGAGTTCACGGGTCGTCCCGTCCACCGTCACTTGGCGTTCTTCCATCGCCTCCAGGAGGGCGGCCTGAGTCTTGGGACTCGCTCGGTTGATCTCATCGCCCAGCACGATGTTGGCGAAAACGGGACCAGCCCTGAAGACGAACGCGCCTCGCTCACGATCCCATACCGACACACCGGTGACGTCCGAAGGAAGCAGGTCCGGCGTGAATTGGATGCGTTGGAATCCACAGTGGATGCTGCGGGACAACGACTTAGCGAGCAGTGTCTTCCCGACCCCCGGCACGTCCTCGAGGAGGACATGCCCTTCGGAGAGAAGGCTCATGAGGATGAGGTCGACCACCTCACGTTTGCCTTGGATGACACGCTCGATGTTCGAGGACACCGCCTGGAACTGCTCTGAGAACCAGGTCAGGTCATCTGGCCCGACCGGCTGGGTAGTCAAGAACCGCCTCCTGATGTGTGTGCGGACCGCAGGTTATCAGTGGCGTGAGGTTGTGAACCTAACGAACGCATAAACGCACCTGTCTCAGCCCTAGGTGACAATGAGTGGTCAGAAGCGCTACAATCGGTGGCGGAATTGGGATGTGAGTTGAGAGGACGGTCAGCCGTGGCTGCCGAGACGCTCCAATCAGAATTGCTGGCGGTCCCAGGCGTCGCCTCCGCCGAGGTGGACATTGCGGAAGGGGCACTGCCGGCTGGCGTCAAGGTCAGCCTGTCGCCAGATGCCGATGCTCGCCGGGTTGGCGTCGAGGTACAGCGTGTGCTGGCAGCGCACGGAATGCGGTCAAGGTTTTCCTCGGGCGGCGATGCCGACTCGGAGGTCCTACCGGAGGTCCCGCCGATCCCGCAGCTGCCGGATGACGTTGAGCCATCTCCGGTGATGCCTCCTCCGCCCATCGATGCGAGCACGGCACCATCGATAGAGCCAGTCCCGCCACCTCCTCTCGTAGCGCCACCTGAACAGATTGCGGTATCCGCAGTGCTGTCGGTCTCAGTCGAGGAGAGATCTGACGGTCGCACGGCCTCTGTTGTGCTGACCGATGGACGGCGAGCGTCCCGAGCGATCGGGTTCGATTCCGACGAGTTGGATACCGCGATCATTGCCGCCACCGCCGAGGCAGTCGGAGTTTCGGTCACTCGTGCGGCAGTGGAGTGGCTCGAGGTCGATGATGGGAATGTTGTCACCGTCGTGATCAGAAGGGCGGACGATTCGCTCGGTGCCGGCGCCGGTGTCGTCCGGTCCGGTCGTGCGTTTGCGGTAGGTATTGCCACCCGATCGGCACTCGAAGCCTGATCAGTGGTCGTCGGTCTGGCCGACCCGCTTCTGCTCGTGAGTATCCGCCTGGATGATGCGGACGAGGACGTCTCCGTCTGCGGGCGGGTTGGATGTTCCAGCCCGCTCAGGACCGACTCCGCCGGTGTGTTCTCCGACTCGTTCGAGCACATCGCGGATCAGCATCCGCGACGGTTCCGGTGCTGCCAAGGGGTCGAGCAGCTGTAGGTCGGCCTGCTCGGTCGAAACGACCCTGACTCCGCGTTCCCTGAGATCCCACAGGATGATCTCCTGGACTATCGCATCCGACGAGAACGTCGCGACTCCGGGCACGAGCACCGCCTCGACCCCACCGGCTGCAATGACGCCCAACAGGCTGATGTACCCGTCTCGGCTGGGGGGTTGGCCGGGACTCCGCAGATCCTGGCAAAGGGCGACTAGTTGATGGCCCTGCTCGTTGGAGTGACGGCGGATCTCCTCCTGTTGGCCGAAAGCAGATCGGCCAACAGACGGATCTGCCGATTCGCGAACGTATCCAACCACCCGCACCGGTGACACCTCCGTGCCGATGGCTCTTTGCCGTCGGCTCGCTGTTGCGGAGTCCGGGATCCTGCCCGGGCCGCCCAGTCCGCGCCGTTGGCGCGTCCTCCGGGGCACAGTACCACCGAGAGTGTTGGAGCGTGCTGCCGAGCGTGGTGTCGGGCGACGTCAGTCTCGCTGGCCGACCATTTCGATGTAGGCACCCCAGGATGGGTGGGGCGCCGCTCCCAGACCTATGAGCATCCAGCCGTGACGGCGCGGGGCTTGGGGCAGTGTGGCAAGGGACATGCCGGCTTCGGTGGGGGTTCGGTTTCCCTTGCGTGCATTGCACGACCGACACGCTGCGACGATGTTCTCCCACGTGTGATCTCCACCGCGAGAGCGGGGCAGCACATGATCGAGGTTCTCGGCGGCTCCCGAGCAGTATTGACAACGATGGTGGTCCCGAGCGAACACGGCTCTGCGGTTGAGCGGTATCCGGCGGTGGTAGGGAACTCTCACGTATCGCCGCAGCCTCACGACCGTCGGCACCGGGATCCTGAGGTGCTCTGAGGACCATGAGCCATTGCCCGAGTGGACGAGTTCGGCCTTTCGATTGACCAGCAGGACGACGGCACGACGCGCCGACACGACCGAGAGAGGTTCGTACGTCGCGTTGAGCACCAGCGCTTGTGCCATGCCGGGCGACGATACCAGCGACATGGTCGAAGGCTGGCGCTACCTACCTCACGAATCGGAGTCTGCGGCGTGCTTGCGTAGTACCTCGAGTTCCTCCTTGAGCCGCTTGCGGCGCTTGCGCCAGCGGCGCCAACCCCAGCCGGCGACCTTGCCGCCCACCATGCCGGCGAGAAAGGTCGCGACGAGGATCGCCCAGAGCGGTTGGTTGAATTGGAAGCCTGCCCAGGAGACTTCGGTCGAATCGAGATTCGAGAAGATGAGGATTCCTATCGGGACCAGCACGACCGCAGCAAGGGCAGCCGGTCCCAACCACCGTCGCGGCTCGGAGGCGATCCCCTTGGCCGGTCCGGTGGGATCGAGTGCTTCGGGTCGGGTCGGGTCGGTCATCAGCGGATGATCAGCACCGGCGCAGGGCAGCGTCTGGCGAGCTTGGTGCTGGTTGAGCCGAGTAGTCCCTCGAAGAGACCCTTGCCGTGTGAGCCGACGCAGACCACATCGGCTGCGAGTTCTGTAGCCGCTGCCGTGATGCCGCCCGCTGCTTCGCCTTCTCGAACTAGAACTTCAGGTTTGACGCCTGCGGTCTCGAGAGCAGTCACCAGTTCGTGAGTGCGGGTCGTCTTCTGGTCCTCGAGGTACCTGTTCAGCATCTCATCATCTCCCGGCCAATCGGATCCGATGGGGGCACCGGCATTGGGCTGCAATCCGACGTACTCGGCATCCTGGTTGGTGGCATCGACGACGCGCTCGCCGAATAGCCCACGCAGATCGCGTAGCAGATGACGGTTGATTTCAACCATCGTGAGGATGGTGACGGATCCGTCGGCTCCGGCCAATGCCGAAGCGAAGTTTGCCGCTCTGGCGGCGTCGAGGCTGCCATCTGTGGCAATCAGTACGTGCATGATCCTCCTTGTCCCCCGTCATCACAGGTTAGGGCATCGACATCGTCGTGTCCGCGGGATTCCGAGGTCTCGATGCGCAAGGTGTTCCGCTCAGGGTGACTCCAGCCCTTCCCAAGGATGCGATCCGATCCAGTCCCGTGCGTCGAAGAGCGCCCCGGTCGGCTCCGGGGCCGAGGAGTGAGCCAGTCGGAGAAAGATCGGTGCGATGTCGGAGGCGGTGGGGAGAGTTGCCGGGTCCTCGCCGGGCACGGCTACCGCCCGCATCGGGGTGCGGGTGCCACCGGGGTTGATCGAGAACACCTTTCCTCGGAACTCATGGGCCAGAGTGGCGAGCCATCCCTCGAGCGCATGTTTCGACACGGCATACATCCCCCAACCGGCGCGGCCCTGGCGCCCCACTGTGCTCGAAAGACCGATGACAACCGGAGCGGTTGACGAGTCCAGATAGGTAACAAGGAGTTGGTGGAGGAGATGGACCGAGGTCACATTCACTTCGAATACTGATCTCCACTCCTCCTCGGGGTATGCAGCCAGCGGTACGCCGGGAGGTCCGAGCAGTCCGGCGGCGTGGACCACGACATCCAGGGTGCCTCCTCCATGATCGATTGCAGTGGCGATGGCCCGTCTGCCCGCCTCTGTTGTGATGTCGGCGGGAATTCCAACTGCCGACCCTTCGGGGAGGTCAGCAATCGTCTCGGCGAGTGCGACTTCGTTGCGACCCGTCGCATAGACGCGGGCGCCGGCGCCCACGTACTCGGAGCACAGACCGCGTCCGATCCCGCTGGAGGCGCCCGTGATGAGGATTGCGCGGCCGGAGAGAGGCATGGCGGTCGAGGGTAGTGAAGAGCCTCGAATCTTGAGTCGTGAGTCCGGACCCGTGCCTCCTGACCGCCTCATTCTCCGTGGCGGTCGTGCCCACAAAGTGGGGTCGAAGGGTTGACAAGTGGTGGAATGTGGGGCAGAGTGGGGGAACGTGGAGAACCAGGGAGGCGGCGGCCTCCCACCCGTACAGCGCCTCCCGGAGGCGCGAGTGCATAGAACGGAGACGCCGGACCGTGTTCCTGGGCGAGTATCAACACAGCGTGGATTCGAAGGGCCGTCTGGTGCTGCCCTCGAAGTTCCGCGACCGTCTGGAGCGCGGACTCGTCGTCACCAAGGGACAGGAGCGCTGCCTCTACGTATTCCCAATAGACAAGTGGGAGGAAGAGGTCGAGCAGGTGAATCGGCTCCCTCGCACCGATCGCCGCAGCCGCAACTACGCCAGGTCGTTCTTTGGGTCGGCCACCGACCAGCAATTGGATGGCCAGGGGCGTATTCAGATTCCGCAGTCCCTTCGCGAGTACGGCGGAATCTCAAAGGACGTCGTAGTCGTCGGTGTTGCCGATCGTGTCGAGATCTGGGAGGTGGAGTCGTGGGAAGCACTCAGCGGCGAAGCCGACGAGCTCTTTGCAGGGATCGAAGAAGCACTCAGCGAAGAGGGGATCTAATCAATGCCAATCGCCAGTGGGTCGTCCGACCCAGCGTCAGCCCTCCGGATGCCATGTGGGAAGCCCCTTACTCCGCCCGCTTCCATTTTGGCGCCAGCGCTCCGGGGGGCTGACGGTGGGCCGGGACTATCACGTGCCGGTCATGGCCGACCGAGTCGAGCATTGGCTCGGCTCGATCGACGGGACGATCGTCGACGCCACCTTCGGGGGCGGAGGCCACAGCCGGGTTCTGCTCGAGGCCAATCCCGCGTTGCGTGTATTGGCACTCGATCGGGACCCGGACGCAGGACTACAAAGCGCCTCATTTGGATCACGACTCGTGTTCCGTCAGGCGGACTTCAGAACGCTCGAATCGGTACTACAGGAGGAGCAGCTCGATGAAATCGATGGAGCCCTTTTCGACCTCGGTGTCTCCTCGCATCAGCTCGACGTGGGGGAGCGAGGCTTCTCGTATCGACGCCGAGGCCCACTCGACATGCGGATGGGGCCAGATGCGGGGCTCGATGCCGAGGTCGTCGTCAACCAGTGGTCCCGAGCAGATGTCGTTCGGATTCTCAGACGATACGGCGAGGAGCGTCACGCATCCAGAATCGCCGGCGCAATCGTCAGGGCGCGCCCGATCGCGGACACACTGGAACTGGCGGGCGTTGTCGCCAACGCCATGCCGGCTCGGTCGCGGCGGGCTGGCCACCCAGCTCGACGGACTTTCCAGGCCATTCGGATCGCCGTCAACGACGAGCTCGCTGCGCTCACCGATGTTCTCGACGTCGCCGTGCGGATGCTGCGACACGACGGACGGATCCTGGTGATCTCGTACCACTCTCTCGAGGATCGGATCGTCAAGCGGAGGTTTGCGGCTGGGTCCGTTGACTGCACTTGCCCACCTGACTTCCCGGTGTGCGTGTGCGACACGGTCGCTGAACTGCGGATACTGTCGCGCGGCGAGACGCCCTCGACTGACGAGATCGAAGGTAACCCGCGAGCTCGCAGCGCGCGACTGCGGGTTGCGGAGCGAGTCGGATGACGGCGCGTCTCGCCCCGGCTCACGCCAGGGCGCCTCGTCGTACCCGAGAATTCCATGTCGTGCTGGGCCCGGGAACTCGAGGCCGAGCCCGGAGGCGCTACTGGGTCTTGCTCGGGATAGCGTTGGCCGCGGCATTCCTCGTATCCGTGTACGCCCGGATCGCTTTGGACAGGAGCGCCTTTGTCGTCACCGACATCGATCACCAGATATCCGTTGAGGAAGCCAGGTACTGGGATCTCCGTCTTCAGGTGACCGAGCTTCAATCTCCGGATCGCATCTCGTCCCTTGCCTCCGAGATGGGGATGGTGTACCCCGAAACGGTACGAACCATCGATGTACCCGGACTGGGTGGTCCTGGTGCGGGCATCGACGAGCGTTGGATCGACCTGAAGGCGCTGCTGGGCGCCCAGCCGTAGGCGGGTGCCGCGCCGGCACTAAGGGAATGAGGAGGAGGCCATGGAACAGCGGCCGCGACGTGCGTTGAACGCTCGTCTCGTTTCCGTTGGTGTGCTCCTGGTTCTGGCATGGACGCTGATCGGGTACCGACTCACGGTTGTGCAGGGGGCTCAAGCCGACGAGTTCGCCGCCCGCGGCCGCGAGCAGCGGCTCCAGAGCGAGACGTTGGCCGCCGACCGAGGCACGATCTTCGATCGCGATGGGAGGGAATTGGCGGTCACCGTTGAGGGAGTCACCGTCTACGCCAATCCGCTCGAGATCGACGATCCTGGGACCGTTGCGTCACTGCTCGCTCCGCTCGTTTCCCGCAACCCGACCGACCTCACTCAAGACTTTGCCGGTGAAGCTGCGTTTGTCTACGTGGTCCGTCAGCTCGATCCAGAGACTGCCGAGCCGATCAGGAAGGCGAATCTTCCCGGAATCCACTTCCTCAGCGAGCCGCGGAGGGTGTATCCGACCGGGGACCTGGTTTCACACGTCGTCGGATTCGTAAGCGACGGCGACAACGCCGGATTGGAGGGGCTTGAGCTCTTCTATGACTCCGATCTCGCCGGAACGCCTGGGGCACTCCTGGTGGAACGCGACCCACAGGGTCGGGTGATCCCACAGGGGGACTACATGGTTGAACCCGCGGAACAGGGGTCAGACCTCGTGCTCACCATCAAGAGCGAGATCCAGTACGCGGCCACACAGGCCCTGGCCGCAGCCCTCGAGCGGACGGGAGCTGCGTCGGGGACCGTCGTCGTAGTGGATCCCGAGACGGGCGAGATCCTGGCAATGGTCAATCTCCCGTCGTTCGATCCGAACGATCGTGAGGGAGTCCCCTCTGAGACGTTGCGCAATCGCGCCGTCACCGATGTGTTCGAGCCCGGCTCGACACAGAAGCTGGTGACGATCTCTGGTGCGCTGGAGGCGGATGTCGTTGGTCCGTGGACATCTTTCGAGATTCCGGATCGCATCGAAATACTCGACACCGTCTTCAAGGATGTGACCGTTCATCCCGACCAACTGACGGTCACAGAGATTGTCACGTATTCGTCCAACCTCGGCACAATCCTGGTCGGCGATCATCTCGGCACCCAACCCCTCTATACATTCATGCACGCGTTTGGACAGGGCAGAGCCTCCGGTATCGATTTCCCGGGTGAGGCTGAAGGGGTGCTGCGACCCCCGGAGGATTGGTGTCTCGCGACCTGCCTCGCCGGTACCTCGATCGGCTATCACGTGTCGGTCACCCCGCTCCAGATGGCCATGGTCTACGCAACGGTGGCCAACGACGGGATGTGGGCTCAGCCCCATCTGGTCAGGGAGGTAGTCGACGGGAACGGTGACCGACAGCCGACCCTGCCGGTGACGCGGCGAGTTGTGTCGGCACAGACCGCGGCTGAGATGAGGGTCATGCTGGAGGCTGTTGTGGACATTGGTACAGGTTCCGAAGCGGTTGTACCCGGATACCGTGTCGGCGGAAAGACGGGGACCACGGAGAAGTACCTGACTGAACTCCAGGCCTACAGCGAAGAGGAAGTGGTAGCGAGCTTTATCGGAATGGCACCGATAGATGACCCCAAGATCGTGGTCGCCGTCGTGCTCGACTCCCCGCAGGAATTCGCCAGCGGCGGGCGAGGTGCTGCTCCCGTCTTCTCGGAGATCATGCTCGCCGCACTGCACCAAATCGGAGTTGCGCCCGATGGCTGATCCTACGAATCTCGACCGCCTGGCGGCGTTGGTGGGGGGCAGGGTGTTGGGTGACGGTGCCACGGTCGTAACAGATGTGACTCACGATTCGCGAGCCGTCGACGCTGGTGCGTTGTTTGGCGCGGTGCGTGGATTCGTGACCGATGGCCATGGATTCGTCACCGCCGCCGTCGCCGCGGGGGCGTCCGCCCTCTGTGTCGAAGACGAGGCCGTGGTCCCAGCGGGCACACCCGCCATCGTGGTGGCGGACGTCCGGAGTGCGCTGGGCCGGTTGGCTGCGGCGGTTCACGGGGATCCATCATCGAGCCTGCGCCTGGTGGGGATCACCGGCACCAACGGCAAGACCACGGTCACTCACATCATCGAATCGATCGCGGCGGCTGCCGGAATCCAGCAGGCGATAATCGGAACCGTCGGCGCTCGCATCAACGGCAAGCCGTTTGCGGTTGAGAGGACGACCCCAGAGGCGACCGACTTCCAGCGGTTGCTGGCCGCAATGGTCGGCTTCGGGGTGGATGTGGCGGCGGTAGAGGTCTCCTCTCACGCCCTTACGTTGGGCCGTGTCGGAGGAACCCGGTTCGAAATCGGCGCCTTTACCAATCTGTCGCAGGATCACCTCGATTTTCACGCGGACATGGACGAGTATCTCGCCGCCAAGAGGTCATTGTTCGACCAATGTCGCACCGGCGTGATCTGGGTGGACGATCCGGCAGGGCGCGAGATCGCGACCGCCGCGACGATTCCGATCACACGGGTCGGTACGGGCCCGGATGCAGATGTGCGGGGTGTCCCGGTATCGGTGACACTCGGCGGTTCGACATTCGACGCTTCCGGGCCAGGCGGAGGAGCCCGGGTCCACCTCCAACTCCCGGGCCGCTTCAACCTGTCGAACGCGCTTGTCGCCGGAGCCTGTGCAAATGCGCTCGGAATTCCATGGGACACGATCGCCGACGGGATCGGGAGGGTCACCTCTATTCCGGGTCGCTTCGAGATTGTTCCGACCGAACGAGACTGCACCGTTGTGGTCGACTACGCGCATACGCCCGCTGGTTTGGAGTCGGTGGTTCGTTCCGCGAGGGAATTGGTCACAGCTGGCCGAGTCATCGTCGTTGCCGGCGCCGCCGGTGATAGAGACCGCGACAAGCGCCCACTGATGGGCGCCGCAGCCGCGACCGCCGATATTGCCGTGATCACGAGCGACAATCCTCGCTCGGAGGATCCGGAGACGATCGTGCGTGAGGTAGCGGCCGGAGCAGGGCCCGATGCGTTGGTAATCGTCGACCGGAGAGAGGCGATTGCTGCTGCCATGGACATTGCATCCTCGGACGATCTGGTCCTGATACTCGGCAAGGGACACGAGAAGGCTCAGGAGATCGCAGGGGAGCTCGTCCCGTTCGATGATCGGCAGGTTGCTCGCGAAGAGGCGTCGACGTGAGGTGGGACTTGGACTACATCGGCCGCATCTGCGACGGCGAGGTACACGGCAAGGCCGTTGTTGGTTCCGTAGGAATCGACTCTCGCACAGTCGAACCGGGGAGTCTGTTCGTCGCCGTACGAGGGGAGCGCCATGATGGACACGACTTCACCACGGCCGCCCGGGCCGCCGGAGCCGCAGCCGCGATAACCGAGATCGGCCGCCTCGTTGGTGGGATCGGGGTTGAAGTGACCGACACATTGGAGGCACTCCGCGCCCTCGGTGCGGCGCGGCGCGGCGAGATCGATTGTCCCGTCATTGGGGTGACGGGGAGTAGCGGAAAGACGACGACGAAGGACCTGATCGCCTCCGTGCTCGGACCCGGCACTCACGCCTCGCCCCGGTCATTCAACAACGAATTTGGTGTCCCGCTCACATTGCTGAGCGCGCCCGACGAGGCGACGGTTCTCGTGGTCGAAGTCGGGAGTCGCGGCTCCGGCCATATCGCTCGCCTCGGGTCCGTGATACGCCCCGACGTCGCCGTGATCACCAACGTCGGTAGAGCGCATCTCGAGAAGTTTGGGTCGATCGCAGGCGTCATCGATGCCAAGTGGGAGCTGATCGATACGCTCGGCGACCATGGTGTGGCCGTCTTGCCCGCAGACGATGATCGTCTTCTGGCGCGTGCCACCAGTGCTGTGATCACATTCGGAGAGGGTTCCGGTCCCGATGTGGCGGCAACCGATGTCGCCATCGACGAGACCGGAAGGGCAACGTTCACACTCCGCGTGGCCGGGGAGGCGGTCCGGCTCCGGATGCCATTGCCGGGCCGCCATCAGACCGCCAATGCCGCGGCTGCGGTCGCCTCGGCTGTGGCAATCGGTCGACCGTTCACAGAGGTTGCCGGACGGCTCGAGGATGCCAAAGTGTCGCCCTGGCGGATGGAGATGGCCTCTGTCCCTTTGGGAGATGGAGCGATTGTCTTGATCAACGATGCTTACAACGCCAATCCGGATTCGATGGCCTCCGCGCTGGCCACTGCGATTGCCATTCCCGGGCGCCACATCGCCGTTCTCGGCAAGATGCATGAGCTGGGCGAGTATGAGGCCGAGGCACACCGCGAGATGGGCGCGCTGGCGGCCTCGCTCGGGTTTGCCGTGCTCGCCGTCGGTGACGACCCAGGCTTCGCAGCGGGAGCAGGGGAGGCCGCTACGTCGGTAGCCGATGTTTCTGCCGCCCTGGAGCAGCTACGCGCCACAGTCGTCCCCGGCGACGTGGTTCTGGTGAAGGCGTCGCGAGCTGCCGGCCTGGAAGCCATCGCCTCCGGATTGGAAGGAGGTCTCTCGTGATCGCCATGCTCGCAGCGGCAGCCGTTTCGTTCGCAGTGACAATCACTCTGACTCCCTTAGCGATCCGCTTCCTGAGCGATCGGTCGATCGGCCAGTTCATTCAGGACGAGGTCGATCACGATCACAAGCGGGGCACACCGACAATGGGCGGGCTGGTCATGATGGTCGCAGTCATCGCCGGGTGGGTATTCGGCCACTTCGATCCACGGTCACCCGAGGGTGCTTGGCAGCTTGGTTTCCGGGACTTTCAGGTCCCCGGACTGTTGGTGCTGGTCGCCTTTGTCGGGATGGGCTTCATTGGATTCCTCGACGACGTGTCGAAGGTGACGAGGGCGCGCAATCTCGGCCTCAACAAGCGGTGGAAGCTCGCCGGTCAAGTGGCGATCGCTTCACTGTTCGCATGGGGGGCGATCGGGTACGGCGTAGAAACCGAGCTGTCGTTTACCAGACCTCTCGGGTTCGACTTGGGCGCGTTCTACGTCTTCTGGGTACTGATCATGCTGGTCGCTACAGCCAATGCCGTGAACCTGGCCGACGGACTCGATGGGCTGGCATCGGGTTCGGCCGGCCTCGTCTTCGGAGCCTTTGTGATTGTCTCCTTCTGGCAGTTCAGACATCCGGAGTTCTATGCAAACCTCGGCACGCTGGAGTTGGCGGTCCTCAGCGCAGCCTTTACCGGTGCCGCCCTCGGGTTCTTGTGGTGGAATGCTCCGCCTGCCCGGATCTTTATGGGAGACACGGGATCTCAAGCACTCGGCGGTGCCATGGCGGCGCTGGCGCTCCTCACTAACACCCACCTTCTCCTCGTGGTGCTCGGTGGCCTCTATGTGATGGAAACCGCATCGGTGATCATCCAGGTGATCTCGTTCCGGGGTTGGGGCAAGCGAGTGTTCAGGATGGCTCCGATCCACCACCACTTCGAGCTGAAGGGCTGGCCCGAGACGACGGTCATCGTGAGGTTCTGGATTCTCGCTGCGCTCTTTGTGACATTCGGGCTCGGGCTCTTCTACGGCGACTTCATCACCGGAGGAGGCGTCGGATGACGGTTCTAGTGGTGGGGATGGCGGTCAGCGGCCGATCTGCTCTCGAGCTACTGCGAACCCAGGGGGAACAGGTGATCGCCTACGACGTACGCCCCGAGGCCGCAGAAGCGGTCGAGGCCGATGCGATCCATACCGGTGCGTGGGACCGGCGCCTACTCCAGGGCGTCGACCTCGTGGTTCCGTCACCGGGCGTTCCAGAGACCTCTCCGCTCATGGCCGACGTCCTCGAGTCCGGTGTGCCGGTGTGGAGCGAGCTCGAACTGGGATATCGAAGCCTCGGTGGAGTACCGATGGCGGCCGTCACTGGTACCAATGGCAAGACGACGGTCACCGAGATGACCGCCGCCATGTTGGTGGCCTCCGGAATCGACGCCACTCCGGTGGGCAATATCGGGGATCCGATTACCGGCGCGACCGTCCACGAAGCGCTGGTGGTAGAAGCGTCATCGTTCCAACTGAGGTTCATCGATAGCTTCTGCCCCGATGTGGCAGCGGTCGTCAACTTTGCTCCCGATCACCTTGATTGGCACCCCGATATCGGCGCTTACGGCGCCGCCAAGTGCCGCATCTTTGAACACATGGCAGCAGGCGCGCCGCTGGTATTCGACGCCACCGATGCCGGTGCCGCCGGTCTGGTCGCTTCGGCGCGAGCGACGCGGATAGGAGTCTCTGGGTACGAGCGCCTTGGGACATCCGGACCCGCCGGTTTGAATCTGCTCCTAGCGGGTGCCGAGGTTGCGTTGGGCGAATTGAGGCGTAGCGATTCGGTGATGCTTGTGGATCTTGCCATCGCGGCAGAGACGGCGCGAGCCCTCGGGGCCACCAGCGAAGGGATCGTCGCCGCCGCGTTGGCATATGAACCGGGCCGGCATCGCCGTGAGGTCGTGGTATCGGCCGGAGGCGTGACCTTCATCGACGACTCGAAGGCCACGAACCCCCACGCCGCACTCGCTGCGATCGATGCCTATTCATCGGTCATCTTGATCGCCGGCGGCCGAGCGAAGGGTCTCGACATCCGCCCCCTCGCCAATGCGGAGTCGGTGCGAGGTCTGGTCGCGATCGGTGAGAGTGCCGACGATCTGTTGCGTGCGCGAAACGACGCCGTTTCGGCTGAGACGATGGATGAAGCGGTCGGCCGGGCGATTTCACTCTCCGGCCGGGGGGACGTGGTCTTGCTCGCGCCCGGTTGCGCCAGCTTCGACATGTTTGACTCCTACGGTCACCGGGGCGATGTGTTCGCCGCCGCGGTTCGAGAACGGGTGGGTGCCTGATGGCGACCCGTGTTGTGGCGATGCCCACGAACCGCGCCGCCGTGCGCGATGCACACCGTCGTGCCAAGGGTCATTCGAGGGCAATCGGCTTTCTGCTCATTCCGGTGGGGCTGCTGCTGGTGGTGGGGCTCGGTTCGATCCTGTCGGCGTCCTCGGTACTCGGGCTGCGCGAATCCGGTGATGGCTTGTTTTATATCAAGCGTCAGATCACCTGGATGGTGGTGGGTCTCTTTGGACTCGTCGTGGCCGCGCTGATCCCGCTGCGCTGGTGGCGCAAGATGGCGTTCCCTCTCTTTGTCGGCACCGTTGGCCTCCTTATCGCCGTGCTGTTAGTTGGTGTCCGATCCAATGGGGCCCAGCGCTGGCTTCACGTTGGACCGATCACGGTTCAGCCGTCGGAGATCGCCAAACTGACCACGGTCCTGTTCCTTGCCACTCTCGTATCTCGTCGCGAGAGCTCTATGAACAGGATCCGCGACTTCTTCTGGCCGGTGGCTGGTTCGGTGGGAATCGTGGTCTCGCTTGTGATCGTTCAACCCGATCTGGGCACGACTCTGCTGGTTGCTGCGGGTGCGTTCGCAGTGCTGATCGCGAGTGCGGCCCCGTTTCCGTACATCATTGGTAGCGCGTTGTTGGGTGGGACGGCAGCACTGGGAGCTGCCATGGTCTCTCCGTACCGATGGGCCCGGATCACGGCCTTCCTCGATCTCCAATCGGACCCGCTGGGGTCCTCGTACCAGGCGGTCCAGAGCCTCGTGGCACTGGGAACCGGCGGACTGTGGGGAGTCGGTCTGGGGGCCAGCCGAGCCCGATGGTCGTTCCTACCAAATGCCCACACCGATTTCGTGTTCTCGATTCTGGGTGAAGAGACCGGACTGGCAGGATCATTGACTGTGGTTCTCCTGTTCATGCTCCTCACGTTTGCCGGGACCGCCATCGCTCTGCGCGCCTCGGATCGTTTCGGCCGTCTGCTGGCGATCGGGATAACCACCTGGATCGCCGCGCAAGCGATCGTCAACATTGGCGGGGTGACCGGGATCCTTCCCATCACCGGTGTGCCGTTGCCATTCGTCTCCTTTGGGGGCACTGCGCTCGTCATGTCGATGGTTGGTGTCGGAGTGCTCGTCAGTGTCGCCAGACACCAGCCGGACGCCGCAGTGACCGCACGGTGACATACGTCATCGCCGCAGCGGGAACGGGTGGCCATGTCAACCCGGCATTGGCCGTGGCGGAGGCACTCGTCGCCAGGGGTGCTGAGCGCGATGAGATCCTGTTCATCGGGGGTGACCGCCTCGAGGCCGAAGCTGTGCCCCAAGCAGGATTCCCGTTCGTAGGATTCGAACTGACGCGACTGCGTCGGTCTCTCTCACGCGACAACCTGAAGATTCCTGCCGTCTTGCGGAGAGCTTCGGCGGCCATGGCGCACCAGATTCGTGAGGTTGGAGGCCGAGCAGTGTTGGGCATGTCTGGCTACGTCACCGTTCCGGCGGCGATGGCCGCGCGTCGTGCCGGCCTTCCATTCTTCCTGCAGGAGCAGAATGCCCAGCCCGGGATTGCCGCTCGGTTGGCGTCTCGGCGGGCCGTCAAGACGTTCCTGGGGCTTCCGGGCAAGGCGCAGCGGCTTCCCAGGTCAGAGCTCGTGGGTAACCCTCTGCGGAGCGAGATTGCCGGTTTCGATCGCCGCGCACTCCGCCAGCGGGCGCGGCGCCGCTACGGAGTTGCTGGAGCGCAGCCGGTTCTAGGCGTCTTGGGCGGTTCGCAGGGAGCTCGGGTGTTGAACCAGGCTGTACCTGGGATCGCCGCAGCCACGGAGGCCGTGGGGTCGATCATCCATCTGACCGGGCGGGCGGCCATCGAGGACACGCAGAGCCGCGCCGAAGGGTCTTCGCTACGGTGGATCTGTCTCCCCTACGAGCCCCAAATGGAGTTCTTCTACGCTGCCGTTGATTTGGTCGTTTGTCGAGCGGGAGCCATGACTGTGAGCGAATTGGCGGCTACGGGCACCCCTTCGCTCCTGGTACCTCTCGCCCGGGTGGGACAAGAGTGGAACGCTCGATCTCTCGGCGACATCGGAGGTGCCGAGATAGTCGTAGAAGGGGACACCGGATCGCTTCCTGCAAGAATCGAGGCTATTGCGGCGGATGAGCGGGGTTTGGCGGCGATGAGCAGGGCGGCCCGGTCGCTGGCGCTACCCGACGCTGCAGGGGTCATTGCAGATCAACTCATCGAGGTGGCGAGTGCCTGATCTGGTGCCGTATCGGCGGGTACACGTGATTGGAGCCGGAGGGTCCGGAATGTCTGGGTTGGCGAAGCTGCTGGTCCAGTGCGGCCACCAGGTCACCGGGTCCGATCTCAAGCCCGGTCCGATGCTGGCGGCCTTGGAAGGTGCAGGCGCCGACACGTGGGTCGGGCATCGGCCCGACGTCGCTGTAAAGGCGGATCTGGTGGTCGTCTCCTCTGCCGTCCCCGATCAAGACCCAGAAGTGACCGCCGCCCGTGAGGCCGGCATCGACGTCTGGGAGCGTCCTCGTCTACTGGCGACGATTACGGATCGTCTCGGCACAGTTGGGGTGACGGGAACACACGGCAAGACCACAGGCACGGCGATGGCGGTCACCGCGCTTCGGTCTCTGGGGCGGGATCCGAGCTTTATGGTCGGTGGACGGCTCATCGACCTGAACACCAACTCGCATCTCGGAGAGGAAGATCTGTTCATCCTCGAGGCCGACGAAGCCTTCGGCACCTTCTTGTCTCTGAGCCTCGACGGACTACTCATCATGAACGTCGAGGCAGACCATCTTGACCACTATGGGACGGTCAATGACATGGAGGCCGCGTTTGCCGAGGTGGCGTCCCGGGTGGATGGGCCCGTCTTGGCCTGTTTGGACGATCCCGGTGCGCGACGCCTGGCTTCGGGCAACGAGACCGTTATCGGGTACGGATCCGCCGACGACGCACGGTGGCGCATGGTTGACGTAGAGCACCGGGAGGGTGGCGTAGGTTTCTCGCTCGTGGGCGCCGCGGCGGTGGATGTGTGGGTGCCCAAGCCGGGCCATCATGTGGCGCGGAACGCGGCAGGGGTTATCGCTCTTCTCGCCGAGAGCGGGTTCGATCCCAGCGCCGTGGCGGAAGGTCTGCGTGGATTCTCCGGCGTCCGCCGACGGTTCGAGGTCAGGTCCCGGCGCGGCGGCGTCACGCTGGTGGATGACTATGCGCACCATCCGACCGAGGTTGCGGCGACGCTCGATGCGGCCAGATCGGGTCACTCCGGTCGCATCATTGCCGTGTTCCAGCCGCACCGGTTCACCAGGACCGAGGAGCTCGGTCAAGCTCTCGGCAGAGCTTTGTCGGCTGCCGACCGGATATTTGTGAGCGATGTGTATGCCGCGGGTGAGGCCCCGATACCGGGCGTTTCCGGCAGATCCGTCCTCGATGGTGTGTCCGGTCCCGCTCGGATGACGTACGTGCCTCGACGCGTCGACCTTGCCGATGCCGTCGCTGGAGAAGTCGAGCCGGGCGATCTCGTGCTGCTGATGGGAGCAGGCGACATCACGCAGGTGGCCGACGAACTCTCACCTCTCCTGCCGGAGGCGTGATGAAGGCGCGGGAGCGTCTCCGGATGGCAGGACGGCTTGGCGAGAACGTGGCTCTTGGGCCACTCACCACCTACCGCTTTGGGGGTCAGGCGCGCTATCTCGTAACCATCGACGGTGAGCGGGACTTGCGCGACGCCTGGAAGATCGCCGGAGAGGAAGGCCTCCCGTTACTCCCGCTCGGTCGCGGCAGCAACATCGTGGTGGCCGATGCGGGCTTTGCTGGTGTGGTGCTCCAGGCCGGTGCCGGCCTCAGCCATCGAACGATCGGTGAGGAGGTCGTCGCCGGTGCCGGTGTGCCGCTACCTCTGTTGGCCCGTGATGCGGCTCGAGCCGGGCGGGGCGGCCTCGAGTTCTATGTAGGGATCCCGGGCTCGGTAGGTGGTGCTGTCCGAATGAATGCCGGGTGCCACGGTACGGAGACGAGCGAGGTTCTTGTATCCGCTCGGGTGTTCGACGGGCTCAGCGGCGCGATTCTCGATCGCTCTCCCGACGACCTCGATCTGCGCTACCGGCATTCGAATCTCGATGACGTGAGTTTTGTCATCGAGGCTCGGTATTCGACCTTCTCGCGACCGCCTGTCGAATCAGAGAGGATGATCAGGGAGATCTCTCGCTGGCGTCGCGACAACCAACCGGGTGGGACCCTCAATGCCGGAAGCGTGTTCAAGAACCCCGAAGGTGATGCAGCGGGACGGATCATCGACAGCCTCGGTCTCAAGGGCTACGGCTCGGGAGCGGTAAAGGTGAGCGAGAGACACGCCAACTTCTTTGTTGCCGAGGAGGGTGCGACAGCCCGGGATGTCTACATACTCGTGCTCGAAATCCAGCGGCGGGTGCTGGATGGCACCGGCATTGACCTCGAGCCGGAAATCCGTTTCGTGGGGGACTTCTCGTGACTTCCGCGACCGGCCTGCGTCGAACACGCGGGCGCGCCCGGCGCTGGCCGCTGGTGGTGGGGATTGTGGCGGTGCTGGCGGCCGTCGGTGTCGTTCATTCGCCCTTGATGGCGGTTGAAGCCGTGGAGATCCTTGGTGCCGACCGCGCCGACGTGCAGCGAGTCGTTGACGACATTGGCTTGGGCCCCGGAGCGTTGCTCCTCTGGGTGAACACCGGTGCGATCGAGGCGGCGGTCATTTCTGAGCCGTGGGTGGCAGACGTACGAGTCGATCGTATCTGGCCCGACAGGGTGGTGGTCGAAGTAATCGAACACGAGGGGGTGGTGTGGATCGAGGGGGTACTCGGCTGGATGCTGGTATCTCGCGATGGAACCGTGCTGGAGCGTGCTTCAGAGCCTGGATCCGGCCTGCTACTTGCTGCGTTGGCCTTCCCTGATCAGTTGGCCGGTGATCGACCCGTCGATCCAGCGTGGCTCGAGGTAGTGGAGATGGCACTCGTCCTGTCGGACGACATTGGCGGTACGCTCGCCCTCGAGATGCGTGGAGCTGAGATGTGGACTACCGGATTCGGGCACGACATCCGATTGGGACATCCAATCGATCTCGCAGACAAGGGGAGGACCCTGCGGGCGATGCTGGCCGAGGACATCCCGCCCGGGGCAATAATCGACGTCAGCTCACCTTTGCGCCCGGCCGTTGTACCGCTCGAATCTCAAGGAGTGGTCGAGACTCCGGACACTGAAGGGTGATCCGGGCCATGAGGGTCGCTATCGTTATACCAAGCGCCTCCAGGAGCCGGTTTCGGCGGGCAGCATTCTTATTGGCAGGCCGAAGAGAAGAGGAGTTGATCGGATGATGACCTCGGGTCCCGGTCTACAGAGTTACCTCGCCGTCATCAAGGTGATCGGCGTCGGTGGCGGGGGTGTAAACGCCGTCAACCGGATGATCGAATCCGGTCTGCGCGGCGTCGAGTTCGTCGCGATCAACACCGACGCCCAGGCGCTGTTGATGTCAGACGCCGACATCAAGCTCGACATTGGACGCGATCTCACTCGAGGTTTGGGCGCCGGCGCCGATCCGGAGGTCGGCCGTGCCGCGGCAGAGGCTCATCGCGAGGAGATCGAGGATGCGCTGCGCGGCGCCGACATGGTCTTCATCACGGCGGGCGAGGGCGGTGGGACGGGTACGGGCGGTGCTCCGATCGTCGCCGAGATCGCTCGGAGCCTGGGGGCGCTGACGGTTGCGGTGGTCACTCGCCCGTTCGGGTTCGAAGGTCGGCGCCGTTCGGTTCAAGCGGAGCAGGGAATCCAGGCGGTTCGGGGGGCGGTGGACACACTCATTGTGATCCCCAATCAGCGGCTTCTCGAGCTCTCGGACCAGAGTCTCCCGATCGTCGATGCGTTCAAGCTAGCCGACGACATCCTGATGCAGGGTGTGAGTGGCATCACCGATCTGATCACGACGCCCGGCCTCATCAACGTGGACTTCGCAGATGTGAAATCGGTGATGTGGGGGGCCGGTTCCGCCGTGATGGGCATCGGAAACGGCAGAGGCGAGGATCGAGCGACTCAGGCAGCCGATCGGGCGATCTCGAGCCCGATGCTGGAGATGTCGGTACAGGGCGCCCGCGGTGTCCTCCTGTCTGTGGCGGGTTCCTCCACCATGAGCCTCCACGAGGTCAACGCCGCCGCCACCACGATTGCCGAGCACTGCGATCCGGACGCCAACATCATCTTCGGAGCCACGATCGATGATTCGATGGGTGAGGAGATGCGTGTCACCGTTATCGCCGCTGGGTTCGGCGGTACGATCGATCGTCCCCGCGTCCAGGCCCCGTCGACCGAGATCGGTAGCGGGGCCCCCAAGCCGGACCCGCCTGATACTCCGTCGGCCAGCCGCGATCCGGAGGATGCCGATCCCTTCGATGTCGAGATTCCCGACTTCCTGCGGGGATGATTCGACCGGACGGAGTGCCCGGCGTCGCCTTCGGGACGCGGTCTGACGGGGATCCCCGCAGCGACGACCATGCTCGGACCCTTGTCTCGCTGTCGCTCGGTATTCCGGCGGCTTGGGCTTGGGTGCGGCAGGTGCACGGTTCCGCCGTGACGGAACCCGGGGCACCCGGTGTTGGGGTTGAGGCGGACGCCCTCATCTCCACCGACCCTGCGCTTCCGGTAGCCGTATCCGTGGCCGACTGTGTCCCCGTGGCGCTCGTCGCCGACGGTGCGGTCGGGATGGTTCATGCCGGATGGCGCGGCGCTGCGGCCGGAGTTGTGCCCGCGGCCGTCACCGCTCTGACCGAGACTGGACATCCTCCACACACCGCCGTCATCGGTCCTGGGATCGGGCCGTGCTGCTTCGAGGTAGGCGACGAGGTAGCGAAGCGGTTTCCCGGGCACCAAACCAGCACCAGTTGGGGGACCGCCAGCGTCGATCTGCCGGGAGCCGTAGCGGCGAGCCTCGATGGACTCGAGGTGCACCTCGTTCCGGAATGCACGTATCACGATGACCGATTCCACTCATACCGTGATGATGGGACCAGCCTGCGTCAGTTTGGAGTCGCATGGATCGCAGCGGCCTGAGCCGGGTGGAGGAGCGGATTGCAGCGGCCGCAGCGCGTGCCGGCCGTTCCGACGCGATCACACTCGTGGTTGTCGCCAAGTACGCATCGGATCAGGAGTTGGACGCCGTGATCAAAGAGGGTGCAGGCAACATCGGTGAGAGTCGCGCTGATGCCGTTGTTGCCAGGGCGGCGAGGTTCAGAGATGTGTCGTGGCATTTCGTGGGACGCCTTCAGGGCAACAAGGTGCGGAAGGTTCGACCGGTCACGGATCTCCTCCATTCGATGGATCGTCCGGACCTGGCCGATTACTGGTCGAAGAGCGAGGCGGAACCATCTCCCGTCCTGATCCAGGTAAACCTGGCCGGAGAACCGCAGAAGGCAGGTGTCAGCCCAGACGGTGCTCTCGCACTGGTCGACAAGTGTGCGGCCTCAGGCATCGAGGTGCATGGGCTGATGACCGTCCCGCCGCGCCCGGAGACCCCGGAGGACTCAGGTCGTTGGTTCGCCGGGTTGCGCCAGCTACGAGACCGGATCGCCCTCGATCATCCACGAGTGACTGAGCTTTCGATGGGTATGACCGATGACTTTTTGATCGCCATATCCGAGGGTGCGACGATCTTACGGGTCGGACGGGCTATCTTTGACCCGTTCCGCAACGAAGGTTGACCGACCCATGGGGATCTGGCAGAAGACGCTGTTCTATCTAGGTCTTGTCGATGAAGACGACCCTGGTGCGTACGCCGCTGCCGGCGGCATGGCGCAACCGGTTGCGCCGGCTCGCCCACAACAGCAGATGACGGATCAGGGAGGGCGAGCCGGGGGCGTTGCACGCCGCTCCGTCGAGCAGCCACAGATGCAGGACCGTCCCGATGTGGCGGTTCGCCGTAACCCGACCCGCAGGGTCGAGGCGCCTCAGCAGAGAGTCGATCCGGCGATGCCGGCTGCGGGCGGTGTTCAGGGTCGACGCGTGGAGCCGCCGATGACTCCTCGCCGCCGCTCGACGTCCACCGATAGTGCGTTGGCTGAGGCCGGTGTCGTGATCCGGCCGCCCGACACGCCGCTCGTCCGTACGGTCTCGGACAGCGATCTCGAGTCCGAAGTCATCGTGGCCACCTCGTATTCCGACGCCCAACTGCTTGCCGATCACATCAGGTCGACGATCCCAGTTGTGCTCGACCTGAGGAAGGTCGAGCCCGCGATGGTCAGGCGCCTCGTCGATTTCGCGAGCGGACTCACATACGCCCTCGGCGGCTCAATGCGCAAGATCGGCCAGGGCGTGATCCTCGTGACGCCGCAGAATGTCAATCTGAGTCGCGATGAGCGTCGGCGTCTCAAGGAGCTCGGGTACTACCAAGGTCCTGAAGAGGGCTGAGAGCACCTGTGAACATCCTCTGTGTAGCTCTTCAGGTCTATTGGATCGTCGTTGTGGCGAGGATCGTCATGGAGTGGATTCCGGTGTCCTACGACCACCCTTTGGCCCGGATGAGGTCTGTGCTGCGGTCGGCTACCGAACCGGTGTTGGCACCGTTGCGTGCGATGATTCCGCCGGTTCGATTGGGAGGGGTCGGCCTCGATCTCAGCCCGATCATCCTTCTTCTCGGTCTCAGCCTTCTCACCGGAGCGATCTGCAACTGAGAAGAGGATATCGGGGAGCTGTCTTCTAGGCCCCTTCGACCGCCAGGGCGATCGTGGTTTCGTTGGCCAGGGTGATCATTGCCCCGGTACCGTCGCCGACCATCTTCGTTGCCAGAGTCTCCGACGCTACCCATGCGCCGTGAATCTCCATTGCGGCGAGAACGTCCGGGTGCTCTGAGGCCCAGTGGAGGATGATTCGATCGGAAACATCGAGACCGGCACTGCGTCGAAGCCCCTGTACCGCCTTGACGATTTCGCGGGCTATACCTTCGACCAGGAGACCCTGGTCGAGCTGAGTGTCGATAGCGACACTCAGGGTGTCACCAGTGGCAACCGCGAAGCCCTCTCGCGCTTCACGGCTCACGATCACATCCTCCAGAGTGACCGATTGGCCGAGCACATCGGCCGCGCCGCCATCGACGATGCGGTCGACGATGTCGGGTGTGAGAGCCGCGATGGCGCTTGCGGCCTCCTTCATGGCAGACCCGAAGCGCGGACCGAGCGTCCGAAAGTTCGGCTTGAGACGGAGGTGGGCCAGGCTGGTCTCGTCGGCCGAGGTCTCGACCAGCTTCACGTTGAGTTCCTCTGCGATGAGATCGGCGTGGGCATCGATGGCTGCGCGAACGCGGGTGTCGTGGCTCACGATCGTGACCCTGGCGAGGGGTTGCCTGGTCTTGAGGCCCTCGGCGACCCTCAATCCCCGTCCGAGTGAGACCGCAGCCCGGACCGCCCCCATCTGCTCTTCGAGAGTCGTGTTGATCATGTCCTCGATCGCCTCGGGATAGTCCTCGTGATGGACGCTGGCGGGTCCGGTCTCGCCATCGGGCCGTTGCGAGACGACCAGGCCTTGGTACATCGTCTCGGTCACAAAGGGCAGCACAGGTGCCATCAACTTGGCGAAGGTGCCCAGGACGTCGTAGAGCGTCGCGAAGGCCGCTTTGGAGTCTGTCGACATCTCGTCACCATCCGATCGCGCTGCCCAGAAACGGCGCCGCGATCGGCGGATGTACCAGTTGGTGAGATCGTCGACGAAGCGAATCAGGGGGGGGATGACGTTGTAGAGGTAGTAGCCCTCCATCTCCTGATTGACTTGTCTCACAAGGCTTTGGAGGACCGACAGGATCCAGCGATCGATCTCGGGCCGCTGGTCGGCGGGAGGTGCATCGGTCAGGTCGCCTGCGGTAAGGCCTTCGGCTGCGGTATAGGTGGTGAAGAACGAGTAGGCGTTCCAGTAGGGGAGAAGCACCGTACGCACCACCTCGCGCACACCGCGTTCCGCAAACCGCAGCGGCTCGGCGCGGACCACCGGCGAGTTGATGAGAAATGCTCGAAGAGCGTCAGCGCCGGTGGCGTCCAGCAGTGCCAACGGATCCGGGTAGTTCTTGAGACTCTTGGACATCTTGCGGCCGTCCTCGGCCAGGATCATTCCGTTTACGACGCAGTTCTGAAATGGCGCCGAATCGAAGATCGCCGTGGAATGGATCATCAGCGTGTAGAACCAGCCGCGGGTTTGGTCGAGCCCCTCAGCGATGTAGTCGGCGGGGAAGCGCGCCTCGAAACGCTCCTTGTTCTCGAACGGGTAGTGGTACTGCCCGTACGGCATCGCACCCGACTCGAACCACACGTCGAGTACTTCCGGAGTCCGCAGCATCGTTGCACCGCACTCGGAGCACGCGAACGAGACCTCATCGACTATGTGCTTGTGGAGGTCGGCCACCAACACCCCCGAGTACTCCTCCAATTCAGCGACCGAACCGATACACACCCGGTGTTCGCACTCCTCGCACTCCCATACCGGGAGGCATGATCCCCAGAACCGGTTGCGGCTGATCGCCCAGTCCCTGGCGTTCTCGAGCCAGTTGCCGAATCGGCCGACTCCCACATGCTCCGGGACCCAGTGGATGGTCTCGTTCAGTTCGGCCATCCGATCTCGAAACTGCTCGACCGCTACGAACCAGGTCGGGATTGCCTTGTATATGAGTGGCGTGTCGGTGCGCCAGCAGAACGGATAGGAATGGACCGTTCGTTCGCTGCGGACCAGGTCACCTGTTTGGGCGAGGAGTTCGAGAAGCGGGGCATCTGCCTCCTTGACGTTCATGCCAGCGACCGGAGGCACCTCTGCTGTGAAGTTGCCGACCTGGTCCACCGGGTCGACGATCACATCGAGGCCGGCGGCGCGGAACGCGTCGAAGTCGGCTTCCCCGTACGCCGGTGCCATATGCACCAGACCGGTGCCCTCCCCAGTGGAAGTTTCGTCGCTGGCAACTACGACGAAGGCTCCCTCACTCGCCTTGTCGGCGAAGTAGTCGAATACCGGGCTGTAGCGGGTCCCCAGAAGCTCGGTACCCGCGGCGCCCGCCGACGGGGCGGGAGGGGCTTCCCAATACGAGTCGACGAGATCGGCGGCGATCCAGTACCGGCCGTCATACGAATCGATCGGCGCGTCGATACGGACATATTGGATATCCGGCCCGACTGCGACGCCCAGGTTGGAGGGCATAGTCCACGGAGTCGTCGTCCAGATGAGTAGGTAATCCCCCGGTTCGGCCGGGCCCGACGATTCGGTCACCTTCAGTCGAACCGTGATCGATGGGTCTTCGACCTCGCGGTATTGGCCCAGGTTTACCTCGTGGTTGGAGAGCGGCGTTGCGGCGCCCCAGGAGTACGGAAGCACCTTGAAGGCCTTGTACACGAGTCCCTTGTCCCACAGTTGCTTGAAGACCCACCACACGGATTCCATGAAGTCCGGATCCATCGTCTTGTAGTCGTCTTCGAAGTCCACCCACCGGCCGATCCGCTGCGTGATGGTCTCCCACACTTCGGTGTTGCTCATGACTCGGCTACGGCACGCTTCATTGAACTCGGCGACGCCGTATTCGAGGATCTCGGGGGGACCGGAGAGTCCGAGTTCCTTTTGGACTTCGAGTTCGATCGGAAGACCGTGGGTGTCCCAGCCGAAACGTCGCTCGACGCGGTGCCCGCGCATCGTCCAGTACCGGGGCACTATGTCCTTGAGGACACCTGCGAGAAGGTTGCCGTAGTGAGGACTGCCCGTCGGAAAGGGTGGACCGTCGTAGAACGAAAACTCTGAGGATGCCGGACGCTGCTCGACCGACGTCGCGAATGCGTCGATCTCTTTCCACAGCTCGAGAATCCGCTTCTCGGATTCGGGGAAGGAGACATCTGCGGAAACCCGCTCAAATGGGCGCTGGGTAGTCATGTCGGTCCTCGGTCGGCGTCAATGCCGCCGGGACGAGTAGTGACCCGCGGTACCACCCGGCTTGTCGTGCGGAGCACGACCACTTCTGGTGCCCATCTCGGAGGGCTAGGCCGACGAGATCTACTCGGGCCGGTGGCCCTTTCTGCTCGCGGTTCCGGGGTGATATCTGCTCGAGGCGGAACACCGGCCTTTCACCATCTGCCGGCTCGCTCTGATCCGCAACCCGGGCAACGTGTCCCCGTCGTCACCGTGGCGCAGGAATGTAGCAGGCACCTGTCCTCAGGCATCGGTCTCTGGCGCCAGGTCAGATTCCTACGAGCCCAACAGGCCGCGCCGACTTGCCCGCACAAGGCAACGACGAGGGATTCGCTACGTTCAGGGCATGATCTCTCCGCATCCCGATGGTGTAGTCATCGACGTCTGGGTGGTGCCTGGGGCGAGCAGTGACGAGGTGGTCGGAGAGCACGCCGGCGCACTCAAGGTGCGGACCGCCGCCCCGGCTGAGGGCGGCAAGGCGAATCGGCGCGTAGCGGGCATCGTTGCACAGGCAGCTGGAGGGCGCTCAGGGTCCGTAGTGGCGGGTGCTGCTTCCCGGAGCAAGCGAGTGCTCGTCGTCGGTGTTACCGCGAGTGCTGCGGCGGCAATGCTCCAGATCGGCGATATCGACCGCAAACACACCGAGTATTGACGATTTGCGTGGTATCGTCGCTCGCCCCTCGGAGGAGATGATGGCTCGAGCCCTCGCCGCATCGACACTCAAGCGCTTCCGCAAGATGTTGGAGGACGAGCAGACGCGCCTCACCGATGTCATTCGAGAGATCGAAGACGAACAAGAGGAGCTGCGTTTGACGGAGACCTCCTCGGAGCGCAGCCCGGATCCGAACACTGCCGAAGGTGGTTCGTTGGCTTTCGAGATCGAAAAGGAGCTGTCGCTCCACCAGAATGCCAAGGACCTCCTCTCCCAGGCAGAAGATGCTCTGCAACGGATCGGCGATGGCTCCTACGGATTCTGCGCCGAGTGCAGAACGGCAATCCCGGTTGCCCGTCTCGAGGCGCTGCCGCATACAAGATGGTGCGTCACGTGCTCAGCAGCACGGTACTGAGGACCCGTCGCCTCGCTCTGGCAGTCGGAGCGGCCGTTCTCGTCGTAGACCAACTCGTAAAGTGGTGGGTGGTAGCAACGCTGCCGGGCGAGCCCATCGTTCTGATCGACGGCTTCCTTCAGCTGCGGTACGTAGCGAACTTCGGCGCCGCGTTCTCGATGCTCGACGGTTCCGGTTCCCTTATCGCTCTCATCGCCATCGCGGCAGCGGTATTCATCTTCGTGGTGGCCGTCAAGGTGAACAACACCGGTGAGACGATTGCTTTGGGCTTGGTGCTGGGCGGAGCACTGGGAAACCTCGCCGATCGCATCTTCCGGGGCGACGGGTTCCTGGACGGAGGCGTTGTCGACTTCGTCGATTTCTCGTTCTTCCCTGCTTTCAACGTGGCTGACTCCGCGATCACGATCGGCGCGATTCTCGCTCTGTGGTTCGCCTTCGCAGAGCGATGAGCTGGTCGGTCCCGCCCGAGTGGGATGGGGACAGAGCAGACAAAGTGCTCGCCCACCTGAGCGGGCGGAGCAGGGCCGCGGCCCGCCTTGCGATCGAGAGGAGAACCGTTTCGCTGAATGGTGAATCGATTGAGCCGAGGCACCCAGTCCGTGTCGGCGATGCGTTCACTGGTGAGATACCAACTTCTCACACTCCTCTCGAGCCCGAAGCCGTTCCCTTTAGGGTGGTGTTCGAGGACCGCTACCTCGCCATTGTCGATAAGCCGGCCGGTGTGGTCACACATCCTGGGGCGGGGCGCCAGACCGGGACTCTGGCCGCAGGACTTCTCCACAGATGGCCCCGCATTCGAGGCGTCGGGGCCGAGGACCGGTGGGGGATAGTCCATCGTCTGGATCGAGATACCAGCGGCCTGTTGGTGGTTGCTCTGACGGCTGAGACCTATGTCGGCCTGTCGGCGGCAATCAAGGATCACAAAGTGACTCGGGAGTATCTCTGTCTCGTCAGTGGGATGCCGGCCGCACCAACCGCAACGATCGAGGCGCCGATCTCGCGCGACCCACGTCGTCCCACCAGGATGCGGGTCGACCCCGACGGACGACCGGCGGTCACGCACTACCGCGTAGAACGGTCTTGGAGCGGCGGGGCTCTGTTGAGAGTGACACTCGAGACCGGCAGAACCCATCAAATCAGGGTCCACCTGTCATCGATCGGACTACCGGTCGCAGGTGACAGGACATACGGCACCGGTGCAGGCCGCCACAGGCTATTTCTGCACGCGACCCGACTCGCCTTCATCCACCCGGTGACCGGCGGGGAGGTCGATTTCGAGTGTCCTCTCCCCGAGGATCTGAAGTCCGCGCTGCCTGCGGCGGAATGACGGGGGGTGCCGCAACCCGTCGAGAACGCGCCTCCGGTCGGCTGGTATCGTCGACTGACACGTCTGTAATTCGCAGGAGCATGAGTGCCAGCCAGCAGCAGGGGAAGCAGCAGCAGATTCGCTCACCTGCACCTCCACACTGAATACTCGATGCTCGATGGGGCTGCCCGCGTCGGCGACGTGATCGCGGCAGCGGTGGCCGACGATCAACCGGCCGTGGGTCTGACCGATCACGGCGTTCTCTACGGGGCGGTGGACTTCTACCGGCAGGCCACTGATGCAGGCATAACGCCGGTGATCGGTATGGAGGGCTACCTGACACCCGGTTCCCGGTTCGATCGGCCCCCTAGGCGCGACGACGTCAGATACCACATCACGATGCTGGCCACATCCCAGACTGGATACGAGAACCTCATCAGGCTGTCGAGCAAGGCCTACCTCGAGGGCTTCTACTACAAGCCGCGTATGGATCGTGAGCTCCTAGAAGCTCACGCCGAGGGGATCATCGCCACGACCGGCTGTCTCGGAGGACACGTACCCCAACTGCTGGCGCCTGATGCCTCGGATGAGGAGGGCAACACGAGCGGTGAGCGAGATTTCGAGGGCGCCGTCGAGGCTGCGGCCATGTACCAAGACATCTTTGGCAAGGAGAACTTCTTCGTCGAAGTGATGGACCACGGGGTCGAAGCACAGCGGAAGGTGCTACCCGACCTGTTGGCGATCTCGCGGCAGATCGGGGCGCCTCTACTCGCCACCAACGACTGTCACTACACGACGGCCGCCGAAGCCGAAGCCCATGACGCGTTGCTGTGCATCCAGACGGGTTCGGAGATGGCGGCCGAGAAGCGATTCAAGTTCCAGGGATCGGGCTACTACGTGAAGTCCGCCCAAGAGATGCGGGCCCTGTTTCCGAGCGACGGTTTCCCCGGGGCGTGTGACAACACGCTGCTCATCGCCGAACGTGCCGATGTGGCAATGGAGTTCGGCAACATTCTGCTGCCTCACTTCCCGGTGCCGGACGGCGAGACCGAGGCCTCGTACTTGCGAGACCTCGTCCTAAAGGGGGCCCGGTTCCGGTATGGCGATCCAATCCCGGCCGAGGTGGTGGAGCGGCTCGACTACGAACTCGAAGTCATCGAGAAGATGGGGTTCCCCGCCTACTTTCTCATCGTGTGGGATTTGATTCGCTACGCCCGCGACAACGGGATCAGGGTGGGCCCGGCAAGAGGGTCGGCCGGCGGGTCAATTGTGTCGTATTGCCTACGCATCACCGATATCGATCCACTCGCATTCGGGCTCATCTTCGAGCGGTTCCTCAACCCGGGACGCCGCGAGATGCCCGACATCGATATGGACTTCGACGAGCGATACCGCAGCGATGTCATTCGGTACGCGGCAGAGCGTTACGGATCCGACCACGTCGCACAGATCATCACCTTTTCGACCATCAAGGGTCGCCAGGCGATTCGGGACAGCGCCCGCGTGCTCGGCTTCCCCTACGGCCTCGGCGACCGGATCGCCAAGGCGATGCCTCCACCGATCCTTGGGCGCGAGGCGACCCTCGAACAGGCTTTGACCACGCCGGGAGCTGATGCCGACGATGTCGTTCGAGATCATCACACGGCAGCGGTCGGGCTGCGAGAGGTCTATGCGTCAGATCCCGACGCAGCCAAGGTGATCGACACTGCGCGCGGGCTCGAGGGCTTGCGTCGGCAGGACTCGATTCACGCTGCTGCCGTCGTGATCTCACCGCAGCCGTTGATGGACATCGTTCCGATCCAGCAGAAGGGCGAGGACAACGAGGTAGTCACCCAGTTCGAGATGCACGCCATCGAACAGCTGGGCCTGCTCAAGATGGACTTTCTCGGTCTGCGCAACCTCTCGACAATTGAAAGGGCACTCGACCTGATTGAGGCATCCGGAGACGCTCGTCCCGATATCGATTCGGTTCCGCTCGATGATCCCGAGGTGTATGGAATGCTCTCCCGCGGGGAGTCAATGGGAGTGTTCCAGATGGAGGGGTCGGGGATGCGAGCCCTCATGCGGAATCTTCGACCCGATCGGTTCGACGACTTGATCGCTCTCATCTCTTTGTACCGACCGGGACCGTTGGGTGCCGGCACTCACAACATGTACGCCGATCGCAAGAACGGCCTTGCGCCAGTCGAATACCCACATGCCGACCTGGAACCGGTGCTGTCGGGCACGTACGGGATCATGGTCTATCAGGAGCAGGTCCTCCAGGCGGCCCAGGTGATGGCTGGGTTCTCGATGATCGAGGCCGACCGGCTCCGGAAGGCGATGGGCAAGAAGATTCCGGCGGTCATGGCCGAGCAGGAGGAGTTGTTTGTCGAAGGCTCGGTGGTCCAGGGACATCCGCGCGAACTCGGCAAGGAGATCTTCGACCTCATCTCTCACTTCGCCGGCTACGGCTTCAATAAGGCCCATGCCACCGGCTATGCGCTGGTTGCCTACCAGACAGCTTGGCTCAAGGCGCACCATCCCGCCGAGTACATGGCGGCATTGCTCACTTCGTCGAAGAGTAACAAGGATCGGACTGCCGTCTACCTGAACGAATGTCGGACGATGGGCGTCAAGGTCCTGGTACCCGACGTCAACTCGTCCGAATCGGATTTTGTGGCGCGCGACGGCACCGTCCCCTTCGGCCTGTCGGCGATTCGCAACGTCGGCGAAGGTGTAGTTGAACTCATCACTCGAGAGCGCAAGAAGAACGGCGCGTACGACTCATTTCAAGACTTCCTGGATCGGGTCGACCTTGCCGCGCTCAACAAACGGACGATCGAATCGCTGATCAAGGCAGGGGCCTACGACGCCACCGGTCTCCCTCGCAAAGGGTTGATTGCCGTGTATGAGCAGATGCTCGACGCCGTCGTGACGCGTCGTAGGGCAGAGGACATGGGTCAATACTCCCTATTCGGATCAGACGAACCGTCTGTCCAGTCCGGCGCAGTGGAAGTACCTGCGATGGAGTGGGATCAACGCACCAAGCTCGCCTTCGAGAAGGAAATGCTCGGCCTGTACGTCTCGGACCATCCGCTGCTCAGCGTGGGCACCACCCTCCGTTCGCTTGTGACGACCGCGATTCCAGGGCTGTACGACGAGGCCGACGGGGCCAACGTGGTGGTTGGGGGTCTCGTCGGGTCCGTGTCACGGCGCTACACCCGCAAGGGTGACATGATGCTCTTCTTCCAGCTGGAGGATCTCGAAGGTTCGGTCGAGGTCGTGACCTTCCCTCGTACGGTCCAGGAGTCGGGTCCGCTCGTGCGCGACGATGCTGTTCTGGTCGTGGCGGGTCGCGTCGATCAACGAGGTGACGGCGTAAAACTGATTGCTCAGCGGATCTCAGAGCCCGATCTGAGCCCCGAGCAGGTCGTCCGGTTGCGAATCCCGGCAGTGCGGATGTCTCAGGATCTGGTCACCGAGTTGAAGAACATCCTTGCCAACCATCCCGGAAAGACACCGGTGTACATGCATCTCAGCGGCGAGGGGAGCGACACCGTCGTGCGGCTGGGGGTAGACCACGGCGTCGAGCCTCGCACCGCGCTCTACGCCGAGCTGCGGGAGGTGCTCGGTTCGGGGGCCGTGCTCAGCTGATACGGACCAGCGGCTCTACATGGAGTGCAGGGCGCCGACGCCTCTGTTGTTGTTGCGCCGGCGACCACCAAGCCGCGATTCCGTCGAGGTTTGGGGGTCAGGGACGTCGTCCGGCCTACCCTGGACTTGATCCGCATGAGGAGGAGTTCAATGGCAGCGTTCGACGTCGGGGGCTTCCTGGAGCGGTTCGCCAACCGTGCCGAGGCGGTCAAGGAGAGGGGGATCCCACCGTTGGAGGGTGAGGCTCGCCGCACGTTCATGGCCTCAGCGCAGCAGGACTTCACCGACTACTCGCTGGTGTCGGAGGCCGCCTGGGCTATCGAGGACGACGCACTGGTGTTACGGATTCCGCTGGAATCTGGCGGCTGAAGCTGCGGTTCCACGGAGCCCTAATCGGTGGGATCGGCAATTCCCGCCGCCGCACGGCGAGCAGCCGCACGGCGTTCTGAATCGAGACGCCCGAGCCCATAGGTCTCGTGGTCCACGAACTGCATCGCCTCTGCAATCAGGGCGTGCCCTGCCTCATCGCGAATCAAGCGGTGCATCTCCTGGCAAACCCTGCGGTAACCGGGGTGGCCGCCCTCGACTGTGCGTAGTTCGAGAAGATGGAAGGCCTCCCTGGCGTTCATCTGCATGAAGAATCTGATCTTGTACGCCAGCGGTACGGCGTACTGCGCGACCGTGCGACCGACGACATCTACAAGTGACCTGTGGTGTTCACCAGCGCGGTCCATCGCTGCATTCCAGGCAGGCGCGATTCCGAGGTCGACAACGCTCTCGGGAGTGATGTAGCCATGGTTCGTCCCCAACGTCTGCCATTCGAGGGTCATCATCCGGTGGCGTTGTAGATCGCGGAAGATGCCGTAGTCACAAAGGATGTCGAAGCGGTAATCGGCTCGCTCCATGGCACGACCGGGCCGGTGCCTGCGATTGGAACGCTCGCCGACGTAGGCCCTGAAGAGCCGCTCGCTCTCGGAAGCGGGCAGCGTGCGAACGTGACGCAGGAGCGTCTCGTCGGCGGCATCGGTGACGGCGTAGAGGGCGGCTGCTGCGATCTTGAGTTCGGCCTCAGGGTCGTACTCGACCAGGCTGACCTCCGGTTGAGGTTGCGACGGAAGCTCGAGCGACTCGCCGATCGCTTCCATCGAACGGACGGTGTCGGCCAAGTAGGAACTCCACGCTCCACCCCTCTCCGGAATATCCACCCGTCGCAGGAAGGCGGGGACGAGCTTGCGGAGTTCGACCAGCATCAGGTCGGCGTAGTCGCGAACTTCGGCGAGGGTGCTCGACCTCATCCGTAGCAGGAGCATTTCGTACGACTGCCCGGTGGCATAGATTCCGACGTTGGAGATGGTCGCCGCGGGTAGCAGCCCCCGAAGATCGTCGCACACCTTGGCGCGGATGGTGGAGCGGTAGACGAAATCGGCATCGTCCACCGCCTGGGGGTGCAGTGTCTGGTAGTAGCGCGTCAGCTGATCGGTGAGCGAGCTGTATGACCGGAACAAGGCGTCAACCTCGGCGCGAAAGGTGTCGCCGAGGCCGGCGTCGACGATCTCGGGCGGTGTGTAGTAGCGATAGCGATCGCCCAGTTGCCTGTCGTAGAAGATGTAGCGGGTGCTCTGCTCGAGGTAGGCGGCGAGGCGCCCCCACTCGAGCACTTTGGTGAGCACATTCGAGGCCTGTTCGCATGCCAGATGAACGCCGCCGAGTTGCGCCACCGAGTCGTCACCGAATTGTGTGAAGACCCGCTGATAGAGCGCCTCAGCGCGTTGCAGCTGAACAGCCGGATCGTCGCCTTCCAACCTTTCGGCGATGGCGCCGACCCCGACCTCAGGAGACTCGTAGAACTCGTCGAGAAACAGCCGCCGCAGCGACTTGGGAGATCTGCTGTACCTCGCAAACAGGGCTCCTTTGACCACCTCGGGAAGATTCGTGAGACCGAAGACAGGGCCACTCGTGTTCGTAAAGAACCGCTGCAGGACACCGATCTCGGTCTCTGTAAACGGTTCGCTGTGGTATTCGAAGGTCATCGTCGCTCCGCCACAATCACTCTGCGCTGCCATCTCACATGGGTGTAATTCATCGCAGCGGCAAGGTATCACCGGGTCGATGACGCGTGCAACCCGTTGCCTCGTCGTACCCTGCACCCGTCATGTCAGGAGTTCGTATCGTGATCGGGATCGTGATCGCCGCGATTGTCGTGGTAGCCCTTGTACCCATGATCGCCTTGGTCGACCTCGCTGGTGGCGGTGATGGTCTCGGATTGTGTCCGGATGGCATCGGCTCCTGTCACACGTCCTACTTTGACGGACCCGAGCTCCTGGCCATCCTCACGATCCTGCTGTTCCTCCTTCTCATGACCTTGCGCGCTGCCTTCCACGTCCGCCGGCTCGTCGAAGCCAAGCAGTTCGAAGACGCTCTGGACCCAGCCGAGGGTGGACGCGACCGCTTCGAGCGACGGTGACGGTCACAGTGCCGGTTCGTCGGTAGCCTCACGGTATGGCACGAAGACGTGATGTCCCCTTCATGGCGCGTCTGCGCCTGGACCGCAAGACAGGAGAGTTGGTAGAGGAGGAGTCGCTGCGGGAGCGATTCCCCAATTACGTGAAGGCGTTCCTGCTCGGGCTGGCGGTTGCAGGTGCAATCGGTCTGGTCGTGTACGGGGTGACGGGCATCGAACTGGGGAGCGCCTTCGGCTACTCCTGGATTGCCGCGGGGACCCTCCTTCTTCTCCTCGGAGGGGCACGCGGTGGCGGCTATTCGAATCTCTCGATCGGCGCCGTCGAAGCGCTGGTCGGAGGCCGGAATAGGTCGGACGACGACTACGAGGAAGATGCGGCGCTTCGTAGCGGGAAGGTCATGCGTCGGCGGGATCCTATGGCGCGTCTCCGCAACGGATTGCGGCCGCCTCCTAATCCGAGCGCGTTCTGGCAAACCATCGCCGGTCTGATCTACATAGTGATCGGGCTGCCGCTGACGTTCTAGCGGTGGCGGATCGCTCGTGTGGGCACCGGTCGGACCGGGCCTCAGGATCTCTCGAACGAGCCGAACGCGGCCCCAGAGGTTGCCACTGCGATCGCAGCCACCGACATCCATGCTCCGGCTCCAAGCGTGGCACCCGCGGTGTCGCGGACTGCCACCACTGCGTCGGCGGCCTTCACCAACGAGAAGACGAGAGAAAGCCCGCAAAGGGCCACTGCGACGATCCCAGGGCCGGGCTCCAGACTCAGGTCCCAGCGACCGTTGATTACTAGCACGACGACGGGGATGAGGGGGAGCAGCGCGGGCCAGGCGTCGGCGGAGAGCCCGTTTACCGAACCTATTACCGGGAACGACGCGAAAGGCAGCAGCATCGACAGCATTGTGAACCCCACCCCGGCCAGGACGATGGGACGGGATGGGTGCACGGGCTACTCGTCGGTCGGTTCGTCGTCGTCGAAGATGGACGAGAAGTGATCGTCGATCGCAGCATCGGCCCGCTCGGCTGTGTCGAGGAAGGGGTCGGGCGGTGTCGACTCGGGCTCGGCCTCGCGGGCGACGGCACCGGTATCGGGGAACACTATTTCGGGCTGGGATGAGGGCACTACATCAGTCGGTTCCGGTTCCTGTTCCGGCTCCGGTGAAATCGGCAGGAGCCTGGTCGGGGCGGCCGCGGCGGCGGCAATCTCGGCCGGGGAGGGGTCGGACGGAGGAGCGGGAGTTGCAGATGGAGATGGAGATGGAGACTCTTCCGAGCCGGGCGCTCTTTCGGGCGCCGTTGCGGGTTTGGGGCGGGTACGAAACGTCGAGCTGCGCCCAGGAGTGCCACCGCTGGGGAGTCCGCGCAGGGTGCGGTAGAGGCCGATTCCTATCCCCACGAGCGTCACCAGGCAGCCGATCACCATCAGCCGCGAACCGAAGCCGAGTGATCCGTCGAGGGTGTCGGCGAGGATTGCCGCATCGAGCATCTTCAGGACGGCGTAGGGGAGGGCGGCGAGACCAAATGCCAGAGCAGTCCAGCCTGCCACGGGGTGTAGAGGCCTGGTGTGATCGGGGATGAGGGTGACTACGAAGATAGGCAAAAGCAGGAGAAGTGCCGGAAGGGCATCGGCATCGAGGGCGGAACGGTTTCCGGAATCCGCCTCGATGAAAGCCAGGCTCATAGACGCCATAGCCAGAAGAACCCCTACATCGATGAGGATGCGCGAGGCATGAAATGCGAGTGTCGTCTGGGCCGGTCGCTCAGGTTGCACGGGATCTCCGAGATCAGGGCGAGCCGGAGAGTAGCGGCGGACTGCTCTGCCCCAACACACCAATCAATCGAGGAGCGAGACGACGCCGTTCTCGAGCGAGGTGACGACGGCGACCGACTCGACGTGCCAGCCGTGGGCCTCGAGGCGTCCCCGTCCCTCCATGAACGCCTTTTCGATCACGAATCCGAGGCCAACGAGCACGGATTCCGCCTCGGCGACAATCTCGCCCAACGCCTCGGCCGTTCTGCCTCCAGAGAGGAAGTCGTCGATCACCAGTACCCGAGTCCCCTCGGGCAAGACTCGGCGAGCGACCTCGACGCGGTACTCAACGCCCTTGGTAGGGGAGGAAACCTCCCGGACATACGCCGGGCGCACTGCGTCGCTGCGGGGATACTTCTTGGCGTATACGACCGGAATCCCCAACGCCGCGCCAGTTGCGAGGGCAGGGGGAATCCCGCTCGCCTCGGCTGTGAGGACCAGCTCGGGCGCTGTTGCAGCGAACGTGGTTGCGAGCGTCTGGCCGATCTCGATCATCAGAAGAGGTTCAACTCGATGGTTTAGAAACCCGTCGACTTTGAGCAGCGATCCCTCAACTCGTCCCAGCTCGGCGATGGCGGTACGGAGCTGAACAGCTCCTGCGGAGTTGGGGTCGATCACGTGGCAGAGGGTAACCGGCGCGCCGTTACCATCGCCGACCGTGCCAACCGATGCAGCCGCCCGCCGTCACGCTCGAACTCTCCTGGGGCGTCTGAAGAAGCGGTACCCGACCATTCGAACCGAACTCGACTACCGGAGCCCGTGGCAGTTGCTGGTCGTCACCGTCATGAGTGCTCAGACGACAGACGAGAACGTCAACAAGGTGGCGCCGGCGCTGTTTTCTCGCTGGCCTGAACCGGCAGATCTGGGAGCCGCAAACCCAGAGGAAGTCGAGGCGGTCATCTTCAGCACGGGCTTCTATCGACAGAAGACCAAATCGATCATCGCGCTCAGCCAAGACCTCTTGGAGCGTTTCCACGGAGAGGTTCCCCGCGATCTCGATGAACTGGTGACGCTGCGCGGCGTAGGCCGCAAGACGGCCAGTGTCGTGCTCGCAGAGGTCTGGGACCTGCCTGCGATTGCGGTCGATACGCATGTCAAGCGTGTCGCCTATCGGCTCTCGCTGACCGATGAAACCGATCCGACGAAGGTTGAAACGGACCTGCGCAACCTTTACCCGCAGAAGGAGTGGAGTGGGATCTCGATGCGGTACATCCAATTCGGGCGGGACGTGTGTGATTCTCGCAAGCCGCGCTGTTGGGAATGCGAGATGGTCGATAGGTGTCGGTTTCCCGACAAGACGCCCTTCCCGGGATGAGAGAGGCGCTCCGGCTGCGCTCCCGGCACGATCGAGCGGTGGCCGCTCTGGCCCTCCCGGCTCTTGGATCGCTTATCGCCGATCCTTTGCTTGGTCTCATCGACACCGCGTTCGTGGGCCGGGTGGGATCTGATTCTTTGGCCGGTCTGGGGGTGGCCTCGGCTCTCTTTGGAGTTGCCTTCTTCGTCTTCAACTTTCTCGAGTACGGAACCACCACCGAGGTCGCACGGTCGGTGGGAGGAGGCGATCGGGCTGCCGCCGGTCGAGCCACCCTGACTGCCGGCGCTCTGGCGGTGGTTTCCGGGGTTGGGGTTGCGGTCCTGCTCCTTCTGTTGGCCGGTCCTGCGATGGGGGCGCTGGGAGCGTCGGGAGCCGTAAAGGCCGAGGGCGTGACGTATGTGATGATCAGAGCGCTTGCGGCTCCAGCCGTCTTGCTCGTTCGAGCAGCTCACGGCGCGTATCGGGGCCACCAGGACACCCGAACTCCCTTCGTGGTGGCGCTCGGGATCACAGGGTTGAACCTGATTCTCGATCCGCTGCTCATCTTCGGAGCGGGTATGGGCGTTGCCGGCGCTGCATGGGCCACCGTGATCGCCCAATGGCTGGGAGCCTTCGTATTCGTAGCCTTGTTGAGACGGGGTCGCAGCACGTACGGTCTCGACGGAGCAAGGCCGGTGATGACCGAAGTGCTGGCATTCCTCCGCATTGGTCGCGACCTCGCTATTCGCACCGGGTCGCTGCTGGCAGCCTTTACTGCGGCGACCGCAGTAGCTGCTCGGGTGTCGGAGGACGCGGTGGCGGCCCACCAGATTCTCTCGCAACTCTTCATCTTCTTGGCTCTGGCAGTCGATGCCCTTGCGATCGCCGCCCAGGCGCTCGTCGGCAAGCTCCGCGGGTCGGGCGAATGGAGCGCCGTCGTCGAGGTTGCGGATCGATTGCTGGTAATCGGAGTCTTTGTCGGGCTGGCCTTGATGGGCGTCCTGTGGGCGATGGCCTCAGTGATCGGATCCTGGTTTACCGGTGATCCCGGTGTGATCTCCGAATTCGAGACTGCCTATTGGCTGGTGGCCATCATCCAGCCGATAGCTGCCGTTGTTTTCGTGTGGGACGGTGTCTTCATCGGAGCAGGCGATTTCTCGTTTCTCGCCATTGCGATGGCAGTCTCCGCCCTGATGTCGGGCGTTGTGCTTGCGCTGGTGCTGCCGTTCGGATGGGGGCTTCCCGGCGTGTGGTGGGGAGTGGTCGTGCTCCTGCTGGCACGCTTGGTCACCCTGGCATGGCGCCGGGCGGCAACTCGATCTCCTCTGCGTCCGGCGTGAGATGAAGTCCCTTCGTTTCGGGCAACAATCGGATGAGCACCGACGCCACCAGCACGAAGGCGCCCAGAGTGGCGATGGTTGTGGGGACTCCCCACGCATCGACCACGAAACGTCCGGCGGCAAAGCCTGTGAGACCACCTGCGATGCTGGCGTTGACGATCCAGGCTGAAGCTGTGGATCTGACCTCGGTGGGGAACAGCTCGGACCGGTGGGAGCCAAACGCCGGGGCGAAGCCGAATGCTCCCAGGGTCGAGACGAAGATCGCCAAACCCATGAGCAGTCCCGATTCGAGGAAGTAGAACGCCACGCCGCCTGCTACTCCGAGCACGATGCTCACCACTTCCGTGGGCTTGCGACCGGCGATATCGGACAGGCGCCCACCGGCCAAGAGGCCGATGGTGACTCCCGGAGCGCTCGTGATCGCAAGCAGGAGCGACGCCGCGGCCGCCGACCACCCGAGATCGTTCTCGAGACGGACGAGAGCCAGGTTGGCTGCAGGGGCGGTAAACGCTGAGATTGCAAATGCGACGCCGGCCATGGGCCAGAACCGCCGGCCGTGAGGTGCCTTGAGAACGGCTCCCAAGCTGGGTCGGGAGGCGCGTTGCACGTAGGCCCTCGACTCGCCGATCCGTAGGGCGAGGAATGGTGCGGCCAGTAGTGGGATCGAGCTCAGGGCGAAGATGAGGCGCCATGAGTCAGCGCCGCCGGCAGCGAGTGGGCGTAAGAGGAGTCCGAGACCGGTCCCGAGAGAACCAAAGAGGGCATAGACACCGATGGCATACGAACGGATGCCCGGCTTGACCTCCTCTGCAAGCACTACGACAGCAAGGGACCCGAGTGCGATCGTTCCGATGCGGGCCACGCTCTGGATGCCCGAAAAGAATGCCGGGTCGGCGAAGATCGCGGTCGCAAGGTTCCCGAGGGGGAGCAGGACGAATGCGATGAGCAGTGGTCGCCTTCTCCCTCTGTGATCTCCGTACCAAGACAGCGCCAGCGCCAGAAGGGAGATGGCGCGGACGGTAGCCAATACGTCGAAGACCCTCGCATCGCTCCAACCGAAGTCCTCCTGGGCGAACGGGAGGGCGTGGGTAATCGCCGCTCCGCTCCATCCTTGGGTAAGAGCCACGATCGCAAAGAGACCGAGGATGACCAACTCGCGACGCGAGATCGGTTCGGGCGGGCTCAGTGTCTTTCGGATTCGCAACTCAGGCGACGACCGTGCCGGGTTCGACGTCGACGTCGGGCCGGAGGAGGACGACCCCATCGGGCGTCTCCGCACCAATGACGAGAACATCGGAACGGAAACCTCCGATGCGCATCGAGTCGAATCCCGTCACGGCCACCACGGTCCGACCTACCAGCTCGTCGGCTTGGTAGAGATCGGTGATCTTGGCCGAACTCTGGAGTTCTCCCAGCTCGCCGAAGTCGATCCAAAGGCAGTGTGCGGGGTCACGCGCCCCGGTGTTCGGCTCCGCTCGAACTATGCGGCCGGTGCGAACATCGAGGTCATGCCAGTCTTGGATCGTGGGCATCGGGCGAGGCTAGTGCCGAGATGCCTTGTGACCGTATCCGAGGGCACGCCGGCGCAACCCGGACCCGAATGTGGGTTTCGTCGCATGATGGGCCGGGAACACTTCGAACACCGATACCGTTACAGATCCGTCCCAGGAGGTACCAGTGGGTGTCGAAAGCGTGAACGTCTTTGCCGCGTTCATCTTTGGCATGCTCTCGTTCCTCTCGCCCTGTGTGCTGCCACTGCTTCCGGGCTACATGTCAATGATGAGTGGCTATTCCGCGGCCGATCTGGCAGAGGGAACGCCATCAACGGCTCGAATGCTGCGGGTGACGCTGCTCTTCGTTGGCGGGTTTACTGCAGTCTTCGTGGCGCTGGGAGCCACTGCTACAACGGTCGGGTCCTCACTGCTCCGGAACTCGGGAACGATCACCGTCTGGGCGGGCTGGATCGTGATCGCCATGGGACTGTTTATCGCAATCTCCGCCCTCTGGAACCCAACCCTGCTCATGCCGATGATGCGGGAGCGGCGAGTCGAAGTGAGACCGTCGCGACTGGGGGCGTGGGCACCGCCGGTGATGGGCGCTGCGTTCGGATTCGGCTGGACCCCCTGCATCGGGCCCACCCTGGCCGCCATCCTTACCATCGCCGCAACAGAAGACACGGTTGCCCAGGGAATGTTCCTCCTCTTCGTGTACTCGCTCGGCCTGGGTGTCCCGTTCATCCTGGCCGGGATCGGAATCACCAAGGCGTACTCAGCATTCGGTTGGATGAAGCGGCATTTCACCCCGATCACTGTCGGTTCCGGAGCGTTGTTGGCCGTCTTTGGCTTGCTGATGGTGACCGGTCGCCTGGTCGATCTCAGCAGGTGGTTCCAAGACCTCCTCCCAGAGTTCTTCTGGAATGTATAACGGAGCGTCCGACGCTTTGGGCGTCGGACTCGTTGGAGTTGACGTCGAGCCCGGGTAGGGGTCGAAAGGAGGCGACGCTCGGCGGGAGGCCGAGTTGGTTGTTGTTCTTCTTCTTCGCAGCACTCGACGCCTGTGGTGTCGAGTGCTCTTCTACGTAATCGCCAACCTTTGCGCGATCGCGCTTTCCGTCGCTTCTGGCGACACCCTCCCTACCCTCTGGCGCGATGACGATCATTCCCAACCGTGCGGCGTTCATCGGGCTCGCAGGTGAGTACGACCTGATTGCGGTGCACACCCAACTGCTGGGGGATCGGGATACCGCGGTGAGCGTCTTTGAGGCTCTGGCTCAAGATCATGACGATGCCTTCTTGCTGGAGTCGGTCGAGGGCGGAGACACCTGGGCCAGGTGGTCGTTTGTCGGGTGGGATTCGCTGTTTTCGGTGGTTGGGGACGATTCGACCACAACGGTGACAGGAGACGGACCCGACGTCTTCGGGGATGCGCCCCTGGATGCTTTGGAGCGGATCGTTTCCACCTATCGGGTGTGGGAGGACGAGACACTCCCACCACTTCACTCCGGTTTGGTCGGATATCTGGCCTACGACGCCGTGCGGCAAGTAGAGCACCTTCCCAATCGGCCGGAAGACGACAGGGAACTCCCGACGATGGTCTGGCATGCCGTCGGGTCGTTGGCGGCCGTCGATCGTTTCAACCAGACGGTGACCCTGGTCCGCAACGTCGTACCGGGAGCCGACCCAGGCGCCTCCTGGGACGAGGCGGCGCAGCATCTCGCCGGCGCCGTCGCCCAACTGGATGCCGGGCGACCGACCCTCCATCGTGAAGTGCCCGAGTTCGGAGAGACACCGGACGCGTCCGCTTCGATGTCCCGTCCCGAATTCGTGGCAGCCGTTGAGAGGGCGATCGGGCACATCGAGGCGGGCGATGCGTTCCAGATCGTGCCTTCCATCCGGTTCCAGGTTCCGCTCGATGCTGATCCGTTTGCGGCGTATCGGGCGCTGCGGGTTGTCAACCCTTCGCCATACATGTTCTTTCTGCGCCACGGCGATCTCACGATCGCCGGGTCGTCGCCCGAACTCATGGTGCGCGTCAGGGATGGTCGAGTACACAGTCGACCCATCGCCGGCACCAGGAGGAGAGGGGCCACCGCCGAGGAGGACGACGCCCTTGCCGCCGAGTTGCTGGCGGATCCCAAGGAGCGTGCCGAGCATGTGATGCTGATCGATCTCGCCCGCAACGACATCGGTCGAGTTTCAGAGTTTGGATCGGTGGCCGTGGATGACCTGATGGTCATTGAGCGCTACTCACACGTGATGCACATCGTGTCCGGCGTGAGCGGTGAGTTGCGGGACGATCTAGGTCCTCTGGACGTCTTGAGGGCCACGTTCCCCCACGGAACGGTCTCAGGAGCGCCGAAAGTGCGGGCGATGCAGATCATCGACGACCTGGAGCCGGTGGCCCGCGGTCCGTACGCGGGGGCGGTCGGGTATATCGACTTCTCGGGGAACGTGGACACAGCCATCGCCCTGAGAACAATGGTGGCTGCCGATGGAGTCGCGTGGGTCCAGGCCGGAGCAGGCGTCGTGGCCGATTCCGACCCAGAACGCGAGTACACGGAGTGTGTCGAAAAGGCCGCTGCCGTGCTGGCTGCCATCGGCGCCGCCGAGGCCGTCTGATGTTGAGACCAGATTTCGGCGATGTCACCTCCGAATACTTGGCGCTCCGCTCGGGTGAGGGATACGTCACGGATCACAGCGAGATCGTTTGGGTATCGGGGGAGGACGCGGTTGCCTTCCTGGACGGGCAGGTGAGTCAGGACGTCGCCGGCATGACCGCAGGGACGACAGCCCGTTCCTTCCTGCTCGAACCGCGCGGCAAGCTGGTCGCCCTCTTGTGGTTGCTACGGGGCAATGGGCGTGTCGGCATGGTCACTGGGTCGGGTAGGGGTGCGGGTGTCATAGAGCACCTGGAGAGATTCAGGTTCCGGGTCGATGTCGAGTTCGTGCTGGATGAGCGGCGCGTCATCGAGGTATGGGGCTCAGATCTCGCCGACGTGATCGGTAGGACCGGTTCGGACCAAGGGATGGACTGGATCGATCCCGACGGCATGACTGTGGCACTGCTCGGCGGGGTGCCACTCAGCAGACTCTTGCTGGCGGGGATCGATGACGAACGCCTGGAAGGGCTCGGCGTAATGCCGGCAGGCAGGGTTGCAGCCGATGCCATCCGGATCGAGGCCGGTGAGCCGATCATGGGCGTAGATGTCGATGAGGCAACGATTCCCCAGGAGTCCGGACTGGTCGTCGAATCGGTGTCGTTCACCAAAGGTTGCTACGTCGGTCAGGAGCTGGTGGCCCGAATCGATTCCAGAGGCAGAGTAAATCGCCGTTTGGTGGGAGTAACGATGTCCGGCAACGTGGTGCCGCCCGCCGGTTCCGAAGTTGTGGCAGGCGATGCCGTTGTGGGCACCCTTTCGACGGTGGGGGAGTCACTGGCGATGGGGGCGCCTGCGGCGTTGGCGATGGTGCGCCGCGAGATCGAAGCAGGTGATGAGGTAGCGGTTCGCTGGGAGTCCGGCAGTGTTGAGGCCAGGGTGCTCGCTCTCCCACTGGATGATTTCTCAGGGATCTCACATTCTTCTTACACAGACAACCGACACTGATATCGACCGCACAGGAGCAGGCACGTCATGACCAGCCGGGGAACGATCGTCCTCATCGAGGATGAGGAGTCGATCGCGGATCTCGTTCGGATGTACTTCGAGCAGGAGGGATTTCGGCTCCTGCACGCACCCGATGGTCCGCAGGGGTTGGATGCCGTGCGGGATCGTGACCCGCGAGTGGTGCTGCTCGATCTGGGTCTTCCGGGGATGGACGGAGTGGAGGTGTGCCGGCGGATCAGGGCTATGTCGGATGTCCCGATCATCATGTTGACGGCGCGGGACTCAGAGGTAGACAAGATCGTCGGACTCGAGATTGGCGCCGACGATTACGTGACGAAGCCGTTCTCGCCTCGAGAGTTGGTGGCACGTGTGCGGGCAGTCCTTCGGCGTTCTGAAGACGAGCCTCGCGCTCCCTCTGTCATTGAGATCGAAGGGTGGGAGATCGATTCCGGTCGTCGTGAGGTGAGGGGCGGCGACGGAGAAACGGTACGTCCCACGGCTCGCGAATTCGACCTCCTGTGGTATCTCGCTGAGAACGCCGGACTCGTCCTCAGCCGGGGTCAGATACTCGAAGCCGTGTGGGGGTATGAGTACTTCGGCGAGACACGCACAGTGGATGTCCACATTCGACAGCTCCGGAAGAAGCTCGAAGGGCTTCCGATCGAGACCGCTTGGGGCGTCGGCTATCGCCTGGGCAGCTGATGCGGCGCCGCTTCTTCTGGAGCATGGTGGTGGTGTCGGTCACCACGCTTGCCATCGGGGGACTGGCCGCCGCGGTGCTCATCCATCGATCGGTCGATAGTTCGATCCGAACCGAGTTCCATCGTCAAGCCGCGGCGACGGCTCGAATCATCCAGACAGGGTTTTTCCCAGAGACCGATTCGCCTGCTCAGCGCGGCGCGGACGACCGGCCGAGTGACGCGGCGCCGGGTCGTACTTTCGAGGGAGTCGGTGACGTGCTGGCGCTTGTGAGCGCGGTGGGAGGGCATGACTACGTGGAGGCCGCCTTCCTCAACCCTCGCGGCGAGATCGTCGTCTTGGGGGAAGCCGAGCGGGCTCTCCTGCCTTTGGTTCCCGACGACATCGATTTGAGCCACCCCTACAGCTTTGATGCAGATGTGGGCGGCGAAACCGTGGCTGCGATCGCGCAGCCCTTCCGGTTGGAGAGAGGGACGTTGATCGTCCTCATAGGGACGAACCTCGAGCTGATCCCATGGGCTGAGGTTGTGGCGCGGTTTGCCTGGGCGATCGGGCTCGGCATTCTCCTGGCGGCGGTGATCGCCGCGGGGTTGGCTCGTCGCCTGTCGCGTCGCGTCGAGCCTCTGCAAGAGGCATCACGCGACATCGCAGCGGGCGATTTCGAAGCTCGCGTCGAGGTTGTCGGATCAGATGAGATCACAGAAGTGGCAAGAGCTTTCAACGACATGGCCGGGCAACTGGAGGCAGCGAGAACACGGGAACGGGAGTTCCTCGTCTCTGTGAGCCATGACTTGCGTACTCCGCTCACGACGATTGCCGGATACGCAGAGGCGATGCAGGAAGGCCGAGTAGACCCATCGGACCTGGATCGCGTTGCCTGGGTGCTCGGTACCGAAGCGGGGCGGCTGCGGAGGTTGGTGGAGGACCTGATGCTCCTGTCGCGCATCGAAGCGCGCGAGTTCAGCCTTCGCCCTGAGTCCGTCGACCTGGCGGCCCACCTCAAAGGTGTACTCGAGGGGTTCCGGGAGCGGGCCGATGCTGCCAAGGTCGTTCTCGACGAAGACATCCGCTCGGTGGGAGGGGTCGAGATCGACCCAGACCGGATAGCGCAGGTAGTAGGCAACCTCCTCGAGAATGCTCTGCGCTACACGCCGGAGGCGGGTCAAGTCACGCTGTCGCTCTCGCAGACGGAACACGGCATTCGGTTGACCGTGGCAGATACCGGACCTGGGATCGATGCAGCCGATCTTCCTCACATCTTCGAGCGGCTGTATGTCACCGCCAGGTACCGGCCGGTACGACCTGAGGGAAGCGGACTGGGCCTATCGATTGTCCGCGAACTGGTGCAGGCGATGGGATGTGTCACGTCGGTGGACAGTGCGCCGGGAAGAGGGACCTCGATCAGTGTGTTGCTTCCCGGGTCGGCAGACGTCACATCCTCTTGGGATGATGGGCGCCGCGAAGGCCATCAGATCTGAGGTAGCAGCGCAGAAGCGGTGCCGGTTCTATCTACGATTCACCGATGCTTGAGGCGATTCTCGAATCAACCCGGATCCGCGTGTCTGAGCTGTCGCCCAGACGGAGCGAGCTACGGGCGGCAGCGGTGGATGCCGTCAGCTCGCCCCGCGATCTTGTGGGAGCACTTGCCGCCCCCGGTTTGGGTGTCATTGCCGAGATCAAGCGACGGTCTCCTTCGGCCGGTCCGATCGCGCCTGAACTCGATCCCGCCGGGCTAGGAGCCGCCTACGCCAGGGGCGGTGCCGCCGCAATCTCGGTCCTCACCGAGCCCGGTCACTTTGGAGGAAGTCTGAAGGACCTGACTGCGGTGGTGGAGAACACTGCCGTACCGGTGTTGCGCAAGGATTTCATCATCGATCCGGCACAGGTAGACGAAGCTCGCGCCGCCGGGGCCGACGCCTTGCTCTTGATCGTTGCCGTCCTGGAGGATGTTCTTTTGGGCGACCTGCTGGGGCGCGTGCGCGAAATGGGGATGACGGCGCTCGTAGAGGCGCACTCAGCCGAGGAGGTCAGACGAGCCGTCGATTCGGGGGCGAGAGTGGTCGGTATCAACAATCGCGATCTGGCGACCTTTGCGGTCGATCTCAGTACCGCAGAGCGGTTGCGGCACCTGATCCCTTCGGGTGTGGTGGCTGTGGCCGAAAGTGGCGTAAACACACAACGCGACGCGGCGCGTATGCGGCTCGCCGGATTCGACGCCGTACTGGTGGGACAAGCGGCGGCGCAGGCGGGATCACCCGCCGAATTCGTGTCGTCCCTTTCTGGTGCACCATGACGTGGATCAAGCTGTGCGGCTTGCGGAGCGGGAGCGACGTTGTCGCGGCCGAGACTGCAGGAGCCGATGCCGTCGGTTTTGTGACGGCCTCACGTTCCGTACGACGGGTCACCCCCTCCCAAGCGGCCGAGTACGGATCGGGTCGCACCATCGAACGGTTCCTCGTTACAGAACACGAACCCCCGGAAGCATTGCTGGCTGCGGCGAATCGGGCGGAGGTGACCGGAGTACAACCCCACGGCAGGCACTCCTGGGATGCTGCTGTGGCTGCCATCGAGGCGGGCTATCGGGTGCTTTTCCCCATTCGGGTAGAGACGGATATGGATACGACCGTGGCGCCGGTGGGTTCGATTCCGATACTGGACGGGGTCATTCCCGGGAGCGGTGTCAGGTTCGACCCGAGCTCAATCGACACCGTTCGCGGTCCCTTCGTGGTGGCCGGCGGCCTCACGCCCGACAACGTGGGTGACGTGCTGGCCGAGTTGGGGCCCTACGGTGTCGATGTGTCATCAGGAATCGAGAGCGAGAGGGGCGTCAAGGACCGGGATCTCATGCGCCGATTCGTGGAGGTGGTGCGGTGAGCGTGGTCGATCGTCCCGACGCTTCGGGAAGGTTTGGTGACTTTGGCGGTCGGTTTGCACCGGAGACTCTGATGCCTGCTCTGGAAGAGTTGGAGGGGGCCTTCGAGGCAGCTTGGACTGATCCGGTCTATCAGGAAGAGCTTGCAGGCCTGCTCAGCGACTTCGTGGGCCGACCGACCCCGCTCTATGAGGCGTCTCGGCTGTCTGACGTGCTTGGTGTGCGTCTCCTCCTCAAGCGGGAAGATCTGGCCCACACCGGTGCTCACAAGATCAACAACACGGTCGGTCAAGCGCTTCTGGCGCATCGGATGGGCAAGCCCAGGGTGATAGCCGAGACCGGAGCCGGACAGCACGGTGTGGCCACCGCCACTGCTTGTGCGCTGTTTGGTCTCGAATGCGAGGTCTTCATGGGGACCGTGGATATCTCGCGCCAGGCCCTCAACGTCGAGCGGATGCTGATGCTGGGAGCCACCGTGACGCCGGTCACCAGCGGCGCCGGAACGCTCAAAGATGCGGTGAGCGCCGCGCTGAGGGACTGGGTGGCCACCGTCGAGACGACGCACTACATCATCGGGTCGGTGGTCGGCCCCCATCCGTTCCCGTGGATCGTCCGTCAGCTGCAACGCGTAATCGGGGATGAGACTCTCGACCAGCTCGGCGACACCAAACCGGATGTCGTCGTCGCCTGTGTCGGAGGCGGTTCAAATTCGATGGGGATGTTCTACCCGTTCGCCACAGGAACGGCCGACCTGGTCGGCATCGAGGCGGGAGGGTACGGACTGGATTCCGGACGCCACGGCGCCTCGCTGGTGGCGGGTTCGCCCGGAGTACTCCACGGGGCACGCACCTACATGCTCCAGGACGGCGAGGGGCAGGTGTTGGAGGCCCACTCGATCAGCGCAGGTCTCGATTACCCGGGTGTTGGACCCGAGCATGCTCAGTTCAAGGAGGAAGGACTGGCTCGGTACGACTCCGTCACCGATGCCGAGGCATTGGATGCAATGGATCTCCTGTCGCGCACGGAAGGGATCATTCCGGCATTGGAGCCCAGCCATGCTCTCGCATGGGTGTGGCGCGAACGAGAAGCTCTGGCGGACAAGACCGTCGTGCTGTGTCTCAGCGGGAGGGGCGACAAGGACGTCGATCAAGTGGCTGTGGTGCGGAGCCAGTGACCTTTCGCGAATCCTTTGAGGTGACTGGGGAACGTGCCCTCCTCCTGCCGTACATGATGTGCGGGTTACCTGATCCCGCCGGAACGGTTGAATTGTTCAGCGCGATGGCTGATGCCGGTGCAGACGGATTCGAGGTAGGCATTCCGTACGCGGATCCGCTCATGGATGGCCCGGTTATCCAGGAGGCGGGCACCCGATCCCTCGCTTCCGGTATGACCCTGCGGCGAGGCCTCGAGATCACTGCTCTGATCAGAGAGGCGACCAATCTTCCCTGTGCCGTGATGACCTACGTGAATCCCATTCTCACGATGGGCGTGGCCGAATTCGCCCATGCGGCAGGTGGTGCCGGGGCCGGGGCAGCGATCATCGCCGACCTCCCGGTCGATGAGTCCGAACCCTTCGCGGCGGCACTCGAGAACGAGGGTGTGGGGCTCGTACAGTTTGCGGCTCCCACCACGACCGATGCTCGTCTCGACCGGGTAGTGGAACGGGCGGACCCCTTCGTGTACGGCATAGCCGAGATGGGCGTCACAGGAGAGCGCGATGGATCTTCGAGTCGGGCCGCGGACTTGGCGGCACGGGTGCGATCACGATCTGCCGTGCCTCTGGTGCTGGGCGTCGGGATCTCGGGACCGGAGTCGGCGGCGGCAGCAGGCCGCTTGGCGGACGGAGTGATCGTCGGAACAGCGCTTGTGCGTCGTGTACTCGACGCCGCCGACAGGGCCACCGCCTGCGAGGCCGTGGCGAGTCTGGTCGGTGATCTGGCGGAGGCGATGAGGAGCTAGGGATTAGGGATCAGGCGGCCCGCTTCTAATCTCCCGTGTATGGACTTCCTCCGCGTCGCTGGCGCTCAACTAAACCTTGTCGTTGGAGACATCGACGGCAACACCGAACGCATCATCGATGCAATGCTATGGGCCGAGGAGTGCCAGGCCGATGTGGTCTTGTTCCCCGAGCTGGCGATCACCGGATATCCGCCCGAGGACCTGGTCCTCAGGTCGGCATTCATCCGCGACAACATCTCAGCTCTGCACCGGCTGGCAGCACGATCCGGCGAGACCGCAGCTGTGGTCGGATTCGTGGATCGGGGCGTCGGTCACCGTGACGACGCCGGGCCGGCGAGGGTCCACAACGCAGCGGCTTTGGTGGCGGGAGGAGGTCTGCGGGGCGTCTATCACAAGGGTTTGCTCCCCAACTACGGCGTCTTCGATGAGGATCGGTACTTTGCGGTGGGCGAGAACCCGGGGTCTCTTTGGGAGATCAACGGTGTGGCGGTAGGTGTCTCAGTCTGTGAGGACATCTGGGTGCCAGACGGTCCGCCTGCCGACCAGGTCGCTGCCGGGGCCGAGATCCTGCTCAACATCAACGGATCGCCCTACCACCGAGGTAGAGGCAGCGAGCGGCAGCAAATGCTGTCCGAAAGGGCCCGCAGCGCTGGGGTGCCGCTCGTCTATCTCAACCTCGTCGGGGGCCAAGACGAGTTGGTGTTTGATGGTCAGAGCATGGTGTTCGATGCTTCGGGAGATCTGTTGTATCGGGCGGCCCAGTTTGAGGAGGAGCTCTTCTGGGTTGACGTGCCTCTTCCCGAATCAGGTGGCGACGTCCCGACGGCGTTGCGAGTCAGCGACGGAGACCTGTTGGATGGCAATCCAGAGCCACCTCTGGCCACTCATGATCCCTTCGAAGAGACCGAGGAGATATACCAGGCGCTGTGCCTCGGCTTGGGCGACTATGTCCGAAAGAATGGGTTCGGTGGTGTCGTCATTGGTCTGTCGGGTGGCATCGACTCGGCACTCACCGCCACCATCGCCGCAGACGCGCTTGGGGCCGATGCAGTGCGAGGGGTAACGATGCCGAGCCGCTACAGCAGCACTGGATCAGTGGAGGACTCGCGAGCGCTCGCCGCCAACCTCGGTATTGCCTTCGACGAGATACCCGTAGAGCCACCGTTCACCGGGTTCCTCGAGGCCCTGGGCGGCGCCTTCGAACTGACCGAAGTCGATGTTGCCGAGCAGAACCTCCAGGCCAGGTCTCGGGGGGCAATCCTCATGGCGTTGTCCAACAAGTTCGGGGGGATCGTCGTGGCCACCGGCAATAAGTCGGAGATGAGCGTTGGCTACGCCACTCTCTACGGCGACATGGTGGGCGGCTACGCCGTGCTCAAAGACGTCTCGAAGATGCTCGTCTACGAACTTGCGCGATGGAGGAATCGCAACGGCGAAGTCATTCCACAACGAACGATCGACAAGCCGCCTTCTGCAGAGCTGAAGCCCGACCAGAAGGACACCGATTCGCTGCCGCCATACGACCTACTCGATCCGATCCTGGAACGCTATGTCGAGGACGATGCGTCGGTGGACGAGATCGTCAAGGAGGGCTTCGACGAGAGCACCGTCCGACGGATCGCCCAGATGGTCGACCGCAACGAGTACAAGCGACGTCAGGCGGCGCCGGGGGTTCGCATCACTACGAAGAGCCTGGGTCGCGACCGCAGGCTTCCGATCACGAATGGGTACGGCGACTAGCCGGTGAGATCGCCGATGACTCGAAACGTCTCCAGGACTTCACGCAGAGCGTCTCGGTCGGCCTCGGTGACGATTATTACCTGAACCAGCACGATCGCCCCACCGCTGTAGGGCTCCGATGCGACGACGATGAACGTGCTCCCCTCGGCACCGCAGTCGATCCAAGTGTCGAAACGGCCGCGATACTCGCCGTCGTCGTAGTCGAGCCGCCCCTCGTACTCGCATTGTCCACCGAACGCACGGTCGTCCAGCATCTCGTCGGGCGTCAGGTCGAGTTGGGCCGAAGCCGAAAGGAACACCCCGGGCGTGGCCCAGCCTTCGAGCCATGCCTGGCGATCGATCGCTGCGGTGAGCGCGGGGCCTATGAGGACTCCGTCGGAGTTGTAGTCCCAGCCGACGCCAAGTCGATCGGCCCACTCCGTCGGCACGCTCACCTCCAGCAGACCGTCATCGTCGGTGATCAGCTCATACCCGGCGTATGGGACCCCAACGTCCAAACCGACGGTGGTGGTCGGAGCGGGGGTGCTGGTTGTCGTTGTGCCGAGCGTCGTGGTCGTGGTGGCGGTGCTGGTTGTCGTTGTGGCGAGCGTCGTGGTAGTAGTGGCGCTGGTGGTCGTGGTCGATCCCTCGACCGATACGGGCGGCAGGGTCGGGCTGATCGTCAAGTCTTCCCCGCCGGAGTTGCTCAGCAACAACACGGCTCCTACAACGGCTGCCACCGAAACAGCGGCGATCCCACCGATCGCCCGCGACGACAGGGCCTGGCGCGGTCCAGATACCGGGCCCCGGGCCGGAGGCGGCGGTGGTCCGGTGGCGACGGGGGTGCCGCAAACCGCACAAACAGCGTCAGAGCTTTCCAAGCGGTTTTCGCAATTCGAGCAGAGTTGCGCGGCATACGGCACGAGATCCTCCCCTGAATGTGTGCCCAGAATCATGCCACACGCGTTGCCGCGCGAGCCCGTGTCTGGTCGAGGTGTTCGGGGCCGGGTAGGACCAGATGGGTGAGATGCTCGTACCGGGAGTGGGATTCGAACCTGATGCGGGTGGGGAAGGTTTGGTGCAGTGGGCCTACCTGAGCGGCCCAGTAGGCCTGTTGTGGGGATCAGGAATCGATCACCCGTCGGGCCCGTGTCTGGTCGAGGTCTTCGGGGCCGGGTAGGACCCGATGGGTGAGATGCTGGTACCGGGAGTGGGATTCGAACCCACACGGGCTTGCGCCCAGCGGATTTTGAGTCCGCCGCGTCTGCCATTCCGCCACCCCGGCTTGCGCCGAATGATACGTGCCTTGGCACGTAGGATCAGCCAACTCATGGGTCGACTAGAACAACGCATCTTCAGGCTGAATGACGAGATCGGTCGATTCGAGGCTGAGCTGCATCAGGCCCGCGCCGAACTAGGCGTTCATCGTCACCTTGCCGATGATGCAGCAAGGGATGCAGCGGTATCCGAGTCGCCGTTTGATCGTGAGGATGCCAGGGAGACGAGCGCCGACGTCGCGCGTTTCGAGCGTCTGGTTGAGCATTTGGAGGCTCAGATCGGTGATGTGACCGCGAAACGTGATCGCCTCCTCGACAAGCTCTGATGGCTCCAGACACCCGACTCCAGAGTTCCTAACCTCTGCCTGATGCCAAAACTCGCTCTCCTCGACGGTCACTCCCTCGCGTACCGCGCCTTCTACGCACTTCCCAGTGATCTCGCCACGCCGTCGGGCCAGGTCACGAACGCCGTGTACGGGTTTACGTCGATGGTCATCAAGCTGCTGGCGGAGGAGGCTCCCGACGCGGTCGTGGTGGCTTGGGATACGCCGGTCAAGACGTTCCGGAGCGATCGGTTTCCCGAATACAAGGCGCAGCGAGAGGCGGCGCCGGATCTGTTCCGGAGCCAGCTCCCACTAATGCGTGAGGTTGCGGGCGTCCTCGGCTTTCCCCAGTTCGAAGCTCCTGGATTCGAGGCGGACGACGTCATTGCCACGATTGCTTCCGCAGGCGCCGCCGCGGGCTGGGAGGTTCTGATTGTCACGGGCGACCGTGACGCGTTCCAACTGATCGATGGTCCGGTGAAGGTCTACTACACGCGGCGCGGGATAAGCGACGTCGTAGTTGCAGACGCGGAGTACATCCAGAAGCGATACGGCATCACCCCCGCCCAATACGCCGACTACGCGGCACTGCGGGGAGACTCGTCCGACAATCTGCCGGGCGTTGCTGGAGTGGGGGAGAAGACGGCCACCAAACTGGTGGCCGAGTACGGGAGCCTCGAGGGCATCTACGAGCACCTCGACGAGCAAACACCCAAGCTGCGGGAGAATCTGGAGGCGGGTCACCAACAGGTCTTTCTCAATCGAGATCTCACGCTGTTGCTGACGGATGTTGATGTCTCGACCGATATCGAAGCGATGCGCCTTCAGCCTTGGGACGGTTCCGCGGTACGCAAGGTGTTCGACGAGCTCGCCTTCCAGTCCCTGTGGACACGGCTTCGGGAGGTCGGTGGCGGCGCAGAACCGGGTGTGGAGGAGACCCTCGAGGTCGAGGTCACAACCACCACGGACCGGGCATCGATCATTGCGTTGAGAGAACTCAGTCCACTCGGCATCGACCCGGTGTGGGATGACGACGGTCTGGTGGGCTTGGTGATTGCCGATGAGGACAACGCAACCTTCGTACCGTGGTCTGCCTCCGATGCTCTGGCTGTTCTGCTGGAGGCGGATGACATTCCGAAGGCGCTTCACGACGCCAAGCCGCTTGTTCGGGCGCTCATCGAGGCCGATATCGATCTGCGGGGACTCGGGTTCGACACCGCTTTGGCCTCTTACGTCATTCGCCCCGCCGGTGGGTCGCAGTCACTACCGGATATCGCAGGCAGAACGCTCGGAGTGGAGATAGATGGCGCATCGGCCGGTGGTGCTTCGGCGGCCCAGGGGACGCTCGACTTTGATGCCTCCGGCCCCGACCTGGAGGCATCCGGTCGTCGGGCCGCCGCGGTGGCCCGACTGATCGAGCCGTTGACCGAACAGATGGTGTCCAGGGGCGGAAAGGATCTCTTTGAGCAGGTCGAACTGCCTCTGGTGCGGGTCCTGGCGCGTATGGAGGATGCCGGAATCGCCGTCGACGTCCCCTACTTGGAGGAGCTCGGGGAGAGCCTGCGCGACAGGATCGCCACACTCGAGAAGTCGATCTACCGAGCGGCTGGAGAGCCTTTCAATATCAAGTCCACGCTCCAGCTGCGGGAGGTGTTGTTTGATCGCCTGGGCCTCCAGGTTCTCAAGAAGACTCCCAAGGGTCAACCGTCGACCGACGCCTCAGTGCTCCAGAAGCTGGCCACCGAGCACCCGATCGTGGAGCATCTGTTGTCGTTTCGCGAATTGGAGAAGCTCCGCAGCACCTATGTCGATGGGATGCTTCCGCTGGTTGGGGCCGATGGTCGGATTCACTGTGCGTTCAATCAGCGCGGCGCGGCAACTGGCCGAATCTCATCGGAGCGGCCCAACATGCAAAACATCCCGGCTCGCTCGGAGGAGGGCCGAACCATTCGTCGCGCTTTCGTGGCCGGGCCGGACCGCCGATTCGTGGTTGCCGATTACAGCCAGATCGAACTACGGATCCTGGCCCATCTGAGTGGGGATCAGGCATTGGTCCAGGCATTCGAGGCCGGGGAGGACATTCATACCGCCACCGCGGCGAGGGTGTTCGAGGTCGGAGTCGAGAACGTCGACTACGAGATGCGGCGGCGGGCCAAGGTGATCAACTTTGGTCTGTTGTACGGCATGGAGGCCTACGGATTGGCACAGCGTCTCGAGATCGGCCGCGACGAAGCGCAGGAACAGATGGATGCCTATTTCGATCAGTTCCCCGGCGTGCGCGACTTCATGAGTGGGATCGTCGCCGACGCTCGCAACGCCGGCTACACCGAAACGATCCTGGGAAGGCGTCGTTATCTGCCTGAACTGACATCTGGGAACGTTCGTGAGCGCCAGGCTGGGGAACGTATGGCGCTCAATGCGCCCATCCAGGGCTCCGCGGCAGACATCATCAAGAAGGCGATGATCGAACTCGACTCACAGCTGGAAGCAGGAGGAGATGCCACGCTCATGCTGCTCCAGGTCCACGACGAGCTGGTCCTGGAGACTCCAGCAGACGCCGCGGAAACCACTGCGGCACTTGTGCGAGAGGTCATGGAGAGCGTTGTCGACTTGGCTGTGCCGCTCCGGGTAGATGTCGGGATGGGGGCGTCCTTGGGCGACGCAAAGGCCTGAGGTGACCGATGACCCCCTCGCGCGTGGTAATCTCGCTGCGCCTTCGAGTCACCACGCGCTCGAGGAGCTTCCATTTCGAGGTGATTCCATACCCATGACCGACGAGACCGTGAACGCGCTCGACGCGGAGGACGCTATCGAGCCCGGCGAGGAGACCGCTGACACAGCGGTAGCCGTAGAGGAACCGGCCCGGGCCGGCGCCGAGACGACCGAGCCCGAAGCACAGGACGACGCAGCCGCCCCCGAGGCGGAGACCGCAACCCCTGAGCCCGAGGCGCCGGAAGTAACTATTACCGAGATCGTTGTGGCCGACCCGGCTGCAGCCGTCAAGGCATTGGGTGATATCCCGGACGATCTCTCCGCAGAAGACTTTGCGGCTGCCGTCGAGAGAACCGTCGTGGAGTTCTCCGAGGGAAGCATGGTGAAAGGCACTGTTGCTCGGATCGACCCCGATGCGGTGCTGGTCGATATCGGCTACAAGTCCGAGGGCGTCATCCCCCTCAAGGAACTGTCGATTCGGAACTCGGTCAACCCCGCCGACGTGGTCAACGTGGGTGAAGAGATCGAGGCGTTGGTCCTCACCATGGAGGATTCCGAAGGTCGGCTGATCCTTTCCAAGAAGCGCGCCCAGTATGAACGGGCGTGGGGTCGGGTTGAGACGGTCATGAAGCAGGGCGGCACGGTGACCGGTCAAGTCATTGAGGTTGTCAAGGGCGGGTTGATCGTTGACATCGGACTGCGCGGCTTCCTTCCCGCGTCGCTGGTCGAACTACGCCGGGTGCGTGATCTTCAGCCGTACATCGGCGAGACACTCGAGGCAAAGGTCATCGAGCTCGACAAGAACCGCAACAACGTCGTGCTGAGCCGTCGCGCGTGGCTCGAGGAGGCGCAGGCCGAGCAACGCCAGGCGTTCCTCGACGACCTAGCTCCCGGAGAAATCCGCGACGGCGTCGTTTCCTCGGTCGTGAACTTTGGAGCCTTCGTGGATCTGGGCGGCATGGACGGTCTCGTACACGTCTCGGAACTCTCTTGGCAGCATGTGAGTCATCCGTCCGAAATGGTGAGTGTCGGAGACAAGGTGCAGATCAAGGTGCTCGAGGTCGATCTCGATCGAGAGCGGATCTCGCTGTCGATTCGACAGACCCGCGAGGACCCCTGGGAGTCCTTTTCCTCCAAGCACGGCGTTGGCGATATCGTCGACGGGACCGTGACAAAGACTGTGCCGTTCGGCGCGTTCGTGTCGGTGACCGACGGCGTGGAGGGCCTCGTGCACGTGAGCGAGATAGCGATGCACCATGTCGAGAGTCCGGAACTAGAACTGTCGGTGGACCAACCGGTCAAGGTGAGGATCAGCGAGGTCGACGGCGAGCGGCGTCGTATCAGCCTCTCCATCAAGCAGGCGCTCCCGGAGTGGGAGAACCGTCAGCAATGGCAAGACGAACGCGCCCCGGCACCCGGCAAGGGCAGCAAGAAGCGTCGTCAGGAGTTCACTCGCGAAGACGACAAGGAAGAAGACGACATTCCGGCATTCAACGCCGATGCGTCGCTCGAGGCGATTCTCGAGGAACTCAAGCAGCGCGGGATCGGACGCAAGTAGTCCCGCTCTCCGGTCCCCAAGGTGTTGGGGACTCAAGTTCGACCATGGACTTCCGATGACCACCGAGAGTCCGCGCCTACCGCGAGCGCGCTCTGAGGAAGGTGAACATGAGGAACGACCACCGCCGGCTGGTGCTGGTTGTCGATACCGACCAACGGTTTATCGACGATGCCCGCCCCGTACTGGCGGATCACCGGGTCCTGGCTGCTCGCGATCTGGAGGAAGCACGCGAGATCGTGTCGGGTGGTCGAGTGGATCTAGTGCTCCTCGGGCCTGCCTTCGCAAGCGATATCGCTATCAACCAGGCCCGTACTCTCATATCTACCGATTCTTCGGTCCAGCTGGTATTGGCGGCGGAGGTCGTCACCAACCGGCTCCTCAAGGCGGCGCTCAGGGGCGGTTTTGCAGATGTTCTCGAGACACCTCTCTCGGAACGCGATCTGAGCGACCTGGTTGTACAAGTTCCCCAGTTGCTTCCGACGGCGACCGAGATCCAGTTCGTCGTTGAACCAGCGGCGTGGAGAGAGATCGAGGAACCTGACTCCCCGTCCGAGATCGCCACTCCGGCGCCAGGCGTCGCGGCGGATCCGTTTGGTCTGGTACCGCCGGAGCCTCCCGGTGCTGACGACTCCCCTGTATCGGTGGCTACCCCCGCCGAAGTGGCCTTTAACGCCGAAGCTGGTCCGCTCGAAGACAAACCACCAATGGCACTCGAGCACCTGCCTCCAGTAGTGACGGACGTGCCTGAGCCGGAAGCTCCCATCGCCCCCACCCCGGTGGAACCGCCCCAACCGGACCCTCGACTCGAGGAACCGCCGGCGTGGCCGGAAGATGAACCGGCCGATGCGATGGAGTTCGATCTGGCGGACGAAGTGCTGCCGCCAGAGCTGCCCGCTGCTTCAGGGCTGGCCCCGCTCATTCCTGAGGCAACCCCCTTGGGTCCTGAGATGCAGATGCCGATGCCGCCTGCCATGCCGCCCACCGAGTTCCTGAATGAGGTGTCGCTGCCGACCCGACCGGAGGGGTCACCACCCGTTGACTCTTCCGAGGAGGCCGAGGAGGCGGAGGAGACCGAGACGGCTAGGGAGCCGTACCGAACCCGATCACAGTCCGGCCGCGTCATCGCGGTGATGGCCGGCAAGGGCGGCTCGGGCAAGACGGTCACAGCGACAAACCTCGCGATCGCCATCGGCATGCGTTCCGATCCGGAACGAGTAGCGATCGTCGATGCGGACCTACAGTTCGGCGACGTTGCGCTGATGCTCGAGATCGATCCGGTGCGCACGCTTGGCGAGCTGGTCGGCCGTGTCGATCAGATGACGGATGAACGGCTCGAAGCTGCTCTGATCCGGCATGAGACCGGAATTCGGGTCGCGCCTGCACCGCTGCTGCCCATCGGCTCCGAGGAGATCGACGCCAAGTCTGTCGTCGAAGTCGTGGACCGGCTGCGCTCGATCTTCGACACTGTGATCGTGGACACTGGGCCGGTGTTCGATGACGGCCTCATTACCATCCTGGAGCATTCCGATCAGGTCATCACCGTGGTCGATATGGATCTTCCGTCTGTCAAGAACACCAAGATCGCTCTTGATGGCCTCCGTCAGATCGGATTCGACATGGCTCGCATCCGACTCGTTGTCAATCGGAGTAACTCGAAGGCACGACTCGACGTTGCCGAACTCGAGCGCACACTCGGTCTCCGGGTGGGTGGTTCTATCCCCAGCGACCGCCTCGTTCCGCAGTCGGTCAACGCGGGGGTGCCGGCTCTTGTCTCTAGTCCGCGTTCGAGGGTTGCTCGAGCATTCCACGCCCTGGCGGAGAGCCTCGATCCAAAGGCGAATGGGGAGGGCCTCGGAGCCCAGTAGCCTTGAGGCCGATGGCTCGTCGCGGCATCGCTCATTGCAATGGGAACCGGGTCTCATGCCCGGTCCACCGAGTCCCACTCACCGGTGTGTCCGTCTGATGTCGGCGCGTTTCGTTCTTTCGGGCGGCATCGGCTCTGGAAAGTCGTCGGCCGGTGAGATCTTCTCGTCTCTTGGAGCAGTGGTGTTTTCGGCCGACGACTTCGCTCGTCGCGTTCTTGCCCCCGGCTCCGAGGCCACCGAGCGGGTGATCGAGTTGTGGCCCGAGGTGGCCAGCGGGGGGGCGATCGATCGCATCGAACTCGGCCGGCTTGTCTTTGGATCGCCTGAGCAGCTCCACGCTCTCGAGTCGATAACGCATCCGCCGACGCGGCGCGACCTGCTGGACGCCATGGCCGAGGTGCCGGAATCGGAGGTCGTCATTGTCGAGATGCCGATCCTGCGCGACTGGTTCGACGGGTGGATGACTGTCGTTGTCGACGCGCCGGAGGGAATCCGGGTGGCTCGGGTGCTGGCACGGGATGATCGGTTGGTGGAGTCGGACATCAGGGCGATCATGGCGCGTCAGCCGTCGCGTTCAGAGTGGCTGCTCGCCGCCGATTTCGTCATCGACAACAGTGCCGACGAGAAGACACTCGAAAGAGGCTGCCGAGCGGTGTGGGAGCGCCTGACCAGCGACTGATGTCACAGGCCCTGGGTACGCTGCCGACGTGAAGCCGTTCCGCGTTGTATCCGATTTCGACCCCGCCGGCGACCAGCCGGAGGCCATCGCCGCACTCGCGGCGGGCGTTGCCGCGGGAGATCGCTTTCAGACGCTGCTCGGGATCACCGGATCGGGGAAATCGGCCACGATCGCCTGGCTCATCGAGGCCGTTCAACGCCCCACATTGGTGCTGGCGCCGAACAAGGCACTCGGTGCCCAACTCGCCAACGAGTTCCGGCAGTTCTTCCCCGACAACCGGGTCGAGTATTTCGTCTCCTACTACGACTATTACCAACCCGAGGCATACATCCCTCAGAGTGATACGTACATCGAGAAGGATTCGAGTGTCAACGACGAGATCGATCGCCTGCGCCACTCCGCCACTGCGGCGTTGCTCACCCGCCGAGATGTGATCATCGTCGCCTCGGTATCGGCCATCTACGGACTGGGGAGTCCCGAGCAGTACGAGGGACAGCTGCTGCGGCTCATTCGCGGCGTCGAGTACCCGCTGTCGGACGCGATACGCCGTCTCGTCGATATCCAATACGAACGAAACGAGGTAAACCTCACTCGCGGAAAGTTCCGGGTCAAGGGGGACACTCTGGAGGTGTTTCCCTCATACGAGGAGACGATCGTCAGGATCGAGTACTTCGGCGACGAAGTAGAACGAATGCTGGAGATGAATCCGGTCACCGGCGAGGTGATCCGCGAGTTGGGCGAGATGATCATCTACCCGGCCTCGCACTACGTCACGACCGATGAACGGATCAGAACTGCGGCGGCTGCGATCGAGGTGGAATTGGCGGACCGTCTGGAGTGGTTCGGTGAGCGTGACAAGCTGCTCGAGGCGCAGCGGCTTCGCATGCGTACCTCGTACGACCTCGAGATGATGCGTGAACTCGGATACTGCAATGGGATCGAGAACTACTCGCGGTACCTCGACGGTCGCAAGCCTGGCGAAGCTCCATACACGTTGCTCGACTACTTCCCCGATGACTACCTCATGGTGCTCGATGAGAGCCATGTCACGATTCCTCAGCTCCACGGGCAGTACGAGGGTGACCGGAGCCGCAAGGACGTCTTGGTTGACCACGGCTTCAGGCTCCCTTCGGCGATGGACAACCGCCCGCTTCGGTTCGACGAGTGGTACGAGCGAGCCAATCAGGCAATCCTCCTTTCGGCGACGCCGGGGAGCTGGGAGCTGGAACAATCGGCAGGAGTCGTGGAGCAGATCATCCGCCCCACCGGCCTGGTCGATCCCGAAGTGATTGTGAAACCCACCCGGGGACAGATCGATGATCTGCTCGATGAAGTCCAGGAGCGCGCCGAGGCCGATCAGCGGGCGCTTGTCACCACACTCACCAAGAAGATGGCGGAGGACCTGACGGACTACCTGCTGGAGATGGGGGTGCGCGCCCGCTACCTCCACTCGGAGATCGACACTCTCGAGAGAGTCCAGATCCTGCGTGATCTTCGGCTGGGCGAATTCGATGTTCTGGTCGGCATCAACCTTTTGCGAGAGGGGCTCGATCTTCCAGAAGTGGGCCTCGTCGCGATCCTGGATGCGGATAAGGAGGGGTTCCTGCGTTCAGAGACCTCGCTGATTCAGACCATCGGCCGGGCTGCACGCAACGTGGACGGCCAAGTGGTGATGTACGCCGACGAGGTCACGGGTTCCATGCAACGCGCTCTAAACGAGACCAATCGTCGCCGAGCTCTGCAACAGGCCTACAACGAGGAGCACGGGATCGATCCGCAGACGATCCGCAAGAAGGTATCCGACATTCTGGAGTTGATCGGCTCGGCAGATGCACCGGCCGTCGATCGACGGAAACGGGAAGTGACTCCCAGACCTGATCTCGATCTTCCGGCTGACGACCTGGAGCGCCTCATCCGGAGCCTCGAGGAGGAGATGCGGGAGGCGGCGCGTGAGCTCAGGTTCGAATATGCGGCTCGTCTGCGCGACGAAGTCAACGATCTAAAGCGTGAACTAAAGGAGATGGTCGAGGCCTAGTCGGTCTGCTCGGCCTGGTCAGCCCGGCCGGTGTCCTTGGTATCGGTCTCGTCGTCGTCATCCTCACCGCTGAGACCCTTGCGCAGTTCTCTGGCGGACTTGCCGATAGAACGTGCCAGATCCGGGAGCTTGCGGGAACCGAAGAAGAGCACCAACACAGCGACGATGAGAACGATCTCTCCGGTACCGATCTGGCGGAACATGAGCTGCAGCTCCTCTTCGTCGTGACGCCAATGATAGGCAGAGACCGTCTGCTCGCTGGTCGATGCATTCCCACGATCCCCGGATTGGGACCCGCAATCGGGTGGCACGGCTCGACCCCGTACCTCTGACAACCGCATGGCGGATCGCCGAATCGAATCCCACGCCTGAGATTCGGTCACAGGCGGAAGTTACAATCGCCGTTCGTCGTTGGGAACGGGCTGTGGCTACAAACTCCATCATCATCAAGGGTGCGCGCGAGCACAACCTGAAGAACGTATCGCTCGAGCTACCGCGCGAGCGGCTCATTGTGTTTACCGGGCTCTCGGGTTCTGGGAAGTCATCGTTGGCCTTCGACACGATCTATGCAGAAGGCCAGCGTCGCTATGTCGAAAGCCTGTCGGCATATGCCAGGCAATTCCTCGGGCAAATGGAGAAGCCGAATGTCGAGTTCATAGAGGGTCTTTCACCGGCGATCTCGATCGATCAGAAGACTGCCAGCCGCAACCCGCGGTCGACGGTGGGCACCGTGACTGAGATCCACGACTATCTACGTCTCCTGTGGGCGCGGGTCGGGATTCCTCACTGCCCGGAGTGTGGGCGGCGGGTCTCTCGCCAGACACCGCAGCAGATAGTGGATCAGATCCTGGAGCTCGACGAAGGAACCCGCTTCCAGGTGCTGGCGCCGGTTGTGAGGGGGCGCAAAGGTGAGTACGAGCAGCTCCTCACCGAGCTGGCCAGAGAGGGTTTCAGCAGGGCTCGGATTGACGGGGACATCCGCGATCTCACCGAGGACATCAAACTCGATCGGTACTACCAGCACACCATCGAGGTCGTAGTCGATCGACTGGTGCGCAAGGATGGGATCGAGCGCCGCTTGACCGATTCGCTCGAGACGGCCCTGCGTCTCGCAGAGGGCATAGCGACCGTCGATATCGTTGACGGCCCGACCCTCACCTTTAGTCAGCACCTGGCCTGTGACCACTGCGGTATCTCATTCGAAGAGCTCCAGCCGCGCAACTTCTCGTTTAACAGTCCCTACGGTGCGTGCGCCACCTGCAACGGCATTGGGACGCGTTACCAGGTCGATTGGCATCTGGCGGTTCCCGACGAGGACAAGACCCTGGAGGCAGGGGCGATCATCCCGTGGATGGGCCGGCATCGGTCGTCGTACTACCAACGGGTTCTCGAAGGGGTGGCGCGGGAGCATGGCTTTGCGATGGACACTCCATTCAACAAGCTGACTAAGAAGGCCCGAACCCTGATTCTGGACGGAACCGGGGAGCAACCCGTCACCGTCTCCTACGAAAACCGTTTCGGCAGGCAACGCCGCTACCAGACCTCATATGAGGGGCTGATTCCTTGGCTCAAGCGCCGCCACGATGGAGCGGAGTCGGAGGCGGCCCGGGAGGGATACCAGCAGTACATGCGGCTGGTGCCTTGCGAAGGCTGCGGCGGAGCGCGTTTCAGCCCTGCCTCATTGGCGGTGACTGTCGGTGGGCAGAACCTCCATGAGGTGTCGGTGCTTTCGCTTCGGGAGGCCTCGGAGTTCTTTGCCAATCTCGACCTCGATGAGCGCGACCACAAGATCGCCGAGGCGATCCTCAAGGAAGTCGGTGCCCGCCTGGCGTTCCTGCTCGACGTCGGTTTGGACTATCTCACGCTTGCTCGTTCGGCGGCGACGCTGGCCGGTGGCGAGGCGCAGCGGATCCGCCTCGCCACTCAGATCGGGTCGGGATTAGTGGGGGTCCTCTACATCCTCGATGAACCGTCGATCGGCTTGCACCAGCGTGACAATCAACGCCTGATCGAGACGCTGCTACGACTGCGCGATCTAGGCAATACCGTCGTGGTCGTCGAGCACGATGAGGAGACGATCCGGATTGCCGATCACATCGTGGATATCGGACCTGGGGCAGGCGAACACGGCGGCCACATAGTTGCCGAGGGGAGCTTGGAGGCGATCATCGGCGAGGAAGCTTCGATAACGGGCGACTACCTGGCTGGTCGCCGCAGCATTCCCCTCCCCGAGCATCGGCGCCCGGCCGACGAGAGGTCGATCAGGGTCCTCGGCGCCGCAGAAAACAACCTCCAAGAGATAGATGTCGAATTTCCGTTGGGATTGTTCATCTCCGTCACGGGCGTGTCCGGCAGCGGGAAGTCGACGCTGGTGGAGGAGATCCTGTCCAAGGCGCTGCACTTCGAGTTGTACCGCTCGAAGCACCTCCCGGGCGCGCACAAGCGGGTCGAGGGTCTCGATCAGATCGACAAGGTGATCAACATCGACCAGTCACCCATTGGGCGGACACCGCGCAGCAACGCCGCGACCTATACCAAGTTGTTCGATCGGATTCGAGGCCTCTTTGCCTCGGTTCCCGAGTCAAAGGCCCGCGGATACAAGCCCGGCAGATTCTCATTCAACGTCGCAGGGGGCCGTTGCGAGGCGTGCAAGGGCGACGGAACCATCAAGATCGAGATGCACTTCCTTCCCGATGTGTACATCCCTTGTGAGCAGTGCAAGGGCCGGCGCTACAACCGGGAGACCTTGGAGATCCTGTGGAAAGGCCATTCGATCGCCGACGTACTGGAGATGTCGGTCGAGGAGGCGTTGGCGTTCTTCGGGAACCAGCCGCCGATCGCCCGCGTCCTCCAGACACTCTTCGACGTCGGGTTGGGGTATATCCGCCTTGGGCAGTCGGCACCGACTCTTTCTGGCGGCGAGGCTCAGCGCGTAAAGCTCGCGAGCGAGTTGGGCAAGCGCTCCACCGGCAGCACGTTCTACATCCTCGATGAACCCACCACCGGTCTCCACTTCGAGGACGTGCGCAAGCTGCTGATGGTTCTGCAGCGGCTCGTGGATGCCGGAAACACCGTCCTGGTCATCGAGCACAACCTGGACGTGGTCAAGTCGGCCGACTGGATTGTCGACCTGGGCCCTGAGGGCGGGGCCGAGGGCGGGCGTGTGGTGGCTTCCGGGAGCCCGGAAGTCGTGGCTGCGGTGCCCGAGTCGTATACCGGCAAGTTCCTGCGAGAGGTTCTCTCGGGGTGACCTGGGACGGCCCGACCGCCGCTTGGTGGCAGGGAGAGGTCGAAGGCGATCCGGCGTACCGTCGCGATGTCGATCCGCTCCTTGCCGAGCTGCTCGACGGTGTCGTCGGCGGTTTGACTCTTGATCTCGGGTGTGGCGATGGTCGGCTTCTGCAACAGTACGGCGCAGTCGGCGTAGATGTGTCTCGCGACCTTGTGCGAGTAGCGGCCGTGCGAGGACCGGCTGTAGTGGCGGACGTCGGACACCTTCCGTTGGCGGCCGATGCCATGACCGCCGCGTTTGCCGTGCTTGTGCTGGAGCACATTGCCGATCCGGAACCCTTCTTTGCCGAGGCGGCCCGAGTCGTCGCCCCGGGCGGGACACTCGCCGTGGTGGCCAACCATCCGGTCTTCTCGGCTCCAGGGTCGGGACCGTTCGTAGACCCCGGCGACGGTGAGGTGTTGTGGCGGTGGGGCGAGTACTTCGACCGAGGATTCTCCAACGAACCGGCTGGAACGAGCTCCGTCGTCTTTCACCACCGGTCGTTTGGTGATCTTCTGACCGCCGCGGCCGACGCAGGTTGGCGACTCGAACGCCTCGTCGAGCGCGCGCTCGACCCCGCGGGAGATCCTCTGCTGGCAGCACAAACGCAGATTCCTCGACTGATCGGGGCCAAGTGGAGGCGTTGATCGCCCGGCACGCCGACTGTCCCCGCACCTAGACTCGCACTCGTCTCTGAGGGAGGGCTGGAGTGCGACGTTCGCGCAGTTTGCGGTTGTTCTTGACCGCAACCGTTATGTCTACGGTGTTGGGGAGTGGAGCGGTAGTGGCAAGCGCCGCCGATCCGGGCCCGGTTCCGAGTGCCCAACCCGCACTGTTTGCTGCTCAGACAGTAGGGGAAGCTGGCCTCGACCCACGCTTCGTGTTCGAGAGTGCCATGGCCATGTCGTCGCCAACGGGAACGCTATGTCTCTACCTCCTTCCGACCGCTCCTTGGGCGGGGGGAGTCCCGCCCGACTACTTCTCCTGGTTCGTACAGGTGTTTACGCTCGACCACTTGTTCGGCACCCAACGCCATGACGGCGTGTCGGAGGGGTACGCTCAGAATTCTGCCCCCTTCGCCGCGGGACCCGAGGTCGGCGGCGAGTGGCGCATCATGTCCAACGGGTCCCTACTGGTCGATTCGGGTGTCCCAATCAACGGTCATACGGCTGTAGACCTCGAGCTGACATCAGGTCACATGCGGACCGAGGATGCCGGCTTCGAGTCGACGACCAGCATCTTCACCGGCATCACCATTGAGCCTCAAGGTGACTGTTTTGGGTATCACGGAGAGATGCCGGTCTACGACACATCGCGTGGGGTGCCGGTAGAGGCCACTCCCGTCGTGACCGAGACGACGCAGGCCGCTGTCGTGACCGAGACCACTCAGGCTGCCGTCGTGACCGAGACCACTCAGGCCGCCGTCGTGACAGAGACCACGCAGGCCGCCGTCGTGACCGAGACCACGCAGGCCGCAACGACCACCGAGACCACCGAGCCGGCAACGACAACCACCACCTCTACGACCACGCGAGAGCGCACCAGCGAGACCTGCTGGTGGTGCTGGGGCGTTGTCGCGCTCTTCCTGGTGGTGCTGCTCGCCATCCTTTACATCTGGCTCAAGACCTACGACTGGTGGACCTGCTGGATTCCTTGGTTCATCGTGATCTTTGCCTGGGTACCGTTCCTGCTCGCAGGAATGTGGTGGTGGCGGCCGACGTGGTGGTGGGTCCCGCTGCTTGCGTGGTTCCCGATCATCGGCGGCTACACATGGTTCTGGGCGCAGAAACGTTCCTGGTGGCAGCCGTGGTACCTCTACGTCGTCGGTGGATACCTGGCGGCCCTGGGAGTCGGGATGGTCGTGGTAGGTGCTCCCGAGTGGGGCCTGCTGTTCCCCCTGTTCTGGGTTCCGTGGGTGGGGTTCTACCTGTGGTTCCGGGGCAGCCGTCAACCGTGGTGGCAACCGTGGATGTGGGGCTTCGCCGGTGCCTACCTGATCTGGAACTTCATCTGGGTGATCAGCCTCACGGTCTGGTGGGCCTGGTGGTTGCCGGTGGTGGGGTTCGGCGTCCTGGGTTGGTGGTTCGTCAGCCACGGGTATAGCTGGAGGGTGATCCACGGTCCCAAGTGGTGCTGGGTGGTTCCCTTCACATTCCTGCCGTTCCTGGCATGGTGGATCCCGCTGTGGGGCCCCTGGTGGTGCTTCGTGATCATCGGGTTCTTGGCACTCACGATCTTCTGCGCCATCTTCAATCACTTCAAGGAAGAGGAATGGTGGTCCTGCTGGGTTCCCTGGTTCATGGTGATCTGGGTGGGTATCCCCTTCCTGCTGCTGGGACTGTGGTTCTTCCAGCCGAATTGGTGGTGGCTACCGCTCCTCGGTTGGTTCGGCGTCATCCCCGGCTACGCCTACTACTGGGCACGGCACCGAAGTTGGTGGCTGCAATGGCACTGGTACGTGGTCGGCGGCTACCTAGGAGTCGCGGCTCTGCTCATGTTCTTGGTCGGTTCACCGACCTGGGGCCTGCTGCTGCCGGTCTTCTGGCTGGGTCCGGTCGCCTTCTACTTGTGGTACCGACCCCGTAGGCAGCCGTGGTTCCAGCCGTGGATGTGGGGTCTATTCGTCGCCTACGTCGGTTTCTGGTTCTGGTGGGCGATCAACCTGACTCCGTTCTGGGGCGGGTGGTTCCCGTTCTTCTTCCTGCCGTTCTTCGGTTGGTGGGGGATCAACCACGGCTACAGCCAGAGCATGTGGCTCCGGAAGTCGACCGCTCTGATACCGATGGGGCTGTTGCCGTGGATGGGCTACATGCTGGCCATCTACTGCATACCCGAGTACTACATGTAGGCGTTGGGCGTTGGGCGTGGGGTAGACGGCGACCGGTCGTCCCAATACCCAGCGCCCAATACCTAGTCTCTGGGGATCGTGCAGCGCCCACCTTCTGCGGAGATTCCCGACGGTCCTGGGGCCTATCAGTTCCGTGATGTGCACGGGGCGATCCTCTACGTCGGAAAGGCAAAGTCGCTTCGAAAACGGGTCGGCTCCTACTTCTCGCGCGACCTGGCCATTCGAACACGAGCAATGGTCGCGGCTGCCGATTCGGTCGATTGGATCGTCACCGACACGGAGGTCGAGGCGCTCATGCTCGAGTACAGCCTCATTCAGAAGCACCGGCCCCGGTTCAACATTCGGCTGCGGGATGACAAGTCATATCCCTTCCTCGCCATAACCCGCTCTGAAGAGTGGCCGCGAGCGACCGTGATGCGGGGGCGTCGCCGTTCCGGCACCGAGTACTTCGGGCCGTACGCCCATGCCTACGCAATTCGTCAGACGCTCGATCTTCTGCTTCGAACCTTCCCGGTGCGGACCTGTTCGAATGGCAAGTACCGGCGACACGAAGCATCGGGTCGCCCTTGCCTGCTCTTCCACATCGAACGTTGCTCCGGCCCGTGCGTCGGCGAAGTGACGCCCGAGGTCTATCAGCAGTACGTCGATGGACTGGCGGCGTTCCTATCAGGCAACAGTGAATCGATAGGGGAGGCGATCCGCTCCGAGATGGAAGCCGCCTCCGAAGCTCTCGAGTTCGAGTTGGCGGCTCGGCACCGTGATCGGCTCGCTGCGATCGAAAAGGCGCTGGCCAAGCAAGAGGTCGCCTCCACGCGTAAGGAGGACTTCGACTTGTTTGCGATCGAGGAGGACGATCTGGAGGCCTCGCTGGTGGTTCTCAACGTTCGCAACGGCAGAGTCAGCGGACGTCTCAGCACGATCGTGGACAAAGTCGAGGACGTGACAACCGCCGAGCTCACTGAACGGATGCTCAGCCAGGCCTATGGATCGGAGCGGCCGCCACCCCAGGTGCTCGTCCAAAGGCTTCCCTCAGATTTGGAACTGTGGTCCGATTGGCTCGAATACCGGCGTCAGGCAGGTGTCTCCCTTCGGGTTCCCCAGCGCGGAGTCAAGCGTCGGCTGATGGAAACGGCCGCCGCCAACGCCAAGGAGGCGTTCGCTCGTCACCGCCTGCGACGACAGAGTGATCACAACGCGCGCGCCAAGGCGCTGCGATCCATCCAAGAGGTGCTCGGTCTTCCCGAGCCACCGCTGCGGATAGAGGCGTTCGACATCGCAACGATTCAGGGGCGAGACACCGTGGGGTCGATGGTGGTCATGGAAGACGGACTCCCTCGGCGTAGCCACTACCGGCGATTCAAGGTGCGTGACGTAGAAGGCCAGGATGACTTTGCCTCCATGGAGGAGGTGCTGCACCGCCGATTCACGGCCTACCTGATCGAACGTGAGCAGCCGGTCGCTGAGCGAGGCAAGTTTGCGTATCCGCCCTCCTTGCTGCTGGTCGACGGGGGAGCGGGGCAGGTTTCACGGGCGATGAAGGTGGTCGATGAGCTCGACCTCGATATTCCGGTGGCCGGCCTGGCCAAGCGTATGGAAGAGGTGTACCTCCCGGGTCGAGCCGAGCCGGTCCGGATACCCCGTGGCGAGGAGGCGCTGTACCTCCTCCAACAGATACGCGACGAGGCGCATCGGTTTGCCAACGCCTACCACAGGAAGCTGCGAGGACGCCGTATGGTTGACTCGGTACTGGATGATGTGTCCGGGATCGGTCCGACTCGCAAGAAAGCTCTTCTGAGGCGTTTTGGGTCGCTCAAGCGGATTCGAGAGGCAGAGGCCGATGAATTGAAGGAGGTTCTCCCTGATGAGGTCGCAAAACGTCTCTACGGCGTCCTCCACGGGGGAGGGGATGTCGTGGGCGTCGTATGAGACTCGCCACGGCAGGGGATGGATCGGGTGGGACGATACCGGTGCGATCGACCGGCTGGTGCTTCCCGGCCTCCCGAAGCCGGATGGGACCGTGACGGCGCCGCCGGCGGAAGTCGAACGGTTGGCCGGTGCACTCGCCGGGTACTTCGATGGGTCTGGGGGTTGGCCTTCCGGAGAAGGGTGTATTGTCCCGGCGTCGGCCACCGCATTCGACACAGCCGTGTACCAAGTCGTGACGGCGATTCCCGCCGGGACGACAATGACCTATTCGCAGGTCGCATCTCGCGTCGGACGACCAGGTGCGGCCCGTGCGGTCGGCGCAGCCATGGCCAAGAATCGCTTCGCCCCGATGATCCCGTGTCACCGGGTCGTCGGTTCCGACGGATCGCTCCGTGGGTACGCAGGTGGCCTGGCAATGAAGCAGGCATTGCTGGATATGGAGGCCGACGGTGGTTGAGCGACCCCATCTCGTCATCATCACGGGCATGGCCGGAGCCGGAAGATCACAGGCGGCGAAGGCCCTGGAGGATCTCGGATACTTCGTGATCGACAATCTCCCTGCCGAACTGATCTCGGAGGTCGTGGGAGGTGCCGATCTCCCCGAAGGGGCGCATACCCGTCTGGCCGTCGTCGTGGACACGCGCGGCGGCCTCGACTTCGACGATCTCGACCTGGTGATGCGACGGCTCGCTGCCGATGGGGTGCCCACGACCACGCTGTTCCTGGATGCCGATGACGACGTCCTCGTCAACCGGTTCGCCGAGACGCGTCGCCCGCATCCGGTTCCGGCAGAGACTGTGGCAGATTCCATCGCCGAGGAGCGCGAGGCCCTGTCGGGGCTCCACCGCAGCGCCGATCAGATGGTCGACACGTCGGAACTCAACGTGCACGAACTGCGCGAATTGATAACGGCCAGCTTCGCAGGCGAGGTGGAGCAGCGACCGTTGCGCGTATCGGTGACGTCGTTCGGCTTCAAGAATGGGGTTCCCAGAGTGGTCGATCTCGTGTTCGACGTTCGGTTCCTCCCCAATCCCCATTGGGTCGAGAAGCTGCGGCCACTCACCGGTCTCGACGAGCCGGTGCGCCGGCACGTTCTCGAGCAGGAGGACACAAGAGCGTTCCTGGAGCGACTGGAGGATCTGCTGGCCTTCCTGGTGCCTCGCTACCAACGCGAGGGCAAGTCGTACCTCACGATCGGGATCGGTTGCACCGGTGGGAGGCACCGTTCCGTTGCCATCGCAGAGCACGTCGCCTCGTACCTTGTCGGACTCGAGGACCTTGACGTGACAGCGAGACATCGGGACGTAGAACGGTGAGCGAGACCGACCTTCTCGTGGAGCCGTTACTCCAGCAGCTGGAGGAGGATTACGACGGTCTGCAAGTCGCCGCGATTGGGGGCGGTCATGGCCTATCAGCCGCATTGCGAGCGATCTTGGATTACGCCGATGCCGTGACGGCGATCGTCACCGTCGCCGACGACGGCGGGTCGTCGGGACGGATTGCTCCGGGGCTCGACATTCCGCCCCCGGGCGACATTCGACGCTCCCTCCTCGCTCTGACCGACCAACCCTCACTGTGGCGTTCGTTGATCGAGTACCGCTTTGCGGATTCGGACGTCGCCGGTCACAGCCTCGGGAACCTGATACTGGCCGCCATGTCGGATCTCGGTGGAGGGTTTTCCGATGCTGTCAACACGGTGGGACGCTTGCTGGGAACCAGGGGGGCGGTGGTTCCGGTCGCTGAGGAGCGCCTCGACCTGGAGGCGAACGTGGATGGAGCGGTCGTCAAGGGCCAGGTTGCGATCGCCCTGTCGCGAGGGATGATCGCCGATCTCAGGGTGGTTCCAGATGTCGCCGCCAGCCGGAGGGCCCTGGAAGCTGTCGCCGCCGCGGATCAGATCGTGCTCGGCCCTGGGAGCCTCTTCACATCCGTAATCGCTCCACTAAAAGTTGGTGAGATGGCAGAGGCCGTCAACGATTCCAAGGCTGCGCTCATCTATGTGTGCAACCTCACCAGTCAGGACGGCGAGACTCTGGGAATGAGCGGTATTGAGCATCTCGAGGCGCTGGTCGGAATTGCCGGAATCAGGGCGCCCGATGTGGTCGTCTCCCACGACGGTCCGCTTGCTGTGCCCGACGGTCTAGAACGGATCGAATTGGACGTGCGCCAGGTGGCCGAGACCGGAATCCGGCTGGAACTGGGCGACATTGCTCGCGACGGCTCCGACTGGCCGGCTCATGATCCGGCTCGGCTGGGGGCGGTGATGCGACGCCTAGGGGTCGCCTGAGTGACCACCGGTCCGGACCGATCCGCGGACGTCTAGCGTGAACTACTCCTCATGACTGACCTCAGAACAATTGCCGATCTGGATCTCGCCGGTGCGACGGTGCTGGTGCGCGCCGATCTCAACGTACCTTTGCAGGGCGGGCTGGTCGTAGACGACTACCGGATCGGGGCGTCGCTTTCGACCATCCATGCGCTCCGTCGCGGGGGCGCCTCCGTGGTGGTCTGTAGCCATCTGGGGCGCCCTCATGGTCATGATGCTGCCCTGTCCATGAGCCCGGTGGGAGCCCGGCTGCAGGAGTTGGGCGACTTTGATGTAGTCACGGCATCCGACGTCGCTGGAGTGGATAGTCGCCGGTTGGTGGAAGAAGGCGGCGACCGCGTGATCGTTCTGGAGAACACCAGATTCGAACCGGGCGAGACCTCGAACTCTCCGGACACTGCTCGAGCCCTCGCCGAGTTGGCAGACCTCTTCGTATTGGACGCATTCGGCTCCGCGCATCGCGCCCACGCTTCAACAGTCGGCGTGGCCGAGCGATTGCCATCAGCGGTCGGTCTCCTCATGGCCGACGAATTGGCTGCATTCGGTCGTGTCCTCGGTGATCCGGCCCGCCCATTCGTTGTGTTGCTCGGTGGTGCCAAGGTGTCCGACAAGCTCGGCGTGATCCGGGCACTGCTCCCCAAGGTCGATGTGATGATGATCGGTGGAGCCATGTGCTTCACATTGCTTGCCGCCGAAGGATTCCAGGTAGGGGACAGCCTCGTCGAAGTGGACATGGTTGATGACGTCCGCGATGTGCTGCAATCCGAGTACGGCTCCCGGATCAGCCTGCCGGTCGACATCGTGGTGGCAGACCACTTCGCGTCCGATGCGCCGCATGCGATCCATCCGGCGGCCGATCTTCCTTCGTCCGGCATGGGCCTCGACATCGGCCCCGAGACCGCGGAACGGTTCGGCGCAATGCTGAGTGGGGCGGACACAATCTTTTGGAATGGGCCGATGGGCGTCTCTGAGTGGGAGGCGTTTGCTCACGGCACCCGGACGGTCGCAGCCGCCGTCACCGCCTCCTCTGCGTACTCGGTGGCCGGCGGCGGGGACAGCGTCGCGGCGCTACGCAGGATGGGGCTCCATGAGCGGGTGGACCACCTGTCCACCGGCGGAGGAGCGGGTCTGGAATTGATCGAAGACGGAACGCTGGTCGCAGTCGAGGCAGTGAGGAGATCTCGTGGGGCGTAAACCACTCATCGCAGGGAACTGGAAGATGCATGCCACCCATCTGGAAGCCATCCAGATGGTGCAGAAGCTCTCCTATCGGCTCGATATCGCGGACTACGAGCGGGTCGATGTTGCAGTTTGTCCGCCGTTTACCTCTTTGCGTTCGGTCCAGACGGTGATCGAGACGGACCATCTCCCGATCGCTCTGGGGGCCCAGGACGTCGATTGGCGGGGTCAAGGCGCGTTTACGGGGGCGGTGTCGGTTCCCATGCTTGCCGCCCTTGGCGTGCGCTACGTGATCGTGGGCCACTCGGAACGCCGTGCGATCTTTGGGGATAGCGAAGCTGATGTAGGCAAGAAGGCCGGAGCGGTCCTCGAGGGCGGTTTGACACCGATCGTGGCGGTTGGAGAGAGCCTCGAGCAACGCGAAGCCGGTGAGACCAGTGCCGTCATCACATCGCAACTGAGGGCGGGTCTCAAGGGAATCGAGCCCGATGTCGTGGCTCGCAGCGTCGTCGCATATGAGCCGGTGTGGGCGATTGGAACCGGTCGAACCGCCGATCCCGACACCGCCGCAGAGTCCGTCGGCGTCCTACGGGCGGAGATTGCAGATTCGCACGGAGACGGTGCAGGGGCCGCGGTGAGGATCCTCTACGGCGGCTCGGTCAATCCGGGGAACATTGCGGCGTTCATGGCCAAGCGCGATATCGATGGTGCGTTGGTCGGCGGTGCCTCGCTCGATCCCGATCAGTTTGCTGCCGTCGTGCGTTTCTGGGTCTGAGCACCGAACGAGTTCTCACGACGGCGCCGTAGCGCGCCGATGACTCCCTGATGAAGCTCTTGGTACGACCGCGCCCTCGTCTCTCGGCGATGTCCCTCGTCGTTGTGTTGGGGGCTTCCGCCTGCGTCGGGGCTCAAGGTGTCGAGCCCGCCCCGCCGACGACCGGTGCTGCAACAACCATTGGATCTGTGGGCGACCCGGTGACCTCCACCACTGCGCGATCCTCAGCGTACGGGGGCACTCTGGTCGTTGGAATCGCCGACGGCGGCGCTCCTCGCACACTCAACCCGTTCCTCGAGGGCACGGATGCGGCAGTGCTCGATCTTCTCGCTCCCGCGTTGTTTGTCCAGGGTTACGACGTTGACCCCGAGACAGGTAGCCGGATACCCGACGCCTTCGTCGAGGTTCCCTCCTTCGAAGCGGGGACGATCATCGACAACGAAGACGGCACGCTCGACGTAACGGTCGAGATCGTGGAGGGTGCACGGTGGGCCGACGGGATGCCGATCACCGGAGGCGACCTGGAATTCACATATCGGTTGGCAATCGATCCGGCACTCCCGATCCGAGCCGACGTGGCCGATCTGTACTCGGCCGTGGTACCGGGATCTCCACGGGCGGACGGTCGGAAGCTGTCGTTCCGAATGAGGGCGGGGACGGACCCGGTTGATCTCTTCTCCATCATCGTGCCGCGGCACGCAGTGGAAGCATCCGATTTCGCCAGAGACTGGACTGACGAGGCCTGGGTATCGGGCGGGCCCTTCACGCTGAGTGATTGGCAGCCGGGCCAGTTCATCGAAATGTCTCGCAATGAGAGCTATTGGAAGGTGACTCAGGCTGAAGGGGCCCCACTCCCGTTTCTGGACCGGATCGTTGTTCGGTTCTACGAACCGGGCCTGTCGATCGATCCACGCCTGGTGGACGGCTTGGAGCGGGGGGAAGTCGATCTGGCGGTGTTCGACCGCGCCGAGGCTCGCACCGAGGAGTTCTCTGGTGCCGCCGCCGCAGGGGTCGTGATCCAGGTGGCTCCCAGCGGCGAGTGGGAACACCTCAACTTCCAGTTCGGTCCCGCCAACCGCAACGTCGACTCGCTGAACGATTCGACGAGCTTTCGCCGCGCCGTTGCTCATGCGATCGATCGCGATTCCTTGGCGGAGGAACGGGGCACCGCAGTGGCAGATTCGATTCTCGACCGGTTTGTCCCCGGCCTCGGCGACCAGCCATTTGCCGCATACGACTTGGATCTGGCGTCGGTGGCTGAGGTGTTGGAGACCGACAGACCGCCGATGCTTCTGACGGTACCGGGCGAAGATGCTGCCGCCATTGCCCTCGGCGGCGATCTCGTCACGATGCTGCGAGACGCCGGTTTCGACGCTGAGCTGCAGTTGGAGGATGCATCTCTGTTCTTCGGGACGACCCTCGACGATGGCACCTGGGATGTTTCTGCCTGGCGCCTTGGCGCCGGATCAGGGCTGGGAGCAGCCGCCGACTTCATGCGCCTGTTCGACCCCGCCGGGCTTCCGTTCGTCGGTGACAACTACTTCCGTTGGGGGACGGTAGACAGCGTGGTGATCGACGAGGCCACCGAGCGCTACGGCCAGATCATCGATGAACTAAATCGGGTCGCCCAACCTGGGGAGATCCGCGAGCTGTTGGTAGAGGCCGAGGGGATCCTTGCCGATCAGGTCGTGATCCTGCCGCTGATCCTCGCCGGCGAAGTCGGTGTCGGGTACTGGCCCAGCGCGGTGTCGGGAATCGCGGTGAATCCTGTACAAGGACCACTGTGGAATGTGGATGTCTGGAGGGTTCCGACGGAGTAGCTGGGGGTCGCTGCGCTCGCTCTCGGCAGTGGCTGGGGAGTCGCCGATCTCAGCGGTGCGATGTCCAGAGTCTGAGCTCGTCACGTGTTGGCTACCGTGGCGCAGATGAGCCACACGCTCGTACTGCTTCGTCACGGCGAAAGCCAGTGGAACCTGGACAACCGATTCACGGGTTGGACAGATATTGGCCTGACTGAAAGGGGCGTGGCTGAGGCTCGAGACGCCGGATCGGCTCTGGTGGAAGCGGGCGTCGAACCGGACACCGCCCACACGTCCGTTCAGATCCGCTCGATCCTCACCCTCCAGGAGGCATTGGAGGTCATGGCGAGGTTGTGGATCCCCGTGCAACGGTCCTGGAGGCTCAACGAGCGACACTATGGGGCTCTCCAGGGCCTCAACAAGGCGGAGACGGCTGCCGAGCATGGGGAGGCGCAGGTACATGTCTGGAGGCGCTCCTACGACGTACCCCCGCCGCCACTCGAAGTGACCGATGAACGCCACCCCAGCCATGACCCCCGCTATTCGGCGCTTCCCGGCGACCTGCTCCCCGCCAGTGAGAGTCTCGCCGATGTGGTGGCACGCATGCTCCCGTATTGGCACGACGCCATCGTTCCCGAGCTGCGCGTCGGCAGAACGCCGATCGTTTCTGCTCACGGCAACTCGTTGCGCGCCCTGGTCAAGCATCTCGACGGCATCAGTGACGAGGAGATCCCGCTGCTCAACATTCCGACCGGCGTACCGCTCATCTACACGCTCGATGCCAACCTCGAGGCTCTCGGATCTGAGTATCTGGGCGATCCGGCTGCGATCTCGGCGGCGACCGCAGCGGTGGCGGCGCAGGGGAGTGCGGGTTCCGACGCCGAATCCGAGACACCGGCAACATAACGTGCGTATAACGCTACATAACGCACGCATAAACATGGCCCTTCCGGCCGGCATTGTGACTTGCCAATGGCGCTCGGGTCGCCCATACTTCCCGATCGATCGGCCTGCATTGTGAGCGGGCCGGCCAATGAAAGGGACTCGTCTTGATCGCTGGCATTCTCGTCGCGGTTCATTTGGTCATGTCACTTGGGCTGATCTCGCTCATCCTGCTTCATGCGGGAAAGGGCGGGGGGCTGGCCGACGCCTTCGGCGGCGGCATGGGCCCACTGGGGAACCTTGGTGGATCCACGGTGGCCGAGCGCAACCTTGACAGGCTGACTGTGGCCGTGGCAGTGATGTTCGCGATCACAACCCTCGCTCTGGCGTGGGTTCTCGACTGAACCTCTTCGGAGGTTCGCCGCGAGTCCCATTGTTAATCGACAAGGAGGAAAGCGCTTGAAGCACCTGTGGCAACGTCGTAGCTTGACGTGGCTGGGTCTTCTCCTCGCATTTGTCCTCGTCGTGGCCGCTTGCGGTGACGACGACACGGCAGAGACGACGGGAACGACTTCAGCACCGGCAGCGACGACCACTACCACTGCAGCGCCGACCACGACAGCCGCCGCTCCTACCACCACTGAGGCCGCCCCCACGGGCAAGCCTTACGGTGGTGAGGCGATCGTTGCCAGTGACCAGGAGCCTCCGACGCTCAACACCTTCGCACCGGGCGGTGACAACTTCATCGTTTCGATCGTGGGCAATGGGTATTGGACCGGCGTCCAGGACATCGATGGGTTCACCCTCGAGTTGATCCCGGAAGTCGTGACGGAGCTCCCGACCGTGGCCAACGGCGGAATTTCGATCAATGCAGACGGTACCGAGACCATTCGGTACACGATTCTTGATGAGGCTGTGTGGGCCGATGGCACCCCCATTTCTGGGGATGACTTCGAGTTCACGTACAACACGATCATGGATCCCGATCTGCCGATCACCCGGACCGTCTACGAAGACATTGATCCGGCGACTGTTGTGGCAGGCCCCAAGACATTCGAATTCACCCTCACTGCTCCGACCGTTCAGGCTGAGCTGATCTTCGGCTTCCTGATTCCGAAGCACGATGTGGAGGGTTCGGACTTCATCAACGACTGGAACGACACCATGTGGGTGTCGGGTGGTCCGTTCGAATTCGATCAGTGGCAGAAGGGCGAGTTCATTCGCCTGACGCGTAACGCGAACTACTGGAAGACCGATGCCGAGACCGGGCAGCAGCTGCCTTTCCTCGATTCCGTCATCTTCCGGTTCATTCCCGAGACCGCAGCCCTGATCAACTCGTTCAAGGCACGTGAGGTCGACGTCATCAATCCGCCGCCGAGCATTGAAACGATCGAGGATCTTCAGACCCTCGAGAGTGAAGGCGCTTCGGTGGAGGTCCTGTCGGGTCCGATTTGGGAGCACTTGAACTTCCAGTTCGGTGACAACCGGCTGGTGCGGAACGCGGGCTCGTACAACGAGTTCCTCGAGTACCGCCAAGCCGTGGCTCACACCATCGACAAGACCAAGATTGTGGACGAGATCCTCAAGGGCCAGGTCGAGCCGATGAGCTCGTACGTGGACGCCTTCAGCCCGACGCTTTCGCTCGGTGCTTGGGATCAGTACGACTACAACCCTGACACCGCTATCGCGCTCGTTGCGGACCTTTGCGCCCGCGACGACACCGATTGCGATGCCAACCCGGTTTCGACGATCTTCTCGACCACTTCGAACAACGACGCCCGTGTGACGTTGTCGCAGCTGTTCGTCGAGATGTTCGCCGATGCGGGCATTGTCTACGAGAACCAGCTCGAGGATTCTTCGCTGTTCTTCGGCGAGACCCTCGACTTTGGTAACTGGGATCTCGGCGAGTGGGCCTGGGTTGGTACGCCTGGATTCGCAGGTCTCGTGAGCATTCACGACATCTTCGATCCTGAGGGCGCACCGCCGGACGGCCAGAACTTCTACCGCTGGGGCACTGCCGCAGTGGAGGGTGCTGACCCGGAGGGCTTCAACCAGGGCGCGTCGTCGGTCATCGACGACAACACCGCCCGGTTCGCCGTGCTACGGGACGACATGAACTCGACCGTGGACGTGGACGAACTGACGGAGATCATTCATGAGGCGGAGCAGATCCTGGCCGACCAGGTCGTGATCATTCCGCTCTATGCACGTCTCGACCCCGGGGCCGTCTGGGCCGACGAGTTGGGTGGCTACAAGCACAACCCATCTCAGGCCGGTGACACCTGGAACATTGAGCAGTGGTACCGGGTCGACCTCTAAGGTCGAATCCGATACACACTTCAACGTGTGAAGAAGGGGCCCGCTTCGGCGGGCCCCTTCTCGTTTGGGTCGGGGCGGCCTGGGAGGTCACGCATCGGCTAGAGACCGGCAGCCGAGCGGTGTTGGCGCGGCTGTCGTTCTGAGGGCGGCTGAACGACCGATTGAACTGTCGGCTTGTAAACAGTTAACCGGCGTTTATGCGGGGGACCGTCGCTCGATCGGTATACTCGCCGGGCCGATTTGCGCGGCGCGGGAGGAGGTCGGCGGACAGATGCTCCAATACGTGATCAGGAGACTGGTCTACGGAATGATCACGCTTCTGGCGCTGTCCATCATTACCTTTACGCTTCTTCAGAACACCGGCGGCGATCCATTGGACCGTCTCAAATCCAATCCCCGGATCACCCAGCAGGCCATCCAGGAGATGGCCGAGTTCTACGGCCTCGACCAGCCGGGTACCAAGCAGTACCTCACATGGGTAGGGAACTTCGTGCAGGTCTGGAACTACCCCACAGCGTGGGGGCGTTCCTTCCAAGGCCCCCAGCAGGTGCAGGAGCTTGTGCTAAACCGCCTCGGCGGCACCGCCAGGCTCATGTTCACCGCCCTCGGCTTAGCGGTGATGATCGGTATTCCCTTAGGCATTTACCAAGCCATCAAGCAGTACTCGTTCTTCGATCAAGCGACGACGACGTTCTCGTTCGTCACGTTCTCGACACCGATCTTCGTGCTCGGCATCGGACTCCAGATCATCCTGGCCTTAAAGTTAGAACAGTGGACCGGGGTCAAGTTCTTCTACACCTCGGGCATGAACAGCACGAGCTACTCCGACCTTTCGTTTGGAGCGCGCATCGGCGACACCCTCCAACACCTGGTGCTTCCGGCAACGTCGATCGCCCTGATCTCGATCGCCGGCTATTCGCGGTATCAGCGGGCGTCCATGCTCGAGGTGATGCATAGCGACTACCTGCGAACGGCCAAAGCGAAGGGGTTGTCGCGTCGCAGCGTGATAGTGAAGCACGCACTTCGCAATGCCCTCATTCCGATAATCACGCTGGTATCGCTGGATGTCGCCGGCGTTCTCGGCGGCGCCGTGATCACCGAATCGATCTTTGCTTGGCCGGGGATGGGTCGCCTCTATATCCAGGCGATCTTCCTAAACGACTGGCCGATTGTGATGGCAGTCGTGATGCTCATCGGGTTCATGGTTGTGGTCATGAACCTGCTCGCAGACCTGGCGTATGGCTGGCTCGACCCGAGGGTCCGCTATGACTGATCGCCCCCGCGGCGACGATCCCAACTCCTATTCGGCGCTCGACATCGAGGCCGAGGGTCTGACCGTCGAGCCGATCACTCAGTGGCAACTGTTCAAGAGCCGGTTTGTAAGGCACCGCCTGGCGATGTTGGCCGCAGTGGTGCTTGGCGTCATTTTGCTCCTGGCTGTGTTCGCCGATGTGCTTCCGCTCCAGAATCCGACCCAGCAGCTCGAGGACGAGGGCGGCCGCATCGTGAACCTGCTGTCTCCGCGCGGCGACTATTGGTTCGGAACCGATGAACTGGGACAGGATGTGCTGGCGCGGGTCATCTACGGGGGGCGCACCAGCCTCACCGTCGCCGTCCTCACCGGGCTCATGGTCGCCACGTTTGGAACCCTGGTCGGTTCGATTGCCGGGTACTACGGCGGCTGGATCGACACCCTGCTAATGCGGTTTACCGATCTGATTCTCAGCCTCCCTTTGCTTCCGGTCGCCATCGTGGCTGCCGCCTGGCTGCGGGAGACCTTCCAAGGCAGGGAGGCGCTGAGTCTGGCCGTTCTCTTAGGTACCTTGCTGTGGGGGACGCTCGCCCGGATTGTCCGTGCCGAGTTTCTCTCCTTGCGGGAGAAGGAGTTCGTCGAAGCGGCCCGCGCTGCGGGAGCCAGAGACCGACGGATCATCTTCCGACATATTCTTCCGAACGCCCTCAGCCCGATCATCGTGAACGCCACGCTGGTGATCGGCACGGCCATCATTCTGGAGGCGGCGCTGTCCTTCCTCGGATTCGGTGTGCGCCCACCGGAGCCGGCGTGGGGGCAGATGGCCGCCAACGGAGGGAGATTGGCGGTGGGTGGCTCCGGAGCGTGGTGGCTGGTGCTGTTCCCATCGGTCGCCCTGATAGTGACGGTGCTTTCGGTGAACTTCCTGGGTGACGGTTTGCGAGATGCCCTCGACCCGACCCAGACGATTGAGCGGAAGTAGGTTGTCACTTCGTGTCTGAACCACTCCTTCAGGTCAGCAACCTTCGCACGTTCTTTTCCACCGAGGAGGGCATCGTTCGCGCCGTGGACGGGTTGAGCTTCACCATCCACAAGGGCGAGAAGTTCGGTGTTGTCGGAGAGTCGGGTTCCGGGAAGTCGGTGACCGCGCTCTCAGTGATGCGACTCATCGAACCACCGGCCGGCGAGATAGTGACCGGAGAGATCACCTTCAAGGGTGAGGATCTCCTCGGTTTGAAGGATGAGGAAATGCGCAAGGTGCGCGGCGGACAGATCGCAATGATCTTCCAGGATCCGATGACGGCCCTCAACCCGGTCTACACAATCGGGAACCAGCTGATCGAGACGATCATGCTCCACCAGTCGGTCGGCAAGAGTGCGGCAGCGGAGATCGCCATCCAGGCTCTCGACGATGTGCACATCCCGAATCCCAAGGTGCGAATGGAGGACTATCCGCACCAGCTTTCGGGCGGTATGCGGCAAAGGGTCATGATCGCCATGGGGCTGTCGTGTGATCCGGATCTGCTCATCGCCGACGAGCCGACTACCGCTCTTGATGTCACCACTCAGGCCCAGATCCTCGACCTGATGCTGGTGTTAACGGAGGAGCGCAACACAGCCGTGATGCTCATCACACACGATCTGGGTGTGGTTGCGGGGTTCTGCGACAACATCCAGGTGATGTACGCCGGCCGCCTGGCCGAGCGGGGCACAACCGATTTCATCTTCGACGACACGCTGCACCCGTACACCGCGGGGTTGCTCGGTTCTATGACCCGACTCGACGAGGTCCGCGAGGAGCGGCTCTACTCGATTCGGGGAGCGCCCCCATCGTTGATCGATCCGCCCAACGGGTGTCGATTCAGGTCACGCTGCGACTTTGCGAAGGAGATCTGCACCCGCGACACCCCCTTGCCGCGTGAGATCTCTGAGGACCATTGGGTGGCGTGCCATTTCGCTCCAGACCTGGATCTGATCCGTGTGAAGGGAGAACCGGTCGGATGACACAGGACACGACGACACGTGGGACCGATCCCGCCGTGCAGATGCCGCCGGAGAGGCTCCTGCAGGTCGAGAACCTCGTCAAGAACTTCCCGATCACGAAGGGGATCTTCTTCCGCAAGCAGATCGCCGCCGTTCAAGCTGTTTCCGACATCTCATTCCACATCGACCGGGGTGAGACGCTCGGAATCGTCGGGGAGTCGGGGTGCGGCAAGTCCACCACGGCGCGCTGCGTTTTGCGGCTGCTGGAACCGACATCCGGCAACGTCTGGTACCGAGGCGAGCCGGACGGGGATTCCTCGGATGCGATCGAGGTCATCGATATCGCCGCGGCCAACAAGGATCAGATGCGCAGGCTGCGACGCGAAATCCAGATCGTCTTTCAGGACCCGTACGCATCACTCAACCCTCGGATGACGGTGGCGAGCATCATCGCGGAACCTCTGCTGGTTCACGGCATCGGAAGCACTTCCGATCGCATGGAGCGTGTCAAGGAGTTGCTAAAAGTGGTTGGCCTCAACCCCGAGCACACCAACCGGTATCCGCACGAGTTCTCTGGAGGTCAACGGCAGCGCATCGGAGTGGCACGGGCTCTCGCCCTCAACCCTTCCTTCATGGTTCTGGACGAGCCGGTCTCAGCCCTCGATGTCTCCATTCAGGCTCAGGTGCTCAACCTCATGGGCGACCTTCAGGAGGAGTTCGGCCTCACCTATCTCTTCATCGCCCACGACCTCTCGGTGGTCCGTCACGTTTGCGACCGCGTCGGAGTCATGTACCTGGGCATGATGGCCGAGGTTACCGACCGGGACACCCTCTACGAGCGGCCCATGCACCCCTACACCCACGCTCTGATGTCGGCCGTGCCGATTCCGGATCCGACGGTGGAGCGGGAGCGGCGCCGGATCATCCTGGAGGGCGACATCCCGTCGCCGATCAACCCCCCCACCGGGTGTCGCTTCAACACCAGGTGTCCCAGGGCCGAGTTCCCAAGGTGTTCGGACGACGTCCCCGAGATGAGAGAAATCGAGCCCGACCACTGGGTGGCATGCCACTTCCCAGAGGTTCAGAAGGTCGTCTAGAGCATCCGCGTCACGGGCGTATAATCCCGGACCCACGTCGGAGTGGCGGAATTGGCAGACGCGCTAGGTTGAGGGCCTAGTGGGGGAATACCCCGTGGAGGTTCGAGTCCTCTCTCCGACACCGGCGACCCCCGGGGTTGTTTGGGTGGACGGGTGTCATACTCATAGGTCATGAGTCCAATGACCCCCGACAGCATCTTTGAGCTGATCGATCGCTACGTGGCGTCCGCTGCCGTCGGGGCGGCCATGGAGCACAAACTGTTCTGGCTCCTCGATGAGCGGCCCCTGACTGTCAGGGAGGTCGCCAAGGCGACGGGAGTCCCCGAGGAGCGGTGCCACCCCTGGCTGGAGATGATCGTCGAGCTGGGCCTGCTGGATCGAGGTGCGGACGGATACTCGACGTCGATAGCAGCGCGCCAGGCGATCAATGATGCCTTCAGCTCGGAGACCTGGGCCTACCTGGCCCGGGAGGCCCGAGAGAGGTTCCCCGCAGTTCGCGATCTCGCCGTCCAGCTCACTGAACCGGGGACTCCCTGGGAGGCGCAGGGCCTTGTCCGGCCCGACTATCTCGCCAAGATGATCGACGATCCAAAGCGTGCGTCGGAGTTCACTCAGATGCTCTACGAGGTGCATTTGCCGCTCGCCGAGCAGGTCGCCGACCTCGTCCCTCTCGACGGCTCTGAACGTCTGCTGGATGTCGGGGGTGGCTCTGGCGTCGTGTCGCTGGCCATGCTGCGATGCAATCCCAACCTCGAGGCGGTGGTGGTTGACATCGCCAACGTCTGTGCTGCAGGTCAAGAGATCGCCGATGCGGCTGGCCTCGCTGGACGCATCGGCTACCAGACCCTTGACTTCATGGCCGAGGACCTACCGAGCGGTTTCGATGCGATCGTCTATTGCGACGTTGGCATCTACACCGAAGGTTTGTTTCGCAAGTTCTTCGCCTCGTTGAACCCGGGAGGGCGGCTCATCATCGTGGGCAAGTTCGGGGAAGAGAGCGGGTTGGCGCATCCGAGCCGGGCCCATTGGGCGCTGCTGGCCTCACTCTCGGGCAATGCGACGACGCCTCAGACTTCCGGCGACATTCAACGGATGCTGCGGGCCTCCGGTTTCGGCGGTTCAGAGGCCGCCGGTTTGTCGGCGGTCGGGCCACGTTGGGCAAGCGGTTGGACGTTGGTGATAGCCGAGACCTGACTTCTACGCTCGGCTGTCTGATCAGTGGTGGAGGCGACCTCCTTGCACTGTGTCGGTCCATTGCCTGATCCGCCAACCGGGGTCTAACTCACCCACCGAAGGCTCTCCGACACCGGGAACGCTTCGCGTTCCTTGGGAGTTCCGGCTTTGCCGGAACTCATTCGCGTTGGGGGCCGCGCAATCGCTCCCAGGCCTATCACTCCCCCCTCCCGCAACCCGACACCCTTGTGGGGGAGTCAGGGAGCGAAGCGAGTTGGTGGGGGGTACCTCTGGGCCACCTTTCAGTCCCACTTCTGACAGCAGGACGTTCATAGGGGGTGCTCCTGAGACCTCCACTTCGAGGTGCTCCAGGTAGACCGTGATCTCGTCGAGCAAGGCGGAGGCGATAACCCACCGCTCCTTCTCGGTCGCTTCCTGCCAGATCTCGTCAATGTCGAGGTCGGCCAGGTGCCGGGCGACGTCCCCAAACGCCTGAGCAATCTCGTTGCGCTCCTGCAAGCGACGCGCCCAGGCCTCAGACCTAGAACGACTACATGACCATTCGCTCCGCTTGGGCGTCCACACCGTTCTGACATCTCAACTAGCTTCGTGGGGCGCTTCTGAGCCGATCAACCCACAGGAGGACCAGCCGGTGGTCGACACTCGGGCTAAGACCTTGGCCTCCGGACAGAGCCTCGCCGCGCTTCTGGTGTTCGTAGAGAGTTCGCCGGTACTTTGGAGACACTTCAGACGCATGCAACTGGGCCTGTTCTATCTTGCCCAATACGCTCACGATCGCGGGCACCGTGTTCTGGTTGACACACTCTCATCTAACGATGTCTTGGTTGGTCGGATTTCGCGAACCGTCACCGAACGGAATGTCCGGGTCCTTGGGTTCTACGTTGATCAGGAGAATCTGTGGGACGTCCGGCGAATCCTTCCGGCCATCAAAGATCGGTGCCCGGGAGTGTCCATTGTCGTTGGAGGTCCCCAGATCACCGCTGCACCCGTTGAGACGATGGATCGGCTGATCGGAGCGGACATCGGAGTGTTCGGTGACGGTGAGGAGACATTCCTCGAGTTACTTGAGATGAAGACGCTTAGGCCCCGCGAACTTGAAGGTTGCGCGGGGTTGGTATTCCGTGCATCCGATGGCTCGCTTGTAACCAACCCTGTGCGGCGCATCATCGAGAACCTCGACACTCTTGGAATCCCCGATCGGAAGAAACTGGCGCTCGAGCCATTCGACTCATCCGCACCGGCAATGATCACTGGCCGCGGCTGCCCCGCCCGGTGCGCCTTTTGCTACGAGGGGCTCGAAGCCGGGCTGAAGAACTTCAGGATGCATTCGGTGGAACGCTGCTTGGAGGAGTTCGATTACTTGGTAGGCCTAGGAGCAAACTACATAGCGATCAACGACGACCACTTCGCCGCATCTGCGGGCCGTCTTCGCCAGTTCTGCGATGGCCTAATCGAACGGTACGACGGCGCAGTGAAGTGGTTCTGCCTGGCACGGGTTGACGTGCTCTCGAGAGAGCGAAACGTGGATCTGCTGCCGAAGATGGTCGCCGCCGGCCTTATCCGTCTCCAGATTGGAGCGGAATCCGGTTCCGAAATGGTTCTGCGGAGTTACAACAAGAAGACCACCAACCGGCAGCTGTTCGATGTTGCAGAGGCTGCCCGAGATGCAGGACTGCTCTCTCTCCACGCGAACTTCATCATCGGGGGCGCGCTTGAATCGGCCCAGACTCTCCACGAGACCTTCGAGGTGGCAGACTCGCTTCTTCGGATGGCGCCTGGCATGACATCGGTATCTGGTGCCTTCTTCACTCCATACACCAGCACGCCGATGGCGGAGACGCCTGAACGTTACGGGGTTCAGATCCTCGACCCCCTGGCAGTCACTGGTCGAGACTGCGAGCACGTGTTCTGTCGCACCGAATCTCTCTCGAAGACCGATATCCTCTCGGCGGGGAGCGAGTTTGACCGACGTGTCGATGCGACAATGTCGGAGCTTCTGCCGGACCTACCCAACGAGACTATCGACGCTCACATGTGGGCCTACTACGCGCACGGGATCTCCACCGAGTGGTATGAAGAGCTTCAGAGCCACGAATCCTTAGTCAATTGGTTCGCCCCACAGGCAGCGCACACGGGGATCGACTTCAGACAAGCCGCGGATCTGGGCCTCGAGCGCCTTCAGCCCGTGAGGACCGTCAAGCTCACCACGGCCCCCGACCACGGTGGGTTGGCAGTTCGATCACACCGAGGCCTCCTGAAGCTCTCGCCCACCGATGGCCTGCTGTTGGAGCTCGCGGCGGGGAAGCTCCTGTTCGAAGAGATCGTTCCAGTAGTACATGGGATCTCGGGCGGTAAGCTTGAGACGGTTCGAGACAACGTCGCACGCCGATACGAGGAGCTTGACAAGAGCTACCTAATCGTCTGGCGCGAAACGGTGTGAGGAGCGCAATGTCAGAGGAGCGAAAGCAGAATCAACGTCGGCTCAGCGTCGAGTTCGATCTCACAGAGATGGACAGACGGGTCATTGGTCTCTACGCCGCCAACAAGGCCGAGGACCTCACACCCGAGCAGGCCCGGGAACTGGTCGAGAAAGACAAGTCACTCTCGGAGAACATAGGGTCTGAAGAGATTCGAAGAGCGGCCCGCGTAATCAAGATGACTATCCCGCACAAGGACATCAATACGAACTCCAGAGCCGTTCAGCTGATCGTGGACCGCGTCGGCGACCTCACGATCGTCGATGCGCCGAACGACTCCACCCGGAAGCCCTGACAGCCACACTGAGGCCACCAAACTTGGCTGGGGGGAGGTGAGGCAAGGACCGGATATCCGGTTGTGGCACCCAGACAGGCACCCCCGGACCACGGTGTGGGTGCAACGCGATGAAGGCATCTCTATCGGCAGGTCGGAGACTCCCCACCGCCCCCTTCGGAGCTGCACAATGTGTCCCGGGGGCGTAGCGACGGGCACCGAGTTGCCCCCCGGACGCCGGGCCTGCAAGAGCGGTTCGAGGTTGAGGGCCTAGTGGGGGAATACCCCGTGGAGGTTCGAGTCCTCTCTCCAACACCGGGAACGCTTCGCGTTCCTTGGGAGTTCCGGCTTTGCCGGAACTCATTCGCGTTGGGGTCGTCGTTCAGAGACGTCGGCTTTCCGACAGGCTGAGAACTAGACCCTCCGGTCAGGCCCACTTCCTGGAGGGTTATGTTCATCTCAGTCCGACCCTCTCGGTTTGCTCGTTTTGTGTCACACCTGGCGGGCATGATGCTCCTATGTTCGATGAGCCGATCATGTCGCGTGAGGAGGTGTTTCTTGCGTTGCGTGAGTGTGAGCAGCAGGTGGCTGCCGTCCGAGCACGTCAGGTCCACCTTCTGCGTGGGCTTCTGCGGCGCGATCCAGATCCCGGTGCCGATGAACTCGCCGGTGCTCTCGACGTGTCCCAACACACCGCTCGTGACCTGCTCGAAGCTGCCCGGCGGACTCCTGAGCGCTCCCAGACGATCGCGAAGCTGGAGTCCGGGTCGTGGTCGTTTGACCGAGTGGCGGCAGTGGCGGCACTCGTGGGTGTCGGCGCCGATGACGCCACGGTGGCCCAAGCCGACGAGCGTGACATCGCCGGTATCCGCCGACTCCGTGCTCTGCAGCAACGTATCACCCGCAGGACCGAGCATGAGGCGCACTCCAAGCGTTCAGTACGTAGTTGGGCGTCGCTGGATGAGTCGGTCGGATTCATCCACGCCGAACTCACTGGATACGACTGGCGGGTCGTCACCAAAGCACTAGAGGACCGAGCCGACCTGCTGCCTCGTGACACCCAAGCCACCGCCGGGCAACGGCGCGCCGACGCTCTGGTAGCACTTTCCCAGGACTGGCTGTCTGGCGGATCCGATTCCTCCACAACCAGTCGCGGCGGCCCGGTGGTCACCGTCATCGTCGACGCCGCCCTCGCCTCAGCAACCGGAGCCGAGGCGGGCGTGATGGTCGCCAACGGCCCCCGGGTCGGACCCGAGACGATGGATCGGATCATGTGCGCAGGCTCGGTCGAGGTACTTGTCGACACCGGCCCCGGTGTCCCGCTGGGAGTCGGACCCACCACCAGGGTGATCCCACCCAAGCTTCGACGCTTCATCCTGGGACGCGACCAAGGATGCACCGTCGACGGATGCCAAAGCAATTACCGCCTCGAAGTGCACCACATTGTTCCCCGGTCCCAAGGCGGCACCAACGACCCTGCCAACCTCGTCACCCTGTGCTGGTGGCACCACCACGTCGCCATCCACGGCCGCGGCATGCGTATCGACCCCACCAGCCCGCCCCACCGTCGACAACTCATACCTGCCGGCCGATCTCCCTAACCTCTTTGAGGAGGAGCCGGCGAGGCGGACCCGAACTGACCGTGTGAGACCCGTGGAGCGTCCGATTGCCGGGTCTGGCGCCGGTCGCACGTAGCCGTGCTGCGAGGGTGCGCGTCACCTACAGTTTCTAGGTAAGGGCAAGGGACAGGAGCGGTGGGAACGGATGTCTGATGTGTGGCGCGACACCCTCGACTTCTTCGAGCGGTTTCCTTACCTTGAAGCGCTGGCAATCGTCGTCCTATTCGTGCTGCTGGCGAGGCTGTTTGATTGGGTGCTGACCGGGTTTCTCCGAAGGCTCGTCAAACGCTCGGAGACCGATTTCGACGACAAAGCCCTGGACCTCATACACCGTCCGATCTTTACGACGGTCGGACTAGTGGGCTTGATTCTCGCTACCTACCGCCTTGACCTCGATCTCGCGTTGGAGAGACGAACGGTGCTGGTGGTCGAGACGATTCTGGTCGTCGTCTGGGTCGTCTTTGCGCTTCGATTCTTGAGGTTGCTGCTGGGCACCATGAAACGGAACTCGGATCGCTTCGGAATCGTCCAACCCTCCACCGAACCACTGTTCTCCAACGCTGCTGCAGTGGTGTTCTTCGTTGCGGGCGTCTACATGGTCCTCGTCATCTGGGACATCAACGTCACCGGCTGGGTGGCGTCGGCCGGCATCGTCGGCTTAGCACTCAGCTTTGCTGCTCAGGACACCCTGTCGAATCTGTTCGCGGGTGTCGCCATCCTCTCGGACCGGCCCTACGAGATAGGCGACTTCATCAGCCTGGACAGCGGTGAGCGAGGTGAGGTGACCAATATCGGTCTGCGCTCCACTCGACTACTCACCCGCGACGATGTCGAGGTATCGATTCCGAACGGTGTCATGGGGGCGGCCAAGATCGTCAATGAGGCAGGCGGCCCGCCCAGTCAATTCCGCATTGGGACCACAGTCGGAGTCGCCTACGGCTCCGATATCGACCGAGTCGAGGCGATCCTCACAGACGTCGGTGAGAGTCACCCGATAACTCTGCGCGATCCGGAGCCGAGGGTCCGATTCCGAGAGTTCGGCGACTCCAGTCTTGCTTTCGAGCTGCTGTGCTGGATCGAGCGACCGGTCGACAGGGGGCTGGTGTTGCACGAGCTGAACTCAGAGATCTACCGCCGCTTCGCCGCAGACGGGATCAAGATCCCGTTCCCGCAGCGAGACATCCATATCAAGGAGCTCCCGGATATGCCCGGCAGAAACGACAGAAGCTAAGCCCGCTACGAGCCACTACCGGACTGCCACAACTTGATCTGCCAGCCCCGGTCTGACCCAACGAACGTCGCCTCTCCTACAGCACGGGTCCAGCGAACAAAGCCCGGTCCGGCGGAGCGATCCGCTTAGCCTCGTTGTATGCGGCGTATGGGCGCGCGGACGGAGCCCGCGGGGCTGGGTGTTGGTCGACGCCCAACACCCAGCTTGCTGCTGGTCGGAGCGTTGGTCGTCTCGGCCTGCGGCCCCGGTGCCACGGGTGCGGCGACGACATCTGGAGATGGATTGACCCCAGACGGGGCTCCCGCGCGGCTTGCGTCCCATGTGTTCGTTCCCGTCGGAGACAGCAGATCGGTGGCGGGTTTCGGGGAGCTGCTGGAGGTCATCGACTTCGAGGGTGAGCCGGTTGTGGTCGGCGAGGGCGAAGTCACCGCGCTCGACTCCGGGATCTCCTGTCTGCGCTTTCGCTACCGCGGCACTCCCGGCGAGAATGGGGTACAGACGATGTGCGTAGTCGCCTTCGACGAGGCAGGCGACTGTGCTGGGCTCGAGCCTCTCGAACTCGACCTCGACACCTACCTGGATCCTGATAAGGCAGCCGCCGGTAACTCAAACGCCCTCGTCGGAGGAGAGTTGTATGCAGCCTGTCGCACCCCGGATGGCTCATTGCGATTGCAGCAGCCTCAGACGGAGCTCCCCAAGTTGTTCTTCAACATCGTTGACGCTCTCGGCGAAGGTCCCTACTCGCTGGGCGACTCTGAGGTGGGACCACAGCGCGACGGATACATCACAACGTTTGGTGGAGAGGTGCTGTCGCCCCCCTGGATCGTGACGGTGAGTCGTGAGGTGTCGAGCGTCGAGTGGCTGCCGGACGGGACCTTCGTCGTCAACGGCGAAGACTGTTCCCAAGTGCCGTCGTGCGGCGACGATCCTTCGCTGGTGCGACGAGGCGACGTGTTGATGACCTCCCTAGGCATGAGCCCCGAGCAGCTCCAGACGGTTATGGACGCCGCCGAACCGGCAACGCTCGATTCGTTCGTCTCAGAGCGAGTCGAGATACCTTGGGACGAGATCGCCGGAGTACACCCCGACGCGGTGCTCCAGGCATTCAACCGGCTGGCCGTTCTCGACATCATGGACACCCTGCTCACCGTCTGGGACGACGCGTACCTGCTGCGCGAGAAGGAGGTCGTGATCGGGTATGCACAACCCTGGTTCGCGGAGACGGCCCTCACCGCCTACTGCTATCCGGACCCGGCCGAGCAGACCGCATGCCTTCGGATGGAATCCGCCATTTCGGACTACGAACAGGTGCGGATAGCTGAGTGGCGCCGGGCAGGGTTCCGGCTCTGGCAAGCAGGGTTCCTCAGCGTCGCCGGCCAGGTGCCGCCCGCAGATCGGAGGCCGCACTGGTCCGCGTTCGAAGGCGTCATCGCGGGTGTCGGTGCTCCCGAATCCGTCGGACCCGACCTGCGGCAGATCTTCGGCCGGGCGGTACGAGCCCTCGCCACCGAGATCGACAACGCCACTCCGGTGATGCTCTTCATGACGGGGGGGCCGATCGGCGCCCAGACCGGAGATGGCTTCTGCGAGGCCGACATCTGCCCCTCGGACTTTGCTGGAGCCTACGAGATGGCCGAAGGTGCTCTGGCGGCCGCACTCGAGGTCTTCACACCGGGTCAGCTCCAAGGTTTCGGCGCCGCCCTATTCGAAGGCTCCCACTTCGACATTCGACACCCCTACGAGGTCTTCGGATACCCCCTCAATCGGGTCGGAGAGACCGGCTACAACCACCCGATCCTCAACGTGTGGCGCGCCAGCTGACGATTGCAATCACTCTTCTGTGATGGTCAGAGACTTGAGAGGCCGGGCGGTTCGCTATGGCGGCCTCGCGATAGAGCGTGGTTCTAGTTGAGCACCAGTGGCCGGAGGTTCAGTTACGGCGACGACGTCGTCGGCGCGGCCGTTGTCTCTGTCGAGGCGGGATCGGTGGGTCGCTCGTTCCTGAACATCTGCTCCCAGGTGGCGTCGTCCACTTCGCGGAGGGCGGCGGCAACTCCATCTGCATCGGAGAAACCCAGCACGATGAGCCGCGCGTAGACGGTTGGGCTTTGGAGCCACTGGAACACCACCACATCGCCCAGCTCCATTCGCAGGGCCGGCTTCGCGAGCACTTGGGTCTCGCTGATCGCGGAGATACCGGCGTCAGGCGTGATGGTGTACCTGCCCCTCTCCAAGGGGGCCTCGGCCCCCTGATGAAGCTCCAACGTGGCTGTGGCCTGCGGGCCATCGCCTAGCGGCGTCGCCCAGTGGATATACACCTTGCGTTCGCCCTCAGTACGCGTGGGGCCGGAGTAGAGCAGGGTGAAGCCAGGCGGCAGGGAATCGACCTCCGCGCCGGTCTCGTCGTACTGGATTCCTGCGAGCACGTCGAGGAGCGTTGCGGTGTTTATACCGACTCCCTGGATCGTGACTGCGAGACCATGATCCTCTTCGATCTGCCAAAGGATTACCGAGGCGAGACCCTCGTCGTGGAGGTAGGCAACCCCTGTCGGCACCGAAACCGGAACCACACCTGGAGAGTTGAACGGTTCGTTGCGCAAATAGTCCGAGCCGTCGAAGTCCGTCACAACAAAGATCCGACCCGAGGAGATACCGGCGGAGGGATCCCCGTATACGTCCAGCAGATTCGGTTGAGCAGGTTGGGGCGACGTCGCTCCGTCCTCGGCGAAGACCAAGGAGAGGTCGGCCCCAACAGCGTCCACATCCAACGCGAGGCGAGGGAATTCGGCGACTCCGCTCGCCACATCGGGGTCCCCGTCAAAGAGAACCAAGCTTCCGCCGACTGCCACGACGATCAGCGCGACCAGCGCGACGAGTTGGGCTGTGTGTCGGGCGACACGGTTCGGTCGGCCCGGCAACTTGGCGGTCCGCGACGGAAGGTGCGCCACAGCTTGCCGGGCTTCAGTAGCCGCATATTCCAATCTCTCGTCGATCGTCTTCACGAGATCTCCTTGTCCTCGAATCGGCGGGCGAGCCTCTCCTTTGCCCTCCGAAGGTGCGTGTGGACGGTGTTCACCGAGCACTGGAGCGTTTCGGCGATCTCAGAAACCTCTTGTCCGTCCAGGTACCGAAGCGCGATCGTCTGGGCCTGTCTCGTCGGTAGGCGCCGCACCTCTCGCCAGATGAGGTCGGCTTCTGCATCAAGCACCGGCATCGTGAAATCGGACCCCTTGATACGGAGGAGCGCTCTCGTCTCAGCGGCACGCCTTCGGATCCACGACGTTGCTCTGTTCGCTGCGACCCGCCGCACCCATGCGCCCGGGTCGTCGTATCCCGAGATCTCGTCCCATCTGCGAAACGCAGCGATGAACGCCTCCTGAGCGAGGTCCTCCGCTCCCGACCGGCTCCCGGACAGCACGTATGCCAGTCCCACCACAGCCCGGCGCTCCCTGGAGTAGAACTCTTGGAAGTCCTCGCTCATCGAGGTGCTCTCGATCGCCACTGCTTCGCCTGTCATCTCGATCGCCACATCATTCCATGCTCTCCTGCCAGGCTCGGCGTGTCATGGGGTAACTCGCACGAGGTGCCCGAATCTGTGACACGGCCTTTGGAATGGCAGTGGCCGAAGCGCTTCACGCGACGCCCCTCCGCCTTCCCGGTCCCTGATCGGCGAGATCGGCTACCTGGTCGCTAGCCGAGAGAGACCGCTCATCCGCCCAGAGCGCTGTCGCCTGAGTACTCTCTCAGCCGATCATGAGCAGTCGCGTACCTCACTCGACACCGTCCGTGCTCAGTGGGCTCCTTGCGACGATCTCGATCGCTGTGGCGGCATGCGGCGGAGCCGATACTGCATCCCTCGGGACTTCCGGCCCAGACGAGTCGACCGCCCCGCATCCTCCGCCAACGGTGACGACGACAGCGGTGGTCTCCTCCACGACGACGGTGGCCGCCGCGACTACGACGACGCTGCCGAATGAAGGGTGGACGACGAGTCAGATCGATTTCCAGCCGGCCAGCGCAGCGGCTGCCGGCGACCGCCTGTGGCTGGCCGGACGTGATGAAGAGAACGAGTTCATCCTGGCGTTCACGTTGGACGGCTCGACTTGGGAACGCGTCGACCTGGTGGGACTTGGACTTCCTACCGAGAGCACGCTCCCGAGTGCGGGCGCTATCCGCCACCAGATGGTGCTGGGGAGCGTCGATGACACTCTCTACGGCGTGTTCGCAGCTCCTCCTCAGCAGGGTGTGAGCAGCCAAGGTGCCGGAGCCGACCTGTGGCTCGTGACCAGCGGCGTCGATGGAGCGATCCTGCTCCAGGGTCCTGACGACACGGGGATCGATCAGCGCCTGGATGGTCCGAAGAACTTCCGCATCATGGATCTCGGCTACATCACCGGCGAAAACGGGCGAGTTCATCTGTTCGCCAACGGCCAGTGGTGGGAGCCCTACCGCACCGATGACTCCGACTTCACCGCCGTCAGCTTCTTCGGATCCGGACCGTGGACGACGTTCAGCGAGGATCAACCCCCCGGGCCGGAACTCAGACTTGCGGGAGCTGCGACGCTTGGCGACGTCGTGGTTGCAGTCGGACTCAGAGGCAACCGACAAGCGCAACTCCTCTCGTGGGTGAGCGACGATGGGGTGACCTGGGCAAGAGGAGGCGCCGACGCACCAGAAGGTGGATGGATTCAAATCGAAGACCTCGCTGCCGGCGGAGGCCGGTTCGTCGCGGTGGGCTCCGAGCGCCCCAACGCGGACAGCACGCCGAGTGAAGGATTCGCGGTCGCCTGGTGGAGTGAGAATGGGCAGGAGTGGAACCGGGTCGAGTTGCCGCCCGTACCGGTCGGCTCTCTCGTCTTGCCAAACGGTGTGGTCTGGTTGGGGAGCCGCTTCATCGCCCTGGCAGGGAGCCAGTTTCCCGAGGCGATCTGGACGTCGACCGATGGTGCCCAGTGGACCCTCGACAAAGCCGACGGGGAGTATTTCGTCCCAGGTCGCGACGTCGTGAAATGGGGAGATCGGGTGGTGATCGTCGGAGTCGATTGGGTCACCGTCTCACCTCCAAACGGCTGACACGTCATCGTGCCTCGGACGATTCTTCGCTCCCCCAAGGGCGTACACCGCGTTGCATTCAGCCCACGCTTCCGACCGCCCCGGCGTAGGCTGAATGCCCTGATAGGGGGTGCTGATGGAGGACATGAACGGACCCGAGGTACTCGGGCATGAGGTCTGAAGTCCGGCGGCGCCACCAACGCCCCGGGGCTTCTCCGTCGATCTGGAAGTCGTTGCGTGTTCGGGCGTCACTCCTTGTCTCCGCGACCCTCCTCGTTCTCCTTGCCCCTGTTGCCGGGGCCGGGGTCGACGTTGTGCGGGAAAACCTATGTGAGTTCCTGCCGCAGGAGGTGGGGGGCGCCGAGATCGGGCAGGAGCAGCGTCGAGACTTCACGGACTGCGTTGCCGCCTACCAACTGGGCACCCCGAGCAGCGATGGCCAGACTCCGGTCCACCTCTTCGACGTCTGGATTGCGTCGCCTCAGTGGGGTGACGTTGATGGCCTCCTAGCCGACGACTACTCGCAAGTTGCCGGTGGCCCGATCGACATCGGTGACGAGGGACTCGCCGGAGTCGACGCCGCTGAGACCGGTCCGGTCGAGGAGTATGTCGTCGCATTCCGCAGAGCCGACCTCTACGTTCACGTCAAGACGTTCCTGGGTCCCTACGAGGGTCGTCCCGCGTTGTCGGCGGCCGACCTAGGCGCTAGGTCCGAAGCGCTGGCGCGTGCGATCGACGGCAGGATCGTCGCGGCCTTGGGGGATGAGCCCGAATCCGGGGCGAACGTGCCCCCACCTCCCCGTGGGGATGATCCCGCAACCGGCGGTCCCTCGACGGATGCCACCCAGGGAGCGGACGCCTCGCAGCCGTTCGATGAGGACGACGGGGGAGTGTCGACCACAGTAATCGTCGGCGTAGTGGTAGTGGCTGCGATCGGCATTGCCGTCGCCAAAGGCGTGTTCGTGGGGACATCTGGCCCTGCCTCACCACCACCACCACCACCACCACCCGAGCCTCGGGTACCGCCTCCCGGACCGGGTGGACGCCCGCGTGCCCCCGGAGACAAGGCGGAGCCGGAGGTCCACGATCTGTTGGATGACGGCTGGGACGTAGAGGACACAGAGGGCGGCCTCGGCACAACAGGCTGATCACGGTCGTCGCCGAGGTCTGTTGGCCAGACGCCGTCCTTCCGTCTTCGCTAGACGGTGATCACGACGTTGCCGACCTTCTCACCCGTTTCGACGTAGCGATACGCCTCGACGATCTGGTCCAGCGGGTACAGCCTGTCGACGACCGGCTTGAACTCTCCCGATTCGATGAGCGCTTTGAGATACTTGGTCCCCTCCGGATCACGCTTCGGGATCACGAACATGAGCTTCCTGCGTCGGAATAGGGGAGTGATGAGCGCCAGAAGCGGGCCGTGCCAGAAGAGCCCGACCTCCGACGAGATGTAGATACCGCGGGGCTTCAACAGTCGCCGGCAGCGCCGGAAGGAACTCTTGCCGACCGCATCGAGCACCAGGTCGTACTTCTGTGAGTCCCTCGTGAAGTCGGTGGTCTCGTGGTCGACGACTCGATCGGCACCAAGACGCTCGACGAGCGCCACATGCTGGGTACCACAGACCGCAGTCACGTTGGCACCGAGGCTCTTGGCGAGTTGGACGGCAGCCGATCCGATGGCACCGGTCGCACCGTAGATGAGGACATCCTGCCCACTCTCGACTTCAGCACCCCGCAGCATGCCGAGGGCGTAGTGGGAGCCCTCGGTACTGGGAGCAGCCTCCTCGAAGGTCCAATCTGTGGGGATACGTGCGATCAGACGCTCGGCTTGGATGGTCATGTACTCGGCGTGGGCGCCGAAAGTGCCCTCGCAGTACCCGCACACCCGGTCACCCAGTGCGAAGCCTGTGACGTCTGCGCCTACGGCCACGACCTCTCCGGAATACTCGGTGCCGAGGATGGCGACCTTCGGCCGACGGAGCCCGCTAAAGAGCCTGATAGGCAATCGTCTGCCTGCGCGGTATCCGCAGTCCGTCCGATTGACGGTGGTGGCGCGCACCTTGATCAGCAGCTCGTCGTCTCCGGGCGTCGGTTTGGCGACGTCTTCGAGACTCACGACTTCCGGTGGGCCGTACTTGGTGCTGACTGCCGCCTTCATCATGCACCGGAGTGTATGGGCCGATCGCGTCGGTGAGCGAACCCGACTGCGAGCTCTCCTCCATGGCCGGACCGACTTGCTCTGCGACTGCCGGACTCGAGAGCATCCCCGTCCCGGAGACGTCGCGAGGATCGGTGCTCGTTTGGCGGGGCAGTCGGTAGCCTGGATTTGAATGACGCAACCACCCCCGCCTCCAGCGCCTCCACGCCCAAGTCCAACCGTAGGCTCCAACAGCCTCCCTCCGTGGGCCTTGTATTCCGGGGGTGCGGCCATCGCCCTGGTGGTCGCTGGTTTTGGTCTCGGCTGGTTCGGCGGAGACGACTCAAGTGCATCCCTGGACCCGGGTCAGCCGCTGGTGACGCTTCCGGGCGGTTCGTCCACCACGTTCGCCCTCGAATCCACCTCCACGACGGACGCACCGACGACCTCTCTGCCATCCACCACCACCACCACCGCCGGCACGTCGAGCACCAACAGCAGCACGACGACGACCAGCTCCACCACGACGTCGACGACGACCACTACTTCGACGATTCCCCCGCTGCTCACGGATTCCTTTGATGGGGCGACGACGGCGTTCCCGCTCTTCCCAAGCGAATTCATGGAAGCGACGGTCGATGATGCTGCCAGGTTGCGGGTCGTGGGCAAGGGAGCCGATTTCGTCCTACCGGTCATGTACCCCAGCGCGTACCCAGATGCCGAGATCACTTTCCAGCTCTATCCGCTTCCGGACCAGCCGGATGCCAAGTACGGAGCGGTTGTGTTGTCGGAGGACCCGGCCGACGGTCTGGCCTTCTACGTGATGGCGTACGTGGACACCGCCGACGGAAACGTCTGGGTCAAACGATGGAGCGGCACCGAGTTCGCGGAAGAGGAGTCGGCGCCGATTCCGGACGGATTCACGATCGATGCCTGGAATGAGCTTCACCTGGTGGTATCGGGCAGTTCGGTGGAGGTCTACGTCAACGGTGGGTTCGCCCTGCTTTGGTCGGGCAGCATTGCCCCCGCCCCCGCGTGGTGGGGCCCGATGATTATCCCCGGCGACGACTTCGATGTGATGCTCATCGACGACGTGCTTGTGGAGGGGATCGCCGGATAGATCGCCGTGTCGGCCTTCCCTTCGAGAATCCTGGGGCCGGTACCATCGCCGGCCATGTCCGCCCTACCGACGAGCCTGCTGCCCGACAACGCGGCCTTCGGTGAGGCTGGTCAGCTGACGATCGGCGGATGCGACATCATCGAACTTGCCGCACAGTTCGGTACCCCCCTGTTCGTGTACGACGAGGATCATGTTCGGGAGCGGTGCCGCCAAGCCGTGACCGCCTTTGGTGACGGGGCGGTGTACGCATCCAAGGCCTTTCTCTGCCTGGCGATGGCCCGCCTGGCCCACGAGGAGGGGATGCGGATAGATGTTTCCACCGCGGGTGAAGCGTTCGTCGCAGTGAGTGCCGGAGTACCGCCGGAGCGACTCGTCTATCACGGCAACAACAAGTCGCAGCGCGAACTCGAAATGGCCCTCGAGCAGGGTGTTGGGCGGCTGGTAGTGGACGGCTTCGACGAGATGGACCGAGTGGAGCGTCTGGTAGAGGATGGGCACCCGGTCCCTACTGTGTTCCTCAGGGTGGCGCCGGGGGTCGATGCCCACACCCATGAGTACGTGACAACAGGCCAGGATGACTCCAAGTTCGGATTCACCGTGGCCAATGGAGACGCCGAACGCGCCATCCGACGAGCCCTGGAGTCGTCGGCGTTCGATGTGCGAGGCATACACACCCACATTGGCTCCCAAGTCTTCCGAGTGGAGTCGTTTGCCGAGGCGCTTCATGTGGTCGCCGACTTTGCGGCCCCCTTCGACTTGCCGGAATTGGTGGTCGGCGGGGGTCTCGGAGTGGCCTATGTCGAGGGCGAGTCTGCTCCCACGATCGCTGAGTGGGCCGCAACACTGCGAGCGGCCGCCGAATCCTTGGGTCTCGAATCACAAATCTGGGCAGAGCCGGGCCGGGCGATAGTGGCCTCAGGAGCGGTGACGCTCTACACGGTGGGCAGCATCAAGGAGATCCCGGGCATCAGGACATATGTCGCCGTCGATGGGGGGATGAGCGACAATCCGCGACCGGTCCTCTACGGCAGCGGCTACGAGACGTTTCTGCCACGGTCGGTGGCCGGTGAGCGGTCCAAGCCGATTCGGCTGGTGGGCAAGCACTGCGAATCCGGCGACGTGCTGGCGTGGGATGCTCAAGTGCCGAGCGATCTAGCGGTAGGGGACCTGCTGGCGACGCCTGTGACCGGGGCATACGGGCACTCGATGGGCTCCAACTACAACAAAATGCTGCGTCCCGCCGTCGTCTTCGCTCGGGCCGGTGACGCCCGGTTGGTTGTCCGCCGTGAGACTCTCGAGGATCTCGTCAGAAACGATCTGTAGAAGTCCAGCAGCCGGTCAGCCCCCGGCGACCAAGGATTGACGCACGATCGTGTTGCCGTCTGCGTCCAGCGCGGTCATGACGAACTCGTCTCCGTCAAGCAGATCGGTGTCGAAGACTGCTACTCCGCCGACGGGCAGCTGCCATCGGGAGATGCCGTTCACACCAAGGACAACCACGGATGTACCTTCTGGTAGCGATCCCCACCCCAACTCACTTGGACCGGGATGATCGAAGCTAAGCGCGAGCGACGGCGCCAGTTCACCGCCCGGGAACCCTCCGGACTGGCCGGCAAGGCTCTCAGCAGGAGCCCCACCGCATGCCGATATCTCGTCGATCCAAATGCAGAGCAGCCGTAGGACTCGCCCGCTTGGATCCACGCCGTTGGCCGTGTCGGTCAATACGAGTGCCGCCGTCGCACCGTCGCCGGTGATACCAATCACCGTGATCCTAAAGACGTCACCCTCATGGATCTCGCCGATCCGAGAGACCAATCCCGCGACATCCGTCACGGTACCGAGCGGAGCTTCCTCACCCAACTCGGCAGTATCGAATCGAGCCTCGACGGCGGGCGCTCCTTGCACGACGGTCGGATCCTCTGCGAGGAGAATCTCCCCCGGAGCGAGATAGATCCCCTCTGCGGCCGGACGGCTGAGCGGAGAGATCCCGCTCCAGACAATCACCGTTACCACGAGAGCCGCTGCGACGGCGATGCCCGCAACTGCCGCGAGGCGTCGATTCGACGACCTGAGCGGCGGTGGCGTGAGCCCCCTCAACTGGTCCCGGGTTTCGTCCGCTGCAGCTTGGAGCCGGGTGTCGAGCTTCATGATTCGACCTCCTCTGCGATCGCCAGGATGTGAGACAAAGCCTTCCGGCCACGTTGAAGATGGGTGCCGACCGTGGGAACCGCTACGTCCAGGACATCGGCCACCTCCTGTAGTGACAACCCGTCCAAGTAGGTCAACGCCACCACTTGGGCTTGCCGGCGGGGGAGTCGGCGCACCGCATCCCAGACCTCCTCCGTCTCCGGACTGAGATCGGGAAGCACCCTCCTAGAACTCGCCGCCATCTTCAACAGAGCGCGCCCTTCGGCAGCCCTTCTCCGGTATCTGGAAACGGATCGGTTCGCGATCACGCGCCGCACCCATCCGGCCGGACTCTCGTAGCTCCCAATGGTCTGCCAGTTTCGGTGCGCCGAGACGAAAGCGTCTTGTACCAGGTCCTCGGCTCCCCATTGGCTCCCAGACAGCACGTAGGCGAGCCGTACGGCGCGGTCGTATTCGCGTCTGTAGAACGCTTCAAACGGTTCGACGCCCCCGACAACGGGGGTCGCTACGCCCTCCCCGACACGATCGGCTGGCTCACTCACTACCTGATACTCGCTCGACTCACGATCCGTTATGACATCCAAGCGCTTCCGGCTCTGTCCGACTTACGGGTCGCCCGCCCACTTTCTGGCTGTCGGGTCATAGAATCGACGTGTGGCGGACAGCGACCGCAGCGATCTCCTTGCTCTCCTCTCCGAGCCCGTTCTCGATGAGACGTCCAGATCCGCCCTCTGGCCCGTGACAATCACACTGTTTGTGATCGGAATAGGCGTCGCCGGCTACATCGCCGTCACCGGAGGGGAGCCTTCTACAACGGTGGCCACCAGTGACACCTTGGCATCCTCCGAGTCCGCCACACCGGATCCGGTCCCCGAACCGAGGACCCCCGTAACCACAGATCCGACGCCCACGACCGGGACAACACCGACCCAGTATCCGCCTGAGTTGATCGCAGGCAAGATGGAGTTCGACCCCGACTCGGAGACCGTTGTGATGTTCGGCGGTTCAAGTGGGGGCTCATGGACGGGAGGCCAAGTGTTGGCCGATACCTGGCTCTACAGCGCCTCGGAGAATCGGTGGCGAATGCTCGATGCCACGTTGGTGCCCCCTCAGAGGGCGGGACATGCCATCGCCTATGTCGACTCGCTGGGCGAGGTGGTCGTGGTGGGCGGCGGTTCTGATCCCGTGTCGGGATGCTCCCGGTTCGCACTGGTACGCGATACGGAGGTTGACATGTGGTCGCTCGATGTTGCCTCCGGCGCGTGGTCGTGGTTGTCCCCGACGGCTCCGCCCACCGACCGGTGGGGCCATGCCATCGCCTACGACCCCACGTCGGATCGACTGGTGCTTCTCGGCGGGATTGGAGAATTCGTATCGCGCAATCGGGCGGAGCTGCTGGATGACACATGGGTGTATGAAGCGTCCGACAACGTATGGGAAGCCGTCGAAACAGAATCTGCGCCCGAAGCCAGGGCGTGTCACCAGATGGTCTACGACCCGGGCACAGAACTCATCTACCTCTGGGGAGGCCAGACAGAGAGCACCGCTGGCGATGGCACCATGTGGAGCTTCAGCGCATCGGACCTGGTCTGGACCGAAGTAGAGACATTCGGTGTCGCCACACCTGAGCCCCGTTGGCTACATCAGATGGTGTACGAGCCCAGTACCGGCTTGGTATTCGTGATAGGCGGCGCTTGGTACCAGACCACGATCACGGAGAGCGGTACCACGAAGGCATTTGCCTCTTCCGACGAAGTCTGGGCGTTTGATCCACAGACCGCCGAGTGGGAACCGCGGACACCGGCTCCGGCTTGGATCGGGGTCCACGCCGCGGCGCCCACCGGAGACGGTCGGATCGTGATCTTCAACGCAGGAGTCACCTTGATCTATGACGCCGCCACCGACTCCTGGGAGGACCTCACTCCGGCGACCGCTCCGGAGCCGACTCCCTGAATCGGGAATTCGTCGCTGACGGAGTCCGTTGCCCGTCGTGGATACGGTGGCGAACCTCACCGTCGGAGGAGCAGGATGCAGCCGCAACGGATCGCGACATGGTCAGAGCTCCCACAGCTCAAACCTACGAGTGCCCTCGTGGCGGGGGTCGACCTGGTGCTGGTCCGTTGGAAGGATGCCGACGCCGTCTCAGTGCTGTACGGCAGGTGCCTCCACCGCGGCGCCTATCTGGCCGACGGCGCGATTCGGGGCGAGAACCTCATCTGCGGCGTCCACAACTGGGACTACCGGTACCGGACGGGCGTCTCTCAGTACCAGAACGATGAGCGGTTGCATCGCTTCCACTCGTGGGTGGAGGACGACGGCGTGTGGGTGGACGCCGATGAGATCGGGGAGTGGGCCAAGGACAACCCGCAGCCGTACGACCGCGATGCCTACCAGGGGGCCTATCAGGATCCGCATGGCACACCCGAGGAGCCATTCGTCCGCCAGATCCGTCAGCTGGCAAGCAACGGCCTGACCCTCACCGGACACCACGGAGAAGTAGCGGCGATGGGTGTGCCGCGCGACAGCCTGCCCAAATGGGAGGACATCCAGCTCGTGACAGCGCAGCTGGCAACGCCACCTCTCCTGGAGGACGAGGCCGTAGGCACCGACGTCGTGATCGGACCCAGGGCCGACAAGCCGCTCCACCTCGACATCCCTCTGTTTGTGTCCGACATGAGTTTTGGTGCGTTGTCGCGTGAGGCGAAGATCTCTCTGGCCCGGGGTGCCCAGCAGGCGGGAACCGCTATCTGCTCAGGCGAGGGCGGCATGTTGCCTGCCGAGCAGGAGGCCAACGACCGCTACCTCTACGAGCTTGCCTCGGGTCGGTTCGGCTTCTCGTGGGACAAAGTCGAGAAGGCGCAGGCAATGCACTTCAAGGGAGGTCAAGGGGCCAAGACGGGAACGGGTGGCCATCTTCCCGGAGACAAGGTCGTCGGAGAGATAGCGGAGGTGCGCGGCCTCGAGCCGGGTTCGCCTGCAATTTCACCTCCTCGGTTTCCGGAGTGGACCCACCCGGAGCAGTTCGCCGAGTTTGCCGCCGAGGTGCGGGAGAGGACGGGTGGGATTCCGGTCGGCTTCAAACTGTCGGCTCAGCAAATCGAATTGGATCTCGACGCTGCATTGGCTGCGGGCGTCGACTACGTGATTCTCGACGGTCGGGGGGGTGGGACAGGTGCGGCGCCGATCCTCTTCCGCGACAACATCTCGGTACCGACCATTCCGGCGCTTGCTCGCGCCAGGAGGCATCTAGATGCTTCCGACGCCGGCGATGTGACGCTCGTGATCGCCGGCGGGCTTCGGATCGCTGCCGACTTCGTCAAGGCGATGGCGCTGGGAGCCGACGCGGTGGCAGTCTCCAACTCTGCGATGCAGGCCATCGGCTGCATCGGCATGCGGGCGTGCCACACCAACAACTGCCCGGTCGGAATCGCTACACAGAGAGAGGACCTGCGACAGCGACTGCCGGTGGATACCGCCGCGGAGCGACTGGCCAGATTCTTCTCGGCCACCGTCGAGATGATGCAGGTCTTGGCTCGCGCGACCGGCCATCGCCACCTGAGCGAGTTCGCTCCCGCAGACCTCACTACCTTCAAGAACGACATGGCCGAACTGACGGGCATCCGCTACGGCGGCGTGGGCTGATGGGGGCACCGTCCGAGCCGGAGGGTCCGGTCGGCGTAGGTGAACTTGCCGAACTCCTGAGGGAGACCGCTCACCGGCACCATGCGGCGTACTCTGCCTCCGACGGTGTCGATCCTGAGTGGGCGATGTGGTACGCCCGGTACCTGCAGGCGAGGCTTGGAAGTCGACTCGGTGAGATACCAACCCGCGCAGACCTCGTGTATCTGCTGGTCGGTGCGGACAGGGCCTTTCAGGAAAGAGCCACCAACGGGGCAGATTGGCCTGAGGCTTACGCCGCCGCAATCCTCAAGAGCCACCTGGCTACGGAGGCGGGCTAACGGCCGGTCGACTGGTCCGGAGACAGGTATCGGATCCCATTCAGGTCACGCGACATCGCAGCTGCGCCTAACGCTCGATACCGTCCAGAGCGACCGAGATCAGTTGCGATTGTCCGCCCCGCGAGAATTCGATCTCCACGATCTCACCCGGTCGATGGGTGACAACTTCTGCAAAAAGGTCGCCGGGATCGAACACGGAGCTTCCGTCCACTTTGACTATCCGGTCGCCGATCTGGAATCCGGCGTCGCTGGCGGCCGAGCCATCAAAGACCTCACGCACGATGGCACCACCGTCACCACTCGTGTTGGGGATCGTTGCCACTCCGAGAGCTGCCAGCTGCACGTCGCCGCCGGCGACGATCTGTTCGGCCACGACGATCGCAATGTCGATGGCGATCGCAAACCCGATTCCGTCGTTGCCCCCGCCCTGAGAGAAGATCACGTCGTTGATGCCGATGACATGCCCGACACCGTTGACGAGGGGTCCGCCTGAGTTCCCGGGGTTGATGGCTGCATCGGTCTGCACCATCGGCACGCCGTTGATGTTGCGGCCGTTGGCGCTCACGATGCCGGCCGTCACTGTCTGCTCGAACCCGAACGGGCTGCCGAGGGCGATGGCCGTCTCACCGACGCTCGCAGCTGTTCCGTAGCCCAGCACCGCGGTCGGGTATCCATCACCTTCGATGGATACGACACCAACATCGGTGGTGGGGTGCGTTCCGACCACGGTGCCTGGGAGCAACCGCCCATCCGCCAAACGCACCCGGATCGTGTCGGCGCCATCGAGAACATGCGCCGCCGTGAGAATCAGACCGGAAGAATCGAAGATCACGCCCGAGCCGAGACCCGTGTCGGATTCGAGTTGGACCACCGACGGACTCAGCAACGCCGCAACCGCAGCGATGTTGCCTGGGTCAACAGCTTGTTGCGAAGCGGGAGCTGTGACGACGATCGGTCCTCGCGAGGAAGAAGCGACGACGGGCGGGGTAGAGGTGGCAAGCGATCGGCCAATGGCGAACCCGATCGCCAAAACGGCGATGGCGAGCACCGTGATACCTGCCACCCAACTCGATGGGGAAGAGGACCTGGTGGTGGAGGGCCCACCCTCAGTCGGCCACAACTCCTCCTGTACCGCATCCGGTTGAGGATCGAGGTCCGTTGTCATCTGTCGACGCCTTTGATCGTTCCCTGAGATCAACCAGCAGGCGACGTGATTAGGAGCGTTCTGTCGGGTACCTGACAGATCCCCTGTGAGAGCGGCGAAGGTGAAGCGTCGTCCGGCGGCGGGCTAACCCGTGGTGATGCCTGTGAGGAGATAGTCGATGACGTCCTTGGCCCGGTAGCTGGCCGCGCCTTCCGGAAGGAATCGGGCGACGTCGACTACGTCGTCGCCCGATGTCACGAGAATCGGCTCCTCAGAACCGTCTCGCTTGATCTGACCGAGGCCGACATTGGACAGGAGGGCGTTGCAGAGGCACTTTCGCCCAACCGTGTCCGCAACATCACCGCCCTTACGGACGTAGTCGTCGATCGGTTCGGATGGGCACCGCCATCCCTTCTTGCCGTCCTCATCGACGTAGGCCACTCGGAGATACCCGAGGTCGCACACACGCGTTCGGTCGGCGTAGACCGCCTCGTCGGCCAAGGTCCCGGCCAGCGCCACCATCTTGAAGGGGAACCCCGTCGGCGAGCCGAGCGGGTCCGTAACCACTCGGGCACGCATCTTGCGGCTCTCCTCGAGAACCTGAGCCTTGACGGTGAGCTGCAGACCCGACTCCTCGCAGTACGCGAACGCTGTGCCCACTTGGACCCCGGCCGCACCCTCGGCGAGAGCTTCCTTGAGCCGTTCGGGTCTGGCGTACAGACCTGCCATCCAAAAAGGCCGATCTAGATCACGAAAGACCGCCAGGTCGGGGATGTCCCGTTCTCCGTAGATGGGTTCGCCCCGATCATTCAGCTCGACCTTGCCGCGCGGTGGCGCGTTGTGGCCGCCTGCCGTTGGGGATTCGACAATGAAGCCGTCAACTCGGGATTCGACCCTGTTGACCAGCATGTTGGCGAGCACGTGGGACGACACGATGGCAAGGAAGTCAGGTCGCCCGATCTGGGGGAGCATGCCGCGCCCGTACTCCACTGGGTCGAATCGAACGAAGGGGTCATCGTCGGGGGTGGCCTTCTTCATGTCCACCTTCATCTCGACCGGCAACCCATCAGAGAGCCGGTCCAGGATCCCAGGGATAGCGCGTGGGATTCCGGCCCCGATCAGGACGTAATCCACACCCGCCAGCGCGGCGCCGTATAGCGAATGGAGCGTCGGCGCCTGGATCTTCTCCAGGTAGTTGATACCCACCGGGTTGGAGTGACCTTCCTTGGCGAGCCAGACCTCGACGAAGTTCCCGACGACCAGGAGATCTTGTAGGCGACGGGACGGTTTGAGTCTGCCCATCGGCTTCTGCTTGAAACGTGCTTCAGGTGCCTTGCCGCCATCGATGAAATAGCGATCGAGAATGTCATCGACGACGCCCGGGATAGGGAAGGCATCGAGCGCGCGCCGGATCTCGCCACCCGGGTCACCGAGTTGGAGTCGTCGGACGAGCACAGCGTCGATACCGGTGCCGGATACGACGCCGAGCTGACCCTCGGAAGACACCGCCTTGGCAAGACGCCAATCCGACACGGCCACACCCATGCCGCCCTGGATGATCAGGGGATGGTCGTTCACGGGGGGGATCGTAGGAGCCCGCAACTCGCTATGAGCCGGTGGCAGCTCCGTAGAGGACACCGAACCTTCAGCGGCTGTAGGCGACGGGATCCTCAAACGACAGAGGATCCACGCAGCTGGCGGACTGATGTTCGATGAGAAGATCCACGTCGGTTGTCCAATGGCAGGATGATTCCGCAGTCCCCAGATTCAACCGGAGGGACGCTCAGGAGCGCCGACTCTCGACAGAACGCCGCTGTCGGGTTGGCAGCCGTGGAATCCGGACCGTTCGATTCTGGTGCATCTGAGGGGCCGTTGGTGACAGACGGCGTCGTGGTCGAGGTCGACACCGAATCTGTAGCTGGAGTCACAACGTCGAAACCCTCGGCGCCCGGCGATGAACAGGCCGCGACGAGCAGGATGCCCGCCACGCCGAGTTTCGTAGCAATACCGCCACGCCGAGGTCTACGGATGTAGAGCCCCAACAGGCCTCCCAGAGCCGGTCCTACTGGGTATCGTCACACGTAGCCGATCAATTGACCACCATCGGCACCGGACTCGCTCGCAAGGCGATCTCTACCATGCGGCGCATGGGTGCTGTGACGTCGGTGAACGTGGAAGGCGGGTGGTGGACCTCGCTGCTCGCGCTGGTGTTGCTGACGGCAGCGTGCTCGGCTGGCACACCGGAGTCCTCAGGGTCTCCGGACGGTTCCGATCCGCCGGTCGATATCCCTGCGACGACCGCATCTGGGCTGCGTAGCGCGGCCGAGCGCGTCGAGTCAGGCGATGCAGTCGACATCTTCGCTGCTATCGCCGCCGAGGTTCTGATTGAGGGCACCGCCCGGACCCCCTCACCGGCCACTGCGACCGATGTCGTAGGCGCACTGTCCCAGCTCGATTGGTCGGGCATTCTGGCGACGAGCAACCCGACACAGATCGGCTCTCGCTTGGAAAGAGAGGCTCTTCGGGCCTTGGCGACCGATCTGCGCGCTGCCGCCGCCTCTGCCGCAGGATCGGGACCGTTGTCACCACGCGCCTCCACCAGGCATCGGCCTGACGCTGCGGCCGCTTACGGACTCCTGCTCGACCCGGTCAGCGAGACAAGAACAGTCGCCGAAGGGACCAAGAGTGGAACCGTTGGCATGGAGGCAGACAGGACGTTCGACGAGAGCTCCGGTCGGGAGACGACCACCTGGTCGGTCGATGGCGACATCACGGACTCCGAGACCGGGGAGCGAGTCACCGCTCACACCGAAGGCGAGGCCTATCACGACGTGTGCTGGGGCGAGGATGGAGCCCGCGAAGGCGGAGTCGCTACTGCTACTGGAGTGACGACCGACGGCCCGAAGGGCGTGGAGACGTCGGAGCAGTCTCGGAAGACCACGGTGCGGCGCGACGCCGACGGCTCCATCACAGTCAGCGTCTCGGTCACAGTCGGCGACTACACGATTGGGTACACCAAGAGCGGCTCTGATATGCCCGGCACGGAAACCGACTACGCGAGCGAAGATGGCGATCGGTACACGCACACGTTTGAGACGGAGAATGGCGAGATGACGGTCTCTGTGGACAAGGACGTGACCTGGTCCGACGACGGGTTTCAGGAGGCTCTCGACGAGTTCAGTGATCCCGAGAAGGTCGCCGACGACACCGAGTTGATCGCCGAGTCGATGAAGAGTCCCATCTCGCCGTCCATCCCAGGGGCGGATGAGTTTTGTCTCAAGCTGACCGTGGATCCAACATCCGGAGCGCTCGAGGCCGATGGAGACACACTCTCCTTCAATGCGACCGTGCTGGACTGGAATGACCGTCCGGTTGTGAGCGCCATCGTGACCGTGGAGGGTGCCAAGCTTGGATCCGTTGCCCCGAAGCTGGGTCCCACTGGTACCGACGGCCGTTGGACGAGCACCTACACATCGGGGGATCCCGGTACCGAGACGCTCACCTTCGAAGCATCACGATTCGGCTACAACGTCAGGCGAGACACGAGTGTCACCATCGGAACGGGATACGCCTTCGATTGGTCGCGTTCTCAGTCCGGGCAGACCGCCACCGTCAACGCTCGATCGTGTGACGGCACCTCGTGGACCGGAGAATTCACCTTTGATGGGACTCCTGGGGGTGCTGAGATCAGCATGTCCGCGACGTTCGACCTTCAGATGGACGATGCAGTTGGCGAGACCGACCTCGTCAGCACCGGAACCATCGGAACAGCCGGGACATATCTCCCGATGGAGATGCCCTACAAGCTCACGATCACGCTCGACGCCGAAAACCGCACAGCCGACGTGCAGTTCAACCGTGCCGGAGGCGGCGTCGTTGTGGCAGAGGGACGCCGGCTTCCCATCCCTACCGAGGGGTTCCCCGAGTTCGCGTTCACAACACCCCTAGACCCGCCGACCGGGTGCCCGTAGAACCTCGGAGGGTTTGCGACGGTCTAGTCTCACGTAATCCGGCCTTCTGCGGTGGACGTAGGGCGTCGGGAACGACCGGATCGGACTCAAGACGAACGGCGCGTGCGACGACCCCCGACCGTCGCCAGGGCGAGCCCAACGACGACCTGAATGAGCATGAGCACACCCAAGGTCGCAACCAAGGCCGAACCGACCGCGATGTTGATCAGTCCAGCCGCCAGCAGCGGATCGGCCCCCTGCTCCGGGGGCGGGGCGGGTCCACCCCGACTCCAGATCCTGATCACCAGGAAACCAACCGCGAGTGTCACGATGGCGACGGCAATTGCAGCTGCGAGGACCACTGGGCTCCTTCGACTCCTCGGGCGCCAACCTATCGAGAGACGCGCTAACGCCGTCTAAACCACTCCAGCCTCCCGTGCTCCTGAGCCGGCGTAGGGTCGGCGGTGTAGCCTGGCTGGCGACCGAGCCGGGGGAGGCATGGCAACTCGCCGCAACGTCGCACTGCTCCTCATCCACGGTATGGGAGAGCAGCGGAGCTACCAGATCACCGACGACTTCGTCCGTAATCTGGCGACTCAATACGGGACGTCTCCCCACAACGTCTCTCTGACACACCACGTCGTCAATGAGCTCGCGGGTGTCGGCTCCACTGTGCGAAGCCACGTCGGCATCGCCCTGAAAGACTCTCAGGGGCCAAACAAGATCAGCAACATCGATGTGCACGAGGTCTATTGGGCCGACAAGCCAAAAGGGTGGATCAGGCTCCAAGAGACGCTGAAGTGGTTGGCCAAGACGTCGATGGTGCCGGTGAGGGCATGGGCGCAGCACGCCGCTCTTCTCACCTCTAACCCGGATCAGAGCCGTCTTGGGCGGGTCGGATTCTTCTTGCGCGAGATCCTGCTGGCTGCACTGCTGCCTCTCTTCGGACTCGCTCTGCTGGCTCTCGGTAGCTGGCTCCCGGGACAGATCGGAGATCTGTGGGCGGCGATCAAGCAGAACCTTCTTGTCGTCAAACCGGGGGTCGCAACGATCGTCGAGCTGATGCTCCTGATGGCGGTCGGCCTGGTTCTCGTGGCGTCACTTTGGGGAGCATGGGGGATCGGGAGACTGGTGTCGTACGAGAAGAGGCTCGCTCTGAAGAAGGTTCCATTCGAGGAGAGGTGGCGGCGGCTCAGAGCGTGGATGATTCTGTCGATCATCACCGGGGCACTCGTGATTCCGGTGATCGTGATCATCGCCAAGATCGATTCCCTCAGGCGGACCCTCGGGGCCATCACCGACGTCTCGGACTGGGGTGACTTCCTTACGCTGCTCGGGATCGCGGCGGGTGTAGGCGCAGCCTGGAAGGCCTCCACCTTCTTGGTCGGCTGGTTTGGAGACGTGGCCATCTACTTCGACGGCGCCGATCAGCTGTCCGCTTACCACACCGTGCGGCAGGAGATCTTGCGGATCAACTCCGAGCGACTTGCCGAACTCCTGCGCGACGAGCAGTACGACGATGTCTACGTGGCTGCCCATTCCCTCGGTAGCGTCATTGCCTACGACGCCATCAACCAGATCGCATCCGAACACCGGGCGTACCGCAGATCGGGCCCCTCGGTACTCCCCGCCATTCCTGCGGATTCCAGAGAGGCGGCCTTCCAACGATTGCGGGGCCTCATGTCTTTTGGATCGCCGCTCGACAAGGCCGTCTACTTCTTCCACCAGACCGTCAAGCGAGAACGCAGGGTACGGGCCCAGATCCTGAGCTCCCACACCAGTTTCCGGCGACGCCGCTCGGGTCGCCCCTACGGTCCCTACAAGTTCTCGCCGTATCAACCGGAGAAGCCGGCCCGGTTCCACTGGGTCAACATGTGGTCATGGTCCGACTTCCTTGGCCACCGGCTGGACTACTTCCACATCGAAGACCAGCCGGAGACGGGCTACAAGCGTTGGAAGAGCCACACCCAGTTCTGGGAGAACCCCGCCTTCTATCGGGAAGTGGTGCGGTGGCTTGAGGCTCCGGCAATGGTGGTGGACGATGCCGTCGGGGACCCATCGAAGATTCGCGTGACCTTGGCGGGCTTCGACCCCGGGGCGCCCGTGGTCGTGGAAGTCAGCAAGGCGCAGTCGAAGGTAGAGAAAGCTGAGCAATCGGATCCGCTTCATCCTGATCCGATCCAGACGATCACCGATGCCACCGGGAGTGCCTCGTTGGTCTTCTCTTGGGTGTGGTCCGACACCGGCACCTACGCCATCCGCGCCTTCCAGGAGCGGGGGAGCGGCAACTGGGTTGGCTCCAATGCGGCCTGGCGGTTCGTGTAGTCACCCGGCGACTCAATCGAGGTTCCAGCGGAGCCGATTCCTGCTGGATCGCGGTGCTGCAACAGCTTGGGGCGCCAACTGTCGTCCGGCCGTCATTCACAACGCCGGTTATGTATCGTTGCGGGGACTGAAGGGAAGGTGATGAGCGAGACCTTCGACCGAGATCTTCCTCCCCCCACGCCACCGCGACAACAGCCGGGGCCATTGGGCGTACCGGCTTGGGTGATTGCCGGTATGGCGTTCGCTATCGGGGCGCTTTTGGTTGGCGTAGTTGCGTTGCTGCTGATCCGAGATGGTGGCGACATCGCCGACAACTCGACCGGCTACGCGGTGCTCTACGAACGACCCAATGACGAGGGCCCCGATGCCTTCATGGCGCTCGCTGATCGGGTCTTTCTGACGGGGACGACGACCACCACCTCGGTGAATCCACCCCTTCCGAGCGAAGTAGGGCTGTACGGGGGAAGCCTGGCGGAGACTTGTGTGCCCGAATTGCTCATTGCCTACCTCATGAGTGAACCCGACAAGGCCGCGGCGTGGGCTGGCGTGCAAGGGATTCCAGTCGATCAGATCCCGGACTTCGTCCGGGGCCTCACGCCGACGATCCTCCTGACAGACACCCGGGTGACCAACCACGGCTTTAGCAACGGTGCCGTTACCGAACGCCAAACTATCCTGCCTGCCGGTACCGCCGTCATGGTCGACGATGAGGATCGGCCCCGCGTTCGGTGTTACTGCGGAAACCCGCTTCGAGATCCACGCGATCCGGACACCCCATGTACCTGCCCGTCGACCACAGTCCGGCCCACAACTACGACGACGACTACGACGAGGCCGATACCGACGACGACCACTTCGAGGGCGACCACATCCACGACCACATCCACCTCGACTACTACCACGACCGTCACCCAACGAACGACGACGACTACGAACGCCACCGGCGGAACGACGAGCCCCTGAGAACACGGCCGCGAGGCGGGCGTCGGACCGGTACCGAGAGTGCCTGGGTTCGAAACGCGGATCGACTCGTCCTCCCTAGCGGCCTCTGCCCCCAGCGGACGACCGGCGTTCTGTCTGGGATGCCGCCCCAGGCGTGGCGTCTAGGATGCCCGATGCGCCGACCACACAGGAGAATCGAGATGATCCGCCGATCTCTAATCGTCGCTGCGTTCGCCCTTGTGGTCGCCGGCTGCGGAGGCGGCACCGATGAGTCGGCTCCCACCGTCGCGAGCACCGGCGACACCGCAGTGCAGACCACTACGGCTTCCACGGCTTCCACGGCTTCGACGGCCTCGACGGCCTCGACGGCGGCGGATGAGGGCACCACCACTGAGGCGCCGGCAACAACATCTGGAACAGTCCCCGGTCCGCAGCGTGTCACCTTTGCGACGAGTGACGGCCTGACTCTGGAAGGGACGGTCTTTGGAGCAGGCGGCGACGCCATCGTGCTCGGGGCGATGGGACTGGCGGAAATGGAGACCTGGTTCCCATTCGCCGAGGTGCTCGCCGCTGAGGGTTTCACCGCCTTGGCCTACAACATGCGGGGGCATGGCGGATCGGAGGGCGATCAGATTCCATTCAAGGTGGACGTTGATGCCCAGGCCGCGGTCGACTTCATTCGCCGAGAAGGCGCCCCGCGCGTCTTCTTCTTCGGGGCGTCCGTCAACGGCGTGGGAGCGATGGCGGTCGGTGCCGCCAACGACCTGGCGGGTGTCGTAAACCTTGCAGGGCCTTCAGATGTCGATGGGGTAGATGCCGTGGCGCTGGCTCCCCAGGTCGCAGAGCCGAAGCTCTTCATCGCCGCCGATGGCGATGGACCCATCCCGGGGATGATCCAGGCGGTGTTCGATGCGTCGCCGGAGCCCAAGGAGATCATGATCTACTCCGGCGCCGCTCACGCGACCGACCTTTTTGGAACGCACGGCGATGAACTGACGGCGCTTCTGCTCGACTTCCTCGGCTCCAACTGACAGATCCCACGTCTGAGCTTCGCTTCAAACTGCCAGCCCGTGGTCAGCAGGTGACACCCGGCTCGCAGAACAAACCCTCACCGGTGTCGGTGTATCGGTTCAGCAGCCAATCGGAGAGGGCTGGAAGCAAGCTCTCCGCAGGTTGGAATCCTCTCGTCACCACGCCGTACTGTTCGCCGTCGAACACGAGGAGAGAAGGGAAGCCGGCAACGCCCAACGAACGCGCTTCGGCAAAGTCGGCCCATGCCAGTTCGCGCATCTCGCTTGTCTGAAGCCGCGACATGAATTCCTCGTGGTCCACCGTATAGTCCTCGAGGAGTGCCGGATAGTTGTCCGGATCGGTGATGTCGATCCCTTCGGCGTAGAACGCACGCTGCAACCGACTGTGAAATGGAAGCACGGCCTTCTCATCCAGGGAGCGCATGGTTACGACGGCGATGGCCGGCATTTCGGTGTCGTAACGCCACCCATCACGCCGCTTCAGAAACTCGTCGTCGAACGGCTGGTCCGACGCTTCTTCGACCTGGTGCCAGTGATGGGCCAGGAAGGATTCGAGTCGATCGTCGAGGACATCTGCGTCGGGCCCGGGACGCAACCCGCCGACGACGACTCGGATCGGGATGTCGTAGACGGCCTGCATGCGATCCAGAACTGGTGCAAAACCCCAGCACCAGGAGCACATGGGGTCGCCGACGTAGACAAACTCGAGATCGCTGGACACAGACGTATCAATCAATCCCACCCGCCGCCTATTCCGCCGGTCCCAGCGACTGAAGATCAACCAAGCTCGTCGCGATGCCGCGTCGGGGGGTATTTCAGGTCGATACCAGCCGGAACATCTGTACGACCCGGTCCTTCGCTCGCCGCCGGTACACCGCGTATGCGGGCCACATGGATCCGAACGCCTCCCACAAGGCGTCTCGCTCGCCGACCGGCACCAACAGCGCCTCGACGGAGGTCTCCTCCCCACCGATCTCAACGGATGCTCGAGGGTTGGCAGCAAGATTCAATGCCCACTCGGGGGTTGTCGCCTTGCCCCAGTTGGAGCCGACGACGACGAAGTCGCCGCCGTCTTCGACATAGGAAACCGCAACGGTCCGGGACTCCCCGGAGCGTCGGCCGGTTGTTGTGAGAAAGAATGTGGGAACCGAAGGGGGAGTCGCCAGCCTGCGGCCTCGGGTAAGTCGGTAGACGACGCGGTCGAGCCGAGGGACCGTCCGAGCAGCAACGGCTGCGAACCAGTTCTGTCCGCCGACCGCTCGAAGGAACCTGGAGTAGAGGCTCATTGCCGAACCCTAACTACAGACTCCGCCGGATCTCGCTCCGCGGGAGTCGCCACATCGGTTCAGTGCCGGAGGAATCCTCTCACCAGCGTTTCACAGTCCATTCACGGGGCTCTCACGATCAGTCGGTACGCTGCAACCGTGACACACAGAGTGCTGATCGCCGAAGACGACGACGCGGTGCGACGGTCGGTTGAACGCGCCCTCAAGTTCGAGGGCTACGACGTCGTCACGGCCGAGAACGGCGAGCGCGCACTGGTGGAAGCGGCCAAGGAGCCGCCGGATGCGATTGTCCTCGACATCATGATGCCGGTACTCGACGGCATGGCCGTGTGCCGGAAGATGCGTGCTGCCGGCGACGCCACGCCGATCCTGATGCTCACAGCCAAGCATGAACTGGCGGATCGGGTCGCAGGACTCGACGCGGGCGCCGACGACTACCTCACAAAGCCGTTTGCCCTCGAGGAGCTGCTGGCACGTGTGCGTGCGCTCCTGCGACGCCGCGAGGTCCCGCCGGATTCCGGTCTGCTTCGCCTGGCAGATCTCACACTCGACCCGGCGGCGCGGACCGTCGCCAGGGGCGAACGACCCGTGGATCTGACCAAGACAGAGTTTGATCTTCTCGAGTTGCTCCTCATGAATTCCGGCATCGTGCTGTCGCGCGACACGATCTATGACCGCATTTGGGGGTTCGATTTCGCCACGTCGTCGAACTCTCTCGACGTCTACGTCGGGTATCTGCGGCGAAAGACGGAAGGGGAAGGCGAGCCACGACTGATCCACACCGTTCGCGGCGTCGGGTACGTAGCGCGTCGGCAATGAATCTGCGCGCCAGGCTCGCAGCCTTCATCGTCGTAGCAGTCGGCATGGCGGTGACCGTTGTCGCTCTGTTCTCATACGGGTTTGCAAGCGACGAGGCGCGCGGCGAGGTCGATGATTTCCTTCGGGAGCGGGGTCCCACGGTTGGCCTCATTAGTGCTCTCGAGTTTGATGAGTTTCGCAACAGACCAGGCCGAGGGCAGGTTCTGGGGGGCAACCAAGGTCCTGTCTCCGGCTCATCGCTGACACCTTTCGGTGAAGTAATCCGCGAGGACGCAATCGCTCAATTCGTAGAGTCGAGCGGGACGATCGTGACGATAGGTCTATCTGCGGTCGTTCTCCCCGTCGACGAACGCGACCTGGTGATCGCCGCCGAAGGGGGTGTCGACTACCTTCGGGATGCCGATGTCGCCGGTGTTCACTATCGGATGCTGACTCGGCCAGTCGGTCCAGGCGTTGCGATCCAGGTTGGGCGCGATGTCACCGCGACCGACGAAATCCTGTCCGGACTCCGGCTCCGACTGAGCTTGCTCGGAATCGGTGGTGTCGCAATCGCGGCGATGATTGCCTGGTTGATCGCGGGTCGCAGCTTGCGGCCGGTCGGCTTGTTGACAGACGCCGCGGAACACGTCGCGGAGACGCACGAACTCGGTGCGCGAATCGAGGTCGATCGGGGTGACGAGCTCGGTCGATTGGGCGATGCATTCAATGGGATGCTTGCAGCACTCGAAGAAGCACGGACCAGTCAGCAGCGCTTGGTGACAGACGCCTCGCACGAGTTGCGGACGCCTCTCACCAGTGTTCGCACCAATATCGAGTTGCTGGCCTTGGGAGCAGTAGAGGGTGACGAGCGCGAAGAGTTACTGGCCGACCTCACCTCGGAGGTGGGCGAGCTGTCGCACCTTGTGAGTGAACTCGTCGATCTCGCCACCATCGGTCGTGACGAGGAGACTCAGGTCGAGCTCGACCTGAGTGCGGTAGTGGAACAGGCGATCGAGCGACTCAAGCGACGCAGCGGACTCGAGGTTGCAGTCGACCTGGAGAGAACCATCATCAACGGTGCACCAGACAGACTCCTGAGATCCGTTTCCAACCTCCTCGAAAACGCGTCAAAGTGGGGGAGCGAGGGCGAGCAGATCGAGATCCGACTCCGCGGCCACGAATTCTCCGTCAGAGATCATGGCCCCGGAATACCTGAGGCGGACATCGACCATGTCTTCGAGCGGTTCTACCGGTCCCCACAAGCCCGATCTCGACCCGGATCGGGTCTCGGTCTCTCCATCGTGGCCGCCGTGACCAAGGATCATGGCGGCGAGGTCTTCGCCCGAAATGCCGATGAGGGTGGCGCCATAGTCGGGTTCACCCTGCCAATCTCAGAGGAATGAGATCGGAGTCATCCCCAGCGACCTCGTTCGTGCCTCCGCCACGAGAGGGGTGGTGGTTCGCCGCGCTGACAGTCGCCATTGTCATCACCGGTCTGCTCGAAGTGTTGCCTACGGTGTCGATCGCCCAGGAGACGCCGACGAGAGCCTCATTCGACTGGTCGATGGAGCCGCGCTTTGGGCTCGATGCCGATGGAGACGGGCTGGTCGAGATCGAGAACTCCCCGGAGTACACCCACAACAGGGTCCCCGATAGCTGTCCCAGGCAATGCCCCGCCATCCGGCTACCGGTCCGACTGGTGGCGACGCCGACTCCGGCAGACATCGGATTGCCCGAGGCAGGTTTCGTGACCTACGAGTGGCGCATTTCCGGTCCTGCCGGGTCCGGCACATACCATCGGCCCAGGCCCGATCTCAAGCTGCTGCTTCCCGAAGGGGAGCACGACGTCGACCTCCGGGTTCGTGTGCGATTGCCGTGGGGGAGCATCACACTCCACAGCCGGGGGTCAATGGTCGTGGATGACATCCTGGTCGTGGCCATCGGCGATTCCTACCCCAGCGGCGAGGGAAGCCCTGACATACCGATGGTCGACGGTGTGACTTCCTGGGCGGACGCGGCCGATCCCGCAGCCGTGGAAAGTCATGCGCTCGCCCACCGCTCATCCGTCGGGTGGCCGGCGCAGGTGGCATTGGCGCTCGAAGATGGGGAGCACCGGACATCTGTGACCTTCGTGGATCTCGCTGCGTCGGGTGCCCGGATCGACAGCGGCCTGCTCCGGCCGCGTTCCGATCCGGCGATCCCCGCTCAGTTGGACGATGTCGAACGCATAGTCGGGGATCGGCGGATCGACATCCTTTTGATACAGGTTGGAGGGAACGACGTCGGCTTCTCGAGGATCATCCGGGCCCTGGTCGAAGCCGACCCGCTGTTCAACCCTTTCTGTTACGAGGTATTGATCGACAATCTGTGGTCGTCGGCCGAAGACGGTGTGTGGGACAGGGGAGTAAGCGTCACATACGACGCACCGTTCGACATCGGGTGCAGATCGGTGGGAGGCACGCGGAGCGTCCTGCCCGGTCTCGAGGGGCTCGACCGGGCCTTTGGACGACTGGCGGACCGACTCGAGTCCTTCACGATCGATCGTGTCGTCCTTGTCGAGTACCCCAATCCGACGGGCGGGAGCCCCGACGGCGGACAGTGTGACGAGATCGTCGGTGATGTGACGCCGCCATTCGGATTTCACGAGGTCGACGATCGGGAGCAGACGGCTGCCGTTCAGCGTCTTCTGGAGCCACTCAATCTCTCGCTGCAGGCTGCGGCCGACGCTCACGGGTGGACCTGGGTGGGGCGCGTGGCCGCCGGCTTTACTCGGGGTCACGGGTATTGCGCTCCCTGGCCGGACTACGGGTATCCCGGTGACTTCGAGGATTCTCCTCTCCTCTCCCGGCGCCGCATCGACTACACGGACGGCTGGTATCGCCCCCCGGGACGCCACGGTGCTCCCGTCCTGCAAAATGATGGAGCAGTCTCTTGGTACAGGACAGCCAGTCAGAGCGCTGCGTTGCAGGGACCAACGCCGCGGTTTCTCACCTCGGGGACTCTTCATCCCAACGAATTGGGGCATGCTGAGATGGCACGACTCGTATTGAGTGAGATCGGCGCCGGGTACTAGTCACGGCGACCGATCCGGAATGATCCCCGGCTTCCCTGGCCGCAGAAGGGAGCACCGCTTAGAGTGGGCATGTAGCCACTACAGGTAGTCGAGGGGTTATCTCATGTCAGACAACGTCGGGCGAACCGTGATGATCGCCGTCATCGCCGGGGTCCTCTTTGCCGGGTTTCTCGCCCTGAGCCCACGCCTCACGGCAGGGTCACAGGCCACCGAGCCCGTCGGCCCTGCATCCGTCCCCACAACCACGCCCAATGTGATCCAGAACTCCATCTCTGATCCAGTGGTGTCGGTTCCTGATAGCGCGCTATTCGACGGACAAGCCGAGGACCCGGTCCCGGTCGAGCAGGTCGAACCGACTGCTACGACGACCGTCCCGGTGCCAACGACGACCACCACCACGGTCCCCTCCGGTCCCGCACCCGACGGGACCCTCACCTTGAGCGCAGAACTCGTCGGCCCGCGTGACGGCAAGGAGACCGTGATCCTCGAGGACGAGGACCTGGTGGAGTGGTACTTCGAGGTCGAGAACAGCGGCGATGAGGAGCTTTGGGGGGTCTACGTCTATCTCGAAGGATTCGGCCACGTCTGGTGTGACGACACCTACCTAGCGCCCGGCAGCATCACCGATTGCTGGGCCACCGAGTCGGTGTGGGATGGCGCCCACACGGCGCATGCCTGGGCCACTGCCTGGACCATTGACCGGCAGGTGGCGTCGATCATCGCCTTCGACTACTTCGTTAGGGAGTAGACCGGCCGCTAGACCTCGACCGCGTCCGCGGCTCTGAGGATCTAGCCGTCAAACCGTACCGCGGGTCAGATTCGCAAGGCCTTACATAGCGCCGGGCGCACGCCGAGCGCGGCAAGGGCGATCAGGGTCATATCGAAGGTCGGGGCAACGGCTGCGCAGTAGTCGCCAACCGGAGTCGTCGCGATTGATCACGTCTGAAATGGTGTGCTCGGCGCGACTGTGAACAGCTCGGTGTGGAACATCTCCGTTGACGCAACAGGGGACCTCCTACGATCTTCCCATGGCATATGACGTGGCTGAAGTACGAACCGCCTTCCCTGCGCTTTCTCGGCATCAGGATGGGCAGCAAGTGGCCTGGCTCGACGGGCCGGCAGGGACACAGGTTCCGAGCGTCGTAATCGACGCTATTGCAGCGCGGCTACGCGAAGGGGTCTCCAACCACGGTGGGAGCTTTGCGGCGAGCAGAGACGGAGCGGAATTGGCCGATGCGGCGCGCCTCGCGGCCGGCGACCTACTTGGTGCTTCCCCAGGCGAGATCCTGTTCGGGCAGAACATGACGAGTCTCACATTTGCGATGTCGCGTGCGATCGCACGGGACTGGCTGCCGGGTGACCGCGTCGTGGTCACCAACCTGGATCACGACGCCAACGTATCTCCGTGGCGCGAAGTCGCCCAGGAGAAGGGAGCCGAAGTCGTCCCAGTTCCATTCGACCCTGCAACGGGGTTGCTCGATGCCGTTGCGGTCACATCCGCCATCAACGAGCGAACTCGGGTCGTAGCAGTCACAGCGGCCTCCAATGCGTTGGGGTCGGTGACCGACTTGGTTCCGATCGTCAAGGCAGCAGCCGTTGTCGGCGCATTGTCGTACGTCGATGCCGTCCACTACAGCGCCCACCGTCTCTCAGATGTGAGGACGCTCGGGTGCGACTTCCTGGCGGCGAGCGCCTACAAGTTCTTTGGGCCGCACACTGGGTTGCTGTACGGCAAGAAGGAGCACCTCGAGACTCTCACTCCCTACAAGGTGCGTCCGGCGCCCGAAACGGCTCCCGATCGGTGGGAGACCGGCACGCAGTCATTCGAGTCGTTGGCCGCAGTTACAGCCGCGATCGACTATTTGGCTTCGTTGGGAACCGGAGAGGACCGTCGCCACCGTCTGCAATCGGCATTTGATGCAATCCGCGCCCATGAGGACGGCCTCAGCACCCGATTCCTGTCGGGCGTGGCCGAGATGCCGGGCGTGCGTCTTTACGGCCCGCCGGATGCCGGAGATCAGCGCGTCTCCACTTTTGCGGTCGACGTGGCTGGAATGGGCGCCCAGGAAGTTGCGGCGGAGATGGGCCGACGTGGAATCTACGTATGGGATGGCCACTACTACGCCGTCGAAGCTATGCGGCAACTCGGCCTGCTCGAGCAGGGCGGGCTGGTGCGTATCGGATTCGTTCACTACACGACGGCGAAAGAGGTCGATCGGGTGCTCGGCGTCCTGGAGGAACTCAGCACCCTCTGAGATCCTCCAATCCCGGCAGGATCTCGGTACGCCGCCATCGACACATGACTCAGCTCTCCCTGCGACTGTTGAGCCACGCCCCGATGATGATGAATGCTGTGCCGGCTATGGCTGCCCCCGCAAGCGTCTCGCTGCGAAACACCACACCGAGGACCATGGCGACTACAGGTATGAAATAGATCCCGATCGCTCCTCGAGTCGGCCCGACCCGCCTTCCGAGTTCGGCCATCGCCACAAAGGCCAATCCGGTGCTCAACACGCCGAGCAGGAGCATCGCCACTGCGCCTGACCACGCCCACGACGAGTCCGCCAGCCCAACGATGCCAAAGGGGGCAGTCACAACAATGGCCGTCAGCTGGGCGCGCCACAGAACCGGGAGTGCCCCGTACCGCTGAGTCAGGGGGACCGACAGGTTGACGGCGAGTCCATACATGACCGTGGCGATCACGATCAGGCCCACCCCCAGAGGGCTTCCATCGGCGTCCGTGACCGAAGGGAGCGCGACAAGGACGACACCGACAAAGCCGAGCACGAGCCCGACAGACTGGACTCGCCCCGGAAGCCGGCGCAGCAGCAAGGCAGCTATAACTGCAGCGAAGAGGGGGACACCGCCGTTCACCATGCCGGCGATCGACGAGTCCACCCACTGCTGAGCGATGGGGAACAGAAGTAACGGAACAGCCATCCAAACGATGCCGAGAAGGGCGATCCGACTGCGATCGATTCGGTCTACCGGGGCTCTGGCACGCCGAGAGGCGCCGAGCGCTACGGCACCGAGGACGAGCCGCCCCAGAGTCACCGTGGCCGGTTCGATTGTCTCCAGGGCCTCGGCGATCCATAGAAACGAAGACCCCCACATGATGGCGGTGCCTGCCATCAGAAGCCACTCGACCCAGCCGAATGGCCCGGTGTGCAGACCGGCAGCAGTCGACACGAGTTTGCGATCGCTCACGCGCCACCCCCCCTGAGCCAGTCTGTACTCAAAACCCGTGTGGCCCTAGCGTCGGCCTTCGCTGCGGCCGAATCCGATTGTCCGAGGGGACCGGCTCCCATCACTATTGAGACGCCAACGATTATGGCCCCGCCGCCAATGAACAGAGCGCGCAGTCCAATGGCGTCTCCCAGCACACCTCCCAGGGTGGCCCCAATCGGGATTCCCATCCAAGCGATCGTACGGGAGGCCGAGATGACTCTGCCCAACCGTTCGGGAGGTGTGAGCCGCTGACGCAGAGTGACGAAGGCAGCCTGATTGATCGCAACCCCACCCGTACCGATTCCGAATGGCACCACAGCCCACCAGCCTTCAGCGACCCCGGCACCCGCCGCACCTACTCCGAACAGAAGGCCGCCCACGATCACCGACCGCCCGACCCCGACCCATGCCATGAGGCGCGACGCCGAGATAGCGCCCAGGGCCGCGATCGCAGAGAAGACAGCGAAGAAGATGCCGAGTTGCTGCTCGTCCTTGATCCCAAGATCCGCCTCGGCGTAGAGAGTCATGACGGCCGCCAATGGCGCAAACGCTAGGTTCGTGATCAACGCGGCTCCCGTCGCCCATCGCAGCGGACGAGTCGACCACAGGTGGCCAAGTCCCGACGCCAGGGCCTGCATCACGGGTTCGACGGGAGCTTTCGGGCGCGGACGCAACTCCTTGAGCGCCAGGATGGCGAGCACCGAGACCAGGTAAGTGAGCCCATCGAAGGCGAAGGCACCACCAATCCCCCCGCCCGCCGAGATGACGACCCCGCCCACAACAAACCCGAGGGTCATGGCCAAGTTGCGAGCAAACTCGACCCCAGCATTGGCACCCGGAAGCTGATCATCCTCCAGAACCGTCGGCATCTGGCTCTGGAGACCGGAATCGAACACGGTCCCCATGGACCCTACGACGAACGCTACGGCGAAGGCCATCCAGGTTGCCTCGACCTCGAGTGCCACCGCGAGTGCGAGAAGTCCAAAGGCGACGGCGCGAGACAGGTCGGCGAGGACTACGGCCCTTCGCAACCGCACACGGTCGAGAAGCACACCCGCCATCAGCCCAAAGAGGAGGACTGCCGCCGTCTCGGCTGCCGCCAGCAGCCCCAACGACCCGGCTGAGCCGGTCCGATCCCGCACGAACACGGGCAGTGCCAGGAAGAACGCCAGGTAATCGCCCAAGTACGAGACGCCCTGACCGACGACGATGAGCCTCAGGTTGCGCTGGCTGACAGACCGGCTGCTGGCATTCACGAGAGGCGACATTACCGGGGTGTGGCCCAACACACCGGGGCAGGGCACGGCATCGGGTAGCCTGGTTCTACCAAACCCGGAGCATCCCGATGGCCAGCCCGACCGAGCTGCCGCAACTGATCTCAGAGTTCATCGATCTCGCCAAGGAGTATTTGCGGGAGCACACGATTGTGCCCGCCAAGAAGCTGGGGCGTCTCTTCGGATTCAGCCTCGCAGCCGCATTCCTGTTCGTCTTGGCCTCGCTGTTCCTGGCTGTGGTCGGTATGCGCCTGATCGTGGAGGCGATGCCGGATGGAGCGATCTGGAGTGGTCTCGGCTACATCGCGTCCGCCCTCGCGCTCCTCGCCATCACCGGTCTCGTCATGTGGAGGGCAGCCAAGTGACAGTCGAACGATCCGACCTCGAGGACAAGCTCAGAGAGATTCAAGGAGTCATCGACGAAACGGCCGAAGGCGCCCGCAACGTGGGAGTTGCCGCCGCGATCGGCGTGGTCGTTCTCCTGCTGATCGTGTACCTCATGGGCCGACGGAAGGGTCGCAAAGGTTCAGCTCTGGTTGAGGTCTACCGACTCGGTTGACCGACCGGAGCCCGACGCACACGGTGGCCTGGGTTCGCCGAGGATCGCCGCCTCAACCACCGATCACTGGTCGTCGGGTTCCACCAGGCCGATTCTGAGACTCTCCCCGGGGGCGAGGCGTCTGGAGTAGAGCAACTCTCGGTCAGGCCGGTCGAGCCACCGCAGGATCCCGCGGGCGGCTAGGAAGGCCCCGACGAATGTGAGTGCGGCATTGCCACCTCTCATGCCTCTCGAAAGAAGCCTTGCACCGGTTCGTAGTGGATCCACGACTGCGATGGTAATGCCGCCCAGGTCCTGGCTGGAGGCAGAACAGTCGACTCCGCCCCGACGGGTCTGAGGAGTTCTAGAGTTGCCGGTCATGTTCCGACACCGCGAACGATTCGTAAAGATCCTCGTCTTCGTAATAGCCGGCACGATGGTGCTGTCGCTCACCCTTCCGTACCTCGCCGCTCTCCTCGGCGACGGGTGAGCACCCCCTTCGCCAACGGCGACCTCTGCCTGCTTCTCGACGCCAAGGGGCGGCGCTATCTGATCGATCTGGCCGAGGGCGGCGAGTTCCAGTATCACGCCGGGTCTCTCAAGCACGACGACATCATTGGTGCGGCGCCGGCATCTCTCTTGCGTTCGAACACCGACAGTCGGCTCGTAGCTCTCCGACCCCGCCTCAGCGATTACGTGCTCAAGATGCCGCGAGGTGCCCAGCTCATCTACCCCAAGGATCTGGGCCCGATGATCCACTGGGGGGATGTCGCTCCCGGTCACACAGTGGTCGAGGCTGGTACGGGGTCCGGAGCTCTGACCCTGGCCCTTTTGCGCGCCGTCGGGCCGGAAGGACGCGTGGTCACGGTCGAACGTCGCGACGATCACCGCCAGCATGCAGCCAAGATCATCGCGAGATTCCACGGCGGTCTGCCCGACAACCTCACGATGCTGGAAGGCGATGTCTGCGACGTATTCGATTCCTATCCCGGTGTGGATCGACTCATGCTCGACCTACCGGAGCCGTGGACGGTCGTCGAAGCCGCCGCGGGGTTGCTCTCGGCGGGTGCAGTCGTTTGTGCCTACGTGCCGACCGTTCCCCAGGTACAGCGTCTGACGGACACACTGCGTCGCTGCGGTTGGTTCATCGGTCCCGAGACCTTCGAAGGGCTACACCGCGAATGGAAAGTAGAGGGGCGTTCGGTTCGCCCCGAAACTCAAATGGTGGGTCACACCGGGTTCTTGACGGTCGCCACCCACGCTTCAGCTCAGCTCCACATCGAAGAGGATGGGTAGGCGGAACTGGAGTCGGGACCCTACGGCTCGATGAAGATGCACTCCCCGGGGCACTCTTCTGCAGACTCGATGGTGATGTCCTCCTGCCCGGCCGGCACCAGAGCGAGCCCCCCGGCTCCTTCCGAATTGCCTTCGGATGCGGCAAAGATCGTGTCGCCTTCACGCACATAGGCCAGACCGTCGTCCAGGAGCACAAAGACGTCTGGTGCGATCTCTTCGCAGAGGCCGTCTCCTGTGCAGAGGTCTTGATCGATCCAAACCTTCATGGTGAAAACACTCCGATGGTGCTCGCGATGCGGCGAGTCTACCCAGGCGCGCGTTTGACTCAAGACAACCTAGAAAGGGCTCACCGCCGGGCGCGGCGTATACTTTGCGCCCGGACCGGGGAGACCCGGTCCACGGTCGTCTGGACCAGAGGTGAGCCCTCATGGCAACAACGAACAACGACGAACTTCGCAGCACGATCAAGATGCTTGAGGAGGAAATCGCTGTGCTGCGCCGTCGTCTCCAGGATGCACCGAGGCGAGTTCGCGTCCTCGAAGAGCGCCTCTTGGAGTCCAAGGGCAGGCTCACTCAGGCCGTCTCCCAGAATGAGAAGCTGTCGGTGGCTCTCGAAGAGACGCGCGAGCAGCTCGCCGTTCTGCGCGACGAGGTTGAGAAGCTGACCGCACCTCCCAATGCCTTCGGCATTGTGCAAGGTGCTAATACCGACGGAACGATCGACGTCGTCACCGGGGGCCGCAAGCTCCGAGTGAGCGTCGAGCCGTCGATCGAAATCAAGGAACTTGAGCAGGGCCAGGAGGTCCTCCTCAACGAAGCGATGAACGTCATAGATGCTCGGACGTTCGAGCCGACAGGCGAAGTCGCGACGGTCAAAGAGATCCTCGACGACACCAGGATCATCATCCTCGGTCGCGCGGACGAGGAGCGCGTCGTCGAACGCTCGGGACCGATGCGCGAACGGTTCATCAGAGTCGGGGATCACGTGAGGATCGACCCCCGAACCGGGCTGGTCCATGAGCGGCTCATTCGCCCCGAGGTTGCTGAACTGGTCCTGGAAGAGGTCCCGGATGTCCAATACGAGGACATTGGGGGTCTCGGTGGTCAGATCGAGACCATCCGCGACGCCGTGGAGCTCCCCTACGTCCACAAGCACCTATTCGCCGACTATGGGCTGGCGGCACCCAAGGGAGTACTGCTGTACGGGCCTCCCGGATGCGGCAAGACGCTCATTGCGAAGGCAGTCGCCAATTCCTTGGCGAGCGCAGTGGCGAATCAGACCGGACGGGAGGACGCCAGGTCCTACTTCCTCAACATCAAGGGCCCCGAGCTCCTCAACAAGTATGTCGGAGAGACCGAACGCCAGATCCGCCTCATCTTCTCCAGGGCCAAGGAAAAGTCAGACGAGGGCGTGCCGGTGATCGTCTTCTTCGACGAGATGGACTCCCTGTTCAGAACTCGAGGAACGGGAATCTCGTCGGATGTCGAGTCGACCATCGTCCCCCAGCTGCTGTCGGAGCTGGATGGTGTCGAGGCTCTCAAGAACGTGATCGTCATCGGCGCCTCGAACCGGGAGGACCTCATCGATCCAGCGATCCTACGCCCCGGGCGTCTCGACGTGAAGATCAAGATCGAGCGCCCCAACGCCGAGGCCGCCCGCGAGATCTACCAGATCTACCTCCACGGTGGACTGCCACTCGACGAGGGTGAACTCGAACGGCACGACGGCGATCGGGCCGCCCTCATCGATGAGATGGTCGACGGGGTCGTCGCCGACATGTACAGCGAAGCAGAACACAACCGCTTCCTCGAGGTGACCTACGCAAACGGCGACAAGGAAGTGTTGTACTTCCGCGACTTTGCCTCGGGTGCCATGATCGAGAACGTGGTTCGACGTGCCAAGAAGGAGGCGATCAAGCGCCAGATCGCCGACGGAACCCGCGGCGTGCGTGGTGAGGATCTACGCGAGGCCATCAAGCAGGAATTCCGCGAACACGAGGATCTGCCCAACACAACGAACCCAGACGACTGGGCTCGCATCTCCGGCAAGAAGGGCGAACGCATCGTATATGTGCGCACCCTCATCGAAGGGGACGGCGACAGCCGCAGCATCGAAGCGATCACGACCGGTCAGTATCTGTGACCGAACGAATCGCGGGCGCCGTTCTCGGTACGGAGACCGAGTTCGGGATCACGATCAGGAACCAACCGGAATTCAACCCGGTCTTGGCGTCGAGTCTGGTGATCAACTCCTATGCAGGCAGCCGTGCCCGCATCCAGTGGTCATACGAGGAGGAGAGCCCGGGGCGGGATGCTCGCGGGTTCGGGTACGAACCGGCTCCGATGGCCGACTTCGAATCTGGCTTGGTGAATGTCGTGTTGACCAACGGCGCGCGGTTGTACGTGGACCACGCCCATCCCGAGTATTCGACCCCTGAGAGCACCGACCCTCTCGAGGCAGCGCTCCACGACAAGGCAGGGGAGATCGTGCTGGAGCGCGCCGCCGAGGCGGCCGGCAGCGCGTTGGCTCCCGAGGAACGTCTCCTCATCCACAAGAACAACTCCGACGGCAAGGGGAACTCCTACGGGGCCCACGAGAACTATCTCGTGGCCCGTTCTGTGCCGTTCGGCGAGCTGGTGCGGCACCTGACACCGTTCTTCGTCAGTCGACAGATCGTGACCGGGTCGGGCAAGGTGGGAAGCGAGAACGGGCGACCTGACGTCGACTTTCAGATCACGCAACGAGCCGACTTCTTCGAGGAGGAGGTGGGTCTGGAGACGACGCTGAAACGCCCGATCGTCAACACACGCGACGAACCCCATGCCGATCCGACCAAATACCGCCGCCTCCACGTGATCATCGGTGATGCCAATCTGAGCGAGACCCAGATCTTCCTCAAGCTTGCCACGACGCGGTTGGTGCTCGAAGCGATCGAAGCCGGGACTCTGGGTGATCCCGTCACCTTGACGGATCCCGTTGAGAGCGTTTGGAGAGTCAGCCACGACCCGACGCTGGCGACAACCATCCGGCGTAGTGACGGCTCATCGATTTCTGCCATCGAGCTGCAGTGGCACTACCTCGAGACCATCGCCAAGCACGCAGAGATGGAGGGCGTCTCTGATGTCGACGGCCGTGCCCTCGCCGAGTGGGAGGAGACTCTCGAGTTGCTCGAGTCAGATCCAAGATCGGCGGCGGACCGCCTCGATTGGGCGGCAAAGCTCGACCTGCTCGAGCAGTACCGCGAACGCGATGGCCTGACATGGACCGACCCGAAGCTGCGCTTGGTCGACCTCCAATACCACGATGTCGACCGGTCGAAGGGCCTGTATCACCAGCTGGTCGGCGCCGGTCGCATGCGCCGGCTGTTCACGGATGACGAAGTCGCTCAAGCGGCGATCACTCCGCCCGATGCGACCCGCGCCTACTTTCGGGGCCGTTGTGTGGAGAAGTTCGGGAGCGCGATCGTGGCTGCCAACTGGGATTCTCTGATCTTCGACGTCGGCGAAGACGCCCTCAAGCGGGTGCCTATGATGGAACCGCGTCGCGGTGGGCGTTCAATGGTCGGTGCTCTCATCGATGGTTCCGACACTGCCGCCGACCTCGTCCACGCACTCGGAGGATCTGATGGCTGAACAGGAGCGCAAGCAGACCCAGCGGGAGGAGACCACCGAGGAGGTCACCGAGACCGCCGAGGCGTCCTCTCCGGTTGGCGAAGAGCTGGCAGAGAAGATCGATGATCTTCTCGACGAGATCGACAGTGTCCTCGAGGAGAACGCAGAGGAGTTCGTGAAGAACTACGTCCAAAAGGGTGGAGAGTGACACCCGAAGCCGGGGATCGTCTCCCGCTCGAATCGACCACTCCGGCGGAGAGCTTCTCGGCACTATTGCGCGGCCGCGGCGTCGAGCCTCGCTGGGATGTGTTGGGCGACGTCGAGAGCGTCGATCCGCCCGAGGCGACAACTGTGCTCGCGCTCCGGTACGCCGGTGGAGTCGTGGTCGCCGGAGATCGTCGCGCCACCGCTGGGAACCTCATTGCCCACCGACGCGTCCAGAAGGTGTTCCCCGCCGATGGATTCTCAGCCGTCGCCATCTCCGGGGTGGCAGGGATCGCCGTAGAGCTCACCCGCCTCTTCCAAACCGAGTTGGAGCACTACGAGAAGATCGAGGGACGACGTCTCAGCCTCGAAGGGAAGGCAAATCATCTCGCTTCGATGGTGCGGCGCCAACTCCCAATGGCCTTCCAGGGTCTCGTAGTGATCCCTCTGTTCGCCGGATACGACGTTGAGACGAGCGAGGGCCGCCTCTACTCGTTCGACGTCGTCGGCGGCCGTTACGACGAGACGGACTACACGGCAACCGGTTCGGGCGGCCGCGATGCCCGTCTCTACCTGCGGACCGTTTATCGCGAAGACTTCACAGAGGACGAGGTTCTCGCCGTTGCCGTAGCCGCACTCGTGGCCGCAGCCGAAGAGGACACGGCCACCGGGGGCCCCGACCTCAAGCGGGGCATCTTTCCGAACGTGGTGGTCGTCGACGAGGGCGGGTATCGCGACATCGAGGAGGATCGGGTCGCGACGGCGGCGCGAGCTGCGATGGAGGCTTCGTCGTGACCACTCCGTTCTACGTACCACCAGAACAGCTGATGAAGGACCGGGCGGAATTCGCCCGGAAGGGAATCGCTCGAGGCAAGTCGATCGTGGCCGTCGAGTACGACAGCGGCATCCTCATCTTGGGCGAGAACGCAAGCGGAACCCTCCACAAGATCTCCGAGGTGTACGACCGCATCGCGTTTGCCGGTGTCGGCAAGTACAACGAATTCGAGCAGCTCCGGATCGGTGGGATTCGCAGGGCAGACCTGACGGGCTATGCCTATTCGCGATCAGATGTCACGGCCAAGGGTCTGGCCAACGCCTATGCCCAGGCGTTGGGCAACATCTTTACGCAAGAGGTAAAGCCCTACGAGGTCGAACTGATGGTGGTCGAGGTAGGCGCCGACGCGGATGACAACCGCATCTTCAAGATCACGTACGACGGCACACTCTTCGCTGATAGGCGGTTCTCCGCCATTGGGGGAAAGGAGGACGCTCTGCTGGAGGCGCTAGACGCTGACTACGACGAAGGCGCCCCCTTGACGACGGTCCTCGGATGGGCCAAGGCTGCCTGTTCGTCGCTTACTGAGAATGGCGTTGCTCCCGGCGAGTGGGAAGCGGCGGTTGTTGATCGGCTCAACGGCCGGCGGGCGTTCCGTCGGCTCGAGTCAGCCGAAATCGACGAGGCCTAGGGCCCGGACAGCTATGCCGCGCACAGCGGCTGGCTAGAAGACCCTCATTGCCGCTTGGATGACGGCGGCCGCCAGGATCGTGGCGACGACGGCAGCGACGACCTTCATCGGAAGCGCTTCTCGGTCGGCGATAGCACCACCTCGCACCTCGGGGCTCAATACGTGGTCGATTTCGGCTTCGGTCAGAATGTCCCGCGCTCGGGCGATCTTGCTCTGAGGTACCCAGATCTGAGTCACTGCCATGCGCCCAACCGTGACCGGGTAGGGACCGAGCGATTCACCGTGGACGCGGGCATTGATCCCCTCCGAACCGAGAACCGCCACACACACACGGGCCGACACGAGGTCGCCGACGTCGGCCAGGTGAACGAATTGCTCTGAGCGCTCCTCCATAACCGAATCGTACGGGACCGCGCACCCAATGCGCCCGGCGCCGGTACTCTCGCCGCCGTGGAACGCCGGATCTTTGGCATGGAAAACGAATATGGCGTGACTTGCACCTTGCGGGGTCAACGTCGGTTGTCGCCAGACGAAGTTGCGCGCTACCTCTTCCGGCGCGTCGTCTCGTGGGGGAGGAGCTCCAACGTCTTCTTGGAGAATGGTGCGCGTCTCTACCTAGATGTCGGCAGCCACCCCGAATACGCCACACCCGAGTGCGACAGCCTCTACGACCTCGTCGCCCACGACCGCGCCGGCGAGCGCGTCCTAGAAGGCCTATTGCATTCGGCCGAGGAGAGGCTGGCCGAGGAGGGGATCCGGGGCGAGGTCTATCTCTTCAAGAACAACACCGACTCGGCTGGCAATTCGTATGGATGCCACGAGAACTACCTCGTGAGCCGTCAGGGCGACTTCCAGCGGATGATCGACACACTCATCCCGTTCTTTGTCAGTCGCCAAATCTGGGCCGGAGCAGGGAAGCTCCTGCAAACCGCCCGCGGAACTGTGTTCTCGATCGCACAACGCGCCGAGCACATTTGGGAGGGCGTGTCCTCGGCAACGACTCGGAGCCGTCCCATCATCAACACCCGCGACGAGCCCCACGCCGATGCCGAGCGGTATCGCAGACTCCACGTCATCGCGGGTGACTCCAACATGTCGGAGTACGTGACATACGCAAAGGTGGGCGCGACGGTCGCCCTCCTCCAAATGCTGGAGGACGATGTCACGTTCCGTGACCTCTCACTCGAGAATCCGATCAGGGCGATCCGCGAGGTGTCGCACGACACGACCTGTCGGCGCAGGATCCGCCTAGCCAACGGTCGCGAGCTATCGGCACTCGACATCCAGTGGGAGTACTTGGAGCGAGTGATGCGGTATTCGCGTACAACCGGGTTTCCCAAGCAGATCGAGTCGGCGGTCGCCATGTGGGAGCACATGCTGACCGGTCTCGAGAAGGACCCGATGTCGCTGCAACGAGAGTGCGACTGGGTCGCCAAGTACCACCTGATCGAGAACTACCGCACAAAGCGCGGTGTTGCGCTGGATGATCCGAAGCTGGCCCTTCTGGACCTCGCCTACCACGACGTCGTTCCCGAACGCGGTCTCTACTACATCCTGGAGCGGCGTGGCATGATGGAAAAGATCGTGACCGACGAGGACGTGACTCGAGCCCTCACCAATCCACCCGAGACCACCAGGGCAAGATTGCGAGGGAGCTTTATCAAGGCCGCCAAGGCACGACACAGGGATTTCACCGTTGATTGGGTGCATCTCAAACTCAACGATCAGGCGCAACGCACAGTCCTCTGCAAGGATCCGTTCCGCGCGGTCGATGACCGGGTCGACAAGCTGATCGAGAGCCTTTGAAGGCCGGTAGGCATATTCGACTTCTCCCGTCCGATGCCGGCGCCTGCCGGGTCAGACCCAATCACTTCCGACTCCGACCCAACGCCGATACCCTCACCCATCCATGAACCGCGTCATCGAGCGTGTACTCAATCTGCTCGCCTTCCTTCTCACCTCGGCGCGGCCGGTGACGGCCGACGAGATCCGCCATACCGTTGCCGGGTATGACCAGGACACCGACGACGCCTTCCGCCGCACCTTCGAGCGCGACAAGGACCTGCTGCGTCAACTGGGTGTCCCGATGCGAATGGAGCACACCGATGCATGGGAGGTGGAGCAGGGCTACATCGTCGCACCCGACGAATACGCACTCGACGATCCCGATCTGACCGACGAGGAGCGCACCGCGCTGTGGATCGCGGCGACGATGGTTCACCTCGGAGGCCAAGCGGCCGGTCCTGCTGCCATCTTCAAGCTCGGCGGCGCGTCTGCCCTTGCCGCGGGTGAGCCTCTCACGGCCGACCTCGGAGCAGAGGGGGAGTCGTTGACGGCGATCTTTGGCTCTGTGTCGGAGCGACGGACGATCACATTTTCCTACAAGGGCACCCGGCGCAAGCTGTCGCCGTTTGGCCTGGCCCACCGCAGAGGTCACTGGTACGTGGTCGGAAGAACTGTCGATGGAATGCGGGTGTTCAGAGTGGACCGGATGACCGCCGTCACACAGGGCGAGGTGCCAAACGCATTCGAGCGCCCCGCAGGGTTCAGACTGCGCGACGAACTCCCCGAAGACCCCTGGACTGCCGGAGAGGATGACACCGTCGTGGAAGTCGCGTTCGACGCGGAGGTCGCCTGGTGGGCACGTCGCCAGCTGGCCGCCGCCACCTCGATCACCGAACACGCAGATGGGGGATTCACCGCACGGCTATCGGTTGCTCAGATCGACGCGTTCATGGGCTGGCTCATCTCATTCGACGATCACGCGGAACTCCTCGGTCCCCCCGCCATCCGGAAACGCTTCCTGGATCATCTGGTGTCCCCATGAGCAGCCCCCGTACCGCCGACCGCTTGAACCGCATTCTCGCGATGCTCCCATGGGTGATCGCTCATCCCGGAAGCACCGTGGATGAGGTCTGCGAGCGCTTCGGTTATTCGCGTTCGGAGTTGCTTCAGGATCTCAACCTCGTGCTGGTTTGTGGGTTGCCCGGCTACGGACCGGGTGAACTCATGGATGCATTCGTGGACGAAGAGGAGGTGGTTGTCGATGCGGCCGACTACTTCAGCCGACCCGTCAGGTTGACCGCAGCCGAAGCCCTCATGTTGCTTGCGGCCGGTATGGCGGTCCTGTCGTCGGGTTCCGCCCCGCCGGCTCTGGATTCGGCGGTCGCCAAGCTCCAGGCGGTCATCGCCCCTGACACCGAGAGCGTGACGGTCGATATCGGTTCCGAACCCGAGGTGGCTTCGGTGCTTCGCGAGGCAGCCCTTGCCGGTCGGGTGGTCGCGATCACGTACACCGCCCTCGGATCGGGAGAGACCACGACTCGCGACATCGAACCATGGGCTGTGTTCAGCACCCTCGGGAACTGGTACGTGAGTGGCCATTGCCGCCGGGCCGACGCCGAGCGCGTCTTTCGTCTTGACCGGATGCGCGATGTGGTTGCCACATCCGACACCTTCGACCCTCCCGATGTCTCCCCGGCCCCAGAAGTCCGCTACTCGCCGTCGGTCGACGATGTAACCGCCCGAATCTCGCTCACGCCGGCAGCGGCTTGGGTCGCCGACTACTACCCGGTCAGCATCGTCTCAGACGGCCCCGACGCCAGGGTGATCGACTTCAGCGCCGCCGACCCCAAGGTCACCGCCCGCCTGCTCCTCCGGCTGGGGCGGACCGCTTCGCTCCTCTCCGGCCCCGAGGTCGCCGCGGCCACAGAGACCCTGCGACGGAGGATCACAGCCCGCTACGGGTGACTAGGCGGCAAATGGTCATTCAGGGTCCTCTGAGGCCGCCCGATACAGCGGAAGAACGAACCTCATCGGGCTGGAGTAGCGAACTGATGACCACGATCCGAACCACCTGCGTCCTCTGCGGCGACGTGGAACTCATCCCCAACGAGCTCTCGCTGGAGCTCACCGCGATGAGTGGCACTGGGACCTACATCTTCGAATGCCCGGAGTGTGGCGACCAGCAGCGTCGCCCGGCAAACCATCGTGTCGTCAGCATTCTGCTGGCGACAGGGGTGGCCTACGAAGTCCTCGAAGAACAGGGCCCGATTACCGAAGCCGAGATCTCGCGATTCTCGGACGAGATCGACCGAGCGGACTGGTCTGAACAGCTCCACTGATAGCCAAAGGCCCCAGATTGTCGAGAGCCGGTTCCGATCACGGGAGCCGGCTCTAATCTTTCTGCCGTGTTCAGCGTAAGCCCCGCCGAAGTGGTCACGATCACGATCGTGGCACTTCTCGTGTTCGGCCCCCAGCGGCTACCCGAGATCGCCCGCAAGATCGGGAAGATCGGCCGCGAAGTCACCCGCGCCGCCCAGGAGCTGAAGACCGGGATCGAGCGCGAGTACGACGAGGCGACCCAGCCGCTCGACCAGGTGCGGCGCCAATTGGGTGCCACCATCGAGGACACCAAGCCGAAGAGCGCTACGGAAGGCTCAGACAGCTCAGACAGCTCAGACAGCTCAGAAGGCTCAGATCCTGGGTCCGAGAGGGCCGACGAATGAGCGGACGGCGCGAGCAGCCGATCATGACGCACCTCGCCGAATTGCGGGGGAGGATCTTCAAGGCAGCGGCGGCAGTCGTGATCGGTTCGATCGTCGCGTTCATCTTCCGGCAGTGGATATTCGACCTCTTGGTAGATCCCTACGAGCGGATCACGAACCAATCCCAGCTCGCCTTCTTCAAGCCAACAGAAGCCTTCTCTCTGTTCATGAGGCTTTCGCTGTTCGGTGGGCTCGTGCTCGCCAGCCCCATCGTCATCTATCAGATTTGGGCCTTCGTGGCACCGGCGCTCACCAAGCGGGAGAAGCGCCTCGCCATCCCGGTCGTGATGATCCTGGTGGTGCTCTTCCTCAGCGGTATCGCCTTTGGGTACTGGTCACTGCAACGCGGCCTGGGGTTTCTCATCGATTTTGGAGGTGACTCCTTGGAGCCGGTGATCGGCGGCAACTTCTACCTCAGCTTTGCGATGCGGTTCCTGCTCGTCTTTGGCATCGCGTTCGAGTTTCCGGTCTTCCTGTACGCAGCCGCAGCCGTAGGCGTCGTTGGATGGCGCCAACTCGCGTCCGGGCGCCGTTGGGCGGTGCTCATCATCGTTACCGTCGGCGCTGTAGTTACGCCGAGCGGCGACCCGCTCACGCTCCTTCTGCTCTCGGTGCCGCTCTACGTGTTCTACGAGGCGACGATCTGGATCATTCGCTTCACCCTCCGCCGGTGAGCGCGGTCGCCTACCTGGGCGGACTCGAGTTCACACCCGATCGTTTCCAAGTCACAGCCGCCGAAGCAATAGACCGCAGCGAGACGGTGGTCGTCACTGCTCCCACCGGCTCAGGCAAGACCGCTATTGCCGAGGCGGCCATCCACCGGGCTCTCGAAGAGCAATCGCGCGCGATCTATACGACACCGATCAAGGCCCTCTCCAACCAGAAGTACAACGAGTTCGTGACACGCTACGGACCCGAGCGGGTCGGTCTGCTCACCGGCGACAACTCGATCAATGGGTCCGCTCGGGTGGTGGTCATGACCACCGAAGTTCTTCGCAACATGATGTACGCCGACAGCCCCGATTTGGGCGACGTGACGGTCGCCGTGCTCGATGAGGTCCACTACCTCCAGGATCGGGAACGAGGAGGCGTTTGGGAAGAGATCATCATTCATCTCGACCGGGGCATTTCGCTCGTCTGCCTGTCTGCGACGGTCGCAAATAGTGCGGATTTCGCATCGTGGATCGAGGAGCGCCGTGGAGCAACGACGCTGATCGTCGAGCAGAAGCGCCCGGTGCCTCTCGAAGTGACCTACCTGGTCCGGGATCGCTTCGCCGGACACGAGCTCCGTTTGCTCCCCGCCTTCTCGGGAGCCAGGCCAAACGAGCGCCTCGCCTCCATGCTCCGCCGCGATCGGGGTCGGCGTAGCCGCTACGTGGAGCCGCGGCGCCATGAGACATGTGATCTCTTGCGACGCCACGGTCTTCTCCCGGCCATCTTCTTCATCTTCTCCCGCAAGGGCTGCGATGCCGCCGCCCGAACAGTTGTGGAGCGAGGTCTGCGACTTGCGTCCGGCCAGGAGTCCGAGCAGATCACGGCCTATGCGCTGGCCGCCACATCGCATCTGGAGGACGCCGATCTCGATGTTCTTGGATTCTCGGCTTGGCTCGAGCTCCTCTCCCGCGGAGTCGCCGCCCATCACGCCGGCATGGTGCCCGCAATGAAGGAGGCGGTCGAGCATCTGTTCGCCATGGGTCTCGTCAAACTGGTATTCGCCACCGAGACTCTGGCTCTCGGTATCAATATGCCCGCCCGAACGGTGGTTCTCGAGAGCCTCTCCAAGTTCACGGGCGAGACCCACGAAACGCTGCAACCGGGTGATTTCACTCAGCTGACCGGTCGGGCCGGCAGGCGCGGCAAGGACACGGCTGGGACCGCGGTGGTACTCCACTCTCAGTACCTGGAATTCGAGCGGGTAGCCGGTATAGCTGCCCGCGGCAGCCACCCCCTCCGCTCGAGTTTCCGCCCTACATACAACATGGCGGTCAATCTCATAGCCAGGTACGGCCAACGTGAAGCGGAGGAACTTCTGACTGCATCCTTCGCAGAGTTCTCCAGATCGCAGCAACAGCGCGGACTCGAATCGGAACTCGACGCCGACGTCAAACGCCTTGCTGAGCTTCGGGCGGCAGCCGAGCATCCCGATGTCGATATCTGGGCCGAGGTGGATACGCGCGGTCGGTCACCGGGCGTGGTTCTCGCCGAGTTCGCATCTTCGAGTCCTCCAGGAGCTGTCCTCGAATGGGACGAACGCGGCAAGACACGCCGGGTTGTTGTTGTTGCGGTCGGCCGTGGCAAACAACCCAGGCTGCTTGCCATCACCGAGTCGGGAGACAGCCACCGCTTTGCATCCGACAAGTTTCCATCCTCGGTGCGCCGGATCGGCCGACTGGAACTGCCGCGTCCGTTCCGGCCAAGGGACTCCGCCTACCAGGCCCGAGCCGCGGAACGCCTCAAAGCCTTTGAACCCACCGAACCGGCGATTCCCGCCTACCCGGCGGCCCCGGGTGTTGACGCGAGCCTGAGCGCCCACCTGGACGCGGCACGTGCCGCCCGCCGCCTGGAGGTTCGGATCGAATCGCACCACCGAAGGGCGGCCGCCGTCGGCCCGGCCGTCGTTCGCCGGTTTCGAGCCACTACGGCCGTTCTGGAGACTCTCGGCTACACGTCGGGATGGGCTCTCACCTCCAAGGGCAGCCAACTCCGATCGCTGTACAACGGCCTCGACCTCGTGCTGGCTGAATCTTTGGCGGCCGGCCTCTTTGCGGACCTCGAGCCGCCCGATGTCGCCGGACTCGCCTCTGCCTTCACATACCAGCCCCGCAGGGCGGATGCTCCCAGCGCGTGGCCATCCCAATTGGCTTCCGTTGGAGAGGAGGTTGAGCGCATCTGGCAACATGTCACGTCTGCCGAGCGAGCGCACGGATTGGAAACCACCCGAGCCCCCGATGCTGGTTTCGCAGGGGCGATCTCGGACTGGGGTGGAGGAGCGACGTTGGCAGACCTCTTTGACAACGACGATCCCCGAATAGGCGACTTCGTGCGAAACGCCCGGCAACTCCTCGACCTCCTCCGTCAGATCGACGACACGGGCGCGGTATCGAGTGGTTCCGCTCTCGCAGCCATCCGGGCGGTCGATCGGGGAGTTGTTGCCGCAGCGGGCGCCGTGTGAGGTGGTCGCTCGTCGTCGCGGGACCGATCCCGGGGGATCTGACACCCATCAGGACTGCTGCTCACAGCACCCGTGACCCCGTCATCGCAACCGCCGACGCCCTCGCCGAGCTCCTGGCGGATCCGGCGACCAGCGGCCTGGCACTGATCGGCAGTGACGCCGACCTGGCTCTCGTCGTCACGGAGATGCATTCCGCCGCCAGGGATGTCCCCATCGCCTTGGTGCCTCGCAGAGACTCCGATCTTCTCCGGATGTTCGGACTGACTCGAGCCACGATCGTGCCTCGGCTGCAGAGCGGCAGGCCGTATCGGGTCGACCTCGGCCGAGTCCGCACCACCAGCGGAGTGACACCATTCGTGTCCCACGTTGCTGCATTGCCTGCGGGCCGTGGCCGGCGCCTCCGACGATCAGCCGAGGTGTCGGTCTCCACACCGCGTCACACGCATCGGCAGTCTTCTTGGTGGGTGGTCGCCGCCAACGCGCAGCATCTGTCGAGCCGGACCATCGCTCCCAGGAGTTCCGTCGAGGACGGAAGCCTCGATGTTCAACTGTTCGGGGGATCAGCGCAACAGAGGCGGCGGATACTGCGCTTGGCCCGACGAGGACTCCACCTCCAGCATCCGGAAGTGTGGCGCCGCCGCACGGCAGTCGCGTCTGTGGCGACCCCTTCGCACTGGCAGGTCAGGGTCGATGGCATCCCGATCGATTCCGGGCCTTTTGAGGTGGCGATCGAGCCGGCAGCTTTCGACCTCTGGATATGAGGTAGGTTCCCTGACCGAGGCGTTGGAGCCTGGATCGGGCCTCCCGACAGCAGTACTACGAGCCTCAAAGCAAAGAGACATAGAACAAGGCTGGCACCGGCTTGCGGCGGAGATATACTCCGGCCGCTCGCCACGCTCGAAGCAGGGACAATGGCCGAACCACTCGACGATGAACTCGACGCCCCCGAACAAGAAGAGGGCTGGGACGGTGATGAGATCGAGAAGGATCTCGACGATCTCACAAAGGACGACGAGGACACCGGCGATGAGGAGGATTCCGATTCCGCCGAAACCGGCGATTCGGATGGAGAAAGCGAGGCTCTCGACGAACTCGAAGCCGAGGAGCTCGAGATGCTCACCGAAGATGAGGAGGCGGAGAGCCTCCCCGTCGATGAGGCTGAGGAGCTGCGTCAGATCAGGCGCGCTGCGATGTCCCTGGAGTCGGCTGCCGATACTGCTGGTGCCGGTGAGTTCGTCTGCTCCAGCTGCTTTCTCGTAAAGGCCGGGAGTCAGCTCGCAGATCGGCGTAGGAAACTCTGCCGCGACTGCGTCTGACCTGCCGCGGCCTACGCTCTGGCGTGTGTTGATCGCCTCCGCACGCCCCGCAACTGAAATGGACCTCCCTGCTCTCGTCACGCTGTATTTGGAGTTGGAATCCGAGATGGTGGCGCTCAAGCCGGTATGGCGCCTCACCGACGGAATGGCTGATCCGATCGATCAGACGTTGGCAGCAGCGATGCATGGCGCTGACCGAGGGATCCTCATCGGCGAGATTGACGGAGCCCCGGTCGGGTTCCTCGCTTGGCGCGATACCGCGCTCCTCCCGCAGGCAGCCGGAGCTAAGGCTGCTGTCATCGAATTCGTCTTTACAACTCCTGCGGCCCGAGAGGTCGGTGTCGGCGAGGCGATGATCGGCACCTTCCTGACGGATGCCGAGACCCGCGGTATCGGCCTGTTCGATGCGATCGTCCCTCCGGGGCACCGCGCTGCAAAGAACTTCTTTGAATCGAGCGGTTTCAAGGCGCGGCGGATAGTCATGCACCGCGAGGTCCCATGAGCGAGGGAGTTGGCATGTGGAATGAGATCGGCTCGGGTGAAGTAACGGATCTCCTGGTGGCCCTCATCCAGGATGCCTGTGTAAACGACGGCACGCCTGATTCCGGACAGGAGACCCGTGCGGCATCGACCCTCGAGGCCTACTTCGGCGAGGCCGGTGAATCCTTCGAGCCACATCCAGGCCGACGCTCGGTTCTCTACCGCATTCCGGGCACGGATCCCACGGCCCCTTCCATCATGCTCATGGGGCACACGGATGTTGTGCCGGTCTCCCCAGCGGGTTGGTCGGTAGACCCCTTCTCTGGACTCCGGTCCGAAGGATTCGTGTGGGGGAGGGGCGCGGTCGACATGCTCAACCTCACGGCGTCGATGGCCGTCGTCTTCAAGCAGCATCTCCTCGGATCGGCACGGCGGCTCCCCGGAGATCTCCTCTATCTGGGTGTCGCCGACGAAGAAGCGGCCGGCACCCTAGGCGCCAAGTGGCTCGTAGAGAACCAGTGGGATGCTGTTCGCTGCGACTACCTCCTCACCGAGATCGGAACACCGATGCTGCAGGGCCGCACCGGCGCCGGGCTCCCGGTGACTGTGGCGGAGAAGGGGCCTCAGTGGCGACGCGTTGTCGGACGCGGTCAGCCGGGACACGGCAGCCAGCCATACGCCGCATCCAACGCGCTCCTCCCGGTAGCAGAGGTGGTGACGCGATTGGCAGCTTCGCCGGCTCCTGTAGTGATCAGTGAGGAGTGGCGCCGGTTCGTGGAAAGCTGGGATCCCGGTGATATCGCCGACGACCTGCTCGATCCGGACAGGGTTGATGAGGCAATCGACCGACTTGCTCTCGATGACGTAGGACTGGCGAGGTGGGTGCATGCATGCACCCACCTCACGATCAGCCCCAACGTCCTCCACGGTGGCGTAAAGGCCAATGTGGTCCCCGATTCGGCCGAAGCGGAGATCGATGTGAGATCGTTGCCGGGCCAAGATGCCGCCGACGTGGACGATCACTTCCGCAAGGCGATCGGACCAGGCCTGGCCGAAGAAGTCGAGATCATAACTATGGAAGCGACGGCCGCTTCGGGATCTCCGGCCGAAGGACGTTTGTGGGAGGCCATCGGAGCGGCCGCCCAGGCACTGCGCCCAGGGACCCACCTGATCCCGTCTTTGATCCCTGTGGGAACGGACGCTCGGTTCTTCAGGCGTAGAGGGACCAAAGCCTATGGAGTAGGGCTATTCGACGAGCGGGTTCGCTTTGGTGACTTCCTCAGCATGTTCCACGGTCACGACGAACGGGTGAGCGAGGAATCTCTGGCTCTGACTGTCGCTCTGCTCGGTATGACCCTCGACGGCTTTGGCCAAAGGTCCTAGCCCCGCACCGGAACGCTCCTGCGGAGTCTCATCTCTGCAGATCGCCGGACAGCCAATCCGCCGGGTCTAAGGGGTCAAGCAGGGGCCTCATCAAGAGGCCACGGATGGCCTTTGGTCGAAAGCGGGTGGACTTGGGGGGCAAGATGAGGCCATTGGCGGCGAGCTGCATCACCGAAGAGATATCCGACGACGGGAGAATGACCGCCGTTGCTCCTTGGTCCACGGCCACCAACGCTTCAATGGTCTCCTCGACATAGCGAGCATCCGTCTCATCCAGTCCCAACCCGGGGAGCACGTAACGCTCTGCGAGACCGGCCGGAAGGCCCCGCAGGGCCGGCGGGTCGTAGCGATCGGTCACCGTGACCCCGATGGATCCATCGCGGGTGACCACGGCAATCCGCCCCGCACCGATGGCTTCCAGCGGAGGCTCACGGATCAGATCACAACCCTCTATGGAGTCGGGCAAGGTGACTGAGTTATGAAATACACGATGAAAGGTTCCCGCATCCAGATCGGTCTGGTCGGCATTGACGATCATCGTCATGATCGAGGGATCGCCCCTCTGGCGGAGTGCTGCCGCCACTCGGTGATGCCCATCCGCGATGACGACCCGGTCGGGATCGAACGAAACCTGAGAGATCGGAGTAACGATTTGGTGGTGTGTTCCCCGGAAGTGCACGCTGGGACCCGTCGGGTCGAGGAGCGGCAGCGGCTCTGCTACCAGCGCCATCACAGGACGAATCTGAACCGGGTGACGAGGGCGCCGTCGCCGAGACGAGGTCGTGGCCTCGTGCGGGATCAACCGGTCGAGAGGGAAAAGGCCCACAACACCAACGACGTGCCTACCGCCCTCAAAGTGAACGTCCCAGCGGAACAGCGTGGAGTCGCTGACCTCGTACCCGACACCCTCTACCGACTGGTAGCTTGCCGGGTCGGTGCGAAGCGCCTTGGCGGCGCGTTCTAGCACCCTGTACTCGATGTCCGAGGTGCGGGGCAACAAAGCAGCAAACGGAGCAAGCATGCGTGAGGCGTTTCTAGCGACCGATGGGCGTCCCGGCAACGTCGTCTTCGATCTCGACGGAGTCGTGTTCCTCGGGGCCGAGGTCATCAGCGGTGCCGGCCCCACGCTCGAGGCAATCGCGGCCACCGGCACCAAGGTGCTGTTCGCCACCAACAACGCGACCAAGACAGTCGCCCACATCGCCAGCCGAATCGAATCGATGACTGGTTTCGCTCCGGCGGCCGATGCGGTGGTGACGTCGGCTACCGCCCTCGTGGCGGCTCTCGGCGTTGCGGATGATCCCGTACTGATGGTGGGAGAGGCCGGACTTGCCGAAACCTTGGAGACGGCCGGCCGGACCATCACCGAGGACCCCAATACCGCACTCACCGTTGTGATCGGTCTCGACAGGGCGATCACATACGACAAGCTGGAACGTGCCTCGACAGCCGTCAGAAGGGGTGCACGGTTTATCGCTACCAATACCGACGTCACGTTTCCGACCCCCGACGGCCCGGTGCCTGGAGCGGGATCAATCGTTGCCGCAGTGGCCGCCGCTTCTGGATCGGACCCCGAGGTTGCCGGCAAGCCGCATCAGGCGATGGTGCGACACATCTCAGAGCGACTCGGACCCGGTGATACTTGGATGGTCGGCGACCGACCCGAGACCGACCTCGCATTGGCCCGAGCCGCGGGATGGACGGCGGTCCTCGCATTGTCCGGCATCACCGGCGCTGCCGCAGAGGTCCCTCCGCACCTGACACCCGATATCACGGTCGAGTCGATCGCGGACCTCGCCCGCTGGTTCGACTAGCTGGATGCACCAACGCCCCGCTGTTCCAATGATGCGGTCTTGCGTGATTCAGTGAACCGAACGTCGTCTTGCCGCGTCCCGCTGCCTAGGCGCGGGTTGCGATTCCGGCCGCACCGCCGGCGGTGTTTGCCAGCAGCCGGCGACGAAATGGGATCGTCATGAGCACCCCGAATAGGAACCCGGCCACATGTGCCTCCCAAGCGACGTTGCCGTCGTTGAGGAGGAATTGGCTGAAGAACCAGATTCCGAGAAAGACCATCGCCGGAATCGCCACGATCCGGAAGAAGACGAGGGTCATCACTTGGTGCCGCGGAAACAGCACTAGATAAGCCCCCATGACACCGGCGATGGCGCCGGACGCTCCCACCAAAGGAACGGTGAGGTCTGAGTTCAGGACGACGAATCCCAGCGTGGCCGCTGCACCACTCAGAAGGTAGACGATCGCGAACCCGGCGTGGCCAAAGGCTTCCTCGACATTGTTTCCAAAGATCCACAGGCTCCACATGTTGAACAGAATGTGGGCAATGCCGGCGTGCAGGAACATCGAATAGAGAACGGATGCGGGAAGGCTCTTATTGGGGAAGACAACGGTTGCGCCGGAAGAATCCAAACAGATGCCGGTACCGATCTCTTCCGCGCTTAGAGCCTCACCCGTCGTCAACTCGCAGGCAATCGCCGCGTTTCGGTAGATGAAGACATCCGCCTCGGATCCCGATTGCGGCTGCAGCCCGAGGAACACGCCGACGTTGATCGCTATGACGAGCCACGTCAATACGGGTCGGATGGCCGTCGGGTTCACATCGCGGATTGGGAACATGAAGTGGTCCTGTCGCACAGCCCGGCGATAATGCCGGTCATGGATGATACGCCCCTCGACGATCTGCTCACCGAACTCGAAGCCAAGGATCCCGCCGAATCGCCTGACCTCGCGGATGCGATCGCCGCAACGCTCTCGGAGCAGCTCGAAGCCGAAGATGGAGACGGGTCTGAGACGCCGTCTTGATGCCGAGCTCGTTCGCAGAAAGATCGCACGGAGCCGCGATGAGGCCAAGCGTCTTATCGGCGCCGGTTCGGTCACAGTCGATGGTTCCGCGCTTGTGAAGGCATCCACCCTTGTAGCCGACTCTGCGGCCATCGAGCTCGCGTCCACCGAGCCCCGGTGGGCAAGCCGGGCCGCATTCAAGCTCGACCACGCGCTCACCGAATTCGGGCTCGACCCCTCTGGGGCTCGGGCCCTCGATGTCGGAGCGTCCACGGGAGGTTTCACCGATGTGTTGCTGACCGCCGGAGCGACCTCGGTAACCGCCGTGGATGTCGGGTACGGACAGATGATCTGGCGGCTCAGTCGCGACCCACGTGTCACAGTGGTAGACCGCACCAATTTTCGGACGTTGGATCTCTCCCTCCTTGGCGAACCATTCACCTTTGTGGTCGTGGACGTCTCATTCATCTCGGTCAGGCTCATCGCTGCGCAGCTCGCTGCTGCCGGTGTGGACGGCGCTGACTACGTTGTGCTCGTGAAACCGCAATTCGAGGTGGGAAGAGAGAGCGTCGGCAAGGGCGGGATCGTGACAGATGAATCGGCCCAAGCTGCGGCGGTCGCCCGAGTCGCTGAGGAGCTGAGTCTCCACGACATCGGTGCGCTACGTCTCGCCGCCTCGCCGATCACCGGCTCGAAGGGCAACCGCGAGTTTCTGCTCGGCGCTCGTCGGGGCACCATGCCCGTCCTGGACGATGCGGCAATCGCCGCAGGGATGGCCCAGTGAAGATCGCTCTCGTCCTTCATCCCACTCGGGCTGTTGCGGCCGATCTCGCCGGTTTGGTCGCCGCCACGGCACGCGACCTCGGGTTCGAAGTCACCGTCGATGAGGCAGACGCCGAGCGCGTCCCCGCAGCCAGCCCCCGCCCCACAGACGCGCTAGCCGCCGACGTCGTGCTCGCCGTCGGTGGTGACGGAACGGTGCTCGAGGCGGCTCGTCGTGCGATCACCACGGCACTCCCGGTGATAGGTGTCAATGCGGGAAACGTCGGCTTTCTCGCCGAGATCCAACCAGACGAGATCGGCCCGGGTCTCGCTGCTCTCCGCTCTGGTGACTATTCGATCACCGAGCGCATGACGCTGAGTGCCACTACCTCCGAAGGCCTCGAACTCGGGGCACTCAACGACGTTGTCGTCGAGAAGGAAATGAGTCAGAACATCATCAGACTCGTGGTGTCCGCCGACGACGAACAGCTCGTCGAGTACCGGGCTGATGGAGTCATCGTCGCCACCCCGACCGGGTCGACGGCCTACAACTTCTCGGCGGGCGGCCCTCTGATTGATCCTGAGCTTGAAGCGCTCACGGTGACCGCCGTCGCCCCCCACACTCTGTTCGGGCGACCGATCGTCTTTGGCCCCAGAACCAGTCTGCGTCTGTCGGTGGCAGGCGATCGTGCTGCTCGGCTCAACGGGGACGGGCGCGACTACGGGATGCTCGAACCCGGACAGGGTGTCACGATCACGACCGGCCCCGACGTTGTACGCCTCATACGCCTGGCGCCCCAGCACTTTGCAGCCGCCATCAAGCGGAAGTTCCATCTCCACGATGCTTGATGAGCTCCATGTAGAGAATCTCGGCATCATCGAGTCTGCGACGATCGAGCCGGGTGCCGGCCTCGTCGCGGTCACCGGAGAAACCGGTACAGGCAAGACGCTCTTGCTGGGCGCTCTTCGGCTGCTCCGGGGTGACGCGGCACGAGCTGACCGGGTGGGCCCGCACGGAGACGCAGCGCTCGTCGAAGGACGATTCCTGATCAATGGCGACGAGATCGTCGCTTCACGTCGGATCACGGGCTCACGATCGCGCGCCTACCTCGACGGTGCGATGGTTCCCGCCAAGGCCCTGACCTCAACATTCGAGGGTGTCATCGAGATCGTCGCTCAGCACGAGCACGTGAACCTGGGGCGCGAATCAGCGCTGAGGCGCATCGTCGACGGGCTTCTCGGCGCCGAAGGCATCACTGCTCGTGATGAGTACTCGACTGCCTACGGCGTCCTCGCCGACCTCGAATCCGAGGCTTCGACCTTCGGAGCTGATGAACGACAGATGGCTCGCGACCTCGACCTGTTTCGCCACCAGACGGCTGAGATCGAAGCCGCGGGGATCACCTCGACAGAGGACGAAGAGCTGACGACGTTGCTGCGTCGCCTCCGACACGCCGGCGAGATCAGCGAATCGCTGGGAGACGCGCTCGGCACCCTCGATGATGACGGCAGAGCCGTTGATCTGCTGCGCGCCGCCCTGGATCACAGCCGCACTGCGGCCAAGCTCGACCCGACGCTCGAAGGCCTTGCCGGCAGGCTCGATGGGGTCATCGCCGCGGCAGAGGAGATCCTCTCGGAGATCAGGGGAGCCCTCGCCACGGTCGAGCACGAGCCGGGGGCTCTCGCCGCGGGTGAAGCGCGCAGTGCCGTGATTTCAGATCTCAAACGCAAGTATGGGGCGACCGTCGACGACGTCCTCGGTTTCGGTGTGGCAGCCGCCCAACAGGCGACTGAGATCTCAGAGGCACTAGAGCGAGTCGAATCGATCAGTGGCGAGATCGCAGCCGCCCGCGTCGCGGCCGTCGATACGGGGCGGGTTCTCGCCGAGACACGCCGTCGGGCGGCCAGCGGGCTCTCAAAGGCCGCACTAGACAGACTCAGATCTCTCGGGTTCCGCGACCCCGCGCTCGATGTGCAGGTCACCGACGCCCCGCCGGCGCCCGGTGGCGCCGATCGGCTCAGCCTCACATTCGCCTCTGATCGAGCCCTCACTCCGGCCCCGGTGGCGAAGGTCGCCTCCGGAGGAGAGCTCAGCCGACTCGTCCTTGCGATCCGGGTCGCGGCAGGGGTGGCAGATGCTCCGATCGTCGCATTCGACGAAGTAGACGCTGGAGTGGGAGGTGCCACGGCTCTGGTCATGGGGGAGCAGCTCGCATCGCTGGCAGACACCGGACAGGTACTGATCGTCACCCACCTCCCGCAAGTAGCCGCCTTTGCAGATAGGCACTTCGTGGTGGATCGGGAGGGAACCTCAGCAACGGTGAGGCAGGTCAAGGGGGCCGAACGTCTCGCCGAGATCGCCCGCATGCTGGGCGGGATGGAGGAGTCCGAACGCGGCCGGCTACATGCCGAAGAATTGGTGGCGCTTGCGCAGGGACGACGCGAGACGTGACCTGGCGCACCGAGATGTACCTGCTAGCGTCTCTATCCCGAGGGACATGACCAAATATATCTTCGTGACCGGTGGGGTCGTCAGCAGCCTCGGGAAAGGCATCACAGCCGCTTCAGTCGGCCGCATTCTGCGAGCCCGCGGCCTGCGAGTCGTCAACCAGAAGCTCGATCCGTACATCAATGTCGACCCCGGAACGATGAACCCGTTCCAGCACGGGGAGGTGTTCGTTACCGACGATGGGGGCGAGACCGATCTCGACCTGGGTCACTACGAACGCTTTACCGGCACCAACCTGCTGCGCGACTCCAACGTCACCACCGGGTCTATCTACTCGGCCGTGATCCAGAAGGAGCGCAGGGGGGACTACCTCGGAGATACCGTTCAGGTGATCCCTCACATCACGAACGAGATCAAGTCCCGTATCCGCCGTCTCGGCGAACGCACCGAGGTGGACGTCGTCATCACCGAGATCGGGGGCACGGTCGGTGACATCGAGATTCTCCCGTTCCTCGAGGCGGTGCGGCAGCTTCGCAACGAGGTAGGCCACGAGAACGCCGTCTTCATCCACGTCACGCTGATTCCGTATCTCGATCCCTCGGGCGAACTGAAGACCAAGCCGACGCAGCACAGCGTCGCAGAGCTCCGCAGCCGCGGGATCGCCCCCCAGGCAATCGTCGTCCGGTCGGATCGGCCCGTCGATGACGCCGAGCGACGCAAGATCAGTCTCTTCTGCGATGTGCCCTCGCACGCCGTGATCAACGCTCCCGATGCCGACAATATCTACGGCGTCGTGCTCGGCCTTCACGAAGGCGGCCTCGACCAGGTCGTGTGCGAATGGCTGCAACTCGAAACCGAGCCGCCCGATCTCGACCCCTGGCGTGCTCTGGTCGAGCGGATGGACGGTGCCACCGAGGAAGTAACCATTGCTCTGGTCGGCAAGTACGTGAATCTTCCCGACGCCTACCTTTCCGTGGTCGAGGCACTACGCCATGGGGCACTCGGCAACGGCGTAAAACTCGATCTGCGCTGGATAGCGTCTGATGATCTAGAGGGGATGCTGGGGGCCCCGCAACTCGAAGGCGTGGACGGGATCGTCGTTCCAGGTGGCTTCGGCGTGCGGGGCATCGAGGGCAAGATCCAGGCGGTGCGGTTTGCCCGCGAAACGGGGATACCGTTCCTCGGACTCTGCTTGGGCCTGCAATGCGCCGTGATCGAATTCGCACGTAGCAAGCTCGGACTCTCCGATGCGAACTCGGCCGAATTCGACCCGACAAGCACCCATCCCGTCATCGACCTCATGGATTCGCAACAGGGCGTAGAGGAAATGGGAGGGACGATGCGGCTCGGGCTGTATGCGGCCCGACTGGTGGAGGGCTCGCACGCAAGACGGCTCTACGGCGAGGAACTCATCTACGAGCGCCACCGGCACCGCTACGAGGTCAACAATCGGTATCGCAAGGACCTGGAGGAGGCGGGAATGCTGCTGGCCGGCCTTTCCCCAGACGAGCAGCTCGTCGAGATCATCGAGCTCCCGGACCACCCGTTCTTTGTCGGATCGCAATTCCATCCGGAATTCAAATCGCGCCCCGACGATCCGCACCCCCTGTTTCACGGGTTCATCGAGGCTGCCGTCGCTCGGCGCCGGGCGGTAGTGCCGAATCCACTCCCGGTTGAGGAGCGAGTCTCAGACCGAGCCTGAGGGCGGAGGCACGATGGTGACCGAAACTCAGGTCGATGACTATCTCGACGCGCTGTATGTGGAGCGAGGTCTCTCTCCGGCAACCGTCGCGGCCTACCGGCGTGACCTCCACCAATACCTGGAGTTTCTCGACGGCCTGGTACCCGACCCCGCCCTGGTGTCGTCGTTTGTGGCGTCCCTCTCCGAGAGAGGATTGGCCGCTTCCACGATCGCTCGCAAGATCTCCGCGGTGCGCGGCCTCCATCGCCACCTGAGTCAGGAGACCCCCACAGACACCGATCCGACGGTGCTTCTCGACACCCCCAGACGCGACCGCCCACTCCCCAAGGCGCTCCAGATCCACCAGGTGCTTTCGTTGCTCGACTCACCAGACGTGTCGACACGCCCCGGATTGCGCGACTCCGCCCTCCTCGAGTTCATGTATGCGACGGGTGCTCGGGTGTCCGAAACGGTGGGACTCGATGAGCTCGACCTCGATCTCGAGGATCGGTCGGTGATCCTCACCGGCAAGGGCAACAAACAGCGGCTGGTACCAATTGGGGGAGCCGCCGCCGACGCTATCAACGCATGGCTCCCCGAACGCGCGATGGTGCGAGGACAAGACTCCGGTGCGGCCGTGTTCCTCAGTCTGCGCGGCTCACGTATCAGTCGCCAGGCAGTCTGGACGATCGTAAAGAGTCATGCAGAACGCGCTGGGATTCCGCGCCACCAGGCATCGCCTCACGTCCTGCGCCACAGCGCCGCCACCCACATGGTGGAAGGGGGTGCAGACCTGAGAGCCGTCCAGGAGCTCCTCGGGCACGCTACGATCGCAACTACTCAGATCTATACACGGGTGTCACCGCAGCACCTTCTCGAGGTGTACACGATGTCTCACCCCCGCAGCTGAGGTCGGAACCCGAGAAACGGGAGTCACGATGTTCGATGCCGAGCAGAGCCTGCGCGACGAGCGCACCAACCTCGTGCATCAGCTCACAGAGCTGGGCGCCAACGAGGATGGGGAGTTACGCGACGATGTCTCCTTCGGAGAGGGCTTCGCCGACGCGGCTGCCGCCACCGCCGAGCGAACCGAGGTCATGGGTCTTGTGGAATCCGTAAAGGGGATGCTCGACAACGTAGACATTGCTCTCGAGCGACTGGAAGACGGCTCGTACGGAACATGTGCAGAGTGCGGAAAGCAGATCGGTCAGGCACGGATCGAGTTTCGGCCCGAGTCGATCTACTGCGTCGACTGCAAGGCCAAGGCCTCTTAACGCCTTGATTCATGAGAACAGTGTCATCGATGCGGTGCTGTTCATCGCCGTCCTTGCCCCATCGATCATCTTCCACGAGGTCGCCCACGGGTTGGTGGCCGCTCGTCTGGGCGACCCGACCGCCCGTGCCGCCGGGCGACTCACGCTGAACCCGATCAAGCACGTCGATCCGTTTGGATCGGTGATCCTGCCGGCCATGCTGGCGCTCGGAGGACAGGACGTCTTCGGATGGGCGAAACCCGTGCCCGTAAACCCCAACCGATTCGCCCATCCGACTCGGGGAATGGCAATCACGGCCCTCGCTGGCCCGGCCACCAACCTCGGACTCGCCCTCGTGGTTGGGCGATTGGGACCGTTCGAGCAGGTCGGGGGAGTCGTCTTCATAACCTCCAACGACCTGTGGGCTCGCGTACTTCTCGGTCTGCTGATAGTGAACGCGGCGCTCGCAGTCTTCAACATGCTCCCCATCCCGCCGCTCGACGGCAGCCGACTTCTCCCGCTCGTCCTGTCCGACCAAGGGCGCCTCGCCTACGCTCGAATCTCCCAATACGGGTTCCTTGTCCTCGTGTTGCTCTTGTTCGTATTCAGGGGTTCGCTGCGCTTCCTGGGCAGCTGGATCTCCTGGATCATCCGCCTCGCAGTATGAGACACCTCGCCCATCTGGTTCGCCGCTTCTTTGGCTCGCTTGGGACGCGACGACCCGCACCCACGGATCAAATGCTGGTCGCCGAGCTCCTGTCGCCCTCCGAAAGCGAGGTCTTCTGGTCCCAGCCGGTGCCGGACTTGGCTCATGCGCTCCGCTCGGCGCGTACCGTGGGCGCCTCCTCGCCGGGGCGCACCGGACTCGCAAGGGCGGCCCTACTCCACGATGTGGGGAAGCGTCACTCCGGGATCGGAACCATCAGACGTTCCATCGCTACAGGTCTTTCGATCCTCAGAGTCCCCGCACGGGGCCGGATGGCGAGCTATCTGGATCACGCCGCGATCGGAGCTGACGAGCTAGGGCGCCTCGGTTGCGAGGATCTTGTGGTGCAGTTCGCTCGGCACCACCACGGTCTCCGACCGGATCACCTATCGCCTGAGGATTGGGATGCCCTTCTGCGAGCGGACGACGAATGAACCGGGTCGAGTCCCCGCCGGCAATACGATAGGACGACCATGTCGTTCGAGGTGAAGACTCCGGTATTCGAGGGACCGCTCGATATCTTGCTGCGGCTGATCACGTCGCACCGACTCGACGTAACAGATCTGAAGCTCTCCGACCTCGTCGCCGAGTACCTCGGCTATCTGGAAATGATGCAGCGTCTCGACTTGGAGGTGACGTCGGAGTTTCTCGTCATCGCGGCCACCCTCGTACAACTCAAGGCGCGGTCTCTGCTGCCGGACGATATCGAGATCGACATCGACGAGGACCTCCTTCTCTCCGAAGAACGGGACCGATTGTTGACTCGCCTCCTGGCGAATCTGACGTTCAAGGATGTCGCCTCCGTGCTCGCGGCTCGACTCGAGAGCACCACTCTGCTGCTCCCCCGATTCTCCGGCTTCGACTTCGAGATCGAGCCTCCCCAGGTAGATGTTCGAGTTCCGATCGACGCTCGAGGTCTCGCCGAACTGGCAGAGCGCGTGCTGCTGCGTTCCGAGCAGGTTCCCGATCTAGATCATCTCGACCTCGACCTTCCTTCGGTTTCAGACGCCATCTCTGACCTCCGGCGTCGAATCGACAGCGAAATCGAGAGCGACTTCGCGCGTCTCACCGGTCACCTCAGCCGACCGATCGAGGTCGTCGCCTATTTCCTCGCCGTCTTGGAACTTGCCAGGTGGGGGCTCGTTGAGGCCAGACAGGACAACATCGATGCAGCCATCACGTTGCGCGCCACCGGCAAATCGATCGGTGATCTCGTGAGCGAATGGGACAATGGGGAGCAGGATTGATGGACATCGTTGCAGCGATCGAGTCGATCTTGTTCGTAGCCGAGTCTCCGGTTCCGTCTGCGGAGCTGAGTGAGGTTCTCGAGGTCCCGCCCGGTGACGTGCAACACGCCCTGACCGAGCTGGGAGAACGACTGTCGGGAGCCGGGAGCGGTCTGGTCTTGCGCGAAGCAGGAGGTGGCTGGCGCCTATACACCCGACCCGACCTTCACCCCTTCCTGGAGCGCTATGCCGCCAGCCCGTCGGCGACAAAGCTCTCCAAGGCTGCTCTCGAAGCGTTGGCCGTCGTAGCGTATCGCCAGCCCGTGTCTCGCGGCCAGGTGTCCGACATCAGAGGTGTCGACTCCGAGCAGGCACTACGGACGTTGGAGAGGAGGGGTCTGATCGACATCGTTGGGCACGCACCGGGCCCCGGTCAGGCGATCCTCTTTGGGACCAGCGACACCTTCCTGGAGAAACTGGGGCTCCGCTCGCTCGACGAGCTACCTCCGCTGGCGGATCACGTGCCGCCGCCGGACGTAGTCGAGGTTCTCGAGCGGCCATTCCGACCGGAGGAACCATCGAGCGACTCCAGAAGCTGATAGCGCACGCCGGGATCGCATCGCGCCGCGCCGCCGAAGACTTGATCAAGGCCGGACGCGTGACCGTCGACGGAGAGCCTGCCCACCTCGGTCAGAAGATCGACCCGGAAGTGGCCCAGGTGAGGGTCGATGACATTCCCCTCCCGCTGCGGCCTGACCAGGTATACGTGCTCCTCAACAAGCCACCCGGTGTGCTGAGCACGGTCGATGACCCTCAGGGGCGAACGACCGTGGTGGACCTCGTACCGCTCGACACTCGGATCTATCCGGTGGGGCGACTCGATGCCGACAGCGAGGGGTTGCTGGTGCTGACGAACGATGGCGCACTAACGGCGTTCGCCACTCACCCTCGAAACGGTGTCACCAAGCAATACCTCGCCCTGGTCGAAGAGAAGCCATCCGACCGCAGCATCCGGCGCCTCGTCGAGGGAGTCGAACTGGCCGATGGACCCGCCGCGGCCCGATCGGCGCGATTGATCGACCGCCACGGTGACAGCGCTCTCGTCGAGATCGTGATGACCGAGGGACGCAATCGTGAGGTGCGTCGGATGCTGGATGAGATCGGGCATCCCGTACGCCGTCTGGTTCGCACTGCCTTTGGTCCGATCGCCGATCGTTCGCTCAAGCCGGGGGAGTGGCGCGACCTGTCGATCGATGAAGTGCGGGCCATCTACGCCGCGGGTACGCCCGGTGAGTAGCACGCGAACATTTGCCCTTCCCACGGGGCCCTTCAGCGCGACCGTCAGCCCGCCGGGCGACAAGTCGCTGGGGCACCGCGCCTTGATACTGGCCTCCATCGCGCGGGGAGACTCCATGGTCGCCAACACCTCTCCGGGTGCCGACGTGGCATCGACCCGTTCCGCAACGAACCGACTCGGGGTTGAGCACGTAGGCGATCGCGTCCGCTCGCCGGGGATCGCGGACTGGTCCTCGCCCGCTGCACCACTCGACTGCGGGAATTCGGGAACCACGATGCGCCTTCTCACAGGTGCGCTGGCCGGCAGTCGTGTCGGCGCCACTCTGGTTGGAGATTCATCATTGATGCGACGGCCGATGCGGCGGCTGGTCGAACCGTTGACCGTTCTTGGAGCAGACATCGAGGTCGGCGAGAGTGGCACCGCCCCAATCCGGATCCGGGGTTCAGCGCTGGTGGGTGCCGAGGTCTCGATCCCGATGGCGAGCGCACAGGTTCGAACCGCCGTTGCCCTCGCTGCCCTCAGTGCAGAAGGAACCACACGCATCGTCTCCCCGCCAGGGTTCCGGGATCACACCGAACGCTGGCTGGCTCATCTTGGACTCGGACGCATCGAGTCGGCCACCGACTTCGTCGTCACGCCGGGTCCGGTCCCGCCCGTTGAAGTCTCACTGCCGGCGGACCCATCTTCGGCCGCGTTCTTGTGGTCCGCTGCAGCCGTCTCCCCAGGGTCTCGTATCTGCACCCCTCGTGTCTCCCTGAATTCGGGGCGCACCGGATTCCTCGAGATTCTCGAGACGATGGGAGCCGCGGTGACCATCGAGTCCGAAGAGACGGTCATGGGGGATCCTGTCGGGACTGTCACGGTGGATGCGGGAGATCTCACCGGCATCGAGGTTCGAGGCGATCTCGCTGCACGTTCACTCGATGAACTCCCACTCCTCGCTGTGGTCGCTGCCGGCGCCGCTGGTCGCACTGTGGTGGCGGAAGCGAGCGAGCTGAAGGTCAAAGAATCCGATCGAATCGCTTCAAGCGTCGCACTTGCTCGGTTGGCAGGCGCCGAGGCCCACGCCACCTCCGACGGATTCGTCGTGGAGCCGAATCCACGGAGTCGGCTCGAATCGGGACGGATCGAATCCCGTGGTGATCATCGTATCGCCATGGCGGCAGCCGTGGCCTCCCTCGTCCGACGGGCGGCGGTCGATGTCTCCGGCTTTGAAGCAGCGGACGTATCGTGGCCCGGTTTCGCCGAGGTGCTGGAGGACATGTGGTCGTAGCGATCGATGGCCCCAGCGGTGTGGGCAAAAGCACGGTCTCGCGCGCGTTGGCATCTGCGCTCGGCGTCGCCTACCTCGACACCGGCTCCTACTACCGCGCCGCGACCCACATCGCTCTGCTCGATGGCGCCGATCCGGCGGACGAGGCGGCGGTGCTATCGGCTCTCAGGGCGGCAAGCCTCTCAGTGGTCGATGGCGTGCTCTGGCTGGACGAGGTCGACATCACGCCGAGTCTGCGGGGACCCGACGTGACGGCTGCCGTCAGTATCGTCGCTGCTCATCCGTTGGTGCGCCTCCTGGTGGTGGACATGCAGCGGCAGTGGGTGGCCGACCAGGGCGGCGCCGCGGTAGTCGAGGGACGCGACATCGGGACCGTTGTATTCCCCGACGCAGCCGTCAAGGTGTTCCTCACCGCTGATGCCTCGACCCGCGCCGATCGACGCTCCGGAGATGCGGAGGCATCCGGCGCAGACGTCGAACAACTCCGCGACGAGATGGAACAGCGCGATGCTGCGGATTCGACCCGGACAGCATCGCCTCTTCGACCGGCCGATGATGCCGTCACGATCGATACCGGGTCGCTGACCGTGGCCGAGGTTGTGAGCCGCATTCTCGACCTGGTCGGCAAGGTCTGAAGAACCGACCGTCATCTCGTACACATCCGGGGAAGCCCTCCAACGGGCGTCGCTTCCCCGACCTCAGAGACCGAAGGCCGACTCGCGGCGTCAGTCCGCCAAGACGTCGAGCGCCTCTGCCGCTCCCCAGGATCGGTCATCCTGCAGGAGGCCTGGACGGCCCGGCAGGCGCGCTGTGTATCCACCCTCGACGACAGCCTGCAGGGCGGCGAGGAGAGTGCGCAAGCTGGGTGGAAGGGGGAAGTACTCGTCTTCCGTTGTGACCCGCAGCACCTCGCCGCCGATATCTCCCACTGCCTCGATCACCGCGCGCACCGATTGGTCGGGGGCCGATGCTCCCGCGGTGACTCCAACCGTCTCCGCGGCGGTGAACCACCTCGCGTCGACAGCCTCCGGGCCGTCCACCCGAAACGAGGGGGTGCCCTGCGCTTGTGACACTCGCACGAGAGCTTGGGTATTCGAGGAGTTCTCGGAGCCGACCACCAATACGACATCGCATCGTTTGGCAAGGGCGGTAACTGCTTCCTGCCGGTTCGTCGTCGCGTAACAGAGGTCGCTGCGACGAGCGGTCCAGAGATGCGGGAATCGCCGTTTGGCATCGTCCAGGACCGACTCCCACTCGAACAGACCCAGCGTGGTCTGCGCTACGAGCGCGACGCGACCCGGGTCACGTGGAATGAAGCGGTCGAGTCCCTCATCGGGATCGACGATCGACACGGCCTCGGGGGCCTCGGCCATCGTGCCGACGGCCTCGTCGTGGCCGTGATGTCCCACGTAGATGATGTCGAAGCCGTCGGCGGCGCGCTTCTTCACCTCGTGGTGGACCTTGGTAACGAGTGGACACACCGCATCAATCATGACGCCTCCGCGCTCCCGGGCGGCAGCGACAACTTCGGGAGCCGACCCATGGGCCGAAAGCATGACGGGTGCACCCGGCGGCACATCATCTATCGACTCGACGAAGACCACCCCCGCCCGCTCGAAGCCCTCGACCACCGAGGCGTTGTGGACGATTTCGTGGTAGCAGTACACCGGTGCCGGAAACACCCGCACCATCCACGTCAATGCTTTGATCGCCATCTCTACGCCTGCACAGAACCCACGCGGCGCCGCCAGGAGGACGGTATCGATCATGTCCGGCATGGTAGGGACGACTCCGGCGTGACCCCTATCCTCCCTCGCGTGATCCGCCTTCGGCTGCCGAGCCAGCTAGCGCCATGAGCCTTCTCCCGATCGTCGCGATCGTCGGACGCCCCAACGTCGGCAAATCCACGCTTGTCAACCGTGTCCTGCGCCGCCGTGCCGCCGTGGTTGAGGAGAAGCCAGGGGTCACCAGGGACCGTCGAGAGTTCCAGGCCGAGTGGAGCGGCCGCGCCTTTCTGATCGTCGACACGGGTGGATGGGAGGTCGGAGGCGACGAACTCACCGAGGGGATCCGGGGCCAGGTTGAGGCAGCCCTGCAAGGCGCCGATCTGGTCGTATTCGTCGCCGACGCCACCACCGTGTTCACCGAAGATGACCGGGCGATAGCCCGCCTCGTCCAGTCCTCGGGTTTGGCTCATTTGCTGGTCGCCAACAAGGCCGATGGGCCGACCGCGGAAGCCGATCTCTCGCATCTGTGGACCCTGGGCCTTGGAGAGCCGAACCCGGTCAGCGCCCTCCACGGACGCAACGTCGGCGATCTGCTCGACCAGATCGTCTCCGGGCTGCCACCGGCGCCGATCGAAGACTCCGATCTCGAACCCGACCAGCCAACGCTCGCCATTGTGGGTCGCCCCAATGTGGGCAAATCGACTCTTCTCAACAAGCTGCTCGGCTCCGAGCGGGTTCTGGTGAGCCCCGTACCGGGGACAACCCGCGACCCCATCGACGCAGTGGTCGACCTCGACGGTCTCACGGTCACCATGTACGACACCGCCGGCATCCGGCGTCGTTCGCGAGTCGACGACGACACCGAGTTCTTTTCGGTCATTCGAGCCAAGCAGGCACTCGAGGCCGCCGACGTCGTGCTGTTCGTAGTAGACGCCACCGAGGGTGTGACGCACCAGGAGCAACGACTCGCCGAGGAGATTGCAAAGGCCGGTGCTGGAGTGGTGGTGATTCTCAACAAATGGGACGCTGCCGACGAGGAGGACAAGTCGTGGGTGGAGGACGGGGTCGGGGATCGGCTGGCCTTCATCTCCTGGGCTCCCGTGCTCCGTATGTCGGCGCTGACCGGATCCAGGATCCAGCGGATCGGACCGGCGGTTGCAGCAGTACTGGAGGCGCGCCGGACTCGGATTCCGACGCCGGAGTTGAACCGACTCATTCGGCGCCTCCAGGAGGCGCACCCTCCTCCGGTCCGTAAGGGGCGCAGGCCTCGGATCCTCTACGCGGTCCAAGCGGGAACCGAACCGCCAACGGTCGTTCTGTTTGTCCGGGGCGGTGAACTCGGACCGGATTACCTTCGCTTCCTGGAAGGTCGGTTGCGCGGCGAGTACGAATTCCTCGGTTCGCCGATACGCTTGATCGCACGGACGAGGACCAAGAGGAGTCCACGTGACTGAGGAAGCTCGCTTCAGAACGGAATCGGAACGCGCCCGCTCGGGCGGACCGGAGAAGTATCACGAGCGCCTCGTCGAACAGGGCAAGATGTTCGTACGCGACCGCGTCGAGCTCCTGTGCGACCCCGGCTCGTTCGTCGAGGACGGACTCCTGGCAAATGCACTCGCCGAAGAGCAACTGGGTGCCGACGCAGTTGTGACCGGCAGGGGAGTGGTGGATGGTCGTCCGGTGATCGTGATCGCCAACGATCCCACGGTCAAGGCTGGTTCCTGGGGCGCCCGAACGGTCGAGAAGATCATCCGTGCTCTGGAATTCGCATACGACGAGAAGCTGCCCGTCTTCTATCTCGTCGACTCAGCGGGGGCTCGAATCACGGATCAGGTCGAGTTGTTTCCGGGACGACGCGGCGCCGGCAAGATCTTCTGGAACCAGGTGCGGCTCTCGGGTCGGGTTCCCCAGATCTGTTGCCTGTTCGGACCGAGTGCTGCCGGCGGCGCCTACATCCCGTCATTCTGCGACGTTGTGATCATGGTCGAGGGTCGAGCCTCCATGTACCTCGGTTCACCCCGAATGGCCCAAATGGTGATCGGAGAGGAGACGACGTTGGAAGAGATGGGTGGCGCCCGCATGCACTGCACCGTCTCAGGGTGCGGCGATGTCCTAGTCAACAGCGACGACGAAGCAATCGCCTGGGCTCGTGCCTACTTCTCTTACTTCCCAGCCGACTACCAGACGGAGACTCCTCTCTACGATTTCGAGGAGACCGAGGAGGTCGACCTGGCGGGGTTGATCCCCGAGGACAGCCACCACGGCTTCGATATGCACCAATTCATGAAGGGCATATTCGATGTGGACAGCATCCTCGAGGTAAAGGAGCTGTTCGCACCCGAGGTGATCACGTGTCTCGCCCGGCTCGGAGGCCGTCCCGTTGGGGTGGTGGCATCGCAACCCAACCACCTCGGAGGGGTCCTATTCGTGGACTCCGCCGACAAGGCTGCGCGATTCATCTGGTTGTGCGATGCGTTCAACATCCCTCTCATCTTCCTGGCCGATGTACCCGGGTTCATGATCGGGACTGAGGTCGAACGCCAAGGGATTATTCGGGCCGGAGCCAAGATGCTGACCGCCATCGCGGAAGCGACGGTGCCTCGTATCTCTGTGATCGTCCGCAAGGCCTACGGAGCCGGTCTGTACGCCTTTTCCGGACCGGGCCTTAGTCCTGAGGCCACCATCGCACTTCCGACCGCTGAGATCGCCGTCATGGGCCCCGAAGCGGCGGTCAATGCGGTGTTCTTCAACACCATCGAGGAGATCGAGGACGACAAGGAACGCGAGGCGTTCATCGCCGACAAGCGGGCCGAATACGAGGCCGACGTCGATCTCCTCCGGCTGGCATCCGATCTCGTCATCGACGCCGTCATCCAACCCGAGGAGTTGCGGGACGACCTGATCACCCGACTCGCCTATGCCTCCAACAAGGACAGGACGTTCTCGGAACGTCACCACGGCGTCCCGCCGGTATGAACCGACCCGAAACCGACGAGAAGGCTCCGTTTACCTTCAAGTTGCTGGTGGAAGTGGCCGCCGCCTATCTGACGCTGCGACTCATCCAAGGCGTGGTCTGGTTCATCGACCGGCTCCTGTAGCATTCCCCGGCCACGGGCTGTGGCGCAGCTTGGTTAGCGCGCTTGACTGGGGGTCAAGAGGTCGCCGGTTCAAATCCGGCCAGCCCGAC
>JAJCYA010000001.1 GCA_029263095.1 Acidimicrobiia bacterium | reverse complement strand
TGGTGGCTACGCCCGTTCGGTTGCCAATGCTCTTCTTGCCCGCAACCCGGGGTTGATCGCGAGCTTCTCCCGAGCGCTGTTCGAGGGTCTCACCGCCGACCAATCTGACGATGAATTCGACTCCGCATTGGACGAGTCGATTGAGGGGATCTTCCAGGCTTCCAGGACTTGACCTGGAGACCGAGATGCCACCCTCGGGGCCTTGGAACCTCTGCAGCTGCCTTGTATACGGAACGCTCCATGCGTCCGTGGCGGATCACCTGGCGGGCCTGAGATCACTCGATTCGTTGATACACGGGTCCAACTGTCCGACCGTCAAGCCGCGGCTGAGCGGAAAGGGCCACCTCGGGTACGATCGCCGCCAAGAGGTCGACAACCACGCCAGTGGCGGATGCTGCAGTCTCGACCACGGCCGGATCCGTCTCTTGCGCCCAGGGTCGGTGGTGTTCGAGATGCCGGTTGATGTTCGCAAGAAGTTCTCGGATCTCGTGCGCCGCGGCACGAAGGTCGAGTCGCTCGATTGCGTGTGAGCATTTCGATCGCGCCGCGCTGATGGGCTCGTTGAACGCCCCGAGTCCTGCGCGGTTGGCGGTATCCGCTGTGAGGCCAATGATCCGGGCGACGAGGTTACCGATGCCGCCCGCAAGATCTCGGTTGGCAGCAGCAACGACCCCATCTTCGGTGAAGTCGGTTTCGCCAACATTCCTCACCTTTGCTGCACACCACCAGCGCACAGCGTCGACCCCATAGCGGTCGACTAGCCCGATCGGATCGACCGTGTTGCCGCGTGTCTTGCTCATCGGGTGACCATCGGCTCGAACGTAGTCGTGGACCAGAATGTCGGTCGGAAGAGGCTCTCCGGCCGAAAGCAGGAATGCTGGCCAATATACGGCGTGGAACCGAAGGATTCCCTTCCCTATGACATGGACCCGCCGATCCGAATTCAGCCACCACCGCTGATAAGCGGGGTCCCCCGATCCGTACCCAAGAGTGGTGATGTAGTTGCCGAGCGCGTCGAACCAGACGTACACCACTTGGTCTGGATCGTCAGGAACGCCGATTCCCCAGCCGTGGGCACGTTCAACGGAGCGGGACACGCTGATGTCTCTCAACCCTGATCGGATAAAGCCGAGAACCTCATTTCGGCGTTGCTCCGGCTCAATTCGCAGCTCGCCGGATTCGATCGCTTTCAGCAGTCGTTGTTCGTAGCGGGAGAGCCGAAAGAACCAATTCTCCTCGGCTACTTCCTCGACCGGCAGGAGGTGGTCTGGACACAGCACGCCGTCAAGGTGGTCCGGTTCATAGAACGCCTCACAGCGCACGCAGTACAACCCGACATACTCTCTCCGATAGAGATCGTCCGCATCCTGAACCGCCAGCCACAGCCGCTCGACACCCGGCCGATGACGCGGATCCGACGACGTCTTGATGTAGTCGTCCAACGAGAGACGCAACGCTTTCCCGAGGCTCTCGAACTGCGCGGCTTGGGCCGACACGAATTCGTCGATTGGCAACCCTGCTGCCTCTGCAGCCAGGACGTTGGTGATCGCGTAGTCATCCGTGCCCGACAAAAAACGCACTTCGTGCCCCACCTGTCGCCAATGCCTTGCCAACACATCAGCAAGCACGCCCTCCAGAGCGTGTCCCAGATGCGGCGCAGCATTCACATATGGAATCGCAGTCGTCACGTAGTGCGTCATACCCGATCTCCCTTCAACCAAAGGGAGCCGGATCCTGAACAAACAAGAAGAGGCCCCCTCAGGGGCCTCGATCCTCAAGCAAGCAGTCGCGTAAACCCGGCCCCTATATGGGGCGAATCATCAACAAGCCAACGTCAACCATGCACAGAGGCTACCCACTTGAACATCGAACCGGGCGTCGCGCATTGGTCGGACTGGCTGACAGCACTGGAGCTCCAGTAGCCCGCAGCATCGCTCCAGCGTTGATCTGGGGGCATCCTGGGCGCCGCTGCGCACTTCGCTTGACCAGCCAGGGCTCCACTGCCATAGCGATGCTTTCTCGATGAGCGGCTTTGTCTCGGTCCTGTCGGGAGGCTTGATGTTCGACTTGCAGTGGCGGCTTCGCGCTTCACTCGCCGACACCTCAACAACAAACAGTCGGCGGTTCACGCGCAGCACCTCAATGTGGTGGATCGGGCCGACTACGCGAGCACCGCGGTCTACCTGAATCGGCCGCCCTCAAAGATATAGTCCATCTCGAAAGTGACCGGCCGCGGCCGTCTGGCTGCTTCGACTTTGGTCGGGGTTATACATGGATCACCGATACGACCACCTGGCCATCGAGCAGAAGTGGCAGGCTCGCTGGGCCGAAGAGAGAACGTTCCGCGTCCTCAACCCCGGCGACGATGGTTTCGATGGCTCCAAGCCGAAGCAGTACATCCTCGACATGTTTCCGTATCCGTCGGGTGAGGGGCTCCACGTTGGGCACCCCATCGGGTACATCGGCAGCGACATCTTTAGCCGCTTCATGCGGATGAACGGGGCGAATGTGCTCCATCCGATGGGGTTCGACTCCTTTGGCCTCCCAGCTGAGCAGTATGCCGTGGAAACCGGCATTCACCCACGGGTCACCACCGAAGCCAATATCGCCAACTACGTGAGGCAGCTGCGCTCCATCGGTCTGTCCTACGACTGGGACCGGGAACTGGCTACCACCGATCCCGACTACTACCGGTGGACCCAGTGGATCTTCGTCCAGCTGTTCGAATCATGGTTCGATCCAGACGTGGGCAAGGCCCGGCCGATCAGCGACCTTGTTGCGTCATTGGAGGCGGGGGAGCGCGATGCCGACGGCGTTCCCTGGGGTGATCTCGACGAGCATGCTCGACGAGACTTCATCCATGGACGGCGCCTTGCCTACCTGGATGAGGTCATGGTCAACTGGTGCCCTGCTCTCGGAACCGTGCTGGCCAACGAGGAGGTCACTCGGGAGGGCAAGTCCGACCGCGGTGATCACCCGGTGTATCGCCGCCCGCTACGGCAGTGGATGCTTCGGATCACCGCCTATTCCGACCGGCTCATTGAGGATCTCGACCTGGTCGACTGGCCCGAATCGGTCAAGGCAATGCAGCGCAACTGGATCGGTCGGAGTGAGGGAGGGCAGATCGACTTCCCCGTCGAAGGTTCAGACGACCGGATCGAGGTGTTTACCACTAGACCCGACACGATCTTCGGGGCGACGTACATGGTGCTGGCACCGGAGCATCCGCTGGTTGACGCCCTTGTCGCCATGTCGTGGCCCGACGACACCAAGAGCGTTTGGACCGGTGGCGCGGCAGATCCTGTCTCAGCGGTCGACGGGTATCGCGTCCGGGCCTCCCGCAAGTCGGAGCTGGAACGGCAGACGGAACTGAAGGAGAAGACCGGTGTGTTCACCGGTTCGTTCTGTGTCAACCCGGCAACCGAAGAGCGGATACCGATCTTTGTCGCCGACTACGTGCTCATGGGCTACGGGACCGGAGCGATCATGGCGGTTCCCGGCCAGGACGAGCGCGATTGGGAATTCGCCGAACAGTTCGACCTTCCGATCGTTCGCACAGTTGAGCCCGAGGAGGGCTTCGAGGGCGATGCCTACCTCGGCGATGGCCCCGCCATCAACAGCGGGTTCCTCGATGGACTAGAGGTGACCGACGCCAAGGCGAGGATTATCGAGTGGCTCGAGGACGAGGGGTACGGAACGGCCACCGTGTCGTACAAGCTGCGCGACTGGCTCTTTAGTCGCCAGCGGTATTGGGGTGAGCCGATCCCGATACTCCACGGCCCCGATGGTGAGATGCGTGCCGTTCCGGACGAGGAGCTTCCGCTTCTACTGCCCGAAGTCGAGGATTACCGGCCGGCGTCGTCGGACGACGAGAACGCCGAGCCGGTCCCCACGCTGAGCAACGCTTCCGAGGTGTGGCGCTTCGTCGAAATCGATGGTGTCCGGTGGGAGCGGGAACTCAACACCATGCCGCAATGGGCCGGATCGTGCTGGTACTACCTCCGGTTTATCGACCCAGGGAACTCAGACCGATTGGTGGGTGAGGAGGTCGAACGGTATTGGATGGGGGAGCACGGCGTAGACCTCTACATCGGTGGGGTCGAGCATGCGGTGCTCCATCTGCTGTATGCCCGTTTCTGGCACAAGGTGCTCCATGACCTCGGCGAGGTATCCACCTCGGAACCGTTTGGAAGGCTCTTCAACCAGGGCTACATCCTGGCCGACGCTTTCCAGGACACACGGGGCGCGTATGTGCCCGCCGAGAAGGTGGAGGCACGCGATGGCGTCCATCTCTACGAAGGAAAGGCGGTCATCGCCAGCAGCGGGAAGATGGGGAAGTCGAAGAAGAACTCCGTCAACCCCGACGAGTTCTTTGTTGAGCACGGTGTGGATGTCCTTCGTATGTACGAGATGTTTATGGGTCCGCTGGGCGATTCCAAGCCGTGGACCACCCGAGACGTGGTCGGCGTAGAGCGCTTCCTGCAGCGACTGTGGCGCAACTTCGTCGAGCCCGATACGGGAGAACTGTTGGTCAGCGATCAACCGGCCGGCGACGAGTTGCGGGTGCTGCTCCATCGGACGATCAAGGCCGTGACATCCGACATGTCGGGGCTCCGCTTCAACACCTCGGTGGCGCGCTTCTTCGAACTCAACAACGCTCTCGTCGGCCTCGAATCAATTCCGAGAGAGGTGGCCGACGCCTTCGTCCGGTTGTTGGCGCCGATGGTCCCCCACATTGCTGAAGAGCTATGGGAGCGCATGGGTGGCGAGGGCAGTGTCGCATTCGCCGAGTGGCCCGCCTTCGACGAGGCTCTGGCGGCCGAAGAGACCGTCATCATGGTGGTCCAGGTCGGTGGGAGGATCCGGGACAGGATAGAAGTCCCGGTCGACATCTCAGAGGAGGCTGCTCGTGTAGCGGCGCTGGCCTCCGACAAGGTGGCGGCGTATCTCGATGGTGAGCCGACGCGAGTCATTGTGCGCCCGCCCAACCTCGTAAACATCGTGCGGTGACCGGATGAGGTTCTGGGCTCTCGAAGCCCTGACGAAGGCCGATCTCGATCTGGAGCGGCTGACCGTCGCCCTCCCCACCATCGATCCGTCAACGGTCCCCGTGCATGCTGCTTCCCGTCGGTTCCGCCTGTTCTGGGCGAAGGGGATCAGCGCCGTAGCCATGCCGTGGGGCGTCTATGTGCATCCCGACCGCCTGAAGCAACCTGCAGCCGATGTAGGGCGTCTCATGGTCCACGAACTCGCCCACATCGACCAATGGCGTCGCCTGGGCGCCATTGCTTGGTTTCGCTCGTACGTCGGGGATTACATGAGGGGGCGGCGCAAGGGACTCGGTCATCACGGTGCCTACCGGGCTGTCGGGCTGGAAAGGGAAGCACGTGACGTCGCCGCACGTCTCGGTGGCTGAACCGGCTCCGTGGCGTCCACGCGACGCCGTTATCGCCGTCGTGGCTGGGTTCGTCGCATCGGTGGTGGTGCTCGTGCTGCTCGGCGGCGAAGCCGACCCGATAGAGCTGTTCGGGTTGGTGGTACCGGCGCAAAGCGCAGGGACCATTGCGGCCATCTGGGGACTCTCGAAACGGAGAACCGACTGGCGGATGGCGTTGTCCGCATCGATCGCTCCGAGCGACGCCTGGGGGATTCTCATCGGTATTGGGCTTCAACTGGGGCTGTCGCTGATCGCGTTCCTGGTGATTGTCGGCCTCCTCGGTGGCGACGCGCCCACCCAGGAGGTTGTCGAGGCTGCGGCTGATGCGATCGGGCAGGGGGAGCGGATCTTTGTCTTTGTCGGCGTCGTTTTGCTGGCACCGATCTCCGAGGAGTTGGTGTTCCGCGGCGTGTTGCTCGGAGCGTTGCGGCGCACCAGGAGCGACCGGTTCGCCGTGATCACCTCAGCGGGAGTGTTCGCCGGCATCCATTTGCTCGATCCCAACGCAGTGTTGGCGGTCCCCTTCCTGTTCGTGGCCGGGATCGTGATGGGGCGGGCCGTCATCCAATCGGGCCGTCTCGGTCGCTCCATCGCCATCCATGCCGGGTTCAACGGCGTGACGGTGCTTGTCCTCTTCGCGAGCTAGCCGTCGGATCGAGGGGGTTCCCCGGCTCGGGAGGCTTTGATACAACGAAGCGGCGTGGATCGATCCCTGTTCACCGCTGTTGCCATTGCGGTGGCCGCCATTGCCACCGCTCTCGTGGCGTGGCCCGGACAGCCGGATCCTCCTCCGGTCGAGATCGTCGGCGCGGTGACCCGACGAACGGTGACCGTTCACGTGTCGGGAGCTGTGATGCACCCCGGCCTGGTGACGCTGGCTGCGGATGCTCGGGTCGCAGACGCCATCGTCGCCGCTGGAGGGGCAACGCCGGACGCGCAGCTCGGGGCTCTGAATCTGGCGGCGACTGTCGGTGACGGAGCACGACTCCTGGTTCCATCCGTGGAGGTCGGCGTTGTTGGACAAGCCGACGGTCTGGTCAGGGTCAACTCGGCCGGTGTGGGCGACCTCGAACAGCTCCCCGGTGTCGGGCCGGTGCTGGCACAACGCATCGCGACCTACCGCGAAGACCATGGCCCGTTTGATGTTGTAGAAGATCTGCTGTCGGTGCCGGGGATAGGTGAGGTCAAGCTGGCAGCTCTGCGCGACTCCGTACTCCTGCCCTGAGCGGCGTTCTGGTACCGACCGGGATCGAGGCATGGGCGGCTGCGGTCGCCATGGGGGTGTGGGCCGGGATCGGTGTACCGATGCCCGTGGCTGCGGTCACCTGCATGGTGTCGGTCGTCGGGTATGCGGTCAGACGTTGGCCTGCCCTTCTCTTGCTCGCTCTGGGACTCTTGTCCGGCATGCTGGCCGGTCAAGCCGCTGCCGGTCGAGCCGGCGCCACCCGCACTGCAGAGACTCCTGAGGGCCGTATCACCATCACTGCGGTGGGTCTTACCGATCCGGCTGGTCCTGGCCGGTCGGCGCTGATCGCACCGATGGCGCTTCTCCAGGACGCCGGCTGGACAGAATGGCGCGGCCCGACGCTGCTCGCGAACGGCGTGCCCGGCGACGTCATGGTGGGGGAGATGATGTCGGTCACCGGATCGATCGAGCGGGGGCGAGATTCCTTCAGAGGACGCCCGATCGGCGGCACGATGCGGGCTCGAACCGCCACTCGCATCTCGGCGGCCCCCAATCCACTGCTGGCACTCGGAAACACGATGCGCCGGCACGTACTCGGGAGCCTCGATGCTGCCACTCGCTCGCCCCCGGGGGCCCTGCTGGCCGGTTTTCTCATTGGGGATGTCTCTCGGCTGCCCGATTCCGATGAGGAGGCGCTGCGACTGGCTGGGTTATCTCACTTCGTGGCCGTGTCGGGGAGCAACGTGGCGCTGTTCCTGGCGGCCTGGTGGATTGCAGGAGCACCGCTGCGATTGGGACCCCGCCAGCGAGCCGTCTTTGGAATCGTTGGGATAGCGGTGTTTGCCGTGATCACGAGGTGGGAACCATCGGTGGTTCGGGCTTCGGTGATGGCCACGCTGGTGTTGATCGGGCGATGGGCGGGGAGGCCGGTGACGCCCTGGACCGCCCTGGGCGGTGCGGTCGCGTTGTCGCTTCTAGCGGCCCCTGAGCTCGCGGGGAGCGCAGGATTTGGCCTGTCGGTGGCAGCCACCGGTGGGATCATCGCTGGTTTCCCCATATTCGCGAAGCGGCGGCCAAGAGCGGTATGGGCCGTCTTGGGTGCCACGATCGCGGCGCAGGCGGCTGTTGCCCCGCTGCTTCTCATCTGGTTTGGGTCGATTCCCCTGCTGGCGCCACTCACCAACCTGTTGGCCGCTCCCGTGGTCGCCGCCTCGACCGCGGTGGGTGGGATCGGAGCCGTGATCCACTTCGGACCGCTTGTGAACCTAGGGACGGCTCTTGCGATGCTCGTCCTCGTCATTGCTCGCACCGCGGCTGAGCTTCCTCAACTCGACTCGATTCAGGCGATCGCCCTGGCTGTGCCGGCAGTGGTGGCGCTGCGGCTTGCTCCACTGCGTCCAGTGATGCTCGGAGTCGTTGCGGTGATCGTGACGGTGTCGATTGTGCCGATGAAGCTACCGGACGTGCCCACAGTCCACTTCCTGGACGTGAGCCAGGGCGACGCGACCTTGTTTGTTGGACCTAGGGGCGAGACGATCCTCGTGGACGGCGGGCCGGACCCGACCTTGCTTCGGTCTCATCTGCGGCGGCTTGGGATCCGTCGTGTCGATCTGCTCATCATCACGCACCGGCACGCCGACCACACGACGGGTCTTGTCGGGCTGTCGCGGACCGTTGCGGTGGGGATGGTGTGGTACCCACCTCAACTGGGCAGCGGCTCTCCACTGGACGACTTGATTGCCGAGTTCCGGGTGGGGGCGATGCCGGTGTCGGTTCCACGACCGGGGGACGCTGTCAGGCTCGGAGCGTTCGATGTTGCGGTTCTCGGACCGGTTCGCGCCTACGCCGGTCCCAACGATGGTTCGATCGTCGTGGAGGTGCGCTGGGGCGAGACGACTGTCCTCATGTCGGGTGACATCGAGACCTACGCCCAGCACGATCTCGGTCCGCTGCGGAGGGATGTGCTCAAGGTTCCACACCAGGGTGCCGCGACCAGCGACCTGGAGTGGATAGCGGCAAGTGCCCCGAAGATAGCGGTCATCAGCGTTGGTCCCAACGAGTTCGGGCACCCGTCGAACGACGTAGTTGCGACACTCGAGGCATCGGGATCGCTCGTCCTGAGAACGGATGTGGCGGGGACGATCACGATCCCATTCGATCGCATTGCCGAGATGGCGAGGGGACTACCGTCCGCACCGTGACGGCTCTTCACGCCATAGTCGGCCCGCGGGATGCAGGTCCCGGTGAGCGCCAGGAAATGCTGGACCGCGCTCGGCGGATCTTCGACGAGGCGGCTGTCGACGACACCGAGCGGGTGGATGTTCCCGGGCGTGGCGCCGGAGAGGAATCCGATGGTGCGCTGCGTGCCGAGGTCGAGCGACTCGTTCCTGCTCTCCAGAGCGGCTCGCTGTTCGGGGGTCGGCGCGGGATTGCTGTTGTTGATGCGCAGAACCTGCAGAAGGCAGAGACGGAGATTCTGAAAGGCCTTCTGGAGGGATTGGATCCGGAGACTGTCGTGGTAGTCCTCGTGTCGTCTGGGGCTCTACCCGCGGCCATCGGAAAGCTCACCAAGGCCGAGGGCACGGTGCACTCCGTAAAGAAGATGCGTGAGCGAGATGCCATCGAATGGATGCGCGAGGCATCGCGAGAGAGAAGGGTCAAGATCGACGCGGCTGCAGCCGCTGCCCTTGTTCAACGGTTTGGCTCCGACGTGGCCGCCCTCGGACAGGCGCTCGATCAGCTTGCCGCAGTACAAGAGCCGATCACGCCAGAGCTCATCGCAGCCCGCTTCCGCAATCGGCCCGACGAGCCGATGTGGCATTTTGCGGATGCCATCGCCGACGGCGACACCGGTGGCGCGCTGCGGCGGCTGGCCGACTTCCTCACTCATGGTCACCCTCTCCAACTGCTTGCCTTTCTCGAGGGAGACTTGAAGCGTCGGTCGCTTGCGGCGTCTGCTCCCGATATCGATACGTTTGCCGAGTGGGTCGGCGGGTCGCCGGATCACTACCCGACGAAGAAGGCTTGGTGGGCGCGCCGCAGCGCTTCGCCGGCTGATCTGAGGAGGGCGCTCGACGCGGTAGCGCGAGCCGACATCAGTCTCAAGACGATGCCTGAGGCCACGCACCGACTCACCATGGAGCGGCTGACTGTCGCTCTCACTCGTTGGTACCGGGGAGCAGTACGTCCTGGGTAGTTCCGGCGCGCCCTCTTAGCCGTCGAACGGCCGAATCGAGATCACAGTGACTGTGAATGTCCCACCCGGGGCCTCGTAGGCGACTTCGTCGCCGACCTTGGCTCCCAGCAACGCGCTGCCGAGCGGACTCGACGGCGATGCCAGCACGTACGAGTCGACCTTGTTCTCAGGAGGCGCCACGAAGACCTTCATCTCGCCGCCATCAGCCCGTCGGATGTTCACGACCGATCCAACAGCGACAGTGTCGCCCTTGGCGGCTTGGCGTACCTCTGATGTCTGGAGGATGTGCTGGATCTTCCTGATCCGCGCCTCCATGAGGCCCTGCTCGTTCTTGGCGGCGTCGTAGTCGGCGTTCTCGCGGATATCACCGTGGGAGCGCGCCTCAGCGATTCGTTCTGAGATTTCGATGCGCCCGGTCGTCGTCAGCTCCTCGAGCTCGTCGGAGAGCTTCTGGTGGGCGGCCGGGGTCAGCCAGGTCGGCTCTATGTCGGGCATGAAGATGTGGCTGGTCAGCCGAGCAGTTCTTCGATCCGGCGATGGAGTCGAGCCTTGCGGCGAGCGGCGGTCTTCTTGTGGAGAACACCTTTGGCCACCGCAGTATCGATGCGTTGCTGAGCGAGACGGAGCGCCTCGTGGGCAGCGTCAGCGTCGCCGGATTCGGCGGTGGCAAGCGCTTGGCGCGTCCGAGTCTTCATCTCGCTCCGGGCCGCCTGGTTGCGCTGGCGGTGGACTTCGTTCTGACGATTGCGCTTGATCTGAGAAGCAATGTTGGCCATGAGAAAACAACCCGATGGGGTGGGGGACGGCGAAACATTAGCAGGGGCTCGGCGGCGGTACAATGCCGCTCCCTTCCCCGGAGCCCGGTGACGGATACCTCGCGCATTCGCAATTTCTCGATCATCGCGCACATCGATCATGGCAAATCGACACTTGCCGATCGCATGCTCGAGCGGACCGGCGCGCTCGAGGAGAGGGAGATGAGGGATCAGGTGCTCGACACGATGGACCTCGAACGGGAGCGAGGTATCACGATCAAGGCACAATCGGTCCGGCTCGACTACAGCGGCCCTGCCGGAGATTTCGTGCTCAATCTGATCGACACCCCGGGTCATGTCGATTTCACATACGAGGTCTCGCGCAGCCTGGCGGCGTGCGAGGGGGCGATTCTGCTGGTCGATGCGGCCCAGGGTGTCGAAGCGCAGACGCTCGCCAACGCCTACCTGGCGATCGAGAGCGGCCTAGAAATCATCCCTGTTCTCAACAAGCTGGATCTTCCGGCGGCGGAGCCCGAGCGGGTGGCGATCGAATTGGCATCGGTTCTCGGAGGCGACCCGAACGAAGTGATGCGGGTCTCGGCCAAGACCGGTGAAGGAGTGGACGATCTGCTGGCGGCCATCGTCGAGAGACTCCCGGCCCCCGAAGGCGAGGCAGATGGCGAATTGAAGGCGCTCGTATTCGACTCTTACTACGACACCTATCGGGGGGTCGTCTGCTACGTCCGGGTGGAGTCTGGTCGGTTGTCGACGGGCGATGGATTGCGGTTTATGGCGACCGGCGAGCAGCAGGAGGCCGATGAGGTCGGTGTTCTGACGCCGAGCGCAGAGCCGGTGGCCGTGCTCGGGCCGGGCGAGGTCGGCTACTTGATCACCGGTGTAAAGGAGATCGACCGGATCAGGGTTGGTGACACCGTCACCCGCCAGTCGGCCCCGGCTGCCGAGGCTCTTCCGGGTTATCTGGAGCCCAAGCCGATGGTCTTCAGCGGTCTCTTTCCGACGGACGGTGACGATTTTGAGCGACTGCGGGAAGCTCTCGAGAAGCTCCGCCTCAACGACACCGCGCTCGTCTTCGAACCCGAGTCGTCGCGGGCACTCGGGTTTGGGTTCCGATGTGGCTTCCTGGGTCTGCTTCACATGGAGATTGTTCGGGAGCGGCTTGAACGCGAATACGACCTCGACTTGGTGGCAACCGCACCCTCCGTTGCGTTCCGAGTCGGACTGGTTGGTGGCGGTGAGATAGAGATCAAGAGCCCCCAAGACCTTCCCGACCCCACCGCCCGCACCGAGATTCTGGAGCCGGTGGTAAGGGTCATGATCATCACCCCGACAGAGTTCACGGGCACGGTCATGGAGCTGTTGCAGCAGCACCGCGGTGTGATGGGAGAGATGAACTACCTGTCGCCGGAGCGTGTCGAACTCACATACCGGGTTCCGCTCGCCGAAATCGTGTTTGGCTTCTTCGATCAGCTGAAGTCGCGTACCCGCGGGTATGCCTCGCTGGACTATGAGCCCGATGACTACTCCGTCGCAAATCTGGTGCGCGTCGACATCCTCCTCAACGGGGTACCGGTCGATGCGTTCTCGGCCATCATCCACAAGGACAAGGCGTACGAGTATGGGCGAAAGCTTGTGGCCAAGCTGCGCGAGATCATCCCTCGTCAGATGTTTGATGTTCCGATTCAGGCGGCGATCGGGTCGCGGATCATTGCCCGCGAGACGGTCAAGGCCAAGAGGAAGGATGTGATCGCCAAGTGCTACGGCGGTGACGTCACTCGCAAGCGCAAGCTTCTCGAACGCCAAAAGGAGGGGAAGCGGCGGATGAAGATGTTGGGGCGAGTCGAGGTGCCTCAAGAAGCGTTCATTTCAGTGCTCCAGGTAGATGCTGATTGAGGGGACGGTGCTGCCGGATTCGGTCGAACTCGCCGAGTCGGCCGCGTCGAGGGTCGCGGCCTACGTTCATATCCCCTTTTGTCGCCAGATCTGTTCGTACTGCGACTTTGCGGTGGTGGCCGGCACCGACCTCGCCGACCGCTACGTGGCCGCCGTATGTGCCGAGATCGAGGCTGCAGAACCATTCCCGGGACGGTTGTCTGCAGTTGCATTTGGAGGCGGCACGCCGACCGCCCTCGGGTGGCGAGAGCTGGAGCGGGTACTTGGGGCGATCGAAGCCCGTTTTGGATTCGAAGCGGACGTCGAGATGTCGCTGGAGGCGAATCCGGAGGACGTCACCCCGGCTGGGGTGCGCAACCTGAGGGCTGCGGGGTTTCGCCGGATCTCGCTCGGTGTCCAGTCTTTCGACGATGCGGTGTTGACGGCGCTTGGGCGGACTCACTCCGCGGATCTGGCGAGACAGGCGGTGGCGACGGCGCGAGGGGTTTTTGACTCGGTCAGCGTGGATCTGATCTTTGGGACTCCCGGCGAGACGCTGGAATCGTGGCGGTCCTCGGTTTCGATTGCCCTGGAGACTGGGATCGACCACCTTTCTACGTATTCGCTGACGGTCGAACGCGGTACCCCGCTCTCGCGCGCTGTGGCCGCAGGAGCGCCTGAACCTGATTCGGATCTGCAAGCCGATGAGTGGTTGTTGGCTACCGAGTTGGCAGCCGAGGGAGGGATGATCCGGTACGAGACTTCCAATCACGCCCGTCCCGGGCACGCAGTCGTGTACAACCTGGTCACGTGGGGGCAGGGTGAGTACGTGGCGTTCGGCAATGCAGCTCACCAGCATCGCGACGGTGTGCGATCTTGGAACGTACGGAGGGTCGATCGCTATTTGGAGCGAATTGAGCGGGGCGAAGGTGCCGAATCCGGGCGGGAGCAGCTCGACCGTTGGGAGAGCGAAGTCGAGCGCGTGATGCTCGGCTTGCGGCGTGCTGCCGGGGTGATTCTGGGATCGGCGGGGGAGAGGCTTTTGGCATCGGAGCGCGGAGGAGCGGCCCTTGAAGCAGGAATCCTCGGCGTCGCTGGCGATCGACTCATGATCAACCGGCCGCTGCTGGGCGATGAGGTGTCGCGTGCCCTCTTGGCACTCGCGCCAGCTGACTGCTAACAGAGTTCAGGCACTGCTACTCTCGGGTCTCAGATGCTCGACGAACGCAAGGTCGCCATCCTCGCCGCACTCGTGGAGGATCACATAGCCTCCGGAGCGCCGGTGTCGTCGCGCGCCGTCTTGGAGCGGTCGGGTCTCGGCTGCTCGACGGCGACCATCCGCAACGAGTTCATCCTCCTCGAGCAGGAGGGGTACATCGCCAAGCCGCACACCTCGGCCGGAAGAATCCCCACCGACCGCGGGTACCGGTACTACGTCGATCATCTGTCTCCTGGGTCGCTCCTCGACACGACCAGAACCCGAATCGGATCGTTCTTCGCCTCGATGCATACCGAGCTGGAGCGCATCCTCAAGGAGACGACGGATCTACTCAGTGAGATCACCCATTTTCCCGCCGTGGTGCTCGGTCCGGGCCTACGTGGTCACCTGATCAAAGATGCCCGGCTCCTGGCCGTCGAACCGGGTGTTGTGCTTCTGGTGGTTGTCACCGATGGTGGACGGGTGCATCAGGTGCTGTTGCGTCCGTCGATCCCTGCGACGCCCAAAGAGATGGGGAGAGCCCAGGAGCTGATCGATAGCGCTTTGGTCGGGGCGATTCTCGATGATGAGCCGCCGGATCTGGAATTCAGCGGTCTCCCGGCGCCCGTCAGCAGTTTGTTGGGGTTGGCCGCAGATGCGATCAGCGACGCCGCGGAGGCCGGTGGTGACGTCTACGTCGGCGGTGCCAGCCGGATGGTCGACCTTTGGGAGGATCTGGCCAAGTTGCATCGCGTTCTGGCGCTGCTGGAGCGAGACGCAGCACTTCCCGGTCTTCTCGGGGGCCCCGACACTGAGACCACTGTTCGGATTGGAACCGAGACCGGCGCCGGCGAGCCCGACCTTGCTGTGGTAGCCACCTCGTTTGACGGTGGTGGCGCCGTCGGACGTATGGGGGTGCTCGGACCCATGAGGATGGACTATCGGCGCACTATTCGGGTGGTGGAAGAGATCTCCGAAGCCCTTGGCGAGAGTCTCGATTCATAGTGCCCGACTACTACCAGATCCTCGGGGTGGACCGAGACGCAACCCAAGACGATATCAAGCGCTCCTTCCGCAAGCTGGCCCGTGAGACCCATCCCGACAGCAATCCGGACGATCCGGAGGCGGAGCATCGTTTCCGCGAGATTGCCGAGGCGTACGAGGTGCTCAGTGATCCCACTCGGCGGGCGTCGTACGACCACGGTGGCTCCTTCGATCCCAGCGACTTGTTCTCATCGTTTGGTGGGATAGACGAAGTGTTGTCGCGGTTCTTCGGAGGGTTTCCGTTCGGTGGGGGGCAGCGAGGTCCCGACCAGGGCGAGGATATCGGCATTGCGCAGACCATCACGTTGGAGGAGGCCGCATCCGGCGTCGAGCGAGAGGTCGAATACCGAGCCCGTGTGCGCTGCTCGACTTGTGCCGGGAGTGGTTCGGCTCCTGGGATCGACTTGGCTACCTGTGACCGCTGTGGCGGGCAGGGTTCGGTACGTGTCACCAGGCAGACCCTGCTGGGCACGACCGTGGCGATTGCGCCGTGCGATAGGTGTGCCGGGCGTGGCAAGACGGTCGTCGAACCATGTCCGGAGTGTCGTGGAGGTGGCTCCGTCGCTGACGAGGTGTCGGTCTCGGTGTCTATTCCGCCCGGTGTCGACGACGGGGCGAGGATGCGCCTTGCGGGACGAGGCCAGGCAGGGGATCCAGGGGGGAGATCCGGGGACCTTTATGTCCAGATCAGCGTGCAACCCGATCCTCGATTCACCCGTCATGGAGCCGACCTTGTGCACCGTGTGACGGTGGGACTCTCCGAGGCCACTCTGGGCACGGAAGTGGCGGTACCGACTATCGGTGGTGACGATGTTCCTATCGACATTCCTGCCGGAACGCAGCCGGGGACGGTGTTCAAGCTGTCCCGCCAAGGAATGCCGCGACTCCAGCGTCGGGGAAGGGGCGACCTGCTGGTGGAGATCGTCGTGACGGTGCCAGACCGATTGGATGCCGCAGCTGAAGAGGCATTGCGGTCCTACGGACTGGCCATGGGGGAGTCGCCCGCCGAGGCGAAGCGGAGCCGTCGGAGACGCTGACCGGTATTCGGGACGGTGGGTTGTGGACTGTCGGCCATCTGGGTCGCTAAGCTGATACTCAGCGTTGTCTTCTTGGCTACGCAACGGAGTATCAACGAGTGATCAACTGGTGATCAACGGAGCAAAACGGGGTCGCGGAGGGTGACGAGCTACAACGAAATGGTCGGGTCACGTTTGCGGTCGATTCGCAAGCAACGTGGCCTCTCCCTACAGGACGTGCAGCGGCTCTCCGACGGTGAGTTCAAAGCGGCCGTCGTGGGCGCGTACGAACGCGGTGAGCGCAGCCTGTCTCTTCCTCGACTGCATCGTATGGCCCTGTTCTTCCAGGTTCCGATCTCGCAATTCCTGCCCCAGGATGAAGGCGGAGAGCGGACCATGGAGCCACTTCCGAGCGGTGGGGTCACGATCGACCTGAATCGTCTCGAACGTATGTCTGGGACCGATGCCGTGATCTTCAACCGCTTCCTGCGATCTATCCAAATGATGCGCCAAGATTTCAACGGCAAGGTGCTCACCATTCGCCGCGGGGATCTGCGGTTGCTTGCCTTGCTGATCGATCAGTCCGAGGAGGCGTTTGCCGAGCGTCTCTCTGAACTGGGGCTCACCAGCGATCTCTGACGTGATCGGTGATTCTGCGCCAAGGGCGTGGGCCTTCTGACTGCTGATTGTCTGACATCGATCATGTGTCGGTATACTCCGATGTCCCCATGACCCCTCGTATCGAGGATTTTCGTGACTCACGCTCCGCTCACTGATCTAGAGCTGCGCGTCCCCGGTGATCATCTCATGCTGGCCCTCCTGGGCGAGCGCGACGGCTACTTGCGAGTTGTCGCAGAGGCGTTTCCCGAGACGCGCATAGTCGCGCGCGGCGACGAGATCCGGATCAGCGGTCCAGCGGTGGACGCTGAGCTCGTCAAGACGGTGTTTGAAGAACTTCTCGTGCTCGTCCGCGACGACCAAGGTCTCGACATGGAGCGGGTACGCAGGGTGATCCATCTGGTCAACACAGATACCGCTAGCCCGAGCGAAGTATTCACCGACGGCGTAGCGGTGGGCCGCGGCAAGGTCATTCGGCCCAAGACGCTCAATCAGAAGCGGTACGTGGACTCCATTCGCGACAATACGGTGGTCTTCGGCATCGGTCCCGCCGGTACCGGAAAGACCTATCTCGCCATGGCCCTCGCCGTGGCGGGGCTTCAGTCTGGCTCGTTTAGCAGGCTCATCCTGACCAGGCCCGCCGTCGAAGCCGGGGAGAGGCTCGGATTCCTCCCAGGCGATCTGGCCGCCAAGGTGGATCCGTACCTGCGCCCGCTGTACGACGCCCTGTACGACATGCTCGGCCCGGACGAGACGCAGCGTCTGCTCGATCGGGGAACGATCGAGATCGCCCCACTCGCCTACATGCGGGGCCGGAGCCTCAACGACGCGTTCATCGTTCTCGACGAGGCACAGAACACTTCGCCGGAGCAAATGAAGATGTTTCTCACCAGGCTGGGGTTTAATTCGAAGATGGTCATCACGGGGGACGTGACTCAGATAGATCTTCCCGACGGGCGTGCCTCGGGTCTGAAGCGTGTGCGCCGCATTCTCGAAGGGATACCTCAGGTCGGGTTCGTCAACCTCGATGCCACCGATGTGGTTCGGGCCAGGATCGTGGCATCGATCGTCGAGGCCTACACCAGACACGAGGAAGAGGCGGATCGCGGATGAGTGCGCTAATCCGCGGTTCGGGCATTGCTCGAGCCGTTCTCCTCGCTCTGGCCGTCGTGTTCTCGGCAATCGCTCTCACGTTTGCCAGGGCAACCGAGGCTCCGCCGGTCTCGCTTCAGGAAGGCCTGCCGGCACCGCAGATATTCACCGCCCCCCGTCCGGTGTCTGTGACCGACGAGGTGGCGACCGCAGCATTGCGAGCCGAGGCATCATCTGCCGAACCGGACATATACCGCACCGACCTCCAGGTCACCGAGACGGTGCTCGACGCCATCAGCAACTTCTTTGAGGACGTGCGCGCAGCAGCGGTACCCGTCGCCGTGCCGGTCGAGGATCCCGATTCGATTACACCCCCGGTGACCATTCCGACAACCACGACCTCGGAGGAGACGACGACGACCGCCTTGGATACGACGACCACTACCGGGGAGACGACGACGACGGTACCGGGGGGCGATGCCGAGACGACGACCACGCCGGCGCCAACCACAACGACGAGTACGACGACCACAACTCAGCCCCCCCGGCCGGTGTCGCGCACCACTCAGACCCAGCAGATCGAAGATTCTCACCCATTCCTCAGTCGGGAGACGATCGATGCCTTCGTCGATCTGATCAATGACGACTGGACGCGGGCGCTAGAGGGAGAGGCTCTGTTTTTTTCGATCGTTGAGAACGAGGCCATCGATCAGGCAAAAAGCTTCTTGAACGAAGGGATCAGATCCACCGAGCTCGCGGGCGTCCGGACCGACCTCGCCGACAATCCGCTACCGATCGTGTTGCTACCAGACAGAGACGAAGAGGCGATGGAGGCTGCCGTTGCCGAGCTGGTAGCTGTGTCGCTGCAGGCAAACGAGTTCAAGGATGACGTCGCGACCGCGATCGCCAGGATCGAGGCCGAGGATTTGGTAGAGGACGTCGTGGTGGAGTACCGCACGAACGAGAAGATTGTTGACGTCGGCGAGATCATGACGGCGGTCCAAATCCAGGCGATCAGCGACCTTGAACTCATTGGCGAAACACCGGAGACCACACCCCTCCGAGCGCTCGCGCTGGTCGCGGCGATTGTTGTTCTTCTGGCTGCCGCCTACCTATGGCGGGTCGGATCCGAGTACTGGCGGCAGCCGAAATTGGTCGGCCTGTTCGGTCTGTTGATAGTGCTCGGCGCGGCCGCCGCCAGGGTTCCCGAGATGGTGGCCCGGGATCAGGTGGAACTCGGATTTCTACTGCCGGCGGCTCTGCTCGGGTATCTGACGGCCACCCTCTTCGATGCCAGGATCGCGGTTGTTGTAGCACTGCCTATGACGGTGTTCACTGCCCTTGCCACCGGCGATCTCGCCCTCTCGGCGTTTGCGGCTGCGGCGACCTTGATACCGATTCCGCTGGTCTCATCGGTTGCGTCCCGCGCTCAGCTCAACCTGGCGGTTGTCATATCGGCGGTGATCCATATCCCCATCGCCATCGGCCTCTCCTGGTTCTTCTACGGGAGTGCGACGATCGGACTTGCCGCGGTGTGGGGTTTCATATCCGGAATCGCCACCGGTGTGGTCGCGCTCGGCGTGCTCCCGATCCTCTCCTCGGCGTTTCGGATCACCACCACCCAGACTCTGCTCGACCTCACCGACCGTAACCACCCTGCGCTGCGCAGGATCGAGGAGCTCGCGCCGGGGACCTTCAATCATTCGATCATGGTCGGGAACCTGGCAGACCGGGCGGCTCGATCGGTGGGTGCCAACCCCCTTCTCGCTCGAGCCATGTCCTACTTCCACGACTTCGGCAAGACGGTGGATCCCAAGTACTTCGTCGAGAATCAGTTCGGCGTCACCAATCCTCACGACCGGCTCCCCCCGGCCGAATCGGCGACGATTATCAGAAGTCACGTCGCCGAGGGGCTCCGTCTTGCTCGCGAATACCGCATTCCGCCAGACGTCGCTCAGGGGATACTCACGCACCACGGGACCAGCCTCATGAGGTTCTTCTATCACAAGGCAGAGGACCTCGATCAAGGCGAGGTCGATGGCGCGGATTACCGACACAGGGGCCGCAAGCCCAAGTCCAAGGAGATGGTGATCCTCATGCTCGCCGATGCGACAGAAGCGGCGACTAGGGCTCTCGTCCAACATGAGGACCCAACAAGCGAAAGCATCAGGGAGCTTGTCGAGAGCATCATCGCTGAGAAGGTCGAGGATGGTCAGCTCGAAGAGTCGGATGTCACGTTCGGCGAGCTCACCAGGGTCAAGGAGGCGTTTGTCGATTCGCTGATCGGCTACTACCACACGCGTATTCCATACCCGAGATTCCCTGGGGCGGGGGGCGATCAACCCGAGTGAACGTCTACTTCAGTGACGAACAGGCGCAACCCGTCGACGGGCCGATGCTTCTGCATTTCGCGGAGCGCGTCCTCGAAGAAGAACGACTGCCTGCCACTACCGAGATGGCCGTTCTGCTGGTCGGAGCCGAGCAGATCGCCGACTACAACGAGCGATTCATGGCCCGTTCGGGCCCGACGGACGTCTTGGCCTTTCCCGTCGAAGATCTGACGCCCGGCCATATTCCTCACCTGACCCCCGATGAGCCGCCGCTCAACCTCGGCGACGTGTTCCTCTGTCCCTCAGAGATCCATGCTCGGGCACTCTCCGAGAAAGTGGATCCGGAGAACTTCTTGTTCTTGCTGCTGGCACACGGCATCCTTCACCTGCTGGGATATGACCACGCAAACGATGAGCAGGCGCATCTCATGGAGAGCAGGGAGGACGAGTTGCTCGATTCGATTGGCAGGAGGTCTGTGTGATTGCGTTCGCCCTTGGCCTGTCGGGCGTATTGACGGTGCTGGCCTTTGCGCTTCGTTTCGGCGGGGCATCCCTCGTTCGCACACCACGTGCCGACGCCCTCCACGACGCTGCCGAGGGAATAAGTGGGGCGGCGCTTGTGGCCCGGCTCCTCGACGATCGGGCCTCTCTGCAGCCATCGCTGGGTGTGGTTCACGCTGCCCTTCTCGTGACCGCCGCTATTCCATCGGCGTGGGCTCTCGCTGCTGAGATGAGCGGCCCGGCACTTGCCGGTTCTCTGTTCGCACTCGGCGCCGCTCTCGTCTTCTTGGGTGAGACGGTGCCGCGATCGCTCGGTCGCAACCGGCCGCAGGGTCCGGCCTACCGTCTCTCCCCGCTTCTATGGGGGGCGGTGAGGATCGGGCGCAAGGCGACGGACCTCATCCCGGAAGAGGACGCAGGATCCGCGACGCTTGACTCCGACGACAGCGAAGAACTCGAACTGATCTCCCAGGTGCTCGAATTCACCGACGGCATCGTGCGAGAGGTCATGGTTCCGCGCACCGACATGGTGACGTTTGCTTCTTCCGATGATTCCGACCGTGCCCTGGATGTCGTGCTCGAGTGTGGTCGCTCTCGGATTCCGGTGACGGGTGATGACCTGGACGACATCGTGGGCGTCTTGTACGCCCGCGATCTGCTCACGTTGTTCGACACCGGCGGTGAAGCGCGTCCGGTCTCGAAGATGATGAGACCCGCGACATTTGTGCCCGAGACGAAGAAGGTTTCCGACTTGTTCCGTGAGCTCCAGACCAAGAAGGTGCACATGGCCGTCGTGATAGATGAGTTCGGGGGGACCGCCGGCCTGGTAACGATGGAAGATCTCCTCGAAGAGATTGTCGGCGAGATCGTGGACGAATACGACGAGGAAGAGACTCTTATACGGACGGTTGCTGATGGGGAGTACATCGTCGACGGTCGTCTCCCGGTCGATGAGCTCGCCGAACTCGTGGGCACCGAACTTCCCGATGAGGACTGGGACACCGTTGGCGGACTCTTGCTGGGATTGGCCGGCCGGGTGCCGGAAGAGGGTGAGGTGTTCCATCTCGATGCGATCGTTCTGACGGCAGAACGGGTCCAGGGTCGGAGGGTGGCTCGGGTTCGTGTCGGCCCGTCGTGAGATCGGGAATCGTTCCGGTAGTCGGACGTCCCAACGTCGGCAAGAGCACGCTTATCAACGCTCTGGTGGGGACCAAGGTCGCCATCACATCCGCCCGTCCGCAGACGACGCGCAATGTGATTCGGGGCGTGGTGCACCGTCCAGACCTCCAGATCGTCCTGGTCGACACGCCGGGGGTCCATCGACCGCGGACGGCGCTCGGCGAGCGGCTCAATCAGCGTGTTGTCGAATCGCTGGCTGATGCGGATGCGGCCGTGTTCGTCATCGAAGCCACAGCTCCCATCGGTCCCGGAGATCGTCTGGTGGCGGGGCGCTTGCTCGAAGCCGGAACCGCCACCGTGTGCGTTGTGAACAAGATCGACGGAACCTCCAAGGCAGATGTCACCTCGCAACTTGTCGAGGCATCGAAATGGGACTTTGGGGCATATGTTCCGATCAGTGCCACCGAGGAACAGAATCTGGGGCCGATCGTGGCCGAGCTGGAGCAGGTACTACCGGAAGGACCGCAGTATTTTCCGAACGACATGACTTCAGATCAATCTGAGACGTTTCTCATCGGCGAGATCGTGCGCGAGAAGTTTCTGTCGAGATTGCGAGAGGAACTCCCGCATTCGCTGGCAGTGGTCGTTGATGACGTCGAGGTCGGTGACGATGGGCTCACCAGGGTGCATGCCCGGCTCCTCGTCGAGAGAGACAGTCAGAAGGGCATTGTGATTGGACGAGGCGGTTCTGTACTGCAGGCAGCGGGCACGGCGGCGCGAGCCGAATTGGAGATGCTGCTCGGAACCAGGGTTCACCTCGATCTACGCGTCAAAGTGGAGAAGGACTGGCAGCAACGGCCGGGAGTCATCCAGCGGCTGGGGATGTAGGGACAAGCGGGGAAAGCTCTTCCAATTCTCGGGCTGGCTGGCGTGCCCTACCTGGTCCTCAGAGAGCGGCCACCGTGCAGGGCCTCTAGAGATCTGGGGCCGCCAGGGCGATCCTGAACGGGTGCAGGCTGGCTCCGAACATTCCGGAACTGACGAACGGGTCGCTCTCCATGAAGTTGCGGGCTTCGGACTCTGTGGCCGCCTGGAGGATGACGATTGCCGGGCCGATCCCGTCTTGGCTGCGCCCCGCCAGGAGCACCGTCCCTTCGACGGCGGCCGCCTTCAGGTAGGCGAAGTGTTCGGTTGCGACGGCCTCATCCTCAGCCGTCCACGCGTCCAGGTCGGTTGCCAGTTCGGGCCGCGAACCGGGTGTGAAGGCATATAGGAATTGGGGTCGTTCCGTCACCGTCATTCTCCCGTCACGAATCCATCGAACGCGGCCGCCAGGATGCTGTCCATCTCGGTGAGCGCACCCGCCGAGTGAGTCGTGAGTCGCAGCGTCACCTTGTTCCACCTGATGTCGATGTCAGGGTGGTGGTCGAGGGCTTCCGCCGCGAGAGCGACCCTCGTCACGAAGGCCATTGCCGCTGAGAAGTCCTCGAACACAAAGGTTCGGCTCATCGCATCGGCCGTGATGGCCCAATCCGGATGCACGGTTGCCAGCGTTGCTCGCTCATCTTCGGTCAGTGGTTCTCTCACGACCCCACAGTCTTGTCGGTGTCTCGCCTCAACGCAGGCGGCGGGTAGCCTCGTCCGCTCATGAAACCTTGTTTTGCTCTCTTGGCCATGGTTGGCGGGCTCCTCTTCGTCGGCTGCTCCGACGGCTCGACCGACCACGGACTGGTTGAGGTGACGGTTGCCGACTTCGAATTCCGTCCGGTTGCGGTGGTTTCAGTCTCGGGTGATGTCACCGTGGAGATCCGAAATGTCGGCGGAGTCGAGCACAATTGGACGGTCCTGCGATCCGAAGCTGTTGTCACAACCTCATCTGAATTCGATCCGGCTATGGCTGTAGTGCAAGTGGAGGTCGCTCCGGGGGCGGTCGAGACGCAGAGGTTTGTCGCACCACCTGGGTCCTATGTCGTGATTTGCACGGTTCCCGGTCATCTCGAAGCCGGAATGCACGGTCAACTGACGATTGGTCAGTAGGCGGCCGGGAGCAACGCTCAGTTCCTCCGGGCCGCCACAACGGCAAGCAAGGCGGCCGAGGTGAGCGCGGCTACGAGCGCGATCGCCACAGCCGAAATACCAGAGTCGGCACCGCCTTCGGGACCCGCGCCGAGCACGAGCGGCGTCGAGGTCGAGGTCGTGGTCGTCTCTTCCGGATCGGCGATCGCGGTCGTCTCTTCCGGATCGGTGATCGTCACGGGTAGCACGTCAGCCGCGGCGTCGGCATCGACGATTTCATACGCCGTACCGTCGACAACCACTATGACGTGTTGGCCGACGGCCAGGGCCGATGCGGTGCCGGGCCCCGCCGTAGCCAGGGCGAAGTAGTCGTCGGAGCCAAAGGCCACCCTGATGAGGTCCATATCGGGGTCGTAGGTGGTGTCTATCCAGACTCCATCGACCTGACGCAGGGTTCGGCCTCCGGCTGTGGCGACGACACCCTCATACCGCTCATCGGGCGCCGCTGCCAGGTCGGTGTCGGACAACTCGGCGGCTGCATCGGCGGCGGTTACAGACTCTTCGCCTGAGGCGCCGAGCGGGGTAGCCTCGGCGCTGGCACTGCGGGAGATGACGTCGATCGCATCTTCCCCGAATGGGGCCGGTTCGGTCACCAGATAGGACGTGTACGGCGTGACGATTCCGTGCCGAATCGAGAGACGAACGATCTGATCGATCGTCTCTTCGCTGGGACCGTGAAGTCGGATATCGCGCAGGAGGGCGCCGATCTTTCGGGTGGCCCAGAGACCCGGAACTGTGTCGTCGCCACCGGCCGCAGTAAAGCGCACATCGTCGTATTCGATCGTGACGCTCTTGCCTCGGAGTCGTCCACTCAGCGAGATCGTGGCAGGTCCCCATCCTTCGTATCGGCCTGTGATCACGAGCTGCTCGCCCGAGAAGATGTCGGGGACCTCGGAGGGATACATGTCGGACACGACGACCCCATCGATTTCGAGGGCAGCTGCCGTCAGAACCGGCGACGACACCTTGGCGTAGAGCGAACTGACCGCCCGATTGATGTCCTCGCCAGGAACCACATATTGCGAGGTGCCGTGGTGGTCACGTGCGATCGAGTCGAGCAGAATCGTATCGACGTCGAACCCAACGCCGAATGCGAACACAGATGTCGTCTCGGACCTCTTGTCTTCGAGACTCGTGAGGATTTCGGCGGTGTCAATCGTCCCCGCGGTGGGGAGCCCATCTGTCAGGAACATCACGTAGAGGGGCCTATCAGGCTCTGCCAGGGAAAAGGCGCTCGAGAGAGCATCGTGGATGTCGGTCGATCCGGCGGCGGCGAGCCTCTGTACCCATTCACGGGCCGCCCGGGCATCGTCCACAGATCTCAGGCCATCGCCAAACCCGTCGACTCCGGTGCTGAATGCCAGTACTTCGAAGCGATCCCGGGGATTGAGGTTGTCGAGCACGAAACCTGCGGCGTCCTGCGCCTGGGCGAGCTTCTCGCCTTCCATAGACCCTGACACGTCGAGCACCAGTACGACGTCCTTGGGGGTAATCGTGTCGTCGGCGACCAGCCCCGGTGACGCCAGCAGCAGGAACCAGCCCTCGTGTCCGTCGCGATAAGAGACGATGTCCACCGACACCGGCTCATCGTCGGTGGAGTAGTAGAGGGCGAAATCCGAGCTTTGCGGACCGACGGTTTCGAGACCGACCACCGCCGATGTGTCGCCTGTTCGGTCGACGGCGATGCTGTGCGTCGGAGAGTGAACAGTCTTCAGACCACCGGACTCGATGATTTCGATCTGCGCGATGATCCGCTCGATCTCGACGTCGGCGTGTTCGCGTCCCATGGCGTGCCGGTAGCGGACGAGTCCGCCGTCACTGGAGAGGATCTGACGGTATTCGATCTCGACCTTACGGGTCTCCTCGGCGGGGATCGGAAACACCGAGAGGCGCAGGAGACCGTCGTCGACGAACTCCAGCAGCGCCGGATCGAGGGTGCGCCGGACGATTTCCTGATATGTCTGTCGAGCCTCATCACCGTCGAGGAGCTCTCCGGCGACTGCCACCCCATCGATCCAGAGGGTGAGACCGGTGACTACGGCATCGGCCGGAATCGGATGAAGGAATTCGCCTTCGGCGACCCTCGGCCCGTCGTTGCGCAGGATCTGGGTGACGCGCGTCGTGGCGATCGAATCCTCGATGGTGGTTTCCACCAGGTACTTCTCGATCACGACGTCGGATGGCCCGTCGCACTGCCACCACGGACAAGGCATCGGCGGTTCCACGATCTGGGCGAGGGCGGTGGATGGAATCATGAGGGTCAGCGCGGCGAGGGCGCTCACGATGCTGCGAATTACGGTGGTATTCCTCGTGTTGGTCACGAGGCTATGACGGCTCGGCACCGCCGACGGGTTCCCGGCGGCCGTGTGTCTGCCCGGCCGGACTTCGCCGCCGTTGCCGGCGAACAGGCGTAGGGCGCGGAGCTGTTGGCCTGCAACGCCCAATACCTGATGCGTTCCACCGAAACCCTATTCTCCGCCTCATGGGCCTCAGAAACGACCAAGGCATCGTGTTGAGGGGATTCCCGTTTGGGGAGGCCGATCGGGTTGTGGTGATCCTCAGCCCGAACCACGGCAAGCTGCGTACGGTCGCCAAGGGCGTACGCAAGACGAAGAGTCGGTTCGGGGGTCGCCTCGAACCGTTTACCCATGTTGATCTCATCTTGTACGAGGGACGCAACCTCGACACGATCACTCAGGTGTCGGTGATCGAAGCCTTTCCGAAACTGCGGTCAGATCTGGACCGGGTTCTGGCCGCAGGGACCATGGTGGAGGCGATCGACGCGGTGACCCAGGAGAACGAAAGCTCCTTGAGGGCGTTCCTGCTGTTGCAGCGAGGCCTGCGCATTCTCGAGTCGGGCGCGGCGCATCTGGATCTGCTCACGGCCTTTCTGCTCGGTGTCGCCGAGGTGGTCGGAATCTCCCCGGCCTTTGATCACTGTGCAGGGTGTGGCCGCCGCGACAACCTGGTTCGGTTCTCCTTCGGAGACGGCGGGGTCCTGTGCGAACGTGACCGCACGCCGGGATCGGTCGCCTTGCGTGATGGTCTCACCGAATACCTGGCTCAACTCATGAACGCCTCGATGGATGACCTTCCAGAGGCGGATCCAATGTTCTCGGGTGAGGCGATCGGGGTGACCCGCCGCTTCCTGGAGTATCACTTGGACCGCAGGCTGGGCTCGGTGGCATTTGATGGTTGATCGCACCCCCCATCACGTCGCGATCATCATGGATGGCAACGGTCGCTGGGCCGCCGCTCGCGGCCTGCCCCGTACGGCCGGTCATGCCGCCGGAGAAGAGGCGCTGTTCAACATTGTGCATGGGGCGCTGGAGGCGGGGGTGAAGTGGCTCACCGTCTTCACGTTCTCCACCGAGAACTGGTCGAGGTCCGACGACGAAGTCGCGTTCCTCATGGGCTTCAAGGAGGACCTGCTCACTCGGCGCCGCGATGAGTTGCACGACTTGGGGGTTCGCGTGCTCTTCTTGGGCGATCGTGACGACCCCAGGGTGAGCGATCGGCTTCGCAAGAGGATTAGGGAGGCCGAGGAGCTGACGGTGGACGACACCGAGATGACCATGGTGTTTGCGTTCAACTACGGCTCACGCCATGAGATTGCCCGAGCTGCGAGGGCCATCGCTCTGGAGGCGGCCGCCGGCGACCTGGATCCGGGTTCGGTGGATGAGGCAACTGTTGCGGACCGACTCGGGATACCCGAAATGCCGGATCCCGATCTGGTGATCCGCACCAGCGGGGAACAGAGGATCAGCAACTACCTGCTCTGGCAGACGGCGTACAGCGAATTCATCTTTACCGACACGCTGTGGCCCGACTTTCGGACCGAGCATCTTCTGGAGTGCATCGAGGAGTATCAGGCGCGAGATCGCCGATACGGCGGTGTAGACACCTAGCAATAGGCGCCGGACCGTCGGCGCCTCCGGTGTCGCCGTCTGGTGTCTGATTGCCACCTCCTATCATCACGGCCCATGCCGGCAGACAGCCTTGAAACGATCGCCAATCTTTCCAAGCGGCGGGGCTTCGTGTTCCCCGCTTCCGAGATCTATGGGGGACTGCGGTCCTCTTGGGACTACGGGCCGCTCGGAGCGGAGCTTCTGCGCAACATCCGTGAGGCCTGGTGGGGCGCCATGGTGCGGGAGCGTGACGACGTGGTCGGCCTCGATTCGTCGATCATTCAGAGTCGCCAGGTCTGGGCAGCCTCGGGTCACGAGGCATCGTTTACCGACCCGCTCGTCGAGTGCACGAACTGCCATCACCGGTACCGGGTCGACAAGTTAGATGACCCCGATCAATGCCCGAGCTGCGGCAAGCGGGGGACTTTCACCGAACCTCGCGATTTCAATCTGTTGCTCAAGACGTTCCTTGGTCCGGTGGAGGAGGACGCTGCGGTTGCCTATCTCCGTCCCGAAACAGCCCAAGGCATCTTTATCAACTACGAGAACGTGCGGCGTTCATCGCGCCTGCGGCTTCCGTTTGGGATCGCCCAGATCGGTAAGTCGTTCCGCAATGAGATAACCCCCGGCCAGTTCGTCTTCCGCACTCGGGAGTTCGAACAGATGGAGATGGAGTATTTCTGCCGTCCCGAGGAGGCCGACCAGTGGTATGACCATTGGCTCGATGCTCGGATGCAGTGGTATCTGAACCTCGGTATGCATCCCGACCGGGTTCGACTGCGCGCTCACGAACCCGACGAACTCGCTCACTACGCCCTCGTCACCAGCGACGTCGAGTACGACTTCCCGTGGGGATGGGACGAGCTGGAGGGGATCGCCAATCGCACCGATTTCGATCTGCGGGCTCACTCCGATGCCAGCGGTGAAGACCTTCGTTACTACGACCAGGAAGCCGACGAGCGCTTCTATCCGTTCGTCATCGAGCCGGCGGCGGGAGTCACTCGTTCGGCCTTTGCCTTCCTGATCGATGCGTATGAAGAGGAGGAGGTCAAAGGGGAGACCCGGGTGGTGCTCAAGTTGCATCCCAAGCTTGCTCCCATCAAGGTCGCGGTACTCCCGCTATCGAAGAAGGACGACCTGGTAGGAGTCACCGATGAGGTGGCCAAGGCGTTACGTCCTCATTGGGCAATAGAGGTCGATGTCACCCAATCGATCGGCCGTCGGTATCGGCGTCAGGACGAGATTGGCACCCCGTATTGCGTCACGATCGACTTCGACACTCTGGACGATCAGGCCGTCACGGTGCGAGATCGAGACACCATGGCTCAGGATCGGGTTTCCATCGAGGGCCTCGTTCCTCATCTCAGAGACAAGTTCGGCACTCTTCTCTAAGAGGGCGCGCCGATAGGCGCGGACTCGGTGGCCTAGGGCTGGCGTCCCCGGGCCACATAGCGATGAGCCGTATGGCGAAGAGCCATCAGCATTACCGAAGAGCATCCGCCTATTCGTGGATGCTCTAAGGCATCGGCGACTGCCTAGAGCCCTTCGGCTTCGAGGTCTGCCTTCGTTCGGTCGAGTTCGAGCGCGAGTCGGTCATCGTTCCAACCCAGCTCGTCGGCGATGACGCGTCCGACCGCAGGCAGTGCGCCTCGGGCATGGTCAGCAGTAAACCACGCGACCCGGGTGCGGCGCTGGACGAAGTCGGTAATGGTGGCCACGGACTCGTGACGGACGCCGTACGCCACCTCGGCTGCCAGCCAATGGTCGGCGATGACGGCTGACAGTGTGAGATCGTGATGGGCAATGTCGAGCACAGACTCGACCGCGGCGCCGTACCGAGCAACGAGATCCGCGGCGAGGTGCTCGGGAGCGCCGAGGCTCAACAGGCTCGCAATGACACGGTCGACCATGTCGGCACCGATGCCCGCACCGCGGATCGAAACGGAGGCAGTTCCGCGACGTGTACGGCTCCTTCGCCCGTAGAGGCGATCTGCCACGTCCTGAGCGATCGCGCGGTAGCCGGTCAGCTTGCCTCCGGCCACCCGCACATACCCGGATGCGACCTCGACGATCTGGTGCTCCCGCGATGCCTGTGCGGTCGAAGCCCCGGGCTTGCCGACTAGTGATCGCAACCCCGCCCAAGCACTGATCGGCGCGACATCCTCGACATCTAGATAGGTACCCAGTTCATCGCATAGGTAGCGAATGTCGGCGGAATCGGCTGTGGGGTGAGAGAGATCACCATGGTACGGGGTGTCGGTGGTGCCGATCACGACGTGGTTCTGCCAGGGGACTAGGAACAGGACGCGAGCGTCCGACGTCTCGGGAAGCACCAGTGCCGTGTCGCGGATCCCAACATCGTCGGCGGCGACTGTGAGGTGGGCGCCTTTGCTGAGGACAATGGGAAGAGGGTCAGCTCGGTGACCCGGTGGGTGCTCGGCCCCGGTGGCGGCAACTACCGCGTCCGCTCGAAGTCGGTGAACTGCATCGTCGAGCCGGTCGCGCACGGTGACAGTCCACCCTCCATCGGCTCTCTCGATGTCGATCGCCTCGGCATAGCTGAGGGCGACGGTGCCTAGGTCTACCGCGGTCCGTACGACCATGAGTGTCAGCCGGGCGTCATCGGTCTGAGCGTCGCGGTACATGACGCCGTGGCGCAGTCCCTCGGGCTTGAGCAACGGGAATCGGCCGACGAGCTCGCCAGGGGACAGCACACGCTTGGTCCCTTTGGCGTGTACTCCTAGGCGGTCGTACCACCACAGTCCGAGTCGGATCGCTACTGGGAACACTCTGGGGTGCCGAGCCCATCTAGGGGCGTCGGCGAACGCATGGTCGCGGTACACCGGGATGACGAAGTCGATCGGGGTGACCAGATAGTCGGCGATTTCCCCCAAGACCCGCTGCTCCTTCAGTCCGCGGCGGATGAGCCCGAATCGCATCTGGGGGAGGTACCGCACGCCGCCGTGGAGCAGCTTGGTGGAACGGCTCGACGTCCCGGCGGCCCAGTCCTCTCGATCAACAATGGCGACCTTCTTGCCTCGGTGGCTTGCGTCGAGTGCGATCCCGGCGCCGACGATGCCACCTCCGACCACGACGAGATCGAACTGATCATCGACCCGGTCGAGATGGTCGATACGACGCCAGTCGGTCCTCGGCATATGCCGATTGAAGCCGAATGGCACCGCAAAGGGGGGCTGGAGCCGGATCGCGGCGCGCCGGTACACTCGCCGCGATGGCCTACCGACGCGACGACATCGAACGAGTCCGCGATGCCACCGATCTCGTGGAGTTGGTCGGAGAGGTCACCAAGGTGCGACGATCGGGTCGATCGGTGATGGCGGTGTGCCCCTTCCATCAGGAGAAGACGCCGTCGATGTCCATCGATCCGGCGCGAGGCTTGTACCACTGTTTCGGGTGCGGCAGAGGCGGAGACCTGTTCCAGTTCGTTCAGGAGAGCCAGGCGCTCGACTTCTCCGATGCAGTCGAGCTGTTGGCGCGCCGCAGCGGGATCACACTGCACCGAGATCCGGACGCGGCCAAGCGGCGCGATCGGCGTCAGGTGTTGGTGGATGCAACGGACAAGGCCGTGGAGTTCTATTGCGACCGGCTCAAATCGGGGAGCGATGCCGGCTCGGCGCGGTCTTATCTGCGGAGCCGCGGGTACGAGTCAGATGTTGTGGAGCGGTTCAAGATTGGATTCAGTCCCGAGAACGGTGACGCCCTGATAGGCCACCTGAAGAGGGCGAAGGTCCCAGAGGAGGTGGCTGTGACTGCCGGTCTGGCCATCCGGGCCAGATCGGGGCGGGTATTCGATCGCTTTCGGGGCCGTGTGATGTTCCCCATCTTCGATGTACGGGGAGATGCGGTGGGGTTTGGCGCCCGCGTCCTCGATGGTGATGGACCCAAGTACCTCAATTCGCCCGAGACACCGATCTATCACAAGTCGCGACTCCTCTACGGCCTCGATTGGGCCAAATCAGACATTGTGCGCCAAGGGGCCGCGGTGGTGGTCGAGGGATACACCGACGTCATCGCTCTCCACCTCGCCGGCAAGCCGCTCGCTGTGGCCACCTGTGGCACCGCACTCGGCGAAGAGCACCTTGATCTGCTGCGCCGCTTTACGGAGCGGGTGATTCTCATGTTCGACTCGGATGAGGCGGGTGCCGGCGCCAGCGTGCGTGGCTTCGAGCGGAGCGTTCCGGGGGATCTGGACCTCAGGGTGGCCGAGCTCCCCGAGGGCAAGGACCCGGCAGACGTTGTCGCCGGAGGTGATGTCGCAGCGATCACCAAGGCGATCGACGAGAGTATTCCTCTACTCCAGTTCCGCATTGAGCGGGAGTTGTCAGGATTCGACCTCAGCGAGCCGGAGGCGCGAGGGAGAGCGGTCAGGGCAGCTGCAGAGTTCGTCGGCCAGCATCCGGATTCGGTAACTCGCCACGAGTACGCGGTATTCGTGGCTCGCCGTACCGGTGTGGACCTCGATGTAGTGACCGAGGCGATGGGAGGCCGTAGAGCGGTGTATCGGGACCCGCCGCGGGAACCGGTACCTGAGCGGCCTCGTCCCTTGACGGGTGCCGAGAAGGCAGAACGCGAGTTGCTCCGGCTCTTGCTGGCCAATGACCCAGGTGTGCGAGACCTGGACGTGACCGGACTATTCACACGACCTGATCACCAGGCGGCATTTGAGCTCATCGCGCCGGCGATAGGTGCGCTTACTCCCGGTGAGCCGCCGGACCTGGGTTCGCTGCTCGGCGATGACGATTCGGAGGTTGCGATCATGCTGCGAGGTATTGCCTTCCTCGATCACGATGCTCCAGAGGCCGAAGAAGTCGTGAGAAAGGTTCAGGCCGAGGCTCTGGATGGCCGAATTGATGAGTTGGAACGGTTGGTCGAATCGGCAGCCGCGGAAAGCAAGGACTATTCCTCCGCCTACGCTGAGTTGATAGCGTTGCAACGCGAACGCCGGGAACGCCAGGAGCCCTGACTGTGATCCCAGAAGTAGAAGCGGTCCTCGAGGACCTTCAGAGCCGCGCCCGTCAGCGCGGGTTCCTGATGATGGCCGAGGTCCAACAGGAACTCGAAGATGTGACGGCCCCTCCGGAGGCTTTTGAGAGAGTCTTTGATCTGCTGACCCGCGCCGAGATCGAGATCCGCGAAGACACTCCAGAAGCGATCTTCGGCGTGCTGCCGGCCGCCGACGAGATCGAGGTGTCGGATCCGGTACGGATGTACCTCCAGGAGATCGGGCGGGTACCACTGCTCGATGCGCAGCAGGAGGTCGAGCTTTCGATGCAGATGGAGTCGGGGGGTCGCGCCGCCGAGAAGCTGACGGCCAAAAGTGAGCTGTCTCCTGCCGAGAACGTGATGCTCGACCGCGACGTTAGGTTCGGCAAGCGGGCCCAGGAGAGGCTCGTCGAGGCCAATCTGCGACTTGTAGTCTCGATTGCCAAAAAGTATGTCGGTCGTGGAATGCCACTGCTCGATCTGGTGCAGGAAGGCAACCTCGGACTCATGCGTGCCGTCGAGAAGTTCGACTATCGCAAGGGTTTCAAATTCTCCACCTATGCGTCCTGGTGGATTCGCCAGGCAGTCACGAGGGCCCTAGCCGATCAGGGACGCACGATCCGAGTGCCGGTCCACATGGTGGAAACGATCAACAAGCTGGCGGGGGTGCAGCGAGCCCTCAGCCAGGAGCTGGGCCGCGAGCCGACGATCGAAGAGATCGCCTCAGATCTGGAATTGGAACCGGCCAAGGTCACCGAGTTACGACGGATCGCTCAGGACCCGTTGTCGTTGGAGACGCCGCTCGGGGAGGAGGACGACTCCACTCTCGGCGATTTCGTGCCCGATCCCGATGCCGAGGCGCCTGTGACCGCAGCCTCATTCCGTCTGCTTCAGGATTATCTACGAGTCGTGCTCGAGGAGCTGTCGGATCGGGAGCGCGAGGTGCTCATCATGCGGTTCGGTCTGCGTGACGGGAACATCAAGACTCTGGAAGAGGTGGGCAAGCATTTCAAGGTCACTCGGGAGCGGATCCGCCAGCTCGAGACCAAGGCCCTGGCAAAGCTCCGCCAGCCTTCGCGGGCCGGCAAGCTGAAGGACTACTTGGAGAGCGGCTGAGCCGCGGTACCCGGTGGTACCCTTCCCCGCCTTTCCGGGGTAGCTCAATTGGCAGAGCAGCGGACTGTTAATCCGTTTGTTGGGAGTTCGAGTCTCCCCCCCGGAGCCGAGCGCAACATGGGAGATCGGCTCGGATCAGCGGCTGAGGCTCACCGCGACATCCTGGCGGCCGGACAATCGCCTAGCGGAACCGCCGATGCAGTCTCCGCCGTCTCACGACGGGGCACAATCGCTCGATCACGAGACCTATGAGAAGAGTGACACCCACGGGCAGCGAAAGGAGGCCAAAGAAGTTCTGGTCACCAGAGGCGACAGCGGGGAAGAAGACGGCGCGTAATCCCAGCCTGACCCTGCCGTTGGCCGACCGAGCCGTTGCGGTCGCCAATCCACCGCCAGCCGGCCGACGAGGTCGGACATCGGGAGCCGGGCTACCCGGACCCTTCAATTGCCTGGGCTGCCGCCAGGAACCGAGTCTCGACTCGGCGAACTGTTCGGTGCGCCCACCGTCGCGACACGACCGACAGCAGCGAGGTCAGCAGGAGCCTCGTAGTCGAGTTGGCCCCCCTCCACGGGTCATGGCCGGCCCTGACCGCGCACGCCCGGTAGTAGCGATCGGTAAACAGCAGCAGCAGGACCGCGGAGCCCCGGGCCGCGCTGAAGATCGGCAGCGAGAGACTCTCAAGCAGCTGGGTGTAGGCGGGTACGTCCCTGAGTGCCCGAACGAGCAACTCCTCTCGTACCCGGCGGATTGGCGCTGCTACGTCGGTGTGCTGTGGGTCTCTCCCAAGGTATGGCCGGAGCGAAGGGTGATAGGCGATGCCACGTTGCAGATCCTGCTCGATATCGCGGGTGACGTTCGCCAGCTGCACCATCTCGCTGATCGTTTCTGTGTGACGGCGATCCGAGTCGGATAGCGGATCGGGTACTGCCAGCGCCATCGCAAATCGCGCCGGTTCTCCTATCACATCGTCGCAATACTGCTCGAGCTGCTGAGCCGTATCGAGAACGCCACCTTGCCTGGTGAACGTCTCGCTCCAACCCTGCATGCTGGCGGCCATCGCCGTGACCAATGCGGCGACCTTGGCTTGATCGTCCTCACCCAAGCCACCGTAGAGACGATCAACCAACTCGCAACGCTCGACAAGGAGTCTGTGAACGCGTTGGCGGGGGCTCGCGGCCGACACCTCGACTGGTGGTGGGGCGACGGTCAGGTCCCCGGTCGAGAATCGCGTTGCGGACCAACGCAGGGCTTCGATCCGTTGGTCGTGATCGGGAACCATGTCCTCGTACGTGTCGAGCATCCGGCTGTACAGGTACCCGACCATGGCAGTCTTGGCCTGAGTATGCGGCAGCAGGAGGATGCTGGCGGCAAAGGATCTGGCGACATGAGGGAGGATTGCCCAACCAAAGCGTTCTGGATCCTCGATGGAGCCGAGGCGTGCCAGGTCGGGCTCTTCACGGTTGAGCAACGTCCCCCGTATGAGGAGCAGTGGCCGCCGGATGGGAAAGGGCATCAGTCGCACCGCCATGAACCTAACCGTCGCCGGGGTAGCCGCAGCTTTTAGGCGTCCCTCTTCCCCCTCCGGGTGGCCTGAGGCCTCACCGGCGCCAAGTACAGCGCTGTCAGCGGTGCCAGATCGAACACCAGGGATTGTTCTTGTCCGTGGGATCGGCGCGGTTTGGTGGAGAGGCGCCCTGGTGATCGTCCGCGTCCCCCGTAGCGCTCCGAGTCGCTGTTCAGCAGGGTTTGCCAGCGTCCGGTGGTTGGGACTCCCACCCGGTAGCGACGGCGCTTGCGGGATAGGTTGGCCACGAAGACGATCGGGCGGTCCTTGGAGTCACCAAGGCGCATGAACGAGATCACTCCGCGTCGGGTGTCGTCGAGGTCCAGCCACTCGAAGCCCTCCAAGGCGAAATCACGCCGGTGCATTGCGGGCTCATCACGTAGCACACGATTGAGATCGGTCACCCAATGCTGCACGCCCCGATGCGGCTTCCATTTGAGCAGATCCCAATCGAGTTCGCCGTCGTGGGCCCATTCGCTCCACTGGGCGAGTTCTCCCCCCATGAACAGCAGCTTCTTGCCGGGCAGCGCCCACTGGTAGCCGTACAAGAGGCGCAGGTTGGCAAAGCGTTCGGGGTCGAGTCCGGGCATCTTTCCCACCAGTGACGCCTTCTCGTGGACGACTTCATCATGGGAGAGAGCCAACATGAATTGTTCGGAGTGGGCGTACATCATGCGGAAAGTGAGTTCGCCCCGGTAGTCGGGTCGCTCCTCTGGATCACGTTGGAAGTGGTCGAGGGAATCGTGCATCCAGCCCATGTCCCACTTGAGATCGAACCCGACTCCACCCAGGTGGGTGGGGCGAGTGACGCCGGGCCAAGCCGACGATTCCTCAGCGATCGTGAGAACTCCCGGGAACTCGGAGCCGATCATGTCGTTGGTCGTCCGCAGGAACTCGTAGGCCTCGATGTTGGCATTGCCGCCATGCTCGTTGGGGATCCACTCCCCCGGGGCTCGGGAGAAGTCGAGATAGAGCATCGAGGCCACCGCATCGACCCGCAACGCATCGATATGAAAGCGCTCCAGCCAGTAGCGGGCGTTGGAGAGCAGGAACGACCTGACCTCGCCCCTCTCGTAGTCGAATATGTGGCTCTGCCAGTCTGGGTGGAAGCCCTTGCGCCGATCGCGGTGCTCGTAGAGGGGCGAGCCGTCGAAGCGCCCCAGGGCGTGGGCGTCGGTGGCGAAGTGTGAGGGCACCCAATCGAGGACCACCCCGATACCGGCCCGGTGCAGGGTGTTTACGAACGACTTGAGATCCTCAGGTGAGCCGTAGCGAGCGGTTGGAGCGAAGTACCCGGTTGCCTGGTAACCCCAGGAGCCGTAGAAGGGATGCTCGGCCACCGGGAGCAGCTCTACATGGGTGAATCCCTTCGCGGTGGCATAGCGAGCCAAGCGCCGGCCCAGCTCGCGGTACCCGAGATGTCGGCCACTCTCGTCGCGCTGCCACGACCCCAGGTGGACCTCGTAGATGCTCACCGGGTGTTCGGCACCCTGGGTCAGGTGGCGGCGTCGCATCCAGGCAGCATCGCGCCACTCGAATCCCGGCCCTCCCAGAATCGCATCGATCTCCGAAGGCCCGGTGAAACGTCTGCCGAACGGATCAGCTTTGTGGATGGTGCGGCCGCGCGCCGTCTCGATCTCGAGGTGATACCTGTCTCCAGGTTCCGCCGTCGGGACTCGTCCCCGCCATATTCCATCCGAAGACCTACGGAGCGCCTCTCTGCCGGGGGCGGCTTCTCCCACGACGCGTACCCGCTTGGCCCGAGGGGCCCAGACTGCGAATCGGAATCCGCCGTCCGGATCGGGATGCGCTCCCAGCCAGTCGTGGAGCTGATGATGAGTGCCGGTTTGGAAGGCGTCGGAGTCGAACCGGCGCGTCACCGGGTCGCGCTCCAGATCGCGGCGCTCCGCCTCGGAACCGACACGGAGACGCCGTCGGAGGTGCCTTGGCCCCAAACCAGGTCGGCGACCGTAACGCCGATTGGCCCGGTTGATGCCCCCCGTTCGCCGGCGTTGACTGCAATGACGACTACCCCGTCATCCAGGGTTCGTGAGAACACGTACATGCTCCCCTCGGCGCTGAGGGTTCGATACTCGCCGTGCCGCAACGCCGGCGTCGTGGACCGGAGCGCTATGAGGCCGCGGAACGTTGCCAGCAGGTCATGGTTCCAATCATCTTGTCGGTCCCACGGGAATCCGGCCCGGCACCCAGGATCCTGATGCCCGGGAATACCGATTTCGTCTCCGTAGTAGACGCAGGGGGCACCGGGAAGAGTGAACATGAGTACGGCTGCCAGCGACACCGAATCCGGGTCCGCCCCAACCATCGAGAGCACCCGGGCGGTGTCGTGAGAACCCAGCAGGTTGAGGTTCGACTGGTGAGCCTCGGGGGGGTAGAGGTCGAAGTGTTCAGCAACCGCGGTCGCGTACCCGGCGGCGTCGAGCGGGGGAGTCAGACTGAGATTGACCGGCGCTACGACGTCATCGTCGATTCGTTCGGCCGCGGCAAAGCGAAGATTTGCCTCGGTGATCGGATAGTTCATCACACCGTCGAAGCGGCTTCCGTCGTTGACCCAGTCCTGCGCCTGTCCCCACACTTCTCCCACCAGATAGGCCTCGGAGTTGATGGCGCGAACCCGCTGGCGCATTTCCTCCCAGAATCCTACGGTTTCGATTTCCTCGGGTACATCGAATCGCCAGCCATCGATTCCCCGCCGTACCCAGTGCTCTGCGACTCTCATGAGGTACTCCCGCACGGCCGGGGTCTCCGTGTTCAGTTGGGGGAGTGCGGGGTCGTTCCACCAGGCCGAGTAGTTGGGCGGCTCACCCTCGCGGTAGGCGTCGAGGGGGAGTGAGCGGATCGTGAACCAGTCCTGCCAGGGGGAATCTGAACCGCTTTCGAGGATGTCGTTGAACCGGAAGAACCCTCGGCTGGCGTGGTTGAAGACGCCGTCGAGGACCACCCTGATGGCGCGGTCTCTGCAAGCCTCCAGCAGTGCCTCGAAAGCCGGATCCCCGCCCAGCAGGGGGTCGATGAGGTAGTAGTCGTGGGTGTGATAGCGATGATTGCTGGCCGACTGGAAGATCGGATTGAAGTAGATGGCGTTCACCCCGAGATCGGTGAGCCAATCGAGGTGCTCGATGACGCCATAAAGATCACCACCCTTGTAGCCGTGACGGGTGGGCGGAGCGTCCCACGCCTCCAGATTGGCCGGTTTTGCGACGCGGGAGGATGCCGCAAACCGATCGGGGAAGATCTGATAGAAAACGGCGTCCGCCACCCAGGGCGGCCTGTCTGAGATCGTCATCGGCAGCAGTCTGCCAGGTCGGTGCGGCGGTGCGGGCGGCCTGTGAACGTTCAGAATCCCCGCGATCGTGAATGTGTCCAACAGCGGACAGTGTGATCCCCCTTGGGGAACACCACAGCGTTGGTCCGTGCGTGAGAGCAATAGCCGCGTCCGTTACCGTGATGATGCTTCTGTTTGTGGGATTGCTGGCGATCTCGACCCTTGGAGCCCCGGACCGCCCGACCGAGACTGCGGCTCTTGGTTTGCTACCCGACCCCGATTCGGTTTACGACCCGGTGGACGGCGGCGACCCTCTTCCGGTCGGATTCAGGCAGCTGCTTCGGAGAGATGGGATTCTGCCGATTTACGACCCACAGTTCGTATCGGCGGCAGATTCCGGCTGGACGGACGGCACACTCGTCATCGGACTCGAACTCGACGGCCAGAGTCGTGCCTACCCGGTCGGGTTTCTCAATAGACGTGAGATGGTCATCGACAGCATCGCCGGTATACCCGTCCTCGTCACCTGGTGACCACTGTGTGCAACGGCGATGGTCCATCGCCGAGAAATCAACGGTGAGGAGATCGTCTTCGGTAATCAGGGGGCGCTGTGGGGGAACGCGATGACCTGGTGGGACCACGACACCGGGAGCATCTGGAGCCAGCCACTGGGTGAGGCGATCGCCGGACCCCGCAAGGGGCAAACGATCGAGCTGTTGCCGTCGCAACTGACATCGTGGGGAGCGTGGAGCGAGGCACATCCGGAGACGCTTGCTCTCGACGCCCCAGGCGGACATGCCGGTATCAGTCTCCGCGACACGGTGATCGTCGTAGAACTCGCTGACGACTCAGCCGCGTATCCAGTCGGCGATTTGCGTGAACAGGGAGTCGCCAACGACATCGTGGGCGGTGTGCCCATCGCTGTCGTCATTGATCCGAGCGATGAGGACAGGTGGGCTGTCTTCTCCCGGACCCTCGATGATCGAATCGTCGAGTTGGAGATTCAGTTTGATCGGCTGATCGATCGCGAGACCCAGACGGTGTGGGATCCGGTGCGGGGCATCGGTCTGGATGGCCCGCTCTCGGGCGAAATCCTGGATCTCCTCCCCGGTGTGCCCGCCTTCGGCCGCGATGTCGCCACCTTCTGGCCGACCGCCCGATTCTGGCCGCCCAGCCGGGTGCTCGAATCGCTTCGATCTCCGGTGCGGACGAACCTCCCGGGTGTCCAGTCGACCGTCTAGCGAGGTCTGGTTTGGCCGAGACCTACAGCTAGCCGGCCCCTCCCGCGAGTTGAACGGCATGCGGCGATCGCTTCAACGCCACCATGGCCACGATCCCCAGCAGCGGGCCGACGGCCAGGATCGGGAAGGCCCACTGCCATCCCCAGGCGTCGGCCAGGACTGGAACACCGCGAATCGTCACCAGCGTCAACAGGAACCCGAGAGCCGTCTGAAGAGTCAACGCGGTTCCTCTCTCTGCTTCCGAGGATGTCTCGGTGGCCATCGTCGAGAACTGGGCGCTGTCGGCCACCACCGCAAGTCCCCACACGAGGAACAGAACAACGGTCACCGACGGTGCGACCGCAAACACGAGCGGCGTGAGTAGCGCACACGTGCCGGAAACCGCCATGGAGGTACCGGCCACGAGAGTTCGGCCGCGCCGATCGGCGGCGACGCCGGCCAGCCAAGCTCCGACGCCACCAATGCCGATGATCGAAAACGTCGCCACCGGGACCCATCCGTCCCCTGAGCCCGCCGCCAGGGCCGACGCGCTCAGGAAGCTGGCGGTCCAGGTCCACATGGCGTAGAGCTCCCACATATGCCCGAGATAGCCGTAGGTGGACAGGCGCCATCCGCGATTGCGGACGATTCTGGTCACCATGCCGAACGAGAACCTTCCCGTCGCGGTCTCGTGAGGACCATCGGAAACTCCCCACGCCATGATCGCCACACCAGCCAGCGTCAGTGCCGACGCACCGAGAACCACGCCGCGCCAGTCGAACCCGAGTCCCCGAATCAGATGAGGCCCGGCGCTGCCGACGGTCAACGCTCCGACGAGGACTCCGAGCGCCATCCCGCGCCCGGACTTGAACCATCCAGCCATCACCTTGAGACCGCTCGGATAGACCCCGGCGAGTGCCGCTCCCGTCAGGACTCGCAGTCCCAGAGCGAACACGAATACGTCACCGTCGAGTCCGATGAGTAGAGCGTTGGCCAACGCTCCGATCAAGCCGCTCACGACAAAGATCCGTCTGCTGTTGAACCGATCGGGGATTCCGAGGATGGCCAACCCCAGTGCGCCGATCACGAAGCCGATTTGGACGGCGAGTGTGAGGCCGACCGACTGGCTGGTGCTGAGGGACCAGAGTTCGTCGAGTTGGGGTGCGACTGCCGACGCTGAGAACCACAGGGTCAACGCCAAGAGCTCGGCGACGGCAACTGCGAATAGGGCTCTTTGCTGTCGCGTCTTGGAGGGTCTGTCAGTCGGCTCCACTGTCGGCGCTCACCAGTTCGTTCGGTGCCTCGCCGTCGTTCGGTGGAGGCTCGGAGCGCAAGAATACAAATCCAACTGCGCCAACGATGACGGCGCCCAGACCGAGCCCCCATGCCAGCGTGTTGTTGCCGATCACCCGGAACGCAGTCTGGGAGAGGTTCTCGATGAACCGGAATGGACCCGAACTGTTGAGTGCGTCGGCGCCAGAAGCGAGAGTGGTCCCCCAGAACCACACGATGTAGCTGCCGGCGAGTATCAACACGAAGCCGGAAACCTTGTTGATGTATCGGACCGAGCGGCGGAGCCAACCGACGAGGGAATGCTGGCCGAGTCCGACTGCAACGGTGACTCCGATCAGCAGCATCGACATACCCAGTCCGTAGGCGATGAATGTCGCGACACCCGACACGAAGTCGGTCCGCTGCACCTGGAGTGCCACTACCGAAAGGAACACGGGCAGCGTGCACGACAGAGACGCCAGGGCGTATGAGACCCCGAATGCAAACACCGATCCGGTTCCTTTGCCCTTGCGGGCCCGCTTTGCTTTCGGAAGCCTGACGGTCAGCTCGTATCCCCTCAGCATGGCAATGCCGAGGCCGACGATGCCCACACCGACGACGATGGCAACCCAGGGGATGCCGCTGGTGATCGCATTCTGGAATCCTGCAGTTCCGGCCGAGATGAGGATCCCGGTGGTGCCGAATACCACGAGGAATCCGAGCGAGACGACGCCCCCGACATACAGCGCCCGCTGCATGGCAACCACTCGGCTCTCTTGCTCTTCTCCGGTGCCCACGAAGTACGAGAGGTAGGCGGGGAGCATCGCAAACCCACAGGGGTTGACGGTGGCCACCAATCCGGCGGCGAAGGCGAGGGCGAGTGGCGCGTCGATCATGCGCCGGTCAGGTGCTCGGTGATGAGGTCGTTCAGCTGGCCCTCAGTGACGGGTCCATTGTGCTTGTGCATGACCTCACCGTCGGCCGAAACGAAGACTGTGAACGGCATGCCGATCCCGCCAAACTCTGTGTAGAGGTCTCCGCGGGCGTCCTCGGCGAGATCGAACAGCACGCCCGTGTCTTCAACGAGGGCGAGCGCCCGGCCTCGGTCATCCTGAATGTTGAATCCGACGAACGCGACCTCGTCACCACGCTGCTGTTGTACGGGGCGCAGGGCTGCCGACATCTCGGCGACACACGACGGGCACCACGACGCCCAGAAGTTGACTACGAGGGGCTGCCCGTCGTAGTGGGCGAGTGTTGCGGTCGAACCGTCGAAGAATGCGAACTCGTTGGTCGGTACTGCCGGTCCGCGGGCGCTGGCTGATCCAGACGACTCCGAAGCTGACGTTGGCGCTTCACTGGAACCGCCGCCGAGGGCGATGATTGCCACGACTGCGACGGCTGCCACGACGAGGCCTACGAGCCAGGTGGTGTTCTTTCGGGTACTGACGGACATGAGAACTCCGGGATGTGGATTCGCTCACATCAACGGCGTCGCCGCCCCGCCGATCAGGACATTGTCGAATAGGCGACAGTTCAGCGCAGCGGCGGTTCGATCCACGTTTCGTGAACGTGCAGCCAGATCAGTCCGTTGCGAGCGCCGCCGGTCCGCCGGAAGAGGACAGTCGATCGGCGTCGTGTGACGCGGTGGTCCTGGGTCTGGACTTCCACGTACGTGGCGAGGGCGGCACCGTCCGAGTACCAGATCAGGCCTTGACTCTCGATGGCGATATCGATCGAGCGCGACCCGCGAGCGTTTCCGAGGTCGGCCATGAGATGAGCGCGCCCGATGAGTGTCCCGTCGGGAGCGACCATGGTGAAGTCTGCTGCAAGAGCGCGGTCAACACGGTCGAGGCTCCTGGGTCCCTCACCTCGGAACCAAGCTTGGAACACCTTGTGGAGTTCAGCGACTTCACGAGCAACGTCCTGCGCGAGTGATGCATCGTCCATGGTGCAATGTTGGGCTGTCCAGAAGCTGGACGCAAGGCGCCGTGTCGATGTCTGCGGAGAGCCGCCGGGAAGGTCGATCCCTACACTTCCTTGCCGATCGTTATGACGTCGACTCAGACCCCCGACAGCACCGCTGCCGACCTGTTCCAGCGCGCCAGGCGTCTAGTCGCATGGATGACCTCTGAACGGGGGGCTCTTGTTCTGGTGGTCGTTGTCACTCTGCTGGCGTTTGGTCTGAGGATCTGGCACCTCGACACAGAGCCCCTTCACGTCGACGAGATCCGCCAGGTGACCGACGTCCAGGCTCCACTGGGTGACATCGTCGAGCTGGCCTATGGGAGTCAGCAGCCACCGCTCGATTACCTGATCGGCAAGGCCGTCGTGACCATCTTTCCGGCGACCGATTCTGTGCAGCGGTTTCCGGCGGTTCTCTTTGGTACAGCGTCGGTTGGTCTGATCGGTCTGGTACTGGTTCGTCAGGGTCATCGTGTCGCCGCGATCTTTGCTGCCTTCTTCATGGCGATCAGCCCGTTGTTGGTTGAGCTATCGCAGTACGCCCGCCCTTACGCCCTTCCGATCTTCATGGTCATCGCAACGATTGCCGTCTACCAGCACTGGCAACTCGGAAGTCGGGGATGGAGGACGGGGCTCCTGTTCGCATTGGTGGCGTCCCTAGCGCTGCTGTCGCGAGCGTCGATGCCGATGATCGCACTGGCTGGTCTTGGCGCGGTCGCCCTGATCAAGGGTCTCGCCGCCACACCGATCACTCGCCCCATGCGGCTGATTCGGTCCGATCTCCTCGGACTTGGAGTGCTCCCCGCGGTCTTTGTCGGGGTGTGGATTCCGCACGCCCTCTACCTGACCAGTCGGACGGATCCCCTTTCCGACTGCTGGACATGTGGCAAGTGGGGCCGGCTTGCCGATGCGGTCGAGAACTTTGGGACCTTCGGAGAGCGAGCAATCCGGCCATCGTCGCTCGCCTTCCTCCTGCTCGGCTCGCTGCTCGTTCTCATCTTTCCCAAAGTTCGGGCAGCTCTTGCGGATACGGCCCTGATCTGGGCGCCACTCGTGATTGTCGCCCCCGGCTTCGCGTTGCTACAAGCGTTTGTGCTCCCCGCCAGCACCTTCTATGCCTACCGCTACGCGGCGTTCCTCCCGGCCGGACTCGCCGTCTACCTTGCGATTGCCGTGTCCGCGCTCTTGGGCGGTATCGGCCAGGAGCGGAAGATGCTTCGGCTGACGGCAACGTTGGTCGTGCTCGTCGTTGCGGGATCAATGGCCATCGAGATGCTCTCGACCGTCAAGACTCAGGCGCAAACTCAGGCTCTGGCCGACTGGCGCTCCACTGCCGCCTACATCGAATCGATCGAAGGCGAGGGCGATGTGATCGTGTCGATCGACACCCGCCCGTTCTTTCCCGAATCGATGTTCGGCTTCATGGCGGCTCCCCGCTATTACGACGGTCCCTCCACATACGTCTCCCCGGCCCGGGCCATCGATCATCCCGAGTGGGCGATCGATGCGGGTCGCTACCACTTCGTCCTGTTCGTTCCGAAGATGGCGAGCGGGTGGTCCATTCCCGAGGGATGGGAGTTCACCGAATTCTCGGAGATGATGGTCTTCTCCACGCCGCCCTTGCCGGACCACCAGTCTCGGATGGATGCATGGTGGGTGCTGACGCAGCAACTCCGGGCCGATGTTGCCATCCACACGCAGATCGCGGCAGTGGCCCTCGAGAGCCTTGCTGGGACGTCGCTCTACGGATGGAGCGATGTCGTTCTGGAGCAGGCGGCGGCGATCGGCCAACTCGGATATGCCGAGGAGCTGTTGGCTGAGGCAACCGATGGTTGAGTCCGATGCAAGAGCAGGTCTACGGGGGAGGAGCATCAGCCGTCGGCGTCACGGGTTGCTGCTCCTTCGGATGGCTGCATTCACAGCGCGTCGGCTGCGACTCGTGTAGCGATCGATCGAAGCGACAGGCGGTTCCCGCACCGGCCGATCTCAACCGCTCTACGATCCTGGTGGGCCCGTAGCTCAACGGTCAGAGCAGCGGACTCATAATCCGTCAGATGCAGGTTCGAATCCTGCCGGGCCCACTGAGCATCAAACGGTTCGAGCCCTATCCGGTCTCGAACCGTTTGACGAGTCGGTGTCTGGTCGCGTCACGATGTGTACCTGCCTCGGAACGGGTCGGTATTGGCGGTTCGGGTGGTCCACTGAGCGTCCTGTTGGGTGTCACGCATAAGGTTCGAATCCTGCCGGGCCCACGGGAACGTTGCTTCGCTCCGTTCCTTGGGAGAAGCCTTCGGCTTCTCCACGGTCATGGGCTGCACGTGGTTCGAGAACTGTCCCGTCAGGCCCACGGGAACCCTTCGGGTTCCTCGCGAAATCCCTCCGAGACCTTGGTCACGCGGACTTTGTCGGTCGTTTCGTCGTCACTGCTCATCAGACCTGGGGACGAGGCGCCTTCGGTGCTCGGCGTCGGATTTCTGACAGTTCGGGAACGAGCGAGTGCCCGGGCGCATTCGTCGTCACATGAACCGAGCTGCGGCGGTGGGTGGTGGCGCTGCCCTGGTGGTGCTCACTGTGTGGGCGTTCTCCGGTACGCCTTCTTTCACAGGTCCTGTGAATCAGCGGGTGGGGGCCAGTGAGGCCTACAACCCGGCTACGGCGGGGGAGGTTCTCCCAGATGGCTTCCGCCAGCTTCTACCGCGGGACGCCATCGCGCCGGTCTACGACCCGGTATTCGTAACCGCCGCCGGGGTGGATTGGCCGGGGACGACTGAGGTGATCGGCGTCGAGGGAGGGGGAGAGGTCAAGGCCTACCCGGTGAGTTTCCTCAACCGGCGGGAAATGGTTGTCGACGAGATCGGTGGAGACCCAATCCTCGTCACCTGGTGACCGCTGTGTGGCACGGCGATGGTCCATCGTCGCGAATTGGAGGGGCGAACCATGATCTTCGGAGTGCATGGGGCGCTGTGGGGGAACGCCATGACGTGGTGGGACCACGAGACCGGGAGTATCTGGAGCCAGCCACTCGGAGAGGCAATCGCCGGGCCGCTGAAAGGGGCCCGCGTTGAGCAGTACCCGGTCAGCTTCACGACGTGGGAGTCGTGGCGGACTTCCCATCCTGACACCCTGGCGCTCGACGTCCCCGCCGGACGGAGCGGCTTCGACCTCGCAGAAATGCTGATCGTCGTTGACTTCGGCAGTGAAGCTGCCGGGTACCCGGTGACCGAATTGCGGCGCTCCGGGGTGATCAACGATGTCGTGGCCGGGCTCGAGATCGCGGTCATCAGTGACCCCGGCGATCCCAACCAGTGGGCGGTGCTCTCCCGCCGCCTCGACGACGGCATCGTCGAGCTCCGCGTCTTGGCCGGTGAGGTCAGGGACACGGAGACGAACTCAGTGTGGGATCCGCTGCGGGGCATCGCCCGGAGCGGGCGGCACCAGGGGGAGATTCTCGACCTACTGCCCGGCTTCACCGCTTTTCCGGGCGACTTCGACACCTTCTGGCCGGAGGGCCGCGTATGGCAGCAGTGACTGCTGCGGCGCGTCTGTTGCGACTGGACCGTGGTGTGTGGACTCGGTTCGCGCAATACGGCGGGTTGGGCTCTGCTCTCCTGATCGCAGTGGGTGCCTACGGTGTTCTAGCTTTCGATCGGTTCGGCATTCAAGGCGTACTAGAGCCGAAGGCGCCGACCCGCCTTATCCTCGTCGGCTTCTACGGTTGGGTGTGGCTGGCTGGCGCCTCGTGGGGTGTAACTCGGTTCGTCTTCGGCGTGGCTTCGGACTGGCTCACCGTGTTCAGGCTCTTCGGGCATGCCCACATGCCTCTTCTGGCGATGGCGATGACGATCCAGTTCGCTTCCGTCGGCCTCCAAGCGTTCGGCGTCGCGGCCGTCGTAGCTACTTTCGCACTGGTCTGGATGCCCGCTTTGCTCGTGGCAGCGGCTCGTGAGGCCTTCGGCCTCGAGGTCGGCCGAGCGATGCTGGTAGTCGTCGGCCCGTTCATAGTGTGGGTGGTGGTGATCGTTCGTTGGCTCGAGACCCAGCTTGGTCACCTGCTGTGACGCCGGTCCGCCTCGGCGGCTCATCCCACGCGGTAGGCGTGCACCTTGCCGTCGTGGGCGCCGAAACACAGCCAATCTCCGACCACCGCAGGTGATGTCCGCACCGGCTCGCCGACGGCCAGGCGAGTCACCTCGGATCCGTCGGAACGATCCAGGACGTAGAGGTGCTCGTCGCTGGAGACAACACTCGGCGAGCGCATTGGACGAATTGGCGATGGCGACCTGGTTCGACTGGGTCGAGCCGCTCTGGTCTTCTTCGGTCTCACGGGCTAGTTAGTGTCGGACCGGGGTGTTTCCGAACCGTGCTGCGAGCGCTGGTAGGGTCGGTTCATGAGAGGTAGCGGTGCCGTTCTCGTCGTCTTGGCTTGCCTTTTCGCTTCCTGCGGGGGCGACTCGCAGGTTCCGAACGGTGGCCTGGAGGAGGTGTTGCCGTCGCCCACTGCGGCCGCGACCGCAGCGGATTCACCGTCCGACAAGATGACCCTGTGGGACATGGACAGCGGCCCGCACCTCCGTGGCGCCGATCTGCACCCCTGTTGGCTGGGTGAATCGGGTTCGTGCGTGGAGTTCATAGGCCGCGAGGACATCCTGGACTTGCGGGATCAGGGTGCCAATCTCATCAATGCCTCCTACGACGGTGTCTTCAGCCAGCGACCTCCCTATGACGTGAATCCGATCGCTCTGGGCCAGTTGGACGATCTGATCGGCTGGGCCGAAGAAGTGGGGATTTACGTGGTGATCCACTTCCGAACCGGACCCGGCCGCAACGAGGCCGCCATTGTTGGCGGCGACGATCCGCTCTACGACCTCTGGATTGACGAGGACGCCAACGAGGCCTGGATCGAGATGTGGCGCTTCACAGCAGAGCGCTATCGCGACTCGGAAGTCGTTGTTGGATACAACCTCATGGTGGAGCCGCGCATCAACACTCTGATTGATCCGGAAGGCGAATTGAGTCCCCTCGAGGTTCGGGAGAAGGCGGAGGGCACGCTCCAGGACTGGAACGCGTTCGCAGTGAGGGTCACTTCGTCGATCCGTGAGGTAGATGCGGCCACGCCGATCATCGTGGGCAGCCTCAACTGGGGGGAAGCTGCGTGGTTCGCTGCGTTGTTGCCCACAGGGGACGAGCGCACCATCTACAGCCTGCATGCCTACGGTCCCGACGTCTACACCAACCAGGACTATGAGCCGGGACAGGACTTCGAGATCAGCTACCCGGATGTGGTTGATGACGAAGGGGAGTTGATCACTCTTGACGAGGCGTGGTTGGAACAGGATCTGCAACCCGTAGTCGAGTTCTCCGAAACGTACGATGTCCCGATCTACGTGGGCGAATTCGGTTCGATGCGGTGGGTGCCGGGCGCGCCCGATTTCCACCGCGCCCAGACGACCCTGTTTGAGCAGTTCGGGTGGAACTACGCGTACTACACCTGGCGCGCTGATACCGCCGACTGGGACGGTTTCAATCTGGAATACGGAACAGACCCTGAGGTCCACAACCCGGTTCCCGGCAACCCACTGCTGGCCGTCCATTTGGACCGTTGGGCGGAGAACGTGGACTTTCCCGTCGCGGCCGAGTAGCTGCAACGTTGCGGTGTCGGCCCCAGGAGATAGTGGTGTTTCGCCGAGATACTCACCGTGGCTCTCCGACCCTCGAAGACGACGTCTGAGAAGATGCGGGGACAACCGACAGGGCAACAAGCAAGAGATGCCATCGCATGCCCGGAAGCCTCGCGCAGGGCCTAGCCCGTTGACAGTGGACGTACTGTCGGGCATACTGGACACTATGTCCACATCTATTGCGAACACAAGAACTACCTCAGAGCCAGTGGTCGTGGCGACGAACCTGCGCAAGCGGTTCGGCGACGTCGAGGCAGTGAACGATCTGAGCTTCCTAGTGAATGCCGGTCAGATCGTCGGCCTGCTTGGTCCGAACGGTGCCGGGAAGACGACGACCATCAACATGCTGACCACGCTGGCGTCCATCGATGGAGGCTCGGCAGCCGTCGGCGGGTTCGACGTGAAGACTCAACCTGATCAGGTCCGCGAGCTGGTCGGCTTGGCGGGACAGTCGGCCGCGGTTGATGAAAAGCTGACGGCGAGAGAGAACCTGGACCTGTTTGGCCGCCTCTACAAGATTCCTCGGGCCGAGCGACGGCAACGAACGGACGAACTGATTGCGCAATTCGATATGGTCGAGTTCGCCGATCGAGTCGTTGGCACCTACTCCGGGGGTCAGCGACGCCGCCTCGACGTGGCCGCTGCTCTCGTTGCCAATCCAACCGCGCTGTTCTTGGACGAGCCGACCACTGGTCTCGATCCGCGAAGCCGAGCCGAGCTGTGGAGCGAGATTGCGGAGCTCGCTGATCGGGGGACGGCGATTGTGCTCACAACGCAGTACCTCGACGAAGCCGATCAACTGGCGGATGAGATCCTGATCATCGATAGGGGGCAGATCATCGCCTCCGGCCCTCCAAAGGAACTCAAACGAGGGCTGCAACGTGATGTGCTGGAGGTTCACGTCGCCGCAGGGGATCTTGACCGTGCCGTCGGCCTCGTCGGTGAAGTCGACGGTCTTGCCTATGACGCCGATGCCGGGAGTATCGGGATACCGGTCGGAGACGACGTGGACCGCTCGCTCGAATTGCTGCGGCGCCTCCAGGATCGTGGCATCTCGATCTCCGACTTCCAGCTGCGTCGCCCAACCCTGGACGACGTGTTCCTCAGCCTGACCGGCGCACCCACTGAGAGAGAGGAGGTGTCGACATGACCGCCATGAGTGAGACTGCGACGCGTCGGAGCCTCGCGCTACGGTTCCGCGGAGTCTTTCAAGACACCATCACGGTCCTGTGGCGGGACACCATTCGCACGATGCGGCAACCCGATCTGCTCGCGTTCGCCGTCGTGATGGGTGTGTTCTTCCTGGTTCTGTTCAACTACATCTTCGGTGGTTCGATCGGCGCAGGGGCCGGCATCGACTACCTGGACTTCCTCGTTCCCGGAGTCTTCGTGATCACCGCGCTTCAGGGGGCACAGCAGACGAGCCTCGGACTCGCCGCCGATCTCACTGAGGGAGTGACCGACCGATTCCGGTCGCTGCCCATGAGCCGAGCAGCCGTGATCGCCGGGCGGACCATTGCCGACGCAGTTCGCAACGTCGCAGGTCTCGTCCTTGTCGCGCTCGTGGCGCTTCTGATGGGTTATCGCTTCGCCTCGCCACTCGGCGCTCTTGGTGCCATCGCCCTCGCGACGGCTGTCGGGTATGGCTTCTCGTGGCTCGGAGCCGCGATCGCAGCGAAGGTCAGGCAGCCTGACGTGGTCGGCATGCTCTCGATGTTCTGGCTGTTTCCACTCATGCTCGCCAGCACCGCTTTCGCCCCCGCTGAGACCATGCCGGGTTGGCTGCAGGACTTCGTCACATACCAACCAATCTCTGCGGCGTCCGACGCAGTCCGGGGACTGGCGAGCGGATCCCCAGCTGGAGGCGACATCTTGCTGACTCTCGGCTGGACGGCCGTCCTTCTCCTGCTGTTCGCCCCGATGTCGGTTCGCCTCTATCAGGCGGAAGCACGATGACACCTTCTTCAGAGCGGCCAGCGTCAGCTGCCGCGGGGTCCTCGACCGAGGATCGGATCATCCACGCAGCACTGGAACTCATCGCCCACGATGGTCTCGGGGCCGTGACGATGATGAAAGTCGCCGAGACTGCTGGCGTATCGCGTCAGACGCTGTACAACCACTATCGCGATGTGGACAGCATCGTTGCCGAGGCGATCGGCCGCCACAACCGAGAGAGCATCCAACTGCTCGAGTCCTCATTGCGCGTTGTCGACGATCCCGAGGGAAAGCTCGAACAGCTCGTGCGCCACGTCGTGTCGCTTGGGGTCCACGCCCATCATGCGCCCGGCATCGAGCACGGGCTCTCAGCCGACGCCCGAGCAACGCTCAGTGAGTACGACGATGCCCTCAACCGCTGCGTTCGTGAGGTACTCGAACAAGGACAACAACGCGGAGTCTTTCGTCGCGACCTCACCCCTGACATCGATGTCGTCTTGGTGCGACACATGCTCAACGGTCTCGTCGAGCAATCCGTCAAGGCTCCCGACGAAACAGCAACAATCGCTACCACCGGAGCGCGAACCATCCTCGCCGCTGTCGCTGAGCGCTGACCGGGCGGGCGCGCCTAATCCGCTACCACCTCCGTGTGCACTGCGGGTAGCTTCGAGTTCAGTCTTATTGGACACCCAGCGGTTCATGTTCGAATCAGGCGCGTTTGGGGCACGTTGATCTGCTTTGGCTCCGTGACCGGTTCGCCGGGGTCGCTGTGAGCGGATTTCAGGCGGTAGCCGCCACCAACTCTCGGTGCTCGCTTGGGCTGATGCCTCGTAGCCGCTTGAAGGCTGTGCTGAGCGCATATGGGGTCGAGTACCCGACTTGTTGGGCTACGGCGCCCACAGTCATGTCACGTCGGCGGAGCAGGTCCGCGGCGAGCTCGATCCGCCACGAGGCGAGGAAGCTGATCGGTGGCTCGCCGAGCAGCTCGTTGAATCGACGCGCGAGCACAGCTCGGGACACTCCGGTCTCGGCTGCGACGCTGGCGACCGTCCAGGGCTCGGCAGGGTTGTTCTGCATGAGCCGCAAGGCCGTCCCAACGATCGGGTCGGACTGCGCCTTGTACCACGCAGGCGGCTCGGCGTCAGGTCGATCGAACCAGGCTCGCAAGGCCGTGACGACGAGCAAATCGAGCATCCGGTCGAGGACTGTCTCCTGACCCGGGTTGTCCTTCACCACTTCGTCGTTGAGGAGTGTCACCAACGTGCCGTCCCAGTCGTCGGGCGTCAGGCGGATCGCAGGCGGCAACGTTCGGATCAGGCGCTCGCCGATCTCGCCGAAGGAGTTGTAGGCACCGACGAGCATCACTGTTTCTCCCTCGTCGTGATTCCCCCAGCTCCGTACACCAAGAGACATCTCGTTTTCGAGGGGCTGGCCGGTGAGCGACTTGCACACCTGTCCCGGGTGGATCTCGATTGTCGGCTCTGTGTCGGGATGATCCGCCACGATGTAATGCTCAGGCCCCCGGGTGATCGCAAAGTCGCCGGGACCGACGAGGATCGGTTCGAGGCCCTCGTGGATGATCCAGAACTGGCCTCGGGACGCGGCCAGGGTGGTCATGACCTCTTCTGTCATGACACGCAGGGCCCAGGGCCCAGACCACGACGTTCGGAGCAGGAAGGCATGGCGAGCCCGGGTGCCATCTAGTAGACCGGAGAGGGCATCCATGCGCCGACGGTAGCAAAGGTGTCCCCGGTAGGTTCGCCCGCATGGCCGGCGAACGAGCTCGTCCGGGCGACACACGTGCGTCACCCGGACGAGATTCGATGTGGAGGTCATTCGGCGTCGCCGTCGGTCGGGCTCATTTCCCACCGCTTAGCACGAGCGACCATGAGATCAGCCCGAACGCCACAAGGGCAGCAAGCGTCCGAACTCGGTTCCAGCGGACCCAGCGATGCTCGTTGAACCTATGCCGGACGGCGGCTAGATCGCCAATCCGACTTGGGTCCCCAGCCGCCCTGATTCTGTTGTTGAGCGGCACGTTGACGCTCAACGTGATGAGGGCCATGACTACCTGCAGACCGACCGCAGCCGCGATCAGCCTGAACGCAGTCGGGTCTGCATCTCCGATGTGGAGCGCGGCTGCCCAAGTCCCCAGTCCGAGCGGTCCAATGAAGAACACCAAGAGGAATGGGCCAACAATTGCCCTGTCGATCTGCTGAAACGCGCCAACGAAGGTGCGGTCGTCCGTTCTGGCCAATCCCGGCATGATCACGACCATGTAGAGGGTGTAGACCCCAGCGGCGATGCCCATCGTGATCGTTGCCGCAATGAGTGCGGTTCCCTGAAGTGCGTCCATGATTCCTATCCCTTCTGGCTCGAATCCCAGGCGCCCGCAGCTGCGGCATCCTGGGCGAAGTGTTCGAAGTCCCGCGGCTCTCGTCCCAGCGCCCGCTGAACACCGTCGGTCAGGTGCGCGTTGCGGCCGTCGAGGACCTCGCCGAACAGGAAGCTGAAGATCTCGATAGCTTCCTGCGGCACTCCCTGGGTGGCCATCGCGGCCGCGAACTCCTCAACCGACACCGGTGCATATCGGATGTCGCGACCGGTTGCCCTCGAGATTTCCTCGATCGCTTCGGCGAATGTCAGCAACCGAGGTCCCGTCAATTCGTACAGCTGGCCGGCGTGGCCGTCCTCAGTCAGTGCTGCCACCGCCACATCGGCCAGGTCGTCGATGTCGACGAACGGCTCGACCATGTCCCCGGCGGGAAGGGTCACCAGCCCGTTGAGCAACTGCGGCCGAAAGTCACCCTCGCTGAAATTCTGCATGAACCATGTTGAGCGGACGATTGTGAGATCCGCGCCCGAATCTGCGACGCCCTCCTCGGCGCGTTCTGCCTCCTCCTCGCCCCGCCCAGCGAGCAACACCAAGCGATTGACGCCGTGGTCGACTGCCACCTTGGCGAATTCACCGGTCGCCTCGACTGCGCCTTGCACCGCAAGATCGGGGTAGTAGGAAATGTACGCGGCGCGCACTCCGTCGAGGGCCGGGGACCACGTGGCGGGGTCATGCCAGTCGAACGGGGGAGTGCCGTGGCGAGATCCGGCGCGGACTGCGACGCCACTGGCGGCGAGGCGGTCTGCCACTCGGCGGCCGGTCTTGCCGGTTGCGCCAAGCACCAGGATTGGCCTCTGATCGGTGTTTGTCATTGGAACGTCTCCTTGTCTGTGGTCCGCCCTTCGGACCACCTGTTCGGCAACGTATGCCGAAACGGTGGAACGGTCCATGGCTGAGACGCTCGTCTAGATACGGCAGCGTCTGTTTCCGCTGGGTGGACGGCTCATCCTGGCCTGGTCCCTAGATCCTGACCCCAACACCCAGCGCCCCCGCGTCCTGAGCGAAGTGCTCAGCGTGTTGCGGCGGCACGCGGCCAACCCTTCCGGAACGCCGACTCGCGGCGAAAGAGGCTATTCGGAACGCAACGTCCGCCGGGCGAGGCGCCCGCGAGGACTCCGCCACCACGCAAACTGAATGGCGGGACCGACGATCACCGACGCCACCAGTAGGGCCGCGTTCCTTGCCACCCGGACCGCTCGAGTGCCCCCCGGTTGATCAAATGAGCGGGCAACCTTGAAGTAGTCCCACTTGTTGCGCCAGGTCTTGCGGGTGTAGACGCTGTAGTTGCCGGTGTGCCACCGGTAATGGCCGACGACATCGGTGACCATTTCGAAGCGACCACGACAAGCCAGGGCGTACCGGAACGCCAGTGTTCCTCCCAGTCCGCCCCGGACCGGTGGAATGGCAATGCCGGCAGCGACGACTTGGTCTCGCCGAAGGATGCCGGCGCCCGCTCCCTGATGATGCAGCTGCGCTGCCACGCTCAGGGCATCGCGATATCTCCACGGCCTTCGGCGCTTGGCCGCATGCTTCAGATCGTGTCCACCGGTGCTCACAACTCGGCCGGCTGCATCCAGGTTCTCGATCAGGTTGTACACCAGGATGATCTCCGGGTCCTCTTCCAGGCGATCGACCAGCTTGTCCAGACCCCGCTTCGGCAGAAGGTCGTCCTGGGGGAGCCAGCGGAAGTACTTGCCCGAGGCCTGTGCGAGGAGAAAGTTGTAGTTGTGCCACCAGCCGAGTCCGTCGTCGTGTTGGTGGGTCGTGACCCGGTCATCGTCGCGGTACCGCTCTTCGAGCCGTTCGATGGTGTCGTCCAGACCGTGCCTGTCGGAGATGAGGATCTCGACGTTCGGGTAGTCGATCCCGTCGATGTTGGACACGATGTTGTCGTAGAACTCAGCCGCTGCGTACAGCGGGATCCCGATCGAGAGCAGAGGGGGCGAGCTCATGGCTGCTGAGTGGCTTCATCCGCATCAGATCCACGACGGACAGAGTGCAAGGCATCAACCGGCATACCGCTGGTGGTGGCGTCGAAGGTACGATGAATCAAGGGATGGCCTAACTACACCGCTTCGATCTTCTCGAGGATTGGGAGAGACCAGCGGCGTTCAATCTCCTTTTGCCCCGCCTCGGAGGATATCAGGTGACTCCACCAGCAGAACCACACGAAACCGCTCCCGAAGCCTGGTTGGAAGGGAAGGTAAGCCTGGTGAGGGCCCCCAGGTTCGATGATGAGCGTGGCAGTCTGGTGCCGTTCGAACAGATGCCGTTCCCACCCCACCGGGTGTTCGTCATTCGAGATGTCCCGAGAGAAACGATCCGAGGTCGTCACGCACACAGAGAGCAACGACAGGTCCTGATCTGTCTGTCGGGTGCAGTAGAAGTGGACATCCGTTTGCACGACCGTCGTCAGTCGATCGTTCTCAATGACCCGCAAACCGGGCTACTGATCGAGCCGGGTGTCTGGAGTTCACTCAGGTTTATCACAGACGACTCGGTACTGCTTGGCTTGGCGAGCGGGGACTATGACCCGGAGGGCTATGTCGCTCGGGATGCTGATCGCGTTGGGTGACTCAATCCCAGGGGCCTTGTACGAGCCGGATACCGATCGACCGTGAAGCCACGCCGGGTTGCGGTGTTGGGGGCCGGAATCATGGGAAGTGCGACGGCCCTGTTCCTGGCAAGGAGGGGTGCCCAAGTGGCTCTGTACGACGCCGCCGCTGCTCCGTTCTCGGGCGCCAGTCGCTGGAATGAGGGCAAGATCCACTTGGGGTTTCTCTACGCGGCCGACCCATCACTGCGGACCGCTCAAAGGGTTCTACCAGGGGGGTTGGCCTTCCGGCCACTGATGGAAGAGCTCCTCGGGTGTCCGCTGAGGAATATCACCGAGTCGGAAGACACGGTTCTATTGCATCGCGACTCGGTGGTGAGCGCAGCTGGAATGCGGACCTACTTCGAATCCCTGACTGCACTGATTCGTTCTCATCCTGCGGCGGGCGACTACCTAGTCGACATCTCCGATGCCCGTGTGACCGAACTCTCCGAACGTGAGGTCGGCCAGATCGCCGATCCGGCCTTCGTGAGCGCAGGCTTCGTGGTGCCGGAACGATCTCTATCGACCCGGTGGGTGGCAGATCGATTCATCGACTCCCTGGCCGCCGAGAAGGGCATCGAGTCGCAAATGGCGACTCGCGTGCTCGGAGTGGACGCCCGCGACGGGGGCATGCAGGGCCCGTTCTGGGTCAAGACGGATGTCGGAACGGATGGCCCATACGACGTGGTGGTCAATGCGTTGTGGGAGGGTCGGCCACGTATCGACGCATCGCTTGGAATCCAGCAGGATCACGAGTTGTCGCATCGCTACCGTCTCGCACTCTTCATCGAGACTCGACAACGTGTTGAGACGCCATCAGCCGTGCTCTGCACCGGCGCCTTTGGCGACGTCAAGAACTACAACGGCCGTGAGTTGTACGTCTCCTGGTACCCGACCGGGCTCTTGGCGTCGGGAGAGGCCATCGACCCGCCGCTGCTGCCGCAGCTCGATGCCTCTGAGCGCAAGGCTCTCACCGACGACATATTCAGCCAGCTTGGTCGAATCATTCCGTCTGTGAGCCGCATTGAGGAGGACGCGACCGAGATTCGGCTTGAGGGTGGTTGGGTGTTCGCACGCGGTCGGGGCGACTTGAACGATCCGGAGTCCACCCTCCATCAGCGTGATCGCATCGGTATCAAACGTCTCGGCTCCTACTTCTCAATCGACACCGGCAAATACTCTGTTGCCCCCTGGCTGGCCCTGCAGGTGGCCGAAGCGATTGTGGACTGACGATCGGAGTCCCGAGAGCCCTCTCGCTGGTAGCTCACAGCCGGGAATGGGGGTCGACGTTCCGGCCTTGAGTTCCAAGTGAAGCGAGTAACAAGGTGAGTACCGACCGCGAAGCTGCCTCTCGAGAACATGCACGCCTCGCGCAGCGCGATGCCGGTGATGCCGATTGGGATCTGTGGGGCCCGTACCTCAGCGACCGGGCGTGGGGCACGGTGCGGGAGGACTACAGCACCGTCGGCGACGCTTGGGAGCATTTCCCCCACGACCACGCTCGTAGCAGGGCTTATCGCTGGAACGAGGATGGTTTGGCGGGAATCAGCGACCGAAGTCAGTATCTGTGCTTCGGAATCGCATTGTGGAATGAGCGCGACCCGATTCTCAAGGAACGGCTATTTGGACTGACGGGGCCCGAAGGCAACCACGGTGAGGATGTCAAGGAGGCCTACTTCCACCTGGACGCCACGCCATCACACAGCTATCTCGACTTCTTGTACAGATACTCCCAATCCGAGTTCCCATACGATCGGCTGGTTGACGAGAGCAGGGATCGGGGAGCCGCCGATCCCGAGTTTGAGTTGGTCGACACGGGGGTGTTCGAGGAGGACCGCTTCTTCGATGTTCGCGTGATCTACGCCAAAGCTGGTCCCGACGACATTCTCGTGCAGATCCAAGTCACCAACCAGGGACCGGAGCCGGCGGTGTGCCATATGCTCCCAACACTGTGGTTTCGCAACACATGGGGCTGGGGCTACCCGAGCGGTCCAATGGGGGACGTGCCGGGCCGACCGGTAATGACGAAGGCAATCCGTACTTCCCCGGGAGTTGCCACCATCGACGTCGATCATCCGGCCCTAGGCCGCTATCAGCTGTACGCCGATGGGTGTGACCGTCTCCTGTTCACCGAGAACGACACCAACCGCCAGCGTGTCTGGGATGAGCCGAACGATTCTCCGTACGTCAAGGACGGGTTCCATCGGCTGCTTGTCGATGGTGAGACCGATGCGGTCAACCCCGCGGAGAACGGAACCAAGGCAGCTGCGGCCTACCGTCTCGAACTCGCTCCGGGTGCCGAAACGACTATCCGGCTGCGCCTGACGGCCAACGCGGCGACTGATCCGTTCGGAGGTTTCGGTGAGACGGTGGAGTCGCGGCGGATGGAGGCCGACGGCTTCTACGAGTCGATCCATCCGCCCGATCTGCCCACGGTGGAGCGCCAAGTTCAGCGGGCAGCGTTTGCCGGGATGATCTGGACCAAGCAGCTGTACTACTACGACGTGGAGCAATGGTTGGATGGAGATCCGAATGGTCCTCCAGGGGCTGTGTCCCGTAGCGTCGGACGCAACGATCAGTGGCGGCACCTGAACAACTTCGACGTCCTATCGATGCCCGACACTTGGGAATACCCCTGGTACGCCGCCTGGGACACCGCGTTCCACTGCCTTCCGCTTGCTCGAATAGATCCGGTCTTTGCGAAGCGTCAGCTGGAGCTGCTCACCAGGGAGTGGTACATGCACCCCAACGGGCAGCTTCCAGCCTACGAATGGGCATTCGGGGACGTAAACCCTCCCGTGCACGCTTGGGCTGCTCGTCGCGTCTACGAGATCGACGCCGAGACGCGGGGAGTGGGGGATGTGGAATTCTTAGAGCGGATCTTCCACAAACTGCTGTTCAACTTCACATGGTGGGTTAATCGCAAAGACGTCGACGGCAACAACGTCTTCGAGGGTGGGTTCCTAGGCCTCGACAACATCAGCGTCTTCGATCGCAGCGCTCCTCTTCCCGGCGGCGGTCGTATCGATCAGTCCGATGGGACCGCCTGGATGGCGTCCTTCACCCTCGAGATGTTGGCGATCGCGCTCGAACTGTCGCGGTCTGACGCGGTGTATCAGGATCTCGCCACCAAATTCTTTGAGCACTTTCTGTCGATCGCTACTGCGATGAGCGCCGACGATCACTGTCTGTGGGACTCCGACGATGGATTCTTCTACGACGTGCTCCGATTGCCCGACGGACGAACAGAGCCGCTCAAAGTGCGATCAATGGTCGGGCTGATTCCATTGCTGGCGGTGACGGTGATCGATCAGGAGACGATGGATTCGATGCCCGAGTTCAACAAGCGACTGCACTGGTTCCTCGAACGACGTCCTCATCTCAGCGGGAATGTGGCTCGAGTCGATGAGCTCGGTCACGGCCATGGTCACCTCGCCGCCATCGTCACCCCGGAGCGGCTCCGCACCGTGCTCCGCTATCTCCTCGACGAAGACGAGTTCCTGTCGCCGTACGGCATCCGCTCGCTGTCGCGGTATCACCAGGAGCACCCGTTCCAGATCGAGGTCGAGGACCGAGGTTTCCAGATTGGGTACGAACCCGCCGAATCCACATCGTCGCTGTACGGGGGAAACTCGAACTGGCGGGGTCCGGTGTGGTTCCCCCTCAACTACCTACTCATCGAAGCCCTGGAGAAGTTCGACGCGTACCTCGGAGACGACTTCGTCGTCGAGTACCCGACGGGATCGGGCGTCGAGATGTCGCTTGGTGCCGTGGCCAACGATCTGCGGAGGCGTCTTGCCCGGATCTTTCTTCCGGGCGAGACCGGGGTCCGCCCATATCTCGGGACTGCCTTCGAGCTGGGCTCCCAACCGCTGTGGAGGGATCTATTGCTGTTCCACGAGTACTTCCACGGAGACGACGGGACGGGACTCGGCGCTTCCCATCAGACGGGTTGGACCGGGCTCGTTGCCGAACTCATCGGCGGCTCGTAGCGACACCGTTTGACTCCGAAGTGTGTCGGTCCTGTGACAAAGCGGGATCGGAGGGTCGGCGAGATGCGTTGTCGGTACCGCGGCACACGAGTTTCGGAGAGGAGCCACCGCATGGTCGATGGCAACAATGGGAGCAACGAGACGTCGGAGCAGCTGGATCTCGACGCCGGCCGGCTGAGCCGGGCGACCGGCGGCCGGGCACTCGAAACCGATCGGGTGGCTCCATCCGAGGCTCAGTCGCCCACGGACCCCGATCTGGGAGACGCTGTGATTGGGATGTACTTCATCGGGTAGACCACGGCGCCACGGAGCCAGAGCCGCGTTGAGGTGCACGCTGCGGTGGGCACCGTCACTGAAGGTGGTAAACCAGTAGTCCGCATTCCGAACAAGTGACTCTCTGTGTTGAACTCCACGTTGCGATCGGTTGCTCTGCCCACCGAGCATGGTGGTTGGAGCCTCACTTTGGAGCCGGTGGTCCTCGGCTTGCTGGTGGCGCCTTCGGCTTCCGGGTTCGCTCTCGGCCTGGCTGCTCTCCTGGTCTTCATGTCGAGGACACCCGGCAGGATCGCCCTAGTCGATTGGAGGCGTGACCACTGGCGGTCGAGATCGCGGGTGGCGGCGCTGGTGGCCGGTATCGAACTAGCCCTGATCCTTGCCTCCGGTTCAGTCGCGATTGCCACCGCCGAGGCCGCCTTCTGGTGGCCGTTGGCTGTCGCAGCGCCGTTGCTCGCACTGGAAGTCTGGTACGACACCCGGAGCAGGAGTCGTCGGCTGGTGCCCGAACTGGCTGGTGCCATAGGCGTTGGTTCGATGGCCGCGGCGATCGCACTCAGCGGTGGCGCGACCCCCGAGGTCGCTGCGGGACTGTGGTTGGTGATTGCCGCCAGATCGGTGGCGGCGGTGACGTTCGTCCGGGTTCAGCTTCGGCGAGCCAAGGGTCAGGCGTATCGGACTTGGCACAGTGACGCCGGGCAATTGGCGGCGATCGGAGTGGCAACCCTCGGACTGTCATTGGATTACATCCCGGCCCTAGCCGTCGGCGGAATCGCATTCGTTGGCCTGTTCGGTGCCGTCATGGTGCGCCGGCGGCCGGCGTCCACGCCGGTGCTGGGTAGCCAGCAGATCGGCCTTGGCCTGTTGGTGGTGATCGTTGCCGGACTCGCCGTGCGGGCGCCCTAGAGCTCGGAGTGAGGTTCGGCAGCCCGCGCGATGCGGTTCGACGTGGTGTACTCGTTGAAGCCGCGACCGCGCACGAACCCCAGGACGGTCATCTCGAGTTCCTCTGCGAGTTCGACCGCGAGTGAAGACACCGCTGACACACCTGCGACGACGCGAAAACCGGCGACCGCCGCCTTCTGGACGATCTCGAAGGAAACCCGTCCCGAGACGAACAGGATCGGCTGGGCGACAGGCCACCCGTCGGCTGCGATCGCCCCGACGACCTTGTCGACCGCGTTGTGGCGTCCGATATCCTCCCGAGCCGCGATGAGGGTTCCGTCGGCTGCAAAGGCAGCCGCTGCGTGGATTCCTCCCGTCAGATCGAAGAATGGCTGCCGGCTTGCGAGTGAGTCGGGCAGGCTCGAGATCACCGACGCCGAGATGATCGGACCTGCGTCTGCCGAGCGCGCTGCGATACGGACGGCATCGATTGATGCTTTCCCGCACACGCCGCAGGACGACGTCGCATAGAGATTGCGACGGAACCTCTCTGGATCGACCGTGGTGCCATCGCCGAAGACGATTCGGTACCGGCCCTCGCCGAGGTCCTCGATCGTCGACATCTCGTCTGGATCGAGGGCGATGCCCTCGGTCAGCGCGAATCCTCGAATGAGGTCATCGTCGTTGCCGGGGGTACGCATGACCACGGCGATAGCGGTGTCGTCGAGTCGAATCTCCATTGGCTCTTCGACCACCAACGTGTCGTCTATGTCGGTGGCGGAGCCACCGCGCCGGCGGACAATCGGGCGCTCTACTACGGGCCTACTCATCGGCGTATACGAACTGCCACCCGAATCGTCCCTTGATGCACAGATTGCCGAGCGTGACATCGTGGTCATCCGGACTTGCGACTTCGACGATGCGCCCATCCTGGGTGGTGATGTCCAGGTTGCATCCGACCCCGCAGTAGCCACACACCGATCGCTTGGTCTCCTGTCGGGACGGGTCCCACCGGTCGGCCTGGCGGAGATCCCATTGGATCTTGCCAACCAGTGCACCGGTGGGGCACACAGCTATGCAGTTGCCGCAGTAGACACACGCCGAATCGGGGAGCGCAGCATCGAACTCCGTCGAGATTCGGGCGTCGAACCCACGGCCCGCAGTAGCGATGGCAAACGTGCCTTGGTGCTGCTCGCCGCAAGCGTCGACGCAACGGAAGCAGAGGATGCACGCCGAGTAGTCGCGCACGTATACGTCGTCCTCGATCTTGACCGGCTCGTGCACGGTCGCCGCCGAACCGGTCGGAGCGTTCGAGTGGTGGCCGGGGCGGGGTACGCCGCGCTTGTTTCCGTCTGCCGGTGTGCCGAATCGGTCGGTGACGGCGCCGAGTTCCTCGCTCCACCGCAGAATGTCGGCGTCGGCCCGAGCGAGATTTGTTGTCGAACCGAGTAGCTCGAACACCATGCGGCGGCTTTGTGTGACTCGCTCAGATGTTGTGGCGATTTCCATGCCCTCCTGAACCCGACGCGCACAGGCCGGGATCAGGGCGCCTTCGCCGACCTCCACAACGCACGCCCGACAGGCATATGCCGGTTCCAGCGTCGCCGCGTGGCAGAGGGTCGGAGTTTCGATGTCGAGCGTCCCGCAGGCGTCGAGGATCGAGGTTCCCGTGGGCACCGCGACGGGTTGGCCATCGATCGAGATCGAGATATCCGTCATGCGAGTACTCCCGGGAGTTCGAGAGCGATGGCCGAGCGAACGGCGGATGCCGCCGTTCTACCGAGGCCGCATATCGATGCATCGGTCATGACAGCATCGAGATCTGAGAGGAGGCGCAACTCGTCGGAGACCGACCCAATTGTGTCTCCCTCCGAAAGCCGGATCAGGGTTTCCTCCTGGCGCACCGTACCGATCCGACACGGGACACACTTCCCGCACGACTCATCACGAAAGAACGCGGCGATCCGACGTACGACTGCTCCGAAATCGGTGGTGGCGTCGAAAACCATCACGGCACCCGATCCCAGGGCCGCACCGGCGCCAGCCGCTCCTTCTATCGAGAGCTCGATGTCGAGGCCGTCGGGTGGAATGAAGGATCCTGCTGCACCTCCCAAGAGCACGGCTCCCATACGATCGACCGGTCCACCCGCGATGTCGATCAGTTCGCTTAGAGGTGTGCCAAAGGGCAGTTCATAGACCCCCGGGCGGTGAACGTCGCCGGAGACCGAGAAGAGTTTGGGACCCGAGGATCCAGCGGTGCCGGTGGCGGCGAAGGCCTCTCCACCCCTCTCGACGATTTCGAGCACGGCGACGAGGGTCTCGATGTTGTTGATCGCAGTCGGCTGTCCGAACAGTCCGTTGGTCGTCGGAAACGGTGGCTTCTGCCGAGGTTCCCCTCGTTGTCCTTCGATGCTGGCGAACAGCGCAGTCTCCTCGCCGCAGACGTAGGCGCCTGCCCCGACCCGAAGCTCTATGTGGAAGCCTTCGTTGAGTCCGGCCGCTTCGATGGCGGCGATCGCAATCTCGAGTCGCCGGACGGCCAACGGGTACTCGGCACGAACGTATATCCACCCCTTGGTGGCGCCGACGGTCTCGGCGGCGATCAGGAGTCCCTCGACGACCGCGAAAGGGTCGCTTTCCATGAGAACTCGGTCTTTGAATGTCCCGGGCTCCGACTCATCGCCGTTGGCGATCACGTGCTTCACGGTGCCCTCGGCCACACGTGTGCCCCGCCACTTGGCTGCGACGGGGAAGGCGGCACCGCCTCGGCCTCGAAGGTTGGCCTGGCCGAGTTCGTCCAACACACCGTTCGAACCCAACTCCCGGGCTCGCCTCAGAGCCACGAATCCGCCGTGTTGCTCGTAGTCGGTGAGGCTCTCGGGATCGATGACCCCGATCCTTCGCAGCAGTCGCAGACCGTCCCGCTCCTGTGGCACCGGCGGAGTCTCAGATCTATTGGCGAGCGGTGAGCCGGCGACGTCCTCGAGTGTTGCCACAGGATTGGCGCATCCGCCCAGGCACGGGCTGGGGACGACTACAGCCCCTTCCGCTTCGAGGGTTGTCTTGGATTCTCCGGCTGTCCGGGCACAAACGATGTCATCGCAAACATGGACGACACGGGCGGCACGTTCCTCTACGTCGAGCAGTGCGTAGAACGTTGCCACACCGTACGCCTCGGCCGGAGGGATGCTGAGGCGCTCACATATGTAGCCGAGTCCGCCTTCGCTGATCCAGCCGCGCGAATCGCGCAGAGCGTGAAGCGCTGGTAGCAGCAGGTGTCGGCGGGCCCTCGTGGCGTGCCCCCCAACTGCGATACGTCCCGACGCCTCATCGAAGGCGGCCCCGTCCCAGCCGGAGGTAGGAGGACCGAGCACGTCGTCCACTGCGGTCCGTTCGGCGTCGGTAGGAGCTGCGGTGAGGAGCCGAAGATCCATCAGATCCTCTCGATGCGGATCGCGGTGGCTTTGAACTCGGCGGTGCCCGCTCGAGGATCCCACGCATCGATGGTCAATTGGTTGACATCGACGTCATCCGGGAAGTGGATGGACATGAAGGCGAGACCCGGACGCAGGCCACGGTCGAGGCGAACCGGTGCATCGATACTCCCGCGGCGCGAGGTAATCCGGATCGTGTCGGTCTCGGAAACACCAATCTGCTGGGCGTCCTCGGGAGCCAGATCGATTCCGCCTCGGATTCGTTGCGGCGAGGAGTAGCGCCCGCTCTGCACTCCGGTGTTGTAACTGTCCATTCTCCTTCCGGTGGTGAGTCGGATCGGGTACTCGTCTGTGAGCTGATCCACCGGAGGCACCCACTCGACCGGCATGAATGGGGCGGGCGTACCGACGTCGTCGCTCCACAACCGTCCGTGGAGGAATGGCGTTCCTGGGTGGTCCACCGTGGGACACGGCCACTGGAGTCCTCCGAGCGTTTGGAGGCGCTCGTAGCTCATTCCGGTGTGGAGCGCAGAGAGGGAGCGCAGTTCGTCCCACGTCTCCTCAATGCTTTGGTCGGGCCAGCTGTGGCCCAGGCGTCGAGCAAGACCGGTCATGATCGCAATGTCGTCTCGCGCTTCACCAGGAGGGTCGATAACGCGGTCGGCGTGCTGCACCCGGCGCTCACTCGATGTGTATGTGCCCTCGACTTCACCCCAGCCGGCCGCGGGGAGCACGACGTCGGCGAGTTCGGCCGTGGCCGTTAGGAACAGATCTTGGACGACCAGGTGGTCGAGCCCCTTCAACAGGGCAGTGGTGCGGGCCGCGTCCGCTTCGGACTGAACCGGATTCTCCCCAACGACGTACAGAGTTCTTAGCGATCCCTCTTCCATTGCTTCCAGCATGAGGCTGATGTGGCGCCCCGGCTCGGCGGAGATCTTGGTGCCGTACACCCGCTCGAAGCGGGCGCGGTGTTCCGGGTCGGCTACGTCCTTGAATCCGGGGAGCTTGTTGGGAAGCGCTCCCATGTCGCCACCACCCTGGACGTTGTTCTGTCCGCGGATCGGGACCAGTCCCGATCCCCAGCGTCCGATGTGGCCGGTGAGCAGTGAGAGGTTGATGAGGGACAGAACGTTCTCGGTGCCGTTGTGGTGCTCGGTGATTCCGAGGGTCCAGCACAGCTGGGCGGAGGGTGCCGTCGCGTAGGCGTGCGCCAACTGGCGGATCGCATCTGCCGGCACTCCGGTGATTGCAGCGCCACGATCGAGTGTCCAGGGCTCCATCTGTGTCGCAAACTCCTCGAACCCACTGGTGGCTCGCGCGATGAAGTCCTTGTTGGTGAGGTCGGCCCGGATGATCTCCGCAGCCACGGTGTTCGCCAGCGCGATGTCGGATCCGACATCGATTCCCAGCCAAACATCGGCCCACTGTGCCGACTCGGAGCGGCGCGGGTCGACGACGTACATGTGGGCTCCTCGATGCACTCCCTTGAGGAGGTGGTGGAAGAAGATCGGGTGGGCGGCGCGCGCATTCGAACCCCACAGGAGGATGAGGTCGGTCTCTTCGATTTCCTGGTAGCTGCTGGTTCCTCCGCCTGCTCCGAACACGGTCGCCAGACCGACGACTGAGGGAGCGTGTCAGGTTCGGTTGCAGCTGTCGATGTTGTTGCTTGCCTGGACGGTTCGAGCAAACTTCTGCGCGACGTAGTTCGTTTCGTTGGTCGCCTTGGAGCAACTGAACATTCCGAACGCTTCGCCCGTATTTGCTGCGAACCCGGCCGCCGCCCGGTCCAGAGCCTCGTCCCAGGTCGCTTCCCGCAGACTGTTGCCGTCACGTACCAGTGGCCTGGTCAATCGTTGGTAGCGCTTTCCCATAATCACCTCCTTCCCACTCAGAGCATCGAGGCTAACCGGCCCTCGGTTGCACCGCGAGAGCTCGACAGGCTCCTAATCTTGCGGGTCGGAGGTTCGATGACTGCAAAGGTCCTGACTGGCAAAGAACCAGCCGCGCTGTTGCGCGCTGAGGTTGCTGGACGAGTGGGTGGTCTGGCTGCCGACGGCATCCGCGTGGGTCTGGCAACCCTTCTGGTCGGCAATGACGCAGCGTCCGGCGTCTACGTCGGGATGAAGCACAAGGCGGCGGTCAAGGCGGGGATCGTGTCGATCGATCGCAGACTGGACGAAGAGGTCTCACAGGACGAGGTCGATGCCGCGATCGACGACCTCAACACCGACCCGGCCGTCAGCGGCTACATCGTCCAGTTGCCGCTTCCCGGGCATCTGGATACAGATCGCACAATCTTGCGGATCGACCCGAGCAAGGATGCCGATGGACTTCATGCCGTCAGCCTCGGTCGAATGGTGTTGGGTCTTCCGGCGCCGCGCCCCGCCACTCCGAGCGGGATCCTTCGGCTGCTCGACCACTATGAGATCGGGACCGCCGGAAAGCATGTTGTGATAATCGGTCGCTCCGGGCTGGTGGGTCGCCCCCTGTCAGTCATGCTGAGCCAGCGGCCTCACAACGCCACAGTCACGGTCGCTCACTCCGCTACTGAGGACTTGGTTGACGTTGCCAGATCGGCCGACATTCTGGTTGTCGCCACCGGAAGTCCCGGTTTGATCGGCGGCGATCACGTCGCTCCTGGCGCCGTAGTCATCGATGTGGGGACGACGAAGACCGATTCCGGTCTCGTTGGCGATGTGAGGTTTGACGAGGTGGCCGAGATCGCTTCGGCAATAACCCCTGTACCCGGCGGGATCGGTCCCATGACCATCGCCGGGTTGCTGGCGAACACGGTCGTCCTGGCGGATGCAACCCGAGAGGAGACGATGTGACGATTCCGAGCGACCTCGATATCGCCCGTGAGGCCACGGTTCGACCAATCGCCGACGTGGCGGGGGAGTATGGACTCGAGCCTGAGGAGCTCATCGCCTTTGGTGCGACCAAGGCGAAGGTTCATCTCGACGCGCTGCGCCGTCTGTCCGCCAACGGGAAGGGCAGATACGTCGACGTGACGGCGATCACACCCACGCCGCTCGGCGAAGGGAAGACAACGACGGCGGTCGGGCTGGTGCAGGGGTTGGGAGTGTTGGGGCACAAGGCGATCGCAAGTATCCGTCAGCCGAGCATGGGTCCGACCTTTGGGATCAAGGGCGGTGCCGCCGGCGGCGGCTATAGCCAGGTCGTACCCATGGACGAGTTCAATCTCCACCTCACAGGTGACATTCACGCGATTTCGGTGGCACATAACCTTGTGGCTGCCGCCATAGATGCACGTTGGTATCACGAGGGTCGCCTCACCGATGATCGGCTCGCCGACTTGGGTCTGCGACGTTTGGCCATCGATCCCGACAAGATCAGCTGGCGGCGTGTGGTCGATGTCAACGATCGAGCGTTGCGAAATGTGGTGATTGGTCTTGGTGGATCGGCCGATGGCCGGCCGCGCGAGACCGGCTACGACATTTCGGTGGCAAGCGAGCTGATGGCGATTCTCGCTCTAGTCGACGGCACTGATTACGCCTCTGCGCTACGCAATCTGCGACAGCGTTGCGGTCGGGTCGTTATTGGAAGTTCCAAGTCTGGGGAACCGATCACACTCGAGGATCTGGGTGTAGCCGGTGCGGTGACCGTGCTATTGCGCGATTCGCTCCACCCCACTCTGATGCAGACGCTTGAAGGCCAACTTGCCTTCGTTCATGCCGGTCCCTTTGCCAACATCGCCCATGGGAACTCGTCGATATTGGCCGATCGGGTCGCGCTCCAAATCGGTGACTACGTGGTGACCGAATCCGGATTCGGTGCCGACATGGGGATGGAGAAGTTCTTCGACATCAAGTGCCGGGTCTCGGGTTTGAAGCCGGACTGTGTCGTCTTGGTGGCGACGATTCGCGCGCTGAAGACTCACGGTGGCGGACCTAGGGTCGTGGCCGGGAGGCCGCTCGATGCCGCATACACCGAGGAGAACCTGCCGTTGCTGCGGGCGGGGCTCAGCAATCTCAAGGCTCATATCGCCAACGCCAAGCGCTACGGGGTACCGGTCGTTGTAGCGGTCAATCACTTTCACACCGACACTGATGCCGAGGTCAGCTTGGTGATTGAAGAGGCCCTCGGCTCCGGCGCTTCGCAGGCGGTGGTGACCAAGAATTGGGCCGAGGGCGGCGCAGGGGCAACGGATCTTGCCGATGCGGTGGTCGCGGCGTGCGAGGAGCCGAGCGACTTCTCATTCCTCTATCCGTTGGAGAGATCGATCAAGGAGAAGATCGAGACGATCGCCACTCAGGTGTATGGAGCGGCCGAGGTCGAATACTCACCACAGGCCAATCGTCAGATTGCCGACTTCGAGAAGTCCGGGTTCGGGTATCTGCCCATCTGCATGGCCAAGACCCACCTGTCCATAAGTCACGATCCCAAGCTCAAGGGTGCTCCTTCTGGTTACACGCTCCCGGTTAGAGAGGTACGGGCATCTGTCGGAGCCGGATTCATCTACCCGGTGCTGGGAACGATGCGCACCATGCCGGGCCTCGGTGCTACTCCGGCCTTCATGAAGGTCGATATCGATGACAACGGTGAGGTCGTCGGGCTCTTCTAGGCCGATAGCCGGAAGCTCGCAGCCTGCGATCGCTGGTTTTGCGCACCGGGTCGGGGCCTAGTTCGTCTCGCGCCGTCGCAGCTCATGTTGTAGGGCGTCCGTCGAGTAACCCATGAGCTGGGGGTCCCAGTCGCGTGATGCCGGCGCGAGCGGGATGTCGCTGGCGACCAGGTCGGCAACTGTGTCGCGCAATGTGCGCGCCCAGGCTCTGCCGCTTGCCGTCTGGCGCAGACTCAACGTCGCGTCGGTGTTTATCACGTAGACGCGAGCCTCAGGAGTCGGGTTGGATCGCGAGCCCCGCTCACCGTAAACAAGCAGAACTGCAGGGGCGTTGACGTCTTGGATTCCACCGTCGGCGATGAACTCCCCTTCGTACGCCCATCCGTCGGCCTTGTTCTCGTCGACATTGGAAACCACCTTGGCCCAATGCTTGCGTCGCTCATCGCCGACCAGAGGCACTTCGATCGCGACGGTCACAGCGCCATTCATCTGGCCAGCGTATTGCCTGAGTGCAGCATTGGAAACCGCTGCGACATCGGTCGCCTCTCTTGCTGGGGGTGGCGCAGTTCCCCATCAGCCGGATTCGGGCGCCGGTGGTTCCTCAACGTTGAGTCTCGACGTTGAGCCGTTGCAACCAAACAGCTCGATCCGGCGTGGGGAGGGCATCGAGCCGCCACGTCCAATTGTGCGGTCCGACCGTGCCCGGCAGGTTCATCCGGGCCTCGGTATCGAGTCCCAGCACGTCCTGGATGGGAGCAACTGCGATCACCGAGTCCGATCGCCACACGGCCCGGAGCAGATCGGCGGCGGCGGACGCATGATTGATGTCTTCGAGAATCGCCGCTCGCTCCTTCTCGACCTCCGAGGCCTGGGACCACCACCCAAGCGTTGTGTCGTTGTCGTGGGTGCCTGTATACCCGATGGTATGGGCGGGCCAAGCGGACGGAGGATCCGGCGGGGTCGTGAACGCGAACTGAGCGATCTTCATACCGGGCAATCCGACGGCGTCGCGCAACTCAGGCACGATGTCGTGCACTTCACCTAGGTCTTCGGCGATGAGCGGAAGCTCACCCAGTTCTGTTCGAGCCGCATCGAAGAACTTGGTGTCGGGCCCGAGGACCCAGCGTCCCTGTTCTGCGGTGGGGCTGTCGGCAGGAATCTCCCAGTAGTCGGCGAAGGCGCGGAAGTGGTCGATGCGAACGATATCGACGAGATCGAGGAGGCCTCGGAGCCTGGCGATCCACCACGAGTAGCCGTCAGGCTCGTGGGCTTCCCATGCGTACAGAGGGTTGCCCCACAGCTGACCGGTCTCGGCGAAGTAGTCGGGCGGTACTCCTGCCACCACTCGGGGATTCCCACGACTGTCCACGTCGAAGAGTTCGGGCTTGGTCCAGAAGTCGGCACTGTCGGCTGCTACGAAGATCGGGACATCTCCCATGAGGTGGATGCCGTGTTCGGCCGCATGCGCTCGCATCCGAGCCCATTGGTCGAAGAAGATGAACTGGAGAGCTACCTCGCGCTCCATGTAGGAGGAGTATCGCTCTCGCGCCTCGTCGAGGGCTGTAGGCGACCGTCGCCGGAGATCCTCGGGCCAATCCAGCAAGCTGCCTCCGCCATGGGCCGCCTTGAGGGCGGAGAAGAGGGCATAGTCGTCGAGCCAGAACGAGTTCCGGTCCCGGAACTCGCGGATCCGATCATCGTGCGGCAGTCGGTCGGCCGCCTCGGCCAGGAGCGGGTTCTTCCAGGCCTGGGCCAGTTCGAAATCGACCGGACCCGATGTGGAATCGCGCAGAGGGATGTCCTCGATGAGACCATCGGCAAGCAGCAACTCGGGCGAGATGAGAAGCGTGTTCCCTGCAAAGGCCGAGAAGGCTTGGTATGGCGAGGCAGCGAACCCGGGCGGGTTGATCGGGAGCATCTGCCACCAGGTGACTCCCGCGCTGGCCAGCCACTCGACCCAACGGTACGCCACCGGTCCGATGTCTCCGATCGGGTGGGACCCGGGTAGCGAAGTCGGATGGAGGAGGATGCCGGATGAGCGCTGCACGGTCGGTGATTCTGGCGCAGAGTCCAGCCTCGTGCCATTCCAAGAGTTCTACGCTCTGGAGGTGACTTCTCATCCCACACCCTCCGATGTGCGTACTGCCTCCGGTCGTATCGCCGGGCTCGCCCGAATCACCCCGGTGCGTCGTTCGCAGTGGCTGTCGGAGGTGGCACGGGTTCCGGTGTGGCTCAAGCTCGAGTGCGAGCAAGAGACCGGGTCCTTCAAGGTCCGTGGAGCTGCCAACACCCTCCTACAACTCAGTGCCGAGGAACGGGCCGCCGGCGTCGTAGCGGTTTCGAGCGGGAACCACGGACGGGCCGTCGCCCATGTTGCTCGGTCACTCGACCTGGCTGCGACGGTCTGCATCAGCAGTCGAGTGCCTGCGATCAAGGTCGATGCCATGGAGCGGCTAGGTGCCACCGTGATCGTGGCCGGACCGGATCAGGACGATGCCGACGCAGCGGCACGCCGTCTCGTTGCCGAGGATGGAATGACCTTCGTCCATCCGTTCGACGATCCGCGAGCGATCGCGGGTCAGGGGACGATCGGTCTCGAGATCATGGAGCAGGTCCCCGACCTTCGAGAGGTAGTGGTTCCGTTGTCTGGGGGCGGCTTGGCCGGTGGGATCGCGCTCGCGGTCAAGGAGATCAGTTCCTCGATTCGGGTGATCGGAGTGAGCCAGGACCGGGGGCCGGCGATGGTCAGGACGATCGAGGCCGGCCATCTGGTCGATGTCGTCGAAGAGGACACGCTGGCAGACGCTCTGGCGGGTGGACTGGGACCGGAGAACCACCACTCGGTATTCCTGTGCAGCACGTTGCTCGACGCGACGTGCCTCGTTGGCGAGGATGAGATCGCTCGCGCAATGGCGTTTCTCTATAGGGAGGAAGGGCTCACGGTCGAAGGTGGCGGTGCGGTAGGGGTGGCCGCCATTCTCTCTGGGAAGGTGACTCCAATTGGCTCTGCCGCCGTCATCTTGAGTGGTGGGAACGTCGGCCCAGATACGCTCGACTCGGTGCTGTCGCAATGACGCGCATCTTCCATGCTTCCGAGATCGAGTCGGCCATCGATCCAGAGGCATTGGTCGATGCAGTGGCTGAGGCGCTCGCCGCCTACTCGACGGGCGCCGTCACGGTTCCACCGGTGGGCCTGCTCCACTTCGAGAATCCTCCCGGTGACGTTCATATCAAGTACGGGTATGTCCATGGCGGCGCCACCTACGTCGTAAAGATCGCCTCCGGCTTCTACGAGAACCCTGGCCGCGAGCTTCCGACCAACGACGGGATCATGCTCGTCTACGACAGGGAGACGGGGACCCTTGAGGCTGTGCTCATGGACCGCGGCTATCTCACCGAACTCAGAACTGGTGCCGCGGGAGCCGTGGCGGCCCGTCTGCTCGCTCCGGCTGAAGTGGAGACGGTTGGAATCGTGGGGGCCGGAGTTCAGGGTCGGTTCCAGTTGCGGATGTTGGGCTACGGCGTGAGGTTCGAGAAGGTACTGGCGTGGAGCCGTTCAGACGAGCGTCTTGATACCTACCGGCGTGATATGGCAGCCGAGGGCTTCCACGTGGCGGTGACCACCGATATCGATCGGATCGTGGACAACTGCGGCCTGATCGTCACAGCGACGCCTGCAACGGGTCCGATTCTCACCCGGGTACGCCAGGGTACGCACGTAACTGCACTCGGTTCAGACAACATCGGCAAGCAGGAGCTGAGCCCGGAGTTGCTACTCGAGGCAACTGTTGTTGCCGCCGACAGTAGATCTCAGGCTTTGCATCACGGGGAGTGCGTCCACGCGGTGGCCGCCGGTCTGGCTCCGGAGGCGGTCGTCGAGCTCGGCGAACTCGTCGTCGGGTCTGCGATCGGACGCACCAGCCCGGACGACATCACCGTTGCAGATCTCACCGGTGTGGCGGTCGAGGACATCGTGGTCGCGGAGATGGCGCTGTCAGGACTCACCGCCCGCTGATGCCGTTGGCTTCGTGTGGGTGCGGGAGACGAGTTCGCGTGGATCAGATAGGGCTGGTGGCGCCGCAACCGATCGCCTCGCACCGGGGTTCTGAATCACGATGACCACGCGCTCACCACCGCGGCAGCGGTTCACTGTCGCCGTCGCACTGTTCCTGGTCTATGTGGTGTGGGGGTCGACATATCTGGGGCTGCGGTTCGGGTTGGAGGGCTTTCCGCCCTTCTTGCTGAACGGCATTCGACTGACGGTGGCCGGTGGCGCGCTCTACTGGTGGGCGCATTCGAAGGATTCACCAGCGCCGACGCGCCGTCAGTGGATCAACTCGGGGATCATCGGCGGTCTCATGTTCATCGGTGGTGTCGGTTTGGTCACGATCGCCGAGGATGCGGGAGTCGGATCGGGTCTTGTTGCGGCCGGCGTAGCGGTGATGCCTCTGTGGGCCGCCCTGTGGTCGGGGCTCCTCGGGTTGTGGCCCAATCGGATCGAGTGGCTCGGGTTGGTGATCGGGTTTTCGGGTGTCGCCTTGCTCAGTCAGGAGGGCGACTTCCAGGCATCTGCATTGGGTACGGTGCTGATAGTCATTGCCCCCATTTCGTGGGCGTTGGGTTCCGTCGTCTCCGGTCGACTCGATCTACCAAAGGGCACAATTGGAAGTGCGGCCCAGATGGTCGCAGGGGGAGTGCTCCTCCTGGTAGCGGGCTTGGGCCGCGGGGAGTGGATCGAATCTTCTCCCCCATTGGGCGCCTGGCTTGCTCTTGCCTACCTGATCACCGCCGGGTCGATCGTGACGTACACGGCGTATCAGTATCTGCTGACCCACACCCGACCGGCGGTGGCGACCTCGTACGCCTATGTCAATCCTGTGGTTGCGATCGTGCTCGGGATCACGCTTGGTGACGAGATAGTCGGTGGGTGGGCATTCATCGGTCTCCCGGTGATTCTGGCGGGTGTTGCCATCGTCGGGCTAGCACAGCGACGCCGACCGTAGATCTCTATCCGCCAAGCACACCTCGGGAGACGAGGTCGGCCCTGAGTTCGGTGGCACCAGTGAATTGAATCGTCCGCATCCCCTCCCTGGTGGCGCACTCGAGGTTGAGGGAGCGATCATCGATGAATAGGCATTCATCTGGTGCGTGCTGAGTGATGTCGATCGCTATGCGATAGATCTCGGGTTCCGGTTTGCTGACGCCGAGATAGCACGAGGAGAGGAACATGGAGAAGTGCTCGTCGAGTCCCAGCGTCCGAATGCGGTGCTCATTGAGTTCCCGGGACTCATTGTTGAGCGTGGCCAGCAGATACCGACCCGACGCGGCGAGATCGTTGGCGATGGCGAGCGAGTCTGCAAACGGCTGGGTTTGTCGCTTCATGAAGTCCGCTACATCGTCTTGCTGGAACGCTCGCTCGCGGTAGAAGAGAGTCCTGTCCAGGTATCCGGGCAGATCTAGTCGGCCAGTCTCAAAGTCATGAGCCACAAAGTCGTGACGCTCCTGGAACTCTTCCCAGTCGAAACCGAATTCGTCGGCTGCCCGGTGTCGAGCCGTGCGGTCCCAGCCGTTCGTGGCGAGCACGCCTCCTACATCGAACAGAAGGACTCTGGTTGTCGTTGACACGGACTGATACTCCTGGCGGCGGCTGGATCCGTCAACCGCCCCCGGGTGGCGACTGTTCCCTGGAGTTCACCCAGAGCCGGGATCGCTCGGGCGTCCGAGGCCGGTCAAGCGACTCTCGCCCACGGCGTCGGCAAGCGACCTTCCTTGATGAGAGGGGCCGACGCTGTGTGGAATCAGCCGGAATCGGTCGCGGAGACCGTGAGCGAGAAGGACCGATCCAAGGAGTCCCCATCGGTCCAAGCTTGGGTGTACACCATCTCGAGATCATTGGTTCCAGCACTCGTGGCTTCGAACAGGAAGGTCGAGATCCCGGGCGAACCGGTGAGGTCTGAGTCGCCCGTCCAATGCTCTTCGATGAGGGCGAGACCCTCCGCCTCGACAACCACCCAGGTGAAGCCTGTCGAGGGGTTCGATTCGAGTTCCACCGTGAACCTGCCGCCGACAGCCACCGAGATCGTGCCACCGTTTGCGGTCCTGTCCACCACCACGGCATCGGAACAGGCGGCGAACAGCACACTCAGCGCCAACAGCATCAACAACATGGTGATGCGCATCTGCTACCTCCAGAGTTATCGTCCCTGAGCCGGAGCGGGACCCAAAGGGGCGTCTGGCTCTTTCTGCTCCCTCTGAGTTGGAAACCACGAGCCGGAGATGCTCGTCGCTCACGGCCTGATCGAGGACCCGTTCCGTACGTCTGGGAGAGGCGCCAGCCGTTCCTCCCTCGTTTGGCATGCAGGATTTCGCGATCGCCATATCATCCCCACGGTGAAGACGGATCGGGCGCGGTGGCGCGTCTACGGAACAGTGGTTGTTCTCGCCCTGCTCATCGAGGCGATGGGCCCTGCCGTGCTTGCCCAAACCGTGACGGCCGATGACGTGACCGCCGCCGAGGCTGACGCTGCCAAGGCTGCTCAAGATCTGGATGACGCTCGACGGCGCCTTATGGATGCCGAAGCGACCAGGGACAAGATCACTTTGGCGTTGGCAACTCTCGAAGCCCGGGAGGTCGACGTGGATGTCGCGGCTTCTGCCGAGGCGTTGGCGGTAAGGGACCGGCTGACCAGGATGTACATGGTGGCCGGACGACCCGATGTTCTGCTCTCCGCTGTGGGTGAGATAGGTCTGTTCTTTACGCGACTCGCCTATCTCGGAGCGATCGCCAATCGTGATCGTGAGGCCGTCAACCGGTTCGCTTTGCTCATTGAGGACCTCGTAGGCCTTCAGGATCAGGCGGTGCTCGATCTGGAGGATCTGGCAGGTCGGGTGGTCGCGCTGGAACTCGTTTTGGCGTCACGCTCCGCAGCGCTGGATGAAGCCAGTCAGAAGGTGAGCGAAGCGCGGCAACGGTGGGCAGAGCAGGAAGCCGCCAGAAAGGCAGCCCTAGCCGCAGAGACGGCGAGGCGAGAGGCGGAGATTGCAGCCGCCGCCAGCTCGACCACTATCGCGCAGTCCTCGACGACGACCACCGTCCCCTTCGGAGACGATCCGGGTGAGTACGTGTACGACCCCAGCGGCGGTGTCGAACAGTGGCGACCACTCGTTACTTCGATATTCGCGAGGTGGGGACTCACCCAAGAGAAGTGCGGTCCGGCTGGATGCCTCGGGTCCCACGTGTCTGATGCGCTCACGATCATGTGGTGTGAGAGTCGCGGAGTGCCGTTTGCAGTGAATCCATCCTCGGGAACTACCGGCCTTTTCCAGCACCGACCGACCTTCTGGCCGGATCGGGTGGCGCGCGTACGCAATCACAGTGAGTCGGGAGGTGTGTTCCCGGCCGACGCGACCCCGTACAACGCGGCTCACAACATCGAGGTTGCTGCTCTGCTCATTTGGGAGTCACGCGAGACTCTCATCGGCAACCTGTCGTGGGATGGCCCCTGGGACGATGGGCCTCAGCCGTTTGGTCATTGGGATAGCACCTCGCGGTACTGCGCCGACCCTCCTCTCGTTTGGCCGTGATGCTCGGTCAGGATCGGGTGTTATGAGCAGCCTGCTACGACGCGTCCGCACACTGCTGGCTACCCGCGAGAGGACTTCGGGTGAGCCGCATTCACCGAATGGTGCCTCGTCCTTTCATCTCGTTTGGGCTCTGCCCGAGGTGCCTCTCAGGTCGGTGGCGGCGACGCTCGAGGTCCTCGAACCGCCCGCCAATCGGCGCCTCTACTTCTGGGCTCTCCAGGTCTCGTTCGTCGACCACCGTCGGGTAGTTGGAGCGGGCCACATCGGTCTGCAATGGAACCATCGCCATCCGGGGTCCACCGCCGCCAACTGGGGTGGATACGGTCCTTCTTCAGCCCAACGCTCCTTGCTGTCGGGTTCGGCGTCGACGCTGCCGAGTGTTCGCGACGATCCCAACACCCGTGACTTCGCCTGGAAGCCGGGGCATCGCTACCGCCTCGCGATCGCCCAGGGCGAAGGAGCCCCTGATGGGCTGGTCGCTTGGCGGGGGACCGTTACAGACCTCGAATCGGAGACAGAAGTCGTGGTCCGGGATCTGTATAGCCCGGGGAATGGCCTGATTGCCCCGATGACCTGGTCGGAGGTGTTTGCCCGTTGCGAGCAACCGACGAGCACTGTGAGATGGTCGGACCTGAAGGCCGTGACCACATCGGGTGAAGACGTGGACCCGCAATCTGTTCGCGTCAACTACCAGTCCCGCTCAGATGGCGGTTGCGACAACACGTCTGTGGCGGTTGACGAGCTGGGGCTACTCCAAACGACGTGCACCAGACGGCAGGTTCCACAGGGAGCGATCCTCCCAGTCCCTGCCTGAGCCGTTTTGTTGAACTCAGATTGATGTTTGTTGCGACGATGTCACCTGTTACCCGACCGTTAGGGATCACCCCATAGCGTCGACTCTGAACTCGTGGTGGAGGTGCTTCCGCTCGAGTTCGCGGCGTGATCTGCCCAGTCGCGGGTCACGGCCGAGGGAGAACGAAAGCGCAAGCCGTCGGGTCGACCTGAATGTGGCCGATCCGGCGGCCCTCCTTGGAAGGACGAGCGATGGTCAATTCGGCGCCGATCCCGCCGGGCACAACACGGGCCCCCTTGAGATCGATATCGATATACCGGGCTCGGCTTGCGTCGCAGATCGCCGGATCGGGGCCCAGGCGGGACGTGAACGCGCCCCGGGATCAAAGGGCCCCGACCCGGCTCTCATGAGAGGAATAACTAGATGAAGCGCTTCACTCGAATGGGTGGGCTCGCGCTCCTTTTGGCGTTTGCCCTTGTCGTGGCCGCGTGCGGCGACGACGATTCCAGTGGCGATACGCTTGGGGAGACGACGACGACCGCGGCAACGGTCACGACGACCACGCCAACGGCGACCACCCAAGCGCCAACAACGACCCCTGCTCTTCCGGAAGGCAAGCCTTACGGTGGGGAGGCGATCGTTGCCAACGATCAGGAGCCGCCGACCCTCAATCAGTTTGTGCCAGGTGGTGACAACTCGATTGTGAGCTTGGTGGGTAATGGGTATTGGACCGGCGTCCAGGACATCGATGGGTTCACCCTCGAGCTGATCCCGGAAGTCGTGACGGAGCTCCCGACCGTGACCAACGGCGGTATTTCGATCAATGCAGACGGTACCGAGACCATTCGGTACACGATTCTTGACGAGGCCGTGTGGGCCGATGGCACCCCCATTTCTGGGGATGACTTCGAGTACACCTACAACATCATCATGAATCCCGATCTGCCGATTCTCAGGACCGTCTACGAAGACATTGATCCGGCGTCGATCGTGGTTGGCGCCAAGACCTTTGAGTTCACTCTGGCAACGCCAACGCTCCAGGCTGAGCTGATCTTCGGCGTGCTGATTCCGAAGCACGATGTGGAAGGTTCGGACTTCGTCAACGACTGGAACGACACCATGTGGGTGTCGGCTGGTCCGTTCGAATTCGATCAGTGGCAGAAGGGCGAGTTCATTCGCCTGACGCGTAACGCGAACTACTGGAAGACCGATGCCGAGACCGGGCAGCAGCTGCCTTACCTCGATTCCATCATCTTCCGGTTCATTCCCGAGACCGCAGCCCTGATCAATGCCTTCAAGGCACGTGAGGTCGATGCAATCAATCCGCCGCCGAGCATTGAAACGATCGAGGATCTTCAGTCACTTCAGGGTGAAGGCGCCTCGGTGGAGGTCCTGTCGGGTCCGATTTGGGAGCACTTGAACTTCCAGTTCGGTGATCATCGGGCTGCCAAAAACCCGGACTCGTACAACATGTTCCTCGAGTACCGGCGCGCAGTCGTGCACGCCATCGACAAGACCAAGATTGTGGACGAGATCCTCAAGGGCCAGGTCGAGCCGATGAGTTCGTACGTGACCGCGTACAGCCCGACGCTGTCGTTGGATGCGTGGGATCGGTACGAGTACGACCCGGCGATAGCCGCTGGCTACGTGGCCGACTTGTGCGCCCGCGACGACACCGACTGCGACACCAACCCACCGACAGCGGTCTTCTCGACAACGTCGAACAACGATGCTCGCGTGACACTGTCGCAGCTGTTCATCGAGATGTTCGCTGATGCCGGGCTCGGCTACGAGATAGCGCTCGAGGATTCCTCGCTGTTCTTCGGCGAGACCCTCGACTTTGGTAACTGGGATCTCGGTGAGTGGGCCTGGCTGGGGACTCCCGGCTATGCCGGTTTGGTCTCGGCTCATGACCTGTTCGACCCCGAGGCTCCGCCCCCGGGTGGAGGCAACTTCTACCACTGGGGTACCCCCGAGGTCACAGGTGAGGATCCTGATGGATTCAACCAGGGACCGTCGTCACTCATCGATGAGAATACGGCCCGGTTTGCCCAGCTGCGTGACATGATGAATGCAACCGTGGATGTGGCTGAGCTCACGCTTCTGGTCAATGAGGCTGAGGAGATCCTGGCCGATCAGGTTGTGATCATTCCGCTGTATCAGCGTCTCGACCCGGGAGCCGTCTGGGCCGACGAGTTGGCTGGCTACAAGCACAACCCGTCTCAGGCAGGTCACACATGGAACATGGAGCAGTGGTACCGGGTCGACCTCTGAGGTCGAATCCGATACACACTTCAACGTGTGAAGAAGAAGGGGCCCGCTTCGGCGGGCCCCTTCTCGCGCAGAGGATTGCCTGTCGACCACAGGCTCGGAGGGACCGGATTCGGACCGAGGCGGCGACCGATGTCCCATTTCGGTTACGTCCCGTTTAGCCTTGTTTCCTTAGCGTCCCGCCCGAAAGGGAGACGATATGAGAGTTCTCGTTGTCGAAGACGAACGCGACCTGGCGCGAGCCCTCGCCGAGGGGATCCGGCGCGATGGTTATGCGGTAGACGTTGCTTTCACCGGGGGAGAGGCGCTTGACAAGCTGAGCGGTGCCCCGTACGACATCGTTTGCCTCGATCTGAACCTTCCCGACATCGACGGGCGTGAGGTATGTCGTCGCATTCAGGCAGATACCCTTCGCGTGGATGATTCCGATGTCCCGCGCGTGCTTATGTTGACTGCACGCGATTCTCTTGCCGATCGCGTGGCCGGACTCGACGACGGCGCGGACGACTACCTGGTCAAGCCGTTTGACCTGGCAGAGTTGCTTGCTCGGTTGCGTGCTCTCAGCAGGCGTCGCTCGAATCACACCGGGGCGCTGGTCGAAGTGGGGCCGTTGAGCTTGGACCCGCGCCGCAAAGAAGTGGTGGCCGCCGGGGAAATGATCGACCTCACAGCTCGCGAGTTTGCGTTGCTTCGCTATTTCATGCTGCACCCGGGTGAGGTATTGGCCGCCGAGCGCCTCCTGGACCATGTGTGGGACGAGAACATCGATCCGTTTACCAACACGGTGAGGGTGACGATCTCGAAACTCAGGAAGAAGTTGGCCGAAGCCGGTCAGCCGCAGATGATCGAAACGGTGGTCGGTAGCGGGTATCGGTTGGTCGCCTGATGGACGGGCGGCGACAGTCGTTCTTTCGATCGATCCGGGTCCGGATGGCCGTTCTCTACACGGTTGTGGTGTTCGGATTGGGTGCGCTGGTGGTCGGAGCGATCAACTTCACCATTTCGCGGTCGCTCGACGCAGATGCTGTTACTGCCGATCTCCAGATTCGCCGGGTCTCGTCGGAACCCGGAGCAGCAGTGTGGCTTGACTCGGTATCTCTGGAGACGGTCGAGCAGTTGGCGAACGCCGAGGCGTTGTCACAGCTGCGCAAGCTATCCCTCATCACGCTCGGGGTCCTGCTTCCGGCCAGCCTCGTAGCGGGCTGGTACATCGCGGGAAGAGTGCTGCGTCCGGTGGACGAGATCGTGCTGGCGGCGGAGGAGATCCAGGCGTCTGACCTCTCGCGGCGTATCCGGATGGTCGGACCCAACGACGAGCTCAAGCATCTCGCCGACAACTTTGATGCGATGCTCGATCGTGTCGAGGACGGCGTGGACGAGCAGCGGCGGTTTATTCAGGACGTGTCGCATGAACTCCGCAACCCGCTCGCGACCATGTCAATGAACCTCGACATAGTTCTGGGTGACGAGGACGCATCGACGGACAGCTTCCGGGCCACCGCAGAGGTATTGCGACGTTCGCTCGATCGCACTTCGCTCACGGTGGACGGACTGATGCGATTTGCCCGGCGTGAGCTGCCGGAGGGCGGCGCCACCCCGGTTGATCTCGGTGCACTGGCCCGGGAGGCACTCACTGAACTCGCAGTTCCCGCGGAGAAGAGGCATCTCGAGTTTGGTCAGCTCGGCGATGGCGGTCCCAAGGTCCGCGCCGATCGTGAAGCTCTGCGATCAGCGATCGGCAATCTTGCAGGGAATGCCGTGCGACTTGCTCCGGAGGGCTCGACGGTGACATGTGGGGCCGGCGCCGTGAACGGATGGGCGTGGGTGGGTATTCGCGACGAAGGGCCGGGAATCCTCGAATCAGACCATCGTTTCGTCTTTCAGCGGGATTGGGGTCGGGACCGCAGTCGGCTTCATGGTGAGCAACGCGCCGGCCTCGGACTGTCGATCGTCCGTCAGGTCGCCGAAGCGGGTGGGGGCACGGTGACTCTTTCATCACTTCCGGCGGTCGGTTCGTCGTTCGTCATCTGGCTTCCCTTGGCGGCGGGAGCCGACCCTGGGGCCCTCACTGTGGACGGGATCCACCCTGTCGAGGACCCACTCTTTGAACTTGGCGCCCTCAACTGATCTCAGGCGTGAACCCTCGGCGCAGGTTCGCCCACACTTCTTGGTAATCCTCCTGTAATGCGGGCAGTGTCGATGCGTATTGGGTGGGGATCAGTGGGTACCTGGTTTCGAACATGAAAGCGAGTGTCCCGACGAGCTTCTCGGGAGCGAGGGTGCTGTCTGTGGCAGCTTCCCATGCCTCGTTGTCGGGTCCGTGCGGCCAATAGGAACTGTGGAGACTCATGCCACCGGCGTTGAAGCCGTCAGGCTTGGCATCGTAGATTCCGTAGATGAGACCCATGAATTCGCTCATGATGTTGTTGTGGTAGTAGGGCGGACGGAAGGTGTGTTCGGCTACGAGCCATCTGTCGGGGAAGATCACGAAATCGATGTTTGCGGTACCAGGCCTGTCCGACTTCGAGGTCATGACCGTAAAGATCGAGGGGTCGGGGTGATCGAACGAGATCGAACCTATGGTGTTGTAGTGCCTGAGGTCGTACTTGTAGGGCACGTGATTCCCGTGCCACGCGACCACGTCGAGCGGTGACGCCTCGAGATTGGAAGCGAACAAGCGACCATCGAACTTTACAAACAGTGTGCAGGCGGTGTCGGTGTCTTCGTACGCTGCAGTCGGAGCCAAGAAGTCGCGAGCGTTGGCCATTCCGTTGGCCCCAATCGGTCCCCGTTCTGGTAGCTCGAAGTAGGCCCCGTAGTTCTCGCAGACGTAGCCGCGGCTGGGTCCGTCGAGCAGTTCGATGCGGAACTTCATGCCGCGCGGAATGGTGCACATTTCGGCTGGTTCGACTTCCAGCACGCCGCATTCGGTGATGACGCGAAGCCGCCCGGTTTGAGGGAGGATGAGGAACTCCCCGTCGGCGTTGTAGCAGTACGTATCGGTCATGGATTCTGTTGCGACGTATATGTGGGCCGCCATTCCGTACTGGCTGTGGACGTCTCCGTTGGTCCCGATGGTGCGGAGGCCCTCGAGCCAGGTGAGAGACTCGTTGGGCATGGGAACTGCGTCCCAGCGCAGCTGCCCGATCGGCGGATCGGATTCGCGGATGGGTGCTGTGCGGATCAGTCCGTTATCGACCTCGCCCAGGTCGTGGACGTGGAGCACAGATGGGCGGATCCGGTACATCCAGGTGCGGCGATTCTCGGTCTTGGGAGCTGTGAAGGCGGTACCGCTCAGCTGCTCCGCGTAGAGGCCGAGTGGCGGCTTCTGAGGGTTGTTTTGCCCAATGGGGAGGGCGCCGGCGACGGCCTCGGATGCGTGCTCGTTGCCGAACCCGGAGAGGTACGAGGGGGTGCTGCCGGTCATCGTGGCTCCTTGGTGCTGTTTCGATGTCCAGCATATTGAGGAGGGGTTTGCAACACTGGATGGACCAGACCATTCGGGACCTTCGGCGGTTTCGGGATCGGGCCCTGCCGTACTTCAATGGGATCGTCCCGATCGCTGCAAGGAGAGGGGATAGTGGTCGATACGTCGCTCGTATTCGAGGTACAGGTGATCGATGGGGAGGTAATCCCGGTTCCCGGGGTCGAAGTCGGAGCACGTTTTGCGTATCCGGCGGCATCGACGACCTGGAGCAGCGTGGTGACCGATGGCGACGGGTGCGCTCAGTTCAGCGATCGGCACCCCGAGCATCCCGCCACTGTGTGCCTATATGTGGCCGACGCTCCTTGCGGGACCTATGAAGTGACCGATGGACGCCAAATCGTTCTAGAGATGTGACCGAGCGGTCCGTGCGAGGGAAGACACCGTCGATGCTGGGAGAACAGTGATACCACGCGATGCCACGGTCCAACGCGTATCGAAACGCTATGGCGAGCTCAAGGGTGGGGGTGCCGACCCGCACGAGTGGGCGTTTGCATGGCGCACCGAGCTCAATCGTGGCGGCTTCCGGGCAGTCGACTTCCTCATGGACGAGGTGGTCACGGCAGGCAAGTGCATTGGATGTGCCTCCTGTCTCACCGTATGTCCGGTGGACGTCTTCGACTATGTCGATGAGCAGCCGATCGACACGCGTACCGATGCTTGTGTCTATTGCGTGCTGTGCGCCGACGTATGTCCGGTGCTTCGACCTCCCGATCGGGATTTCGATTCCCTCCTCGGATTCCGTGAGCCTGTGACTGATGAAGGCTTCGGGCCTTATGCATACGGCGCGTATGCCCGGGCAACCGACTCGGAGATTCTGGCGCGGGGCCAAGACGGGGGAGTGGTCTCGGCCATGCTCATCCACGCCCTCGAGACAGGTGAGTTGGCCGGCGCCGTACTTGGCGACGTCTTGCCTGAGGACAATCAGATAGGAACCCACCGTCTTGCCACCGATCGTGGCTCGGTTTTGGCTTGTGCCTCGTCTCGCTATACCTACTCGCCCAACACGGTGGCTCTACAGGAGGCCATGAAGCGTGATGTGACGCCGATCGCCGTCGTTGGCGTCCCCTGCCAGGTGGACGGGATGCGTCTCCAGCAGCACTCCAGCATTCGTTTGGAGATGGCCAACTGGTACAGGTCCAATGTGGCGCTGGTGATGGGCCTGTTCTGCTCTGAGGCGTTTACGCATGAGAGCCTCGACAAGCTTGGGGAGATGATCGGTGAACCTCGCAGCCGGATCGACAACATCAATATCAAGGGCAAGGTGGTGGTGCGCCTCGACGACGGCGAAATCAAGACGGCCTCTCTCAAGAAGTACCGAGACTTTGCTCGCCCCGCCTGCCTGTACTGCCTCGACTACGGAGCCGAGAACTCCGATATTGCGTTCGGAGGAATTGGCCTCGACGACTGGACTTTTGTTCTCGTTAGAACCGAGCGAGGTCACGAGGCCTATCAGGCGGCACTGGCGGCGGGGGTCATAGTGGAACGCCCCCTCACCGACGAACCGCGCGGGATGTTCCTGCTCGACAAGCTGTCGGTGAACAAGAAGATCAACCGTCCGCTTCCGGCACAGATGCCAACGCTGGCGGAGCGCACCGAACAGGGCCATCTGGATCCCAAGACGTACTACACGACGGGACCTGGGGCGCCGCCTGCCGAGTCAGAGGAGGGCGCATGACGTCGATCGCCACCCGGGAACTGTCCGATCTCACCGTGGCAGTCTCTGGCCAGGGAGGCGACGGCTCACTGACGGTCATCTCCCTCCTGAGCCGGATCCTTGCCGGGCGGGGCTTCCACATGTACGCCGCTCGCAATGTGGCGTCACGGATCAAGGGTGGCCATGCTGCGGCGATACTGCGTGGTTCTCACCGCCAAAGAGGCGGTCTGAACGACACCATTGACTTGCTCGTCGCCTTTGATCAGGAGGCCGTAGAAAAGATCGGTCCCAGCGTGTCGGAAGATGGCATCGTTATCTTCGATGCGTCGGCCGGACCCGTCCCTTCCGAGTGCTTGGGTACCGGGGTACGGGTGCTGGAGGTGCCGTTCGCGCGCCTGGCAATCCGCGATCTGCGGCGCGATCTCTACAAGAACAGCCTGTCGTTCGGAGTGCTGACGAGAGTCTTGGGGGTCACCGACGACGAGGCGACTGCGACTCTGAAAGAGAGGTTCTCCCGCCTTCCCGTCCAATTGGGTGAGGCCAATGTGGCGGCCTTGCGAAATGGCTTCGGGTTCGCCGACGAACACGGCATGTCCGAGGGAGCATCGCCGTGGCAGCTGGGGAGCGTCGACGCCGACTCGCATCTGAACATCACCGGCAATCACGCGCTTGCCCTGGGCTTCATGGCCGCAGGCGGTCGATTCTTTACCGGATATCCGATAACACCAGCCACTGAGATCCTCGAATTCCTCGAACGGCATCTGGCGCGTTTTGGTGGGGTGGTGGTGCAAGCCGAAGATGAGTTGTCGGCGGTCAATATGGCGATCGGAGCAGCCCTCACCGGGACCCGCGCCATGACGGCGACGTCGGGTCCGGGGATCTCTCTCATGCAGGAGGGGGTGTCCCACGCCGGGTCTGCGGAGGTGCCGCTCGTGATCGTCGACTGCCAACGGGCCGGACCTTCCACCGGGATGCCGACGAAGCCCGAGCAGAGTGATCTCGGCATGCTCGTGCATGGCGGTAATGGAGACTTTCCCCGGATCGTGCTGACGCCGGGTGACCCGGTCGACTGCTTTCGTCTCGCGGTCGAGGCCACCAATCTCGCCAGCCGGCTCCAATGCCCCGTCTACATCGCGATAGACCAGGCTGTTGCCCAGCACGCGACGACCGTTGCACCGTTTGATTTGGAGGTTGGCGTCGAAAGTGGAAGGCGACTCGCGTCGGAGGACGTCGCGCGACTCGGTGAGTATCGGCGCTACCTGGTGACAGATGACGGGGTGTCGCCGTGGGCGCTTCCCGGGACGCCGGGCGGCGAGAGTCTCGTTACAGGCAACGAGCACAACGAGTGGGGTCAGGTGGAAACCAACCCCGAGAACCGCCGCAGCCAGGTTGACAAGCGGATGAGAAAGATTGGAGCGGCTGTTGGCGACCTGCCGCCCGGACGGACCTGGGGGAGCGAGTCCGCCGAATTCGGGATTCTGGGTGTCGGACTCGAGGTAGCCCCGATGATGGAGGCGACCGAGCGGCTCGAGGAGCACGGGATCGCGGTGGCAGGACTGCAACCTCGCACGCTGTTCCCCGTGCTGGACGAAACCGTTGAATTCGTCTCGTCTCACCGGATGACCTTCGTGGTGGAGCACAACCACGATGGCCAGCTCATGGAGATCCTGGCGGCGGCGGGTGTGCCTTTGGACCGGATGCTCGGCGTACGCCGTTCCGACGGACTGGTGTTCAGCCCGGGGGAGATCGTCGACCGAGTCACCGCGGAGGTGACCACATGACGGCCACATATGATCCGAAGCCCCCGATCTGGTGTGCAGGATGCGGCCACTTCGGAGTACAGGGTGCGATGACCGCAGCGTTGCGGGAGTTGGAGATCACGCCGGCGGAGACGATCGTGCTGGCGGGGATTGGTTGTTCGGGAACGATCCAGAACAACATGGGCGCCTATGGCTATCACGCCCTGCACGGCAGAGTGCTGCCGACGGCCACCGGGACCGCCCTCGCCGATCCGACGCTCACTGTGATCGCCGCCGGCGGGGACGGAGACGGCTACGCGATCGGCGCCGGGCACCTGGTCCACGCATTCCGCCGCAATGCTGCTTTCACCTACGTGCTGATGAACAACGCAACGTACGGGCTCACCAAAGGGCAGGATTCACCAAC